>NZ_RFAR01000108.1 GCF_003693445.1 Aquitalea palustris | reverse complement strand
GGCTTTGCCGTGGTGGCCGACGAAGTGCGCAAGCTGGCGGAACGCACCAGCAAGTCCACGCTGGAAATCGACGGCATGATTCAGCGGGTGCAGCACCAGGCGAGCGAGGCGGTGAATACCATGCAAAGCGGCATGCAGCACCTGGAACAGGGCTTGCAGCTGGCCGAGGCATCGGCCGGAGAAAACATCGAAGTACAGCGCATTGTCAGCAGCCTGCTTGGCACCATCGGCCAGCTTACCGATTCCGGCCAGGCGCATGCCAGTGCCACGGCTGAAATCGGCACCGTGGCCAGCTCCATGCATCAGGCACAGCAAAGCCTGTCCGACTGTGTGGAACAGACCCGTCACACCATCGGCCTGCTGGGTTTGCTGGCCGGGCGTTTCCGGGTCAGCGAAGCCATGGGCAAAGGCCGCTGAGTACTTACTTCAGGTAAGAACGCACGATCCGCATCACCTGATCCACCTCTTCCTGCCGGGCCGGATGCTGTTCCGGCCCATCTGCGGCAGGCTGCTGTGTTAGCAGATGCTCACGCAGATGGCCTTCCAGCACCTCGGCCATCAGGCCGTTCACCGCCCCGCGAATGGCTGCTATCTGCTGCAACACCGCCATGCATTCCTGTCCTTCTTCCAGCGCGCGCTCGATGGCCGCGGCCTGGCCCTTGATGCGCCGGACCCTGGCCAGTAAAGGCTTCTGACCCTTGATGGTATGTCCCATGCTGCTATTTTCCTTCTCAAAACATACTAGGGGGTAGTATATTGCGGGCAATTGCCACTGCGAAGCTCGTCATCATGCCAGCTCTTTCCGAACTCATACAGCAAGGCTCGACCAATCTCTGGTTGTTCATCCCGTCCGCCATCCTGCTGGGGGCGCTGCATGGACTGGAGCCGGGCCATTCCAAGACGCTGATGGCGTCTTTCATCATCGCCATCCGCGGCAGCATCGCCCAGGCGGTATTGCTCGGCCTGTGCGCGGCACTGTCGCACTCGCTGGTGGTATGGCTGCTGGCGGCTGCGGCGCTGCATTTTGGCAACCAGTTGCTGGTGGAACAGGCCGAACCCTGGCTGCTGATGTTGTCCGGCCTGATCGTGCTGGGCATTGCCGGCTGGATGTGCTGGCGCACGCGACAGGACAATCTGGCTGCCCGCGCCTGGCAGCATGCGCCACACGGCGGCAAGATCATCAACACCGGCCATGGCCTGGTGGAACTGCTGATCAGCCCGCAGCAGCCAGCGCATCTGCAGCTCTACTGCTACAACAATCACATGCGCCCGCAACCACCACAGGCCGACGTACGTTATCAGCTGCAGCTGCGCCGCGATGATGGCCACCGCGAAAGCCATGATTTGCTGCCACATGGCAAGATTTTGCAATCAGCCAGCCCGGTGGCCGCGCCACACCAGTTTGATGTCACGCTAGACATGCAGCACGGCGGCCATGGCCATCAGTTTGCCGTGCGTTTCGGCCCACCGCCGGCCCAACGCTATCGCAGCCAGGCCACCCCGTCTGTAGCTGGGCGTGGCCAGCTTGCCGCCAGGCGCCCGCAGCAAGGCCATGCTCAATCTGCAGCCAGTGCCGGCTATCAGGACGCCCACGAAAAAGCCCATGCCGATGAAATTGCCCGCCGCTTTGCCGGCAAGCCGGTGAGCACGGTGCAGATCGCCCTGTTTGGCCTGACTGGCGGGCTGATGCCCTGCCCTGCCTCGGTAACCATCCTGCTGCTGTGCCTGCAACTGAAACGGGTGGCGCTGGGCGCGACCATGGTGGCGTCCTTCAGCCTGGGACTGGCGCTGTCGCTGGTCAGCGTGGGGGTGCTTGCCGCCTGGGGTGCCCAGCAGCTGGGGCAACGTCTGGGTAATCTGGACGGCGTGGCGCGCCGGCTGCCTTATTTGTCCAGCCTGCTGATGCTCTTGATCGCACTGGTGATGATGGTGCAGGGCTGGCGGCAACTGGCGGCCTGAGCCGGCACAGACAATAAAAAAACGAGGCCGCAGCCTCGTTTTTTATTACTACAGCCATCAAAGGCATCAGGCCTTGATCCAGCCCAGCGCGATCGGCTTGGCCAGCAACAGGCGATAGGCCTCGTTCAGCGACTGCAACAAGCGCGCTCCGCAAACCGGCCAGGCCAGTGCCAGCAGCCGGCTATACAGCAAGGGCAGCAGCAGGCCGCCCAGGATGTCCAGCGGCCAGTGCACCCCCAGGTAGACCCGCGACCAGCCTACCGCCAGCGTCAGCAGCAGCAGCACACGGCCAAGGCGGGCCTTGCCGGCCAGCCAGAAGGCATAGGCGGTGGTGGCAAAAATGGTGGTGTGATCACTGGGAAAGGACGGGTCGGCCGCATGGGCGATAAAGCGGTAGCCCAGCCCGATGGCAAAGGGACGCGGGTGATCCCAGGCCAGGCCGATCAGCTGGTTGCACAACAAGGCCAGCCCGACACTGAGCAAGACCCGCAAAGCTCTTTCGCGCTGCGCTTGTTCACCCCACAGCCACATGCCCAGCAGCAGCATTGGAATCAGCAGGATCAGGTATTTGGCCAGCACGGTGGCCAGCATGATCAGTGGCGCAGGCGAGGCCGGCGTGGCATTGATGAGCAGGAACAGGGCCTGATTGATGCTTTCCAGTGCAGACATGACAGTTTGATGACGAAAATAAGAAAACCGGATTGTAACGGGCAGCAGGCTCGCTGTCCTTGCTTGTTTTGTGACCAAGCATGTCTTTGCCTGCCCACGGGCCAGACTGCGCTACAGTAGCGCTCTGGCCAGCAACACAACACGCAGGAGTTCCATGCCTTCCAGCCCGCCCCCAACCGCCCCCGCCGCTGTCAGCCTGCGGCAAGCCTTCGTCTTCTGGCTCAAGCTGGGCTTTATCAGCTTTGGCGGACCTGCCGGACAAATTGCCCTGCTGCATCAGGAGCTGGTGGAAAAACGCCGCTGGATCTCGGAGCGGCGCTTCTTGCATGCGCTCAACTACTGCATGCTGCTGCCGGGGCCGGAGGCTCAACAGCTGGCCACCTATATCGGCTGGCTGATGCATCGCAGCTGGGGTGGCATCATCGCGGGCGGGCTGTTCGTCCTGCCTTCGCTATTCATCCTGAGCGGGCTGTCCTGGCTGTATCTGGCGCTGGGCCAGCTACCCCTGGTGGCCGGACTGTTTTACGGCATCAAGCCGGCCATTGTCGCGATTGTGCTGCAGGCAGCCCTGCGCATCGGCCAGCGCACGCTGAAAAACCGGTTGCTGTGGTCGCTGGCGGCGGCCTCCTTTGTGGCACTGGCGCTGTTTGGCCTGCCGTTTCCGCTGATCGTGCTGGCTGCCGCCGCAGTCGGCTATCTGGCCGGCCAGCGCCATCCGGCGCTATTTGCCGGCACCCGTGGCAGCCATGGCCAAAGCACCACCGCCAGCGGCCCGGCACTGATCGACGACGACACGCCCACGCCGGCACATGCCCGCTTCAGCCTGGCCGGCCTGCTGCGGGTGCTGCTGGCCGGCAGCCTGCTTTGGGCCGTGCCACTGCTGCTACTACTCAGCCACTATGGCTGGCAGCATCCGTTTACCCAGATGGGCTGGTTTTTCACCAAGGCAGCCTTGCTGACTTTTGGCGGTGCATATGCGGTCTTGCCCTATGTCTATCAAGGCGCAGTCAGCCACTATGGCTGGCTGAGTGCCGGGCAGATGATGGACGGGCTGGCGCTGGGCGAAAGCACGCCCGGACCGCTGATCATGGTGGTGGCCTTTGTCGGCTTTGTCGGCGGCTACCAGCATGTGGCTGGCAGCACGCCCTGGCTGGCCGGCGCCATGGCCGCCTGCCTGGTCACCTGGTTTACCTTCCTGCCGTCTTTTCTGTTCATTCTGGCCGGCGGGCCACTGATCGAGCGTACCCACGGCACGCTGTCGCTCACCGCGCCGCTCACTGCCATCACGGCGGCCGTGGTGGGTGTCATTGCCAATCTGGCGCTGTTCTTCGGCTGGCATGCACTATGGCCGCAAGGCTGGCAGGCCGGGCCGGACTGGCCGGCCGTACTGCTTGCGCTGGCGGCGGCGCTGGCGCTGTTGCGCTACAAGGTGGGGGTAATCCCGGTTCTGGCAGCCGCCGCGCTATGCGGCTGGCTGCTCAGGCTCTGAGCAGGGTCTAAGCCTGTTCGAGGCCGAGACGGGACGGCAGCAGGCGGATGGCAGCGGCATTGGACGGGGAAAACACCAGCTCGGCCGCCTGCTGCCAGGGCAGCCACTGCTGGGCGGTGTGTTCGCCCGGAGCCAGTTGCACGCTTTGCGGCTGCGCCAGTTGCAGGCCGAATACGTACTCGTCGTTATGCGTGACCCCGTCAGGATAGCGGTGCCGCCAGTGCGGGTAGATTTCGTAGCGGTTGTGCAGCTGCCAGTCGCTCAATTGATGCTGGCCGGCATCCAGCCCGGTTTCTTCCAGCAATTCACGGCAAGCGGTTTCCCGCAGGCTTTCCTCGCCCTCGCGGCTGCCGGTGACCGATTGCCAGTAGCCGGCCTTGTCGGCGCGTTCGATCAGCAATACCTGGCCGTCGGCAGTGTGAATCACCACCAGTACCGAAACCGGCTGCTTAGTGCCCATCGCCACGACTCCCGCCATGCTCGGACTGGCTGGCTGCCAGCAGGCCGGCCAGCTCCACCGCAGATTTGACGCCCATTTTCTCGAATACCCGTGAGCGGTGTACTTCCACCGTTTTCATGCTGATGGAAAGATCCTCGGCAATCTGCTTGTTGAGCTTGCCCAGCAGGATCAGCTGCATGACTTCCTTTTCCCGCTCGGTCAGCAAGGCCAGCAAGGCACTGACGCGCTGGCGGCGGCCATGCACGGCGCGGTTGGCCTCGTCCTGGCGCAGCATCTTTTCCACCCGCGCCAGCAGCATCTCGTCATCAAAGGGCTTTTCCATGAAATCCAGCGCTCCCAGCTTGATGGCCGCCACCGCATGCGGCACATCGCCATGCGCGGTCAGCATGATGGCCGGCGGGCAATAGGCCAGCTCGGCCAGCCGCTCCAGCAGCATGATGCCGGACATGCCGGACATGCGCAGATCGACGATCAGGCCATTGAAACCGGCATCCGGCCCGGTGGCCAGGAACTCTTCGGCGCTGTCAAAGCCGCTGACCTGGTAACCCTGGCCATCCAGCAGCCAGATCAGTGCCTGCCGCACTGCGGCATCGTCGTCCACAATCGCCAGTCGTTTGCCGCTCATGCCTGCTCTCCCCGGCCGGGCAGCGCCACGGCCACATCGCTGACAATACGCACATCGCGCTGCGGGTAGGGAATCTCGATACCGAGTTCCTTGAAGCGCCGCCAGATGGCCAGATAGATTTCCGATTTCAGCCCCATGAAGCCGTTTTCCGGGTCTTTCACCCAGATGCCCAGCTCCAGATTGATGCCGTTATCGGCAAAGGCCGTGACAAAGGCTGCCGGCGCCGGATCGGTTTGCACGCGCGGGTGCACGGCCGATGCGCGCAGCACCCCCAGCGCCTGCTCCAGATCGGTGGCGTAATCCACCTGGATGGGCAGGCTGATCCACATCGCCTTGTCCGAATAGGACTGGTTGATCACGGTATTGGAAATCAGCGCGTCGTTCGGCACCAGCGCCTCGGAGCCATCGGCGCTTTGCAGCACCACATAGCGCGAGGTGATGCGCGTGACATAGCCAACGCGGTTGTCCACCATCAGCCGGTCGCCAATGCGGATGGAGCGGTCCAGCAGAATGATGAAGCCGGAGACATAATTACTGGCAATCTTTTGCAGGCCGAAACCCAGCCCCACACCCAGTGCGCCACCGAATACCGACAGCACGGTCAGGTCTATGCCCACCACCGGCAGCGCAATCAGCACCGCCACCACGATGAGCAGGGTGCGCGCCATTTTGGAAAACACGATGCGTAGCGACAGGTCCATATGCTTGAGGCCCATCACCCGCGCCTCGATCACCCGGCTGACCCACAAGGCCACCACCACGATGATGGACACCCACAGCATGGCGTTGAGGATGGTCAGCAGGTCCAGATGGGTTTTACCCACGGTAAAGGACACCGATTGCAGCCAGTCCAGCATCACATCGTCAAAGCCGATGGCCCAGCTGACAAAGCCCAGCCACAGCACGGTGGCGATGAAGTGTTCGGAATGGCGCTCGAACTTGCCCTTGGGCAGCGCCTGGCGCATCACCGCGGAAAACAGCCGGATCACCCCCAGCCAGAACAGCATGGCGGTAAACAGCGGCAGCAAATGCGGCCGGCTATGGGTCAGCAGATTCCAGCCGACAATGCACAGCAGCATGCAGCCCAGCGAAACGCCGGGCAACACCAGGCGGAAGGCGGTGTAGGTGACAAAACGCTCGTAGCGTTCCGGATGATGCTGGAACCAGCGGCGGAAAGCCTGCCGTGCGGCAAAGCTGCCCAGCAGCAGGCACAGCACGGCCAGCAGCAACTGGGTCAGACCGGTAGCGGTCTGGGCGGCCGTCACCACCGTGTCAAAATTCATTTCTTCACGAACTAGCAGCACCTGATTCTCCTTGCCATCACCATCCGGCCTTAGTGGCCAGCCACGGCGTCCTGCACGCGGCCTTCCACCAGCCGCAATATGCGTTCTGCCCGCCCGGCCAGCTCCAGATCATGGGTAACGATGATCAGGCTGGTGCCCAGGCCCTCGTTCAGCTCCAGCATCAGGTCGAATACCTGGCGGGCGGTCTGGTAATCCAGATTACCGGTTGGCTCGTCGGCCAGCAGGCAGGCCGGCTGTGTCACCAGCGCCCGGGCAATGGCTGCACGCTGGCGCTCGCCGCCGGACAATTCACCCTGTTTGTGCTGCAAGCGTTGCGACAGGCCCACCCGCTCCAGCATGGCAGCGGCCTGTTCGGCGGCCTCCTTGCGTGGCAGGCGGCGAATCAGCAAGGGCATCATCACGTTTTCCAGCGCGGTGAATTCCGGCAACAGATGGTGAAACTGGTAAACAAAGCCCAGCGACTGGTTGCGCAGCACGCCACGTTCGGCCTCGGACAAGCCGGCCAGATCGCGCCCCAGCACTTCCACCACGCCCTGGCTGGGCGTATCCAGCCCGCCCAGCAGGTGCAACAGCGTACTCTTGCCCGAGCCGGAAGCTCCGACAATCGCCAGCCGCTCGCCCTTGTCCACCCGGATTGTCACGTCCGACAGCACGGTCAGGTTGAGCCGGCCTTCGCTATAGGTTTTGCCCAGATTGCGGCAGTTCAGCACATTACTCATAACGCAGCGCCTCCGCCGGCTGGGTGCGCGCAGCGCGCCAGCTGGGATAAAGGGTAGCCAGCAAGGCCAGCAGCAGGGCAATCACGGTAATGGTGCTCACGTCGCCCAGCTGCACGTCGGATGGCAGGTAGTCGATCATGTACACCTCGCTGGACAAGAGCTTGGTACCCAGCACGCGTTCGATCAAGGGCACGATCACATCCAGATTCAGCGCCACCAGCACCCCGCCGGCCACCCCGGCCAGCGTGCCGCTGACCCCGGCCACCGAACCCTGGATCATGAAAATCTTCATGATGCTGGAGGGGGCCGCGCCCAGCGTGCGCAGAATGGCGATGTCGGCCTGCTTGTCGGTCACCACCATCACCAGCGTGGACACCAGATTGAAAGCCGCTACCGCCACGATCAGGGTGAGGATGATGGTCATCATGCGTTTTTCAATTTGCACCGCACGGAAGTAATTGGCATTGGTGTCGGTCCAGTCGGTCACCTGCGACTGCTGGCCCAGCGCCTGCTGCAGATTGGCCTTCACCAGCGGGGCCAGCATCGGGTCGTCCAGCTTCAGCCGCACCCCGCTGACGGTATCGCCAAGGCGCGACAACACCTGGGCATCCTGCAGATGAATCATCGCCAGCGAGGCGTCGTATTCGAACATGTCCACCTTGAAAATGCCGATGACAGTGAACTGCTTGTAGCGCGGAATCATCCCCGCCGGGGTGACCGTCCCTTCCGGGGTAAACAGCGTCACCTTGTCCCCCATGCCCACATTCAACTGTCGCGCCAGTTCCACGCCCAGCACGATGCCGAACTGGCCGGGCTTGAGCGCCTCCAGCCTGCCCTTGAGCATGTGCTGGCCCACGTCCACCACCTTGTCTTCCAGTACCGGCTCGATGCCGCGCACCAGACCGCCGCGCACATTGCCATAGGCGGAAAACAGGCCCTGGCCATTCACGAAGGGGGCGGCAGCCACCACGTGGGCATCGCGCTCGGCCACCTTGGCCACGCCCTGCCACTGTGGCAGACGCCCGTCAAAGGCAGAGATTTCCACATGCGAGGCCACGCTGAGAATACGGCCACGGATTTCCTTCTGGAAACCGTTCATCACCGACAGCACGATGATCAGCGCTGCTACTCCCAGCGCGATGCCGACAATGGAAATCAGGGAAATAAAAGAGATAAAACCATTGCGCCGTTTGGCGCGCAGATAACGCAGCCCGATCAGGACTTCAAAAGGCCATTGCATGCCGGTCTGCCTTTCAGGGCTGATAGGGGTTGTGCAGGCTTTGCATCAGCCGCACCAGGAAATCCTTGACCTGCTGTTCGTCACAGCCCATCAGAATGGCATCTTCCAGCGCGTCCTGCGCCATCTGCTGCAATTCCTCCAGGTTTTCGTTCATTACCTTGATTTTTTCCACACAGGCGACGATGCCGCCTTGCGGGTCTTTCCATACCGGAATGTCAATATTCATGGCCATGCCTGGCTAATCCTGAAAACGCAATGCCCGCCAAGGCGGGCATCGTGATGATGGTCAGCCGCCGACGGTTCAGCCGGCGACCTTTTTCTTCTTGCCGTGGCCGGACTTGCCGGCGTGGGCGGGCTTGTCACTACGCGCCGACTTGCCACTCTTGCCGGCTTTCTCGGCCTTGCCGCCCTTTTTCTTGCTGGCCGGTGCTTCGGCCACCGCCTTGCACTTCCGGCCTTTGCGACATTTTACCTTGGGCGCTGCCGCCACACTGTTGTCACGCGGCTTGGCCGCAGCACTGTCGGCGGCTCCCGGCAATTCATCCGCTGCCTGCACATTGGCATTGTTACGGTTGATGCGGCGCGCGCCATTCCAGCGGCTTTGCCAGTAGCTCTGGTTCAGGCTCACCACTTCGACATTGCGCCCGGTACGCGGCGCGTGGATGAACTTGCCGTTGCCCATATACATGCCAACATGGGAATAGGCAAAACCCCGGGTATTGAAGAAGACCAGATCACCGGCGACCAGTTCACTTTTATCGACAGCCTTGCCGATATGCGCCATCTCGGCCGAGGTGCGCGGCAAATTGACCTTGAGGGATTTCTGGAATACATAACGGACAAAACCGCTGCAATCCAGACCACTGACCGGCGAATTGCCACCAAAACGGTAGGCCACGCCCAGCAGGCTCATGGCCTGCAGCAGCAAATCACCTACAGCATCCTCGCCAGGCGAGGCATACTTGGCAATGGGGTCTTCCGAGGCCTCGACCTTGGGCCGTGCATCCTGCACATTCTTTTCCGGTGCGGCCTGGGCAAAAACCATGACGCCAGCAAGCATCACGGCGAGTAATCGGAGTTGCAATTTCATAGGCCGCACTCTATCGGACAGGGACGGGAGTGTAAAGCCAACTTGGACACCAATAAGCCCATGCTCAGAGAAACTCTTGTTGCAATGCGCGACCTTCCGCGCCTGAAGGAAATCAGCGGCATCCTCATCCGCCACGGTCTGGGAGAATTCGCCCAGCGCCTGCGCCTGCCACGCGCCATGGAGAAAGCCGGCGAATGGCTGAACCTGCACCTGCCGGATGCCGACGCCGGCCTGCCCACGCCGGTGCGGGTGCGACTGGCCTTCGAGGAACTGGGCCCCACCTTCATCAAGCTGGGGCAAATCCTGTCGACCCGGGTAGATGTTTTCCCGGCCGAGTGGATTGCCGAATTCGAAAAACTGCAGTCCACGGTGCCGCCGGTCGACCCGGCCTCGGTGCGGCTGCTGGTGATCAAGGCCCTGGGCAAGCCACCGGAAGAGCTGTTTGCCAGCTTTGATGAAAAGCCCATCGGCTCCGCCTCCATCGCCCAGGTGCATTTCGCCACCCTGCATGATGGCAGCCATGTCGCGGTCAAGCTGCGCCGCCCCGGCATCGTGGAAAAGGTGGATGCCGACCTGCGCATCCTGGCGCACCTGGCCACACTGATCGAAATGGAATTCCCCGATGCACGGCGCTTCCAGCCGGTAGAAATCGTCAGCCAGTTTTCCCGCTCACTGAAACGCGAGATGGACCTGGCGGTGGAAGCGCGCAATATGGAACGCTTCGCCCGCGATTTTGCTGATGATGCCCGGGTGGTGGTGCCCAAGGTGTACTGGGACTACACCAATCCGGCGGTGAATGTGCAGCAGCATATCGATGGCGTACCGGCCAGCCGGCTGGATCAATTGGCCGACAGCGGGCTGGACCCGGTGGCGCTGGCCAGCCATGGTGCGGATGCCGTGCTGAAGATGATTCTGCTCAATGGCTTTTTCCATGCCGACCCGCACCCCGGCAATGTGTTCTTCCTGGCGGAACACCGCATCGCCTTTATCGATTTCGGCATGGTGGGGCGTATCAGCCATGGCCGGCGCGACGAAATCGTCGACCTGCTGGCGGCACTGGCCGAGCGCAACGAACACGCCATGATGGATGTGCTGGTGGAGTGGACCGGCAACACCCCGGTGGACGAGCAGAAATTCGCCTACGACATCAGCGAGTTCATGTTCCAGTACGAACACGTGCCGCTGAAAGACCTCAATATCAGCCAGCTGATCACCGACATCATGGCGCTGATCCGTGACCACGGCATTTTGCTGCCGCCGGACATGGCCATGCTGTTCAAGGCACTGATCACGCTGGAGGGCCTGGGCCGCCAGCTGGATCCAGACTTCCAGCTGGTAGAACACATCACGCCCTTTGTGCGCGAACTGCTGCTGGCGCGCTACCACCCGAAAACCCTGCTCAAGCGCGGCAAGCTCACCCTGCAGGAAACACTGGGCATGCTCACCGGCCTGCCGCGCGACATCCTGCGGCTGTCCAAGGACATCCGTCAGGGCAAGTTCCGCATCCAACTGGACCTGCAGCGGCTGGACAGCTTCGGCAAGCAACTGGACCGCAGCACCAACCGCCTGACCATGGCCATTGTTACCGGCTGCCTGATCATCGGCTCCTCCATCGTGATGACGGTGAACGCCGGTCCCAAACTGTTTGGCCTGCCCTTCTTCGGCTTCATCGGCTTCATGATCGCCCTGTTCAACAGCGTCTGGCTGATCTGGTCGATCTGGCGCTCGGGCAAGGAGCTGTAATGCGCCGGCTCATGATCGCTCTCCTGCTGCTGAGCAGCACGCCGGCACTGGCGCTGCAGATTGTCGAGCTGAGCTGGCGTCAGGCCAGCGAGCTGCAAAGCGCCCTGCAAGCGCAACTGCTGCCGGATGAGCGGCTCAGCGCACTGGACAACAAGCTGATCATCGACGCCAACCCGGCACGCGAACAACAGCTGGCGGCACTGGCCAGGCAGCTGGATGTGCGCCCGCTCAGCCTGCGGCTGGAAGTGAGCCAGTCCGGCAGCAGCGTGCAGAGCCAGTCCGGGGTACAGCTGCAGGGCAATATCAGCATCGGCCGCATCATCCCCGGCAGTGCCGGCAATGGCGTCAGCTTGTCGGCGCAGCAGGACAGCCGCAGCCAATCCGGCCAGAGCCTGCAAAGCCTCACCCTGCTGGACGGGCGCAGCGGCTTTATCCAGCTGGTGCAAAGTCGTCCCCTGTCATGGCTGCTGCTGACACCGCAAGGCAATATCGTGCGCGGCAGCAGCTGGCAGGAGGCCGTCAGCGGCTTTTACGCCCTCCCCCGCCTGCAGGGTGAACGGGTGGTCATCGAACTGGCAGTCAGCCAGCAGGCTTTTGCCGGCAAGCAGCGCGAGGGCAGCCAGCTTTCCACTACCGTGGCTGGACGCCTGGGCGAGTGGATAGAGGTGGGCGGCATAGTCCGCGACCAGCAAGGCCAGAACAGCTTGCTGCTGGGCAGCGGCCAGCAGTTGCTGAGTAAGCAGCAGTCCGTGCGCATCCGCGTGCAAGCCCTACCCTAGCCGCCTGCCCGCAGTGACAAATCAGCGCTGAGGGGTCTTGTCTTTGTAAATAATAATGATTATCATTTGCAAAACATATCGATCAGGAGCTGTCATGAATGCAATGCTGGTAGGCGCGGATACGCTGGGCAATATTCCCGAGGTGCTGCAAGAGTTCGGCATCACCATTCACCGTCACCTGAACGGGCGCAACAGCTCGCATCAGCGCAAGAGCGACCGCCTGCCGGCCGGCACCGATCTGCTCATCCTGTTTACCGATTTTCTCGGCCACAATGTGATGCGCCATTTCCGCGCCCTGGCGGCAGAAGAACAAGTCCGCTTCATCGCCTGCCGCCGCTCGGTCTGTGCCCTGAAACAGTCGCTGGACTGCGCCGGCCTCTCCAGCAAGCAGTGCGGCAGCTGCCCGCAGCGCTGTCAGCCTGCTACCAGCAGCAAGAAGCGCCATTAAGCAAAAAGCCGGGCATGGACCCGGCTTTGCTCTTTCCACCTTGCAGCCTTATTCGCCGCGTCCCGCCTTGCGTGCGGCCTGCTGCAACAGCTGTAGCTGATGGGAAAACTGGCGGCAGTTGCCGCACATCCACAAATGCACGCGCAAGCGCACGTATTGCCATTGGTTCAAGGGCTGGTCCAGCCCCTGTGATATCAGGCGACTGGCCTGCCGGCAGTTGATCTTCATGCCTTGGCCTCCCCGGTCCAGCGTATTTCGAAACATTCGCGCAAGCTCATGCGGGCGCGATAGAGCAGTACTGAACAGTTAGTCGCCGTCACATCCAGATTGTTACAGATTTCGGCAATTTCCAGCCCCATCACCTCGCGCATGACAAAAGCCATGGCGGTGCGCCGGGGCATCACCTCGGAACAGCGCTCGAACACTTCCCAGAACTGACGGGACATCAGCGACTCTTCCGGCCCGCTCCAGGCCTTGATCTTGTCCTGCCAGTGGCCATCCTTGCTGAACAGGCCGTCAAAGTCGCTGTCGTCGGTTTCATCCTCCAGCGATTCGAACAGCACCTCCTTCCCCTTGCGGCGCAGCCGGTCGATCAGCTTGAAGCGCAGGATGGAGGTGAGCCAGGTACGCAGGCTGGATTTGCCACTGAAGCTGTCGCCCGACTCCAGCGCAGCCAGCACGGTTTCCTGCACGATATCGTTGGCGGCGTCACGATCGCGCAACTGCGCCAGCGCATAGCGTTGCAGATAGGGCAGCTCGGCTTCCAGATCGGCATGGGCAATCATGGCTCAGTCTCCACGACAGTAATCGACCGCATGTTCCAGCCGGTCAACGGTAATCACTTCCAGTCCTTCGATAGGCTGGCGCGGCTTGTTGGCCGTGGGCACGATGGCGCGGCTGAAGCCCAGCTTGGCGGCTTCTTTCAGCCGCTCCTGCCCACGCGACACCGGACGCACTTCGCCGGCCAGGCCCACTTCGCCAAACACCACCAGTTTTTCCGGCAGGGGCTTGTTACGCAAGGACGACACCATGGCCAGGATCACCGCCAGGTCGGCTGCCGGTTCGCTGATCTTGACCCCGCCCACCGCATTCAGGAACACGTCCTGATCAAAGCAGGCCACGCCACCATGGCGGTGCAGCACCGCCAGCAGCATGGCCAGCCGGTTTTGTTCCAGCCCCACCGCCAGCCGCTTGGGCTGCATGCCATGGCAATCGTCCACCAGCGCCTGGATTTCCACCAGCAGCGGGCGGCTGCCCTCCTGGGTAACCAGCACGCAGGAGCCGGACACATCATCCCGGTAGGAAGACAGGAAGATGGCCGAGGGATTGGACACACCTTTGAGACCGGTTTCGGTCATCACGAACACACCCAGCTCGTTGACTGCGCCAAAGCGGTTCTTGATGGCGCGAATCATGCGGTAGTTGGAGTGGGCATCACCCTCGAAATACAGCACGGTGTCCACCATGTGTTCCAGCACGCGCGGGCCGGCCAGCGAGCCTTCCTTGGTGACATGGCCTACCAGCAGAATGGTGGTGCCGGTCTGCTTGGCCATGCGGGTGAGCTGGGCAGCACATTCACGCACCTGCGATACCGAACCGGGGGCCGAGGTCACCTGCTCGGTATACAGGGTCTGGATGGAGTCGATGACCGCCACTTCCGGCTGCTCTTGCTTGAGCGTTTCCAGAATGGCTTCCAGGCGGATTTCCGCCAGCAGATTGACCTGGCTGGGGTCGACCGCCAGCCGCGAAGCGCGCAGGGCGATTTGCTGTGGCGATTCCTCACCCGACACATACAGCACCTTGCGCCGCTTGCCGATCACCGCCAGCGCCTGCAACAGCAGCGTGGATTTGCCAATGCCGGGGTCGCCGCCGATCAGGATGACCGCACCACGCACGATGCCACCGCCCAGCACCCGGTCCAGCTCGTCGATGCCGGAGGGGTCACGCGGGACTTCTTCAGTCTTGACCTCGGACAGCACTTGCACGCGGGCATTGGTGGTGGACCAGGACTGAAAGCGCGGATTACTGGCGGCGGGGGTGGAGACGGCTTCCACCAGGGTGTTCCAGGCAGAACAATGGGGACACTGGCCCTGCCATTTCGGCAATTGGCCGCCGCACTCGGTGCAGCTGAAAACAGTTTTGATTTTTGCCATCAGGAAAAGCGCAGGAAGGATTCAACCGGGATTGGCGTTATTGGCATTGTCGGCCGGGGGCTGGCCGTTGTCGGCAGGTTTGTTGCCATTGAGTTGCTGGATGATGTTGAGCAGGCGCTTCTGGTCAGGTTCGCCGGCACCGCCACCGGCCTTGGCCTTGGCTTTGTCTCCGCCACCATTGTGGCGGATGGCGGCCAGTACGGCCGCCACCTGGGGATCGGTCTTGGCGGCCTTGTCCGCCTCCTCGCTGCTCAGCGGGGGCGGGGCTGCCGGGCTGGGTGCGGCACTGGAAGACTTGCCATCGGCCGCTGGAGCCGGTGCGCCTGCACCATCCCGCGCCGGAGTCGAGCTGTCAGCATGCACGCGCGGCGTATCGCCAGGTGGAGGCTCCATGGTATCCAGCTTGTTCTTGGCCATGTACTCGTTCATTTCGCGCCAGCCGGCGTAAATGGCCGCGGTATCGGCATCCGGATTGCGCTTGAAGCACTCTTCCAGCGAACGGCCAGTCTGGCGGCAGGCGGCGCCCAGCGCCTTGTGTGCCTCCTTGGACAGACCAGACACATTATTGACCCAGTTGCAGCCAGCCAGCAGCACCAGCAAGGGCCAGATCCACAGACTCTTCATGCTTTCCCCCATAGACCATCTGCCGGCCACCGCGTGATGGCCGGCCATGTGCTGCTTATTCGCCTTTTCGACTGCGCAGGTCCAGTTCGACGATTTCGCCGCTCTGCCCCTTGCTGGACTCACTCATCCAGTGCAGCAGATAGGGCATCAGCGTGGCCAGATCAGCGCGCTCGCTCTTGGCTTCGCCCGGATGGGTGCGGTTGCGCTGCGGCGAATTCACCGGCCCCGGAATCAGCTGATTGACACGCAGGTTCGGATACACCTCCCACTCATCGGCGGCAACCTTGGTCAGATAATTGAGACCGGCCTTGGAAGCGCCGAAGCCACCCCAGTAAGCCGCCGGGTGCAGCGAATGGCTTTCACCCATGAACAGTACCGAGGCATCCGCCGACTCTTTCAGCAGCGGCAGGCAGGCGCGGGTCAGCGCAAACGGTGCCACGGTGTTGATGCGGTACTGGTTCATCCACTCGTCGATGCCCTGGTTGGACAGCGGTGACAAAGCGTAAAAATGCGAGGCGCAATGCACGATGCCATCCAGCTGGCCCAGCTCGCGCTTGATCTGGAAGGCGGCGTTGCTCAATTGCTCGTCGGTTGCCGTCAGCAGATCCAGCGGAATGGCTGCCGGCTCTTTGCCGCCGGCTGCCACGATTTCATCGTAGACCTTTTCCAGCCCCTTGACGCTGCGCGCCAGCAACACCACCGAAGCACCATGCGCGGCAAACGTCAGCGCAGCTTCCCGACCTACCCCTTGCGTAGCCCCCGTCACCAGAATGACGCGGCCAGCCAGACAATCTTTGGCAAATGTTTGGTTCATATTGATTTTCTGCTGTGAGTCACCCGGCGGCGACCCGTGATGATGGCAAATCCTGTAATAGCTGGCGGGCGGCAGTCACACCGCTTTGCACCGCCCCTTCCAGCGTGGCGGGGTAGTCCGGGCACAGCCAGTCTCCCGCCAGAAAAACCGATTGTACCCTGCTACGGCAGTGTGGTCTTGTCAGTCCCACGGTCGAAGCAAAGGTGGCACGCTTTTCCACGATCAGCTGCGCGGCGGTCGGCTGCAAGCCATTCAAAGCCGGCAGCAGCTCACCGATATCGGTTTCCACCTTGCGCAGCAGCGCTTCGCGACTCAGTGCCTGCACCGCCAGCGGCGGTGCGCTGATGACAGCGGCCAGCAAGCCACGTTCGCCGGACAGCGCCTGACGGTCGAACAACCAGTCCAGCGTGCCGCCCTGCAAGCCCATCATCGGCAAGGGCATGGCAATGTCGGCGTCGTAGCGCAGGTATGCGGTATATATCGGCCAATACTGGAAAGCCTTGACCTGGGCCTGCAAGGTGGGCTCTTGCAACAGGGCAGCAGCGTGATAAGGTGCCAGCGCCACGATGGCCGCATCAAAAAACTGGCCATCCACCAGCACACCGTGCGCAGCTGCTTGTACCTGTTCCACACGCACCCCGCCACACCACTGCACGCCCTGCTCGCCCAGCCAGCGCAAGGCCGGGGCCGGAAACAGCGCGGACAGGTCCTGTCTGGGCAGCAACAGGTCGCTGTCGGCACGACGGCCACCCAGGCTGTCGCGCAGCGTGGTCGCCAGAATCTGCATCGAGGCTTGTTCCAGCGGGGTATTCAGTGCCGACAGCACCATGGGCCGCCAGAATTGCTGCACCAGCCAGTCCGACTGGGCTTGCTGCTGCAACCAGCGCTTGACCGTGCAATCCTTGGCCAGCCGCCAGCGCTGCCGCTTCAGGCTTTGCAAGGCGCGGGCCAGACGCCACTTGTCCTGCCAGCCCAGGCCCTTGGCCGACAGCAGGCCGGCCAGCACATGCAGTGGTGCCGGCCAGCGCGGGCATTGCATGCGTATGCCATCCTGGCGATACCAGCTCAGGGGCAAGCGCTGCATGGCCTGCTTGGGGTCGACACCCACCTTGCGCATCAGCCGCAGGCACTGGTGATAGCCGCCGATCAGAATATGCTGGCCGTTATCCAGCTGGCTATCACTGGCACTGATGCGACGCGCCCGTCCGCCCGGCTCACGCCCGGCTTCAAACAGCGTCAGCTCGGCGTGACCAGCCAGCTCGACGGCTGCCGCCAGACCGGCCCAGCCGGCGCCGATGATGGCAATACGGGGAATGGCAGCCATATCAGGATCAGGCCCGGTAACCCAGCACCCAGGTACGCCAGGCCAGCCACAGCTTGCGTACTGGCGTCAGCGACAGGCGCTGGTTGAGCACCTTGGCCGGGCCGTCCAGCTGGATTTCTTCCAGCGTGGCGCGGTAGATGGCCGCCATCAGCAAGCCGGGGCGCTGGCTCTTGCGGTCGACTGCCGGCAGCAGTTCCCAGGCGCGGCGGTAGTATTCGCGGGCACGCTCGATCTGGAAGCTCATCAGCGCGGCGAATGCGGGGGTTTCACGGTAGCTGCTCAGATCACTGGCCGGGACATTGAAGCGTTGCAGTTCTTCTACCGGCAGGTAGATGCGGCCACGGCGCACGTCTTCACCCACGTCACGGATGATATTGGTCAGCTGGAAGGCAATGCCCAGTTCGTGAGCGTATTTCAGCGTTTGCCGGTCCTGGTAGCCGAAAATCTGGGCCGCCAGCTGGCCCACCACGCCGGCCACCCGGTGGCAGTACAACAGCAAATCCTGAAAGCGCTCGTAGCGGGCGAAGTCCAGGTCCATCTGCATGCCATCGACGATTTCTTCCAGCAGGTTCTGCGGCAGGTCGAGTGCGGTCACATGCGGCTTGAGCGCCTGCATCACCGGGTGTTCCGGCTGACCGTGGTAAAGCTTTGCCACCTCGCCACGCCACCAGGCCAGCTTGGCACGGGCCACGCCCTCGTCGTGGCATTCGTCCACCACATCGTCCACTTCGCGGCAAAAGGCATACAGCGCGGTAATGGCGTCGCGGCGGTCGGCCGGCAAAAAGCGGAAACTGGTGTAAAAGCTGGAGCCGCTGCTGGCGGCCTTGTCCTGACAATACTGCTGCGGCGTCACTCGCCTCTCCTCATCTGCCATCGGGCCTGCCGGAGCGTCCCGAAGAATGGTTGTTATTGTCTGTACTGGTCAATCAGCGGGCGCGCAGTGCACGCCACAACATATAGACCCAGTCGCGCCAGGTCAGTACCGGGCGCTGGCGGAACACATCGCCGCCACTGTCATGCAGCTTTTTCAGGATGCGCCCGCCACCCATGATGACCAGCCGCAATTCCAGCCCCAGCCGCCCCTTGAGCACCTTGCCCAAGGGCGCACCGGCCTGCAACATTTTACGGGTGCGCTCGATTTGCGCCAGCATCATCGGCCGCCACAGGCCGGTGGCATCGCGCCCGGCGATCTGCGACTCGCGAATGCGGAATTTTTCCAGGTCATCCAGCGGGATATAAATGCGGTCCTTGTCCCAGTCGATGGCCACGTCCTGCAGGAAGTTGATCAACTGCAGCGCGGTGCAGATGCCATCGGACATGGCCAGGCTGCGCGGGTCGTTTTCACCATACAGCGCCAGCATCAGCCGCCCGACCGGATTGGCCGAGCGGCGACAATAATCCACCACTTCGGCAAAGTTCTGGTAACGCTTTTTCACCACATCCTGGCTGAAAGCCGACAGCAGATCGTAAAACGGCTGCATGGGCAGCGCATGGCTGCTGATGGCGGCGGCCAGGTTACGCATCAGCGGCATGGCCGGAATGCCGCCATCACGGATGACATCCAGCTCGCCCTGCAGCTGCGCCAGTTCGCGCAGCCGCTCTTCCGCCTGCTTGTCACCTTCGTCGGCAACATCGTCGGCATAGCGGGCAAAATGGTAGATGGCATGCACTGCCCGGCGCATGCGGCGGGGCAGCAAAATGGAACCTACCGGGAAGTTTTCATAATGGCCAACCGACATCGGCATTCCCGCACAGTCATTGCTAAGCCGCCGATTATAGCGCAGGCCGTGCAGCAAAATTTTTTTCGCAGATCCCTTTACAGCCAACGGCAGCCTGTCTATACTGCGCCCCACTGTGAACGACAGACACGGGGCTATAGCTCAGCTGGGAGAGCGCTTGCATGGCATGCAAG
>NZ_RFAR01000107.1 GCF_003693445.1 Aquitalea palustris | reverse complement strand
CGTATCGGCGCCCCGAAACACCTGTGGCCGACCGACGAACTGGTCGCCGAATGCCGTGAAATCGCTGCCCGCACCGGTGCCCGCATCACCCTGACCGAAGATGCTGCCGAAGCGGTCAAGGGCACCGACTTCATCCACACCGACGTCTGGGTCTCGATGGGCGAACCGGCCGAAGTCTGGGCTGAACGTATCCGCCTGCTGAAGCCTTACCAAGTGAATGCCGCGCTGATGGCTGCTGCCCAGAACCCGCAAGTCAAGTTCATGCACTGCCTGCCGGCTTACCACAACAGCGAAACCAAGGTAGGCAAGGAAATCGCTGCGCAATACCCGGACCTGGCCAATGGCATTGAAGTGACCGAAGACGTGTTCGAAAGCGAAGCCTGCATTGCCTTCGAGCAAGCCGAGAACCGCATGCACACGATCAAGGCTATTCTGGTCGCCACCCTGGGTGACTGATCGTTAGGCTCCGCAGCAAAGCCCTGCTGCGTTGTTGCGCCGCCTTGCCGTACGACTTGTACTGTCTGCGGCGGCGCGCCTAGCAGCAGCCGCTGCGCTGACTTTGCCACGTCGCCCTTATCACTCGGCTTTGTGGCAAAGCCCTGCGGCTTTGCCACACCGCCAGTGACTGCAGTCTGACAGCAACACCGTTTTACCCTCCGCGACGGCACACCCCTGAAGCCGTGGAGTGGCCCGAGATCCGGCCCCCCCTCACTCAGCCGGATCTCACCCCCCATCCCGGCCCCGCCTTCCCACGGGAAGTCCGGCCACCACATCAGAAATCCGATGGACTGCCCAAGCAGGCCGTCAACGCCGCCACCCCAAACACAGCGGGGCGGGGCAGGAAAGGAAACATCATGCGAGTCGTCGTAGCCCTGGGCGGCAATGCCCTGCAACGTCGTGGCGAAGCCATGACCGCTGACAACCAACGCGCCAACGTCAAGGTGGCCGCCGAACAACTGGCCGCCGTCACCCGGCTCGGCCACAACCTGGTGATGTGCCACGGCAACGGCCCGCAAGTGGGCCTGCTCGGCCTGCAAAACGACGCCTACGCCCGCCACGTTGATGGCAAGGTCACCCCCTATCCGCTCGACGTACTGGGTGCGCAGACCGAAGGCATGATCGGCTACATGATCGAACAGGAACTGGGCAA
>NZ_RFAR01000106.1 GCF_003693445.1 Aquitalea palustris | reverse complement strand
TCCGCAGGTCGCAGGTTCGAGCCCTGCTCGGGGAGCCAGATAAAAGCCCGCTTTGATAGCGGGCTTTTTGCATTGCCATTGCCTCCGCCGTTTCCTTTTGACAAAACCCCAGCTCCTCGCAAAGAATCGTCTGACTATCACAGCGGTTTATTCGTGCTAAAATAAGCATTAATTAACTCTGTATTAAACAATAACCATAGGATCAGCCATGTCCATTCTGAAGGAATTCAAGGAATTTGCTGTTAAAGGCAATGTCATCGATCTGGCCGTCGGTGTGGTCATTGGCGGTGCGTTCGGCTCCATCGTCAAATCACTGGTCGACGATGTCATCATGCCGCCAATTGGCCTGCTGGTCGGCAATGTCGACTTTGCCAACCTGTTCTTCGTATTGAAGGAAGGCGCCAAGCAAGCCGGGCCTTACGCTTCGGTAGCTGCCGCCAAACAGGCAGGTGCGGTAACCATGAATATCGGCCTGTTCATCAACTCGCTGGTGAGCTTCACTATCGTGGCCTTCGCCATTTTCATGCTGGTGAAAGCCATCAACAAGCTGAAGCGCGAAGCGCCGGTTGAAGCTGCCCCGGTTGCCGCCACCAAGGAATGCCGCTACTGCCTGTCCAGCGTGCCGGAGAAGGCCAGCCGCTGCCCTTGCTGCACCTCGCAACTGGATTAAAGCCTGGTGGATGTTCCAATAAAAAAAGAGGCCCTATGGCCTCTTTTTTATTTCCTGCATCAATGGCTTCAGCGCCGGCCTTTTTTCTCCAGGCCCGCCGCCTCCAGCAGACTGCCGGGATCAAAGCCCAGGCGCAGGGCACCCCAGTGCCTGCCGTCGATAAACACCGGCAGCGTCAGCTCGGACAGGATCTCTCCGGTATCGCGCATATAGGTATGCAACAGGAAGGGCTCGGTATTACGGGCCGACTTGAGCCCGGCAGGATCAGAAAAAATACGCTTGTCGCGGCTATTGACCAAATCTTTTTGTTCGTCACCAGTCAGTGGCTGGCTATACCAGCTGTTATGGGTAGGTGCATAGCCATTGCTGTCTACCAGCAGGCAGAAGCGCCCTCCCACCACATCCCGCACCAGACTGTCGTAATGCGCTTGTACCATGCCTGCCAGCTTCTCGTCATAGGCGGTATGGTATTTGCTGGGTTTGCTGCCGGGAATGGCCTGGTAACGCTGGTCGAATATATTGACGCCCGTTTTGTGCTGTTGCTGCAGCACGCCCTGCAACTCATCGCGCATGCTGCGCGCCAAGCCTATCATGCGGTCAAATTCACCTTCGCCAATCACGAAGCGCGAGACCATTTCCTGCACCTGCTCGGCTACTCCGGACAATTCGTCAGCTACCTGCTCGGTATGATTGAGGCGTTCGGTTACCTGCTGTCCCAGATCGTGAATTTCCGACACATGGCGGTTTACCTGACGATTGGTTTCGGCGAAATCTTCCATGGTGCCGGCAATTTGCGTCAGGCTGCTGGCCGTGGCTTCGAAATCGCCCATCATGCGACCAAAATGCTGCGAGGCACGCGACACCACTTCGCGGGCCTGATGGGTTCCGGCAGTGATTTCATTGGTTTCAACCTGGGTGTCCGACACCAGACCCAGCATGCCATCGATATTGCTGGATATTTCGTCGGTGGCCTTTTTCACCTTCTCCGCCAGCTTGCGCACTTCGTCGGCCACCACCGCAAAACCACGGCCGCTTTCACCCGCACGGGCCGCCTCGATGGCGGCATTCAGTGCCAGCAGATTGGTCTGATCGGAAATATCCTTGATCAGATCGACAATGGTCTTGATGCTGGCGGAACGCTGGCTCAGGTCTTCCACCGTTTCGTTGAAATGACCGACTTTCTGACTGATGTCATAAATGCGGTCGGCCACCGTTTTCAGCTCATCGTAAGACTCACGTGCCACATCCAGATTGGACAGCGTGGACACGGAAATGCTTTGCGTCTGACCGGTGACCTGATTAATGCCCGTGGTGGTCTGATCGCTGGCATCGCGCACGCGGGTGGCGAATTCATCCTGGCGTACCGCACTACCCAGCGATTCACTCACATTCTTGCGGGTGCGGGCAGAATCCATGGCAATGCGCACGGTCATCAGCCGCACATTGCTGATGATTTCGCGCATTTTCAGCTGGAAGCGATTGTAGGAGACCGAAACATCACGGATTTCATCATAAGTAATGGCCGGAATATCGCGCGACAGATCCCCCTCGCCAGCGCCAATCTCATTGAAGATGCCTATGATCATTTTCAGTGGCCGCACAATGAGATAGCGCAGATACCAAACCATGAAGCAGGTAAAGGCCAAACCCAGCAGCCACAGGCAGCTGCCCCAGAAAATGGCACTATCGATGCTGGACAGAATGTGGTTGGACACACCACTGGGAACCGCCGGGTTATTCAGTTGGCCACGAATATCGGTCAACACCACATACGAATAAGCCAACATGATCAATTGGAACAGGCTCAAACAAAAGAAACTGCACAATTTCCTGGTCAGTGTATTGAAGAAGGTTTTTTCGACCAGGGTATATACGCGCCAGAACCAATCCATGCTCTCTCCTTACGACCTGCTGATATTGCTTGTTATATGTTTAAAGCGGGCGCTACATTTTTACCTTAAATCTGTGAAATAACCAATCCCAATTGCAATAAAAATGACCGTTATCAAGAACCATTCCCCGCCAGTTCACAGCGAGCACAAACTGTAACTACAGGATATGAAAGATTATTCTGCCAGCTCGCTGCCGGCGGCGAGCTGGCGCTGCCACACCATCCAGAACTCCTGCCCGGCAAATACCGGCAAAGGCGCGCCAACCGGCTGACAGTCTCTCAGTGCAAAGCCCTCACCAAACAGTTGCTGCAGTGCATCGCGGCTCGTACCGAAGGGAGGCCCCTTGGCTTTGTCCGCCAGGAAAAACACCCCGGCCAGATAAGCGCCACTAGGAATCAGTTGCATCATCTTATGGGTATAGTCTCTCCACATCCTCGGCGGCAAGGCGCACAAGAAGGCTCGCTCGAACACCAGGTCGTATATTGGGGTGGCTTCCAGGGTGAAGAAGTCGGCCTGCCACAAGCGCACCGGGCTGTCCTGCAGTGCGGCAGCCGCGCGCCGGATGGCTTCATGGCTAAAATCGATGGCATCCACCTGCATGCCGGCCTGCAGCAGCCAGCGTACATCTGCCGCTGAGCCACACCCCGGCAGCAAGACCCTGCTCCCTTGCGGCAAGGTGGCAATGAAGCGCTGCATATGTGCATCCGGCTGCGCCCCTTCCCATGGTGTGACGCCCTGCTGGTAGCGCACATCCCAGAAATCAGCCAAGGAACTGTCCTGCGCCATATTTCAGTTCTCCATTAACTACTAATTGACCAGCACCGCATACTGACGCAATTGTGCGGCAATGCCATCCAGCCCTTGCTGCACATCCAGTGGCAAGGCCCGGCCATCGGGCAAGCGCAGTTGCACAGTGGCGGCCTGCATGCGAATGAACAACTGCCGCCCATCCAGCGGCAACATCCCCCACTCCTCACCATCCAGTTGCTGCAGGTCGAGCAGTACCCCCAAGCGCTCGGCGATATCCAGCAAAGCTTGCCGCTGCGGCAACTGCAGCCATACCTGCTCGCGCGCCGGCTCGTCCATAAAGCACCAGTTGGAAATCTCGGCAAAGCTGCGACCGCAGCCGCGGCAGACATTGTCCCCCACGGCGGTGGTGCAACGGGCAACACAAGGGGAATCGGGACGCTCAAGCGCCATGCGCCACTCCCGACTGAAACACTTCCGTCATATTTCTTGACTTTCCCAACAAAAATGTCAGATAAATGAAAAATCGCTGCAACAATATAGACACAAATGCCACGCAACGAATTATTGGTGTTCCGGATACTACGCATTTTGCGCCTGAAGCAGGTGCAATATCTGGACGAGCGCCAGCTGATCGCCGCCATTCGCCGCGAAACCGGTGATGAATTCAACGACCTGACCATTCATGAGCATCTGCGCCACATGCAGCAGCATGGGCTGCTCAAGCCGGTCACCCTGCGCAAGGTCAATGGCTACGCCCTTGACTGGGCCGGCTACGACTACCTGGACGCATCCTGAGCAGGCAGATCAGCCACCAGCCGCACCGTACAGATCGCCCGATACAAATGAAAAACCCCGACTAGCGGGGTTTTTCGGCTAATGCCAATGGCCTGCACATCCCTACCCGGTCATCACAAGGATGGCCGTATTGTAACGGTCCGTCAGGGCGGCGGGCGGGATTCTTGCGAACTCACAGCAGCCAATTCCTCCTCGCTTAGCAAGCGGGACAGCGTGACAAAACGCATTCCTTCCGCCGACTCCAGCGAAAAGCCACTGCCACGCCCCGGCAGGGCATCGATGGTCAGGACGCAGTTCTGCCAATAGCCATACAGAAATTCGCTGATGTAAAAAGGGCAGCCGCCGATTTCTCCCAACAGGATGTCATGATCGCCAACACGGAATTCCTGCTGGGTAAAACACAGTGGCGCACTGCCGTCACAACATCCACCAGACTGGTGGAACAGCAAGGAACCATGGCGCTGGCACAACACCGACAATAGTTCCGCAGCACGCTCTGTCATGTTGACGCGGGAAATCATGTCACCCCTTTTTGCGAGAAACCGGCGGCGCCAAAGCGAGGGCGACTCGCGCCACCCCCAAGGAGGACCGCTGCTTGCAACCGGTCACCCCACAGGGGGCTGACCGTGCAAAGAATTGCTGCCGGCAAGCCGCTGGCGCGCATACGACCACGCCATCGGCTACCGGCGGACAAGGACTGCTTAGAAGAAGCCCAGGGCTTTCGGGCTGTAGCTCACCAGCAGGTTCTTGGTTTGCTGGTAGTGGTCGAGCATCATCTTGTGGGTTTCACGACCGATACCGGATTTCTTGTAGCCGCCAAAGGCTGCATGCGCCGGATACAGGTGGTAGCAGTTGGTCCACACCCGGCCCGCCTTGATCTCGCGGCCCATGCGATAGGCCGTATTACCATCGCGGGTCCACACCCCGGCCCCCAGGCCGAAGGCGCTGTCATTGGCAATGTGCAGTGCTTCTTCCTTGTCCTTGAAGGTGGTGACGGCCACCACCGGCCCGAAGATTTCCTCCTGGAACACACGCATCTTGTTGTGGCCGGCCAGGATGGTGGGCTGCACATAGAAGCCCTCTGCCAGTTGGCCACCAAGGTGGGCCTGGCCGCCACCGGTCAGTACCTGCGCACCTTCGGCACGACCGATGTCGATATAGGACAGAATCTTGTCCAGCTGCTCACGCGAGGCCTGGGCACCGATCATGGTGGCCATGTCCAGCGGATTGCCCTGCTTGATGGCTTTGACACGGGCGACTGCGCGCTCCATGAAGGCATCGTAGATGGATTCCTGCACCAGCACGCGCGACGGGCAGGTACATACCTCCCCCTGGTTCAGGGCGAACATGGCAAAGCCTTCCAGTGCCTTGTCGAAGTAATCGTCGTCCTCGCGCATCACGTCTTCGAAGAAGATATTGGGCGACTTGCCACCCAGCTCCAGCGTCACCGGGATGATGTTTTCGGCAGCGTATTGCATGATCAGGCGGCCGGTGCCGGTTTCACCAGTGAACGCCACCTTGGCAATACGCGGGTTGGTGGCCAGCGGCTTGCCGGCTTCCACACCAAAGCCGTTCACCACATTGAGCACACCATCGGGCAATAGGTCGGCAATGACTTCCATCAGCACCAGAATGGCCATCGGGGTTTGCTCGGCCGGCTTGAGCACCACGCAGTTGCCGGCAGCCAGCGCCGGGGCCAGCTTCCAGGCGGCCATCAGCAGCGGAAAATTCCAGGGAATGATCTGGCCTACCACGCCCAGCGGCTCGTGGTAGTGATAAGCCACGGTGTCTTCGTCCAGTTCGGACAGCGAGCCTTCCTGGGCACGCAGACAAGCGGCAAAGTAGCGGAAGTGATCCACCGCCAGTGGCAGGTCGGCAGCATTGGTTTCGCGGATAGGCTTGCCGTTGTCCAGTGTTTCGACCAAGGCCAGGAAAGGCAGGTACTCTTCCATGCGGTCGGCAATCTTCAGCAGCACATTGGCGCGCACTGCCGGTGCGGTACGGCCCCAGCGATCGGCGGCAGCATGGGCGGCATCCAGAGCCAGTTCGATATCGGCAGCCGTGGAGCGGGCAATGTCACACAGCGGTTTGCCATCGATCGGGCTGACATTGGTGAAATACTGCCCTTGTACCGGTGCCACCCAGCGGCCACCAATGAAGTTGTCGTAACGTGATTTCAGCGGGACTTTCTTGCTGAGTGCTGCGAGCGCTTGCTGATACATGACGTTGCCTCCTGGCTATTAGAATCGGAGCGCCGGCTGTGACAACCGGCTGCCAGGTCATTGTGCGAAATTAGCTCATCCCCCTCTATTCGACTTTGGTCTTAGAACCGTGCCGCCGCGCTGCTGCAAGATCCGGCTCGGCCGTCGCAGTAGACGCCCTGCTCCTTAGCGCCGCAAACAAGCTCACTTCGTGACCACAGGCCAAGGTGTGCTGATACGGACAGTACACGTAGGGCGGCAGGAAGGCACACGCCAGGGCGAGGGGTTGGCAGCAGTCTTAGCTGTCGCGCTGCTGCAAGGCCAGCTTGCCCAGATGACCGATCAGCGCCCGCAGCCTGGCCGGCCGTACCGGTTTGCTAAGCAAGGACCAGCCTTCGCCAGCGACTTCGGCTGCCACTTCCGGGCTGCGGTCGGCCGTGATGATGGCGGCAGGAATCTTCAGCTGCAGCTGGTGACATAGCGCCAGGATGACTTGCGGCCCACTCGCGCCGTGATCCAGATGATAGTCAGCCAGAATCACATCCGGCGGGCGGCTCAGCTGTCCCAGCAAGGCTCGGGCCTCGTCCAGCCCGGTGGCCGCCAGCGGCAGGCAACCCCAGCCAGAAAGCAAGGTGGTCATCCCGGCCAGAATCGCCGGCTCGTTGTCGATCAGCAAAATCGTCAGGCCCTGCAATTCCGATGGCAGCACCGTGCTGATCCCCTCCTGCTGCCGTGGCATGGCACTAGCGGCAGCCTGCTCACCATAGGGCAGCACGATGCCGAAAAACGAGCCGCGCCCATGCTGTGAGCGCACTTCCAGCCGGTGTTGCAAGCGCGTGGCCAGCCGCTTGACGATGGCCAGTCCCAGCCCCAGCCCCTTGCTGCACATGGCACGGTGCTCGGGCAGGCGCTGGAACTCTTCAAAAACCTGCGCCAGCTTGTCGGCCGGAATGCCCTGCCCCTGATCCCACACACCAACCAGCACGCCTTCAGTGGTACGCCGCGCCGCCAGCAATAGCCGGCCATGCTCGCTGTAGCGCAAGGCATTGCTGAGGAAATTGCGCAGGATGCGGCTGAGCAAGACCCAGTCGCTGTACACCACGGCGCCGCACAAATGGCTACGCAGGCTCAACCCGCGCTCGGCCACCAGCGGGCTGAATTCGATGCTGAGCTGGCGCAGCAGCTGGTCGATATGAAAATGACTGCACTCCACCTCGATGGCACCGGCATCAATGCGCGACAGCTCCAGCAGGGTGTTGATCAGATCATCCACCGCCTCCAGCGAGCTTGCGGCATGCTGTACCAGCCGCATGTTTTCACCCCTGGCTTCACGTTCGGCCAGGCTGGCCACAAACAGCCGCGCGGCATTCAGTGGCTGCAGCAGGTCGTGGCTGGCGGCGGCAAAAAAGCGTGTCTTGCTGCGATTGGCCTCTTCGGCGGCGACGATGGCTTCCTGCAAGCGGCTATTGGCACGACGCAGTTCGCTGGTGCGCGCGGTGACCCGCAGTTCCAGCTCCTGCTTGGCTTGCGTCAACACCTGTTCGGCACGGCGAGTCTGGGTAATGTCCTGGATCAGCGCGTAGAAGCCATGCACCACGCCATCTTCGCCAATATGCGGAATAAAAGCCGCCTGGGCATACTCCACCGAGCGCTTGGGTGCCGGCATTTTCAGTTCGAATACCGACGACACCCCGGCCAGCGCACGTTCGACAAAATGCTGGCGCGGGTCGTACAAGGCCGGCCCCAGCACCTCGCGCAGGGTTCGACCATTGATTTCCTGCACCGGCAGGCCAAACCAGTCTTCGTAGCCCTTGTTGGTGAAGCGGTAAATCTGGTCTTTATCGACATAGGAAATCAGCGCCGGCAAGGCATCGGTAATCAGCCGCAGCTTGGACTCACTCTCGCGCAAGGCCAGTTCATCGCGCTTGCGGGCGGTGACATCGCTGCAGGTAATCACAAAGCCGGCATTGGGCATGGGGCAGGATTCGATCTCCAGCACCAGGCCGCTAACCGTTTCCACTTCGTAACTGCCATTGACCGGGCAGAGCAGCGGTATTTCCGCACTGGCCGGCAAGGCCTGCCCCACGCGCAAAATCGCCGGCGACAGCCCGGCCAGCTCGCAGAAACGATGATTCCATGCCAGCAGCAGTGAATGGTGATCAAACACCGCAATACCCTGGCGCAAGCTGTTGACGGTGGCCTCCAGCAGCTGGCGGTGGGCGGCCTGATCCTGCTGGCGCAAGCGCTGCTCCTGCCGCTTGATTTCGCTGATATCGGTATAAATGGCCACGCGGCCGCCATCGGCAGTCTGGCGTTCGCTGATACGCAAATAGCGGCCATCGCTGAGCGCCTCCAGATAGCTGCCACTGCTGTCACGGTGCAGCTGGATGCGCTGCTCACGCCAGCAGTCGACCTGGCCCAGCGCCTCCAGCGCGCTACCGGAATCGGCCAGATGGTCGAGGTATTCGGCAAACTGCATGCCGCTACGCACATGCCGTCGCAATGCCGGCTGCAGCTCGACAAAGCGCTGGTTGAAACGCACCAGCCGGTCGTGCTGGTCCCACTGGGCAAAGCCGTCGGCGATGGTATCCACCGCCACCCCCAGCCGGTTATTGGCTTGCTCGGCCGCCAGCCTGGCCTCTTCCAGCGCGATATTGCTGGTTTTCAGTTCATTCATCGCGCGTTCCAGCGCGTGGGTACGCTCCTGGATACGTTTTTCCAGCTCGGCCGACACCTGGAAGATGGTAAAGGAATTGCCATTGTCGGCCATGCCGCTCTCCACGCGGTAGATCAGCGCCTTGTTGATCTTGCGCAGCTTGGCATTGTCCTTTTCCAGCCGGGCAATGTGCTGCAGCAGCTGTGATCGGTCGGCCAGGGCTAAATCGATCTCCTGCTCCATCATCCCGCTCCGTATGTTGCAGACGGCCCGGCGGCGTAGCCGATGGCAATGCCGGTGAAGGTCTGGTTGACATGCATGGCATTGAACTGCTCGCCGTAGGTGTTAAAGCCCACCACCCGGTTTTGCACCAGCAAAGCTGACAGGCGGCTTTGCGCAGCGGTATTGCTGATCATGATGCGCCGCAAGATGCAGTCACAGCCCAGCACCACCTGTAGCTGGCCCAGCTTGCCACGGACCTGGGCAAAGGTGTGGGCCAGGCTGGCGACCAGATCCTGCGCCTCGGTACCCGACAACACCACGCCCTCGTCCACGCTGCAGAAAAAGGACAGCGACAAGTCATCGTTAACGCGCTGGATGGAACGCGCATACGGCACGCCACCCACTTGCAAGACCAGCGGGTGGGCGGCAAAAGTGTGCGGGTCCAGCCGTTCGGGGTCCAGCCCCAGCAGCCGGCAGTATTCCGCCGCCGCCGGTTCGGCATTGATTTCGGTAACCAGGCGGCTGTCGGCATCGGCCTCGGTAATCACCATGCGCTCGCCACTGCGGGCGGCATGCTCGGACTTGAACATTTCGAAAGGATGACGGCTGGCCACCATCACAAAAGCTGCGCTATTGCTGTGAAAACGGCCGTCCAGCAGGATGGCGGTGTTTTCGAAGCGCATATTGTCGCCGGCGGACCCGCCCAGCAAGGGAATATGCCCCAGCGCTGACGACAAGCGGCTGGCCACCCGCTCCTCGCAGGCCGCCAACCCGTCGATCAGCATCAGGGCAAAGCTGTTGCGGTCGATGGCCTGGCCGCTCTTGCGCGCCAGCTCATGGCGCGAAGTCATCACGGCTTCGAAGGCATCGGCCAGTTCGAAGGCGTGCAGATTATCCAGCCGGGTTGCCACGGCAAAGAAATCGGGCTCGGCAAAGCTCACCCCGCTGATACTGCCCTGCTGATAGCCATGGCAGCCGATTTCTCCTGCCGTGGTGCACCCCACCACCAGCGCATTACCAAAATAGCGGTGCAAGCTGGGGCCGAGGCTGGCCAGATCATAGGCCGGGGAAATAAACAGCAATACCAGTGCCAGATCCGGCTGATGCAGCTGCTGAAACAGCTCGGCAGCAGCCAGTGCGGGGTCCTGCTGCTGGGTACTGCCCAGCAACACCAGGCTATTCTCTATCATGTCTCCACCTTGCCGCCGCGCCACAGCGGGCGACGGCCTTGTCATTCTATTGACCGGTCTTTGCCAGTTTAACCATGCCATGCCCACAGCACGGCCTTGCCCCAGAAGGGATTGAGGCAGAGCGGTGGCTAACACGAACAGACAGCTTCATTCTAGCGTGATCAGCAAGCCAGATCGGCTAGGGCTGCGCGCAAGCAGCTGTGCAACATACGATGAGCGCCAGTCATGCAGCGGACATGCTGCCAGCATTGGCCGATTCAGGCTATAGTCTTGGACGCCGCCGCTGCCGGGCGCGCTATTTTTGCGAGACTGTATCGATATGGAAATGAGTGTACTGATTGCCGACGACCACCCGCTGTTTCGCGAAGCCTTGAAGGACGTGGTGCGGGAAGTATTTGGCGCGGACATCCGCCTGATCGAATGTACCTCGCTGGCGGAAGCCAGCGCTGCCATCCACGACGATAGCCTGGAGCTGGCGCTACTCGACCTCAACATGCCGGGCATGCAGGGGCTGAACGGCGTCGCCAGCCTGCGCCGCGCCGCGCCGATTGTGCCGCTGGTGGTGGTGTCGGCCGACGAGCGCAGCGAAGTGGTACAAGCCGCACTGGCGCTGGGCGTTTGCGGTTTCATTCCCAAATCCACCCCGCGCCAGCAAATGGCCGAGGCGGTACGCCGCATCAGCGCCGATGGCGAAATCTATCAGCCCTCCTCCCTCGCCGGCCACGATACCAACAGCCCCACCGCTATCCCTCTCACGGCCGAACAGCAAGCCATGCTAACCCGGCTGGCCAGCCTGACCCGCCAGGAGCGCTGCGTGCTGGAGGGCATTGTCGCCGGCAAGCCCAACAAGATCGTGGCGCACGAACTGAATATCGCCGAGAGCACGGTCAAGGCGCATGTTTCCGCCATCCTGCGCAAGCTGGAAGTCAGCAGCCGCACTCAGGCGGTGATCAAGGCCGGGCCACTGCTGGAATAAGACTGGGCAGCGCTGGCCAAGGCCTGCCTGCAAAGACAAGGCCCCGCTGCAAGCCAATGCGCGGGGCCTTGTTCATTTCTCAAGCGCAATCAGACCTGATACTGCGCCACCGCCTTGCCCATGCGCTCTACATTGAGCTGCAAGCGGGTCGATGCGGCTTCTGTGGCATGCGCCACTTCCAGATTTTTGCCGGTCAGTGCCGCCACCGACTCCAGGCCCTGGCCCATCAGGTCCATGCCGGTTTTTTGCTCATCGGCAGAATGGCTGATTTCCGCCACCATGCTGACGGCCCTTGCCATTTGCACACTGATTTCATCCAGCACCGCATGCGCCTGATGCACCAGCTCGACACTGGTACCCACTTGTGCCGCACTCTGGCGCATGCCGGTAACCGAACCCACGGTATCAGCCTGGATGCGTGAAATCATCTTGTCGATTTCCTGGGTGGCATTGGCTGTGCGCTCAGCCAGCTTGCGCACTTCGTCGGCCACCACGGCAAAACC
>NZ_RFAR01000105.1 GCF_003693445.1 Aquitalea palustris | reverse complement strand
TCGGAACGCTGGAACCTGCTCTATGCCAACCAGCTGTCCACCGAGGAATTCAAAAAGCTGGCCGATGACACGCACCAATACCTGAACCAGGTGCCGCAGCAAACCCACGAAACCAATACCCAGTTGCTGGAAATCGTGATGGCACAGGACTTCCAGGATCTGACCGGTCAGGTCATCAAGAAGATGATGGACATGTTCAAGAACCTGGAAACCGAAATGCTGACCTTGCTGGTGCAGTTTTCACCGGAACACAAAAAAGGCGAGCTGGACAGCAGCCTGCTCAACGGCCCGGTCATCAATCCGGAAGGCCAGCCCGATGCGGTGTCCAATCAGCAGCAAGTGGACGACCTGCTGGAAAGCCTGGGCTTCTAGCCCTGCCGCCAGCCCACCGGCTCCCTTCAACAAAGCCCCGCCACTGCGGGGCTTTGTCATGGGCGACAGCGGCCGGATTGAGCAAGCCGCCTGCCAGGCTGCCGCTGCCACTTGCATTGCCGGGGGAAAGTCCTACACTAAGGATTGCTGCAATGCACAATAAAGGAAGCCTCATGAACGTCGAATTCAGCCGGCTTCAGGCAACCACCCGCCCGGCCGTACTTGCTCACCTGCAAATACTCAACGACGAAGACCGCTTTACCCGCTTTGGTCTGGAAATGAGCGAGGCCGCCCTCGCCGACTACGTCGACCGCATCAACTTCAATCGCGACATCGTCATTGGCGTGTTGTACCGTGGCCTGCTGATCGGCGTGGTGCATATCGCGGTGTTCCAGCACGAGGGCCATCCCTGCGGCGAGCTGGGCATCAGCGTGGACAGCTTTTGCCAGGGCAAGGGCATAGGCCGCATGTTGTTCGACCAGGCGCTGGAACATGCCCGCCGGCGCAAGGTAAACAGCCTGCGCATCCAGTATCTGCGCCGCAATGGCCGCATGGCCTCGCTATGCCGTGGCCTGACGACCCGCTTTGCCCAGGACGGCGAGGAAACCTCCTGTCAGATCCAGCTGGCCGAAGCCGATCCGGCCGAAGCCTGCCGCTACGAGATGAACGACGGCATCGAATTGTTTCATGCGGATGCCGTGGCGGCGCGCGCCCATGTGCTGTTCATTCACGGGGTGGCCGGTGATGGCTGGCAGTGGCGGGAAAACTTCCTGCCCTACTTTGCCCGCCACGGCCTGAGCAGTACCGCCCTGTCATTGCGCGGTCACGGCGGCAGCCCGGCCCGCGCCAACCAGACCTTGCGCGGCTATGAGGAAGACGTCTATCACGTCCTCGAACAACTGGCCGACAAACCGGTGCTGATCGTGGGCCACTCCATGGGTGGCTTTCTCAGCCAGCGCGTACTGGACGGCAACCAGGCCATCCGCAAGGCCAGCCTGATCTGCTCGGTTCCTCCCTGGGGCCTGCTGCCGGGCACGCTGGAGCCCGTGGTCGAATTCATGGGCGACCCGCTGGGCAAGGCCATCGCCCTGCAGGCGGCCGAGGGCAAGCCTGCCTATGTCAATCCGGACAATATCAGCGCGCAGGTACAGGTCATCGGCGGCAGCCGCGACCGGCTGATTCCACCCGATGTGGTGGCCGCCACCGCCCGCTCCTACGACACCGAGGCGGTGATGATAGAAGATGCCGGCCACGCGGTGATTTCCAGCTCGAAATGGCAGGCAGTGGCCGACCAGTTGTTGCAGCACCTGCGCTAGCAGACTCAGACGGCTTGCTCATAGCCCAGCCAGACACGAATCTGCTCACGGATCAGGTCGATGAACAGTTGCTGGGTCAGCGTCGAGGGGTGACGCAGGCTGATGGCCATGGCCAGTTTGCTGGACAGCACCGGCTCCACGATCTTGCGCACGCTAAAACGCGAAGCATCGGCCAGCGAAGTCACGGCACTGCGGGTGAGTACGGCACTGCCATAGCCATCGGCTACCAGTTCCAGAATGGCCGATACCCCGTCGATTTCCAGTTCGATATTGGGTCGGCAAGCAATATTGGCCAGCTCGGACTCCACCAGCATGCGGATCGAATTGGGCCGGCTGGGAATGATCAGCGGAATGTCTGCCACTTCCCGCAGGCTGATGGAATCCCCGGCACCATCAAAGCGGGCCGTCATCAGGAACAGCTCTTCTTCCAGCAGGGGGAAAGTTTCCACCTCGGCCGAGGGAATCACGTTGTAGAGCAAGGCAACGTCCAGCCGGCCGGCCACCAGCGCTTCATGCATGGTGACCGACAAGCCCTCGCAAATCGACAGCGAGGCACTGGGCAGGCGGGCGCGGAAGGTTTTGGTCAGCGGCACGGCCAGCACCTTGAGCAGGCTGGGCGGCAGCCCCACCACCACATGCCCGGCCATGGCGCCACGCACCTTGCCCAGCTCCTCCTTCACCCGCTCCACCTGGTGCAGGATACCCAGGCTGTGTTCCAGCAATACCTTGCCCGCCTCGGTCATCGTCACACCACGGCCGTTGCGAATCAGCAAATTCTGCCGCAGCTCCACCTCCAGCATGCGGATCTGCCGGCTTAGCGCCGGCTGGGCAATGTTCAGCGCATTTGAGGCGCGGGTGAAACTACCCAGCTCCGCCACACAGGTAAAGTACTGCAACTGTTTCAAATCCATACACCCAACCTTGTTATCGTGATGCCTGCCCGCCGCCTCGGGCGGAGCCTGTCATGCGCTACCGGCCTGGCGGCCAAGACAGAAGGATGGCATTACCCTTGCCGTCTGTCCAAACAGATATTGGCCGCATCAGTGACGTGCTTCCGGCTGCTGGCTCAGCAACTGCCCGGCAGTACCCGGCAGTTGCCACACATCCCACAAGGCCAGCAAGGTCAGGCCGGCCAGTACCACGAAGGCAAAATGATAATGCGCCAGTGCGCCGGCCTGCGGCAGCCAGGACTCGGCCAGGCGCAGGCCGATGGCGGCAATGGCAATCCCCAGGCCATACGCCATGCGCAGCAGCATGTTGAACAGCGTGTTGGCATGACTCATCTGCGCCGCCGGCACATCGACAAACGCCAGGGTACTCAAGGTGGTAAAGGTCATGGAGCGGGCCATGCCGGACAGCAAGAGCACCAGCACCATCCACGGCCACGGCGTACCCGGCCCGAAGGTGGCCAGCAGCAAGGTCAGCACCACCAGCGACACCCCGCTGAGCAACAGCGTGCTGCGAAAGCCAAAGCGGCGCAGCGTGCCGCTGGTAACAACCTTCATGCCCAGATTGCCGGCAAACAGGATCAGCAGCAGCAAGCCGGCGCGAAAGGCATCCATGCCCATGCCCAGCTGGAACATCAGCGGCAAGAGAAAGGGCGTGGTATTGATGGCCGCCCGCAACAAAGAGCCGCCGGCAATGGTGGTGCGGTAAGTAGGAATGCGCAGGATGGACAAGTCCAGCAAGGGGGCATGGCTGCGCTGGCAATGCCGCCATAGTGCTGCCAGCAACAGGGCGGCAGCCAGCAGGCATGGCAGGGCCAGCGACCAGCGCCCCGGCCCGCCCACCTGCTCCAGCCCGCTCATCAACAACAGGCAGCTGCTGGCGCACAACAAGAAGCCCGGCCAATCAAAGCGACTGGGAGCGGCTACGTCATCCTGCGGTGGAATCAGCCACCAGGCCAGCGCCAGTGCCACAATGCCCAGCGGCAAATTCAGCAGGAAAATCCAGTGCCAGGAGGCATAAGTGGTGATGAAGCCACCCAATGGCGGCCCCAGCACGGGGGCTACCAGCCCCGGCCAGGTAATCATGGCGATGGCTTGCATCAGGTCCGGCTTGGGGGTATTGCGTAGGACGGCCAGCCGCCCCACCGGCACCATCATCGCGCCGCCCACACCCTGCAACACCCGCGCCAGTGCAAACTGCCACAGGCTGTGCGACAGGGCACACAGCAAGGAAGCCAGCGTGAACACCACGATGGAGGCCATGAATACCCGACGGCAACCCAGCCGGTCGGCCAGCCAGCCGCTGGCCGGAATCAACAGCGTCAGGGTGAGCAAATAGGCGGTGATGCCGATATTGAGATCTACCGGCTGCACCCCGAAGGAAACCGCCATGGCAGGCAAGGCAGTGTTGATGACGGTGGCATCAAGATTTTCCATGAAGAATGCACCGGCCACCAGCAAGGCGATCAGCGCAGACGCAGAGGAAAAACGGCGGAAAAAGTCCATGAGCAGGTACAAAGCCAGACGCTGGCAGCGGCCCAAGCCACCACCAGCGCCTGGCATTTCAGGTGAGGATCAGAAGTTTTTCCACATGCCGACAGCCAGCGAATGCTGTTTGCTGGCACCGGCGGCAGTGGCGCTGGGGTTGCCACCCAGCACATAAGTGGCATTGGCCTGGTTGTGCAGCTCGGTCAGCAGCACATACACCTGGGTGGTCTTGCTCAGCACGCGGTTGTAGGCCAGCGTGCCCATCTTGGCGCCACTGTCCTGCACTGCTGCCGACCCCTTCCACGACGCGGCCTGACCATACTGGGCCGAGAAGATGTTGGCGCCGGTGGTATAGGTACCGATCAGGCTGCCGTAATTGCGACTGCGGCTGTTACCGGTCAGGTTGATGTTATCCAGGATGTCATGCTCCAGCAGGCCACCCACATACACGCTGCCAAAGTTGTAGCCAACCGCCAGCATGTGCATCAGGCCGTTCTGGTAGAAGTTGCTGGACATGGCCTGCATGGCACGGTTTTGCTGAAAACCGTAACCCACGCGCAGCTGGCCATCGTCATAGGTCAGGTTGCCGGATACCAGCGTTGCACCATGGCTGGTGGTTTCGGCACCGCCGGTGCCACTGGTCAAGGAATACTGGATACGTGCGGTGACATTATTGAATTTCGGCGTCTGGTAGCTGACGGAATTACCGGCACGCACATCAAAGCCGCCACTGGCCAGGCTACCGCCATTGGCCCACAGCGTGGCATCGTTGGAAATGCCGGTGGCGTACTGGAAGCTGTTGCCGGCGATATAGTGCAAGTCGTCAATCGCCACCAGGAAGTTACCGGCTTTCAGCGTACCCAGCTGATCAGAGCTCAGGCCGATAAAGCTTTCGCGGCCGGCCCAGGTATTGGAGCCGGTGCCGGAACCATCGTCGATGGCCACGCCGGATTCCACCTGCCAGATGGCTTTCAGGCCGTTGCCTAGGTCTTCCGTTCCCTTGAAGCCGATGCGCGAGGTGTCGTTTTGCACCTTGTTGGTGGAGAAAGCCGTGCTGGCCGCGCCGGACTTGGTATTTTCAAAGTCGGCATGGATGCGGCCGTAGATGGTGACGGTTGAATCATCCGCCAGTGCAGCATTGGCCAGCAGCGGGGACAGGGAAGCCAGCAGCAGCAATTGGGTCTTGTGTTTCACGATTATCTCCATATCTGTTTATTCACAGATTGATATTTGTTTAAAATTAATCCTCAATCCGGGCGCGGCCTGCGCGAGTGGCCCCACCCCTTACTACGCTGCTCGCTGCTGACGCTGGCTGTCGGCAGATTGACATTGGTCATCAAAAGCGGGCAGATTCAGCCTTTATTGCCACTTCTCCTTTCATTGGTATCCGGTTTTGATGTCCACAGACAGCCCCAGCTTGCCCACCCGCCGCAAGAACGACCCCGAAGGCATGCGCCAGCGCATTCTGGAAGCGGCCCAGTCCGAATTTGTCCAGCACGGTTTCAGCGGTGCCCGGCTGGACAATATCGCCGAGCAGTCCAATACCAACAAACGCATGGTGGTGTACCACTTCCGCAGCAAGAAGGAGCTGTACATCGCGGTGCTGGAACGGGTGTATGGCGAAATCCGCGATATCGAAAAGCAGCTGCAGCTGGAAGGCCTGCCACCGCGCGAAGCCATGGCCCTGCTCACCGGCTTTACCTTCGACTACCACCACAACCATCCCGACTTCTGCCGGCTGGTAAGTATCGAAAACATCCACCAGGCGCGGCATATTGCCGATTCCGACATCATCCGCCAGCGCAACCGCAGCGTGATCGAGGTGGTGGAAGGCATTCTGGCGCGTGGCATTGCCGACCAGGTATTCCACGACCAGGCGGATGCCATCGACGTCCACATGCTGATCAGCTCGCTGTGCTTCTACCGCGTATCCAACCGCCACACCTTTGCCAGCCTGTTCGGGCGCGATCTCACCCTGCCCGAACACGCCAGCCGTCACCGGCAAATTGTCATTGATACGGTACTGGCCTATCTGGAGGGGGCGGCACGCTGAGGCTGCCACCCACCTGACAGATCAATGGTGCATGGCCTTGCTGGCCGGACTGGCTGCCGGCACGGACAGGCCCTTGCTGGCCAGATTCTTCAGCAGCAGCGACAGCACGATGATGCCGGCCGGAACCGCGAGGGCAGCAAACACCTGGGAGAAGGTCCAGCCCCAGGCGAGCATCTGGCCACCGGCAAAGGCACTGAGTACCGCCCCGATACGGCCCACACCATGCATCCAGCTGGAACCGGTGGCACGTGCTGCCGTAGGGTAGAAGCCGGCAGACAGGGCATTCATGCCGGTATTGGCGCCGTTGAAGCAGAAGCCAACGGCGAAGGTCAGCGCACACAGCAGCGGCAGTTCATGCGCCACCGAAGTGAAACCGAACAGCAGCAGCGCACCCAGCGCATACGTGGTAGCCAGTACCTTGTGCGGATTGGCGCGGTCCATGCACCAGCCCATGAACAGGGAACCTGCCGGGCCGCCAAACTGGAAGAAGGCTGCAATGAAGGCGGCATCGCCCAGGGTATAGCCAGACTCTTTCACCAGGGTCGGCATCCAGCTGCCCATCAGGTACACCACGAACAGCGCCATGAAGTAACCCAGCCACAGCATGAAGGAACCAAAGCGGTACTGGCTGGAGAGCACGGTGCGGATGGAATTACCCTTGGCCGCCGGGTCGGTATTGCCCATGGTGAAGCTGGCATCCTGCAGCGACAGATCGGGCGCCAGGCGTTTGACAATCTTGCTGATGCGCGCAGCCGGGGCATTACGCACCACCAGGAAGCGCACGGATTCCGGCAAAAACAGCAGCAGCGCAATGGATACGGCAATCGGCAGCACACCACCAAAAATCAGCACGCTTTGCCAGCCGAAGTGCGGAATCATCCAGGCTGACAGGAAGCCACCACCTGCCGCCCCCACGGTAAAGCCACAGAACACCACGGTAACCAGGAAGGAACGGCGGCGTTCCGGCGCAAATTCCGACACCAGCGTGCCGACATTGGGCATGGCTGCACCAAGGCCAAGGCCGGTGAGGAAGCGGAAGATCACCAGATGGGTGATGTCACCCGAAGTGGCCGTCACCAGCGTCCAGAAACCGAAGAAGAACACCGACAACACCAACACCACCTTGCGGCCCAGGTAGTCTGCCAGCGGGCCGGCAAACAGCGCGCCCAGGGTGAGGCCCGCCAGCGCGGCACTCAGTACCGGTGCCAGCTGCGGGTTGGTGACATGCCACAGGCGTTTCAGTTCCGGTGCGATGAAGCCCATGATGGCCACGTCGAAACCGTCGGCCGCGATAATGCAGAATCCGAAAAACACCACCAGCCACTGAAAGTGGTTGATGGGACGATCGTCGATCAATGTGCGTACATTGATGACATTGCTGGCGTTACTCATCTGTTGTCTCCTGTTGCAGCGCTGGCTATCAATCGCTGCCTTGTTGTTCTGGCTGGCTGCCCTGCCCTTGCCAGTCAGCTGCAGGCTGGTGAAGCTGCTGTCCCTTGCCAGCTTCTTTCCTGTTGGTGGGTGGAGCCTGCCGGTGATGACTGGCTGGTCCGGCCGTGCACCCCTTGCTGCCTGGTGCTGCCTGGGCTTGGCATGCTTGTCCATGCATCACTGGCATGGATTGCATTCTGACTGGGCATGATTGCCAAAAACATACCGCAAAAAATCTATCAGTTATACCGATTTACGATAACAGCGCCCCATCCATGTGCAGATATCCATGTCATGCACCAGCGGCTTGTTTTTGTAGTTTTGTTACGTCAAATCAGCACATTAAAAAAATACAACAGCCCAAAACAAGCGCCAGAACACACTGCCCTGCCCTGTTTCAGTGCGGGAAATCCCTGAGTCCTGCCGCACCACAAATACAAGCCCGGCCTGCATTTCCACCCGGAAAACCCCGCATGGATGCTGCTGACCGACAGCAGCCCGGCGTGCGTCCCCTGTGCAAGCTGACGGGCGACAAATCGAAACAAAGTTATTTTTTTGAATTGCATTCCACTTTTTGCGATTGCATACTGCCCAGCCATCAGCCACCGCAAAACAGACTGGCCAAGCGGGAGGACGCCACATGGCCGCCCGCCTGCGCCAGCTTCACAGGAGAGACTCATGCCACCACGCCAGCTCGCTCTTGCTGCCCTCAGCATGCTGGAGCTATCGCCACCCGACATGGTCAGCTGTGCCGCTGCCGCCGGCTTCAGCCATGTCGGCCTGCGCCTGCTGCCGGCCACCGCCGAAGAACCGCAACACGACATGCTGGGCAACAGCCCGCTGCTGCAAGAAACCCTGCAGCGCCTGCAAGACACCGGCCTGCAAGTGTCTGATGTGGAAATACTTCGCCTTAAAGCAGAGCTTGATGTCGCCAGCTATCTGCCCATGCTGGAAAGCGCCGCCCGGCTGGGCGCACGCGAGGTACTGGTGGCGGGCAACGACCCGGACTTTGCCCGCTGCGTGGACAGCTTTGCCCGGCTGTGCCAGCTGGCCGCGCCGCTGGGACTGAGCATGAATATCGAGCCCATGCCCTGGACCGACATCCGCAATATCGGCATGGCCATGCGGTTGCTGGAGCAAGCCGGCCAGGACAATGCCGCCCTCCTGGTGGATGCCATCCACTTTGATCGCGCCGGCGACAGACCTGCCGCACTGGCCACTGTGCCGTGTCAGCGCCTGCACTACATGCAGCTGTGCGATGCCCCGGCAGCCAAGCCAGACTCCATCGAACAACTGCTGTACCAGGCGCGCGCCGAGCGCATGCCGCCGGGCCATGGCGGACTGGCGCTGGGCGAACTGCTGCTGGCCCTGCCACCAGACCTGCCGATTTCACTGGAAGTGCCGATGCACAGCCGGGCGCAGCTCAGCGCAGTGGAGCGGGCAAAGTTGCTGCGCAGTGCCGCAGAACGGGTTTTACAGCGCACGTACGGCACGGCGCTGGAGTCGGCTCGCGCGTAACAATCTTCCCTACAAAAAAAATCACAAAACGTACCGACTGGTTGCTTTTATGCAACAAAACGGTAGCAAGTCTGCAAGACGGAGAGACTGACATGCTGTTGCAACTGGAAAACCTGCCCGCGCAAGGCAGTGAATTTGATGTGGTGGTGATTGGCGCCGGTGGCGCCGGCCTGGCCGCAGCGCTGTTTGCCAGCCTGGCAGGGCAGAAAGTATTACTGGTGGAACATACCGAATACGTGGGCGGCACCACCGCCCTGTCCGGAGGCACCACCTGGATACCCGGCACCCTGCACAGCCCGCGGGTGAATCCGCAAGACACGCTGGCCGAAGCCGCCCGCTATCTGGATAACGCCATTGGCAACCGGGCCGACCCGGCACTGCGCCAGGCCTTCCTGCAAGCCGGCCCGGCGGTGGTGGCCATGCTGGAGGCGGCCACCGAGGTGAAGTTCCGCCCCTATCCCAAACACCCGGACTACATTTCCGACCTGCCCGGCTCCACCCTCAACGGCCGTGCGCTGGAACCACTGCCGTTTGATGGCCGCCTGCTGGGTGAGCTGTTTGCCGTGCTGCGCCCGCCCATTCCCGAGTTCACCGTGCTGGGCGGCATGATGGTGGACCGCACCGACATCAACCACCTGCTCAAGCTGAAGTCCTCGCTGCCTTCGTTCAGGCACTCACTCAAGCTGCTGCTGCGCCATGCCAGCGACCGCCTGCGCCACCCGCGCGGCACGCGGCTGGTGATGGGCAATGCACTGGTGGGCCGCCTGCTGTATTCGCTGTCGCAACGGGACAATGTGCAACTGGCGCTGCGCTGCCAGGCCAGTGATATCTGCCACGATGAGGGCGCCGTGCAGGGCCTCACCCTGCGCCAGGGCAAGACCAGCCGCAGCATCAAGGTGAATCAGGGGGTGATTCTGGCCAGCGGCGGTTTCAACCGCGACCCGGAACAACGCGCCCGCCTGCTGCCGGGCATAGATATGGACTGGTGCCCCGGCGCGCCCGGCCATACCGGTCAGGCACAGCAGCTGGCACGCGACCTTGGTGCAAAACTGGCCGAAGGCAGCCTCAGCCCGGCGTTCTGGGCACCGGTATCACTGCGCCGCCGTGTCGATGGCAGCCAGGCAGTGTTTCCGCACTTCATGCTGGACCGTGCCAAGCCCGGCATGATTACCGTCAATGCCCGTGGCGCGCGTTTTGTGAACGAAAGCACCTCCTACCATTTGTTTGGCCTGGCCATGCAGCAAGCCAATCGCAGCACGCCCAGCATTCCGGCCTACCTTGTTTGCGACGCTGCCGCACTGCGTCAGTACGGCATCGGCATGGTGCGCCCCGGTGGCAAGGGTCTGGAGCCATTTCTGGCCGATGGCTACCTGACAGCGGGTCAATCATTGGCCGAACTGGCTGCCAAACTGGGGATGGACGCCGCCACGCTGGAGGACAGCGTGGCGCGCAACAACCGCTATGCCGCCAGCGGCGTGGACAGCGACTTCCACCGTGGCGAAACCGCCTACCAGCAAAACATGGGCGACCCGTCACGCGGTCAGCCCAACCCCAATATCGGCCCGCTCGCCGAAGCCCCGTATTACGCGGTGCGGCTCTACCCCGGCGACATCGGTGCCGCCAGCGGCCTGCAAACCGATACCCAGGCACGGGTACTGGGCCGCGACGGCCAGCCCATTGCCGGCCTGTATGCGGTGGGCAATGACATGCATTCCATCATGGGCGGGGTGTATACCGCGCCCGGCATCACCATCGGCCCGGCACTGGTATTTGCCAGCATCGCCGCCACCCACGCCAGCCAACACAACACCCGCGCCCGGACGCGCGACACCGTTAGCCAATAAGGAGAGCAAACCATGACCCAAACCCTGCAACTGGATGGCGCCACCCGCGTACTGGCCATCGTCGGCGACCCGATCGCCCAGGTGAAATCCCCGGCTGGCGTCAGCGCCGCCCTGCAACAGCAAGGCCGCAACGCCATTCTGGTACCCAGCCATGTCAGCCCGGCCAATCTGGATGCCTACGTCAAGGGCATCAGCCTGGCGGGCAATCTGGACGGCATCATCGTCACCGTGCCACACAAATTCGCCATGTTTGCCCAGTGCAGCAGCAGCAGCGAACGGGCACGCCGCCTGGGTGCGGTGAATGTGATGCGCCGCAATGCCGACGGCAGCTGGCATGGCGATATGTGTGACGGGGCCGGTTATGTATCGGCCATGCGCGCGGCGGGCTGCCAGCCGGAAGGCAAGCGTGCACTGCTGGTGGGCGCTGGCGGGGCGGGTTCGGCCATTGCGCTGGCCTTGCTGGAAAACGGCGTCAGCGAGCTGGCCATCCACGATGCAGACAGCAGCCGCCGCGACCAGCTGATTGCCCGCCTGTCCACCAGTTTTCCCGGCCAGCTGCGCATAGGCAGCCACGACCCCAGCGGCTTTGCCATTGCCATCAACGCCTCGCCCACCGGCATGCAAGCCAGCGACCCGTTGCCGATTGATGCCAGCAAGCTGCATGGCGAGATGTTTGTTGGTGATGTGATTACCGCCCCGGCCGTCACCCCGCTGATTGAACAGGCCCGCGCACTAGGCTGCCACACCGTGGTGGGTGGTGACATGTTTGCCGCCGTGCGTGAACTGATGCTGGACTTCCTGCTGGCGCAGGGTCCGCTGACCGCTTGAGGTTGCCCGTGAACAAGCAAGCACAAGCCAACACCCTGCATTGCGACCTGCTGGTAGTGGGCAGTGGCGCCGGCGGGCTGGCCACCGCTGTCACCGCCGCCCGGCTGGGGCTGAAGGTGGTGGTGGCGGAAAAAGAAGCCGAGTTTGGCGGCACCACCGCCTGGTCGGGCGGCTGGCTATGGGTGCCGCGCAATCCGCTGGCCATCGCCGCCGGGATAGACGAAGACCCGGCCCTGCCGCGCCAATACCTGCGCAGCGAGCTGGGAGAGGACTTCAACCCCGCGCTGGCCGATGCCTACCTGAGCCACGCGCCGCGCATGGTGGACTTTTTCCAGCGCCACAGCCTGCTACGCTTCATCGATGGCAACCAGATACCGGACTTCCACGGCCACAGTGCCGGGGCCGCCACCGGCGGGCGTTCGGTATGCGCAGCACCGTTTGATGGCCGCCAGCTTGGTGCGCACATCCATCAGCTGAAAAAGCCGCTGGACGTGATTTCGCTATGGGGCATGGGTATTGCCTCCGGCGTGGAGCTGCGCCACTTCCTCAATGCCAGCCGCTCGCTCACCTCCTTTGCCTATGTCACCCGGCGGGTGCTGGGCTACTGGCGCGACTGCCTGCTGCATGGCCGTGGCATGCGGCTGGTGAATGGCAATGCGCTGGCCGCCGCGCTGGCCGCCTCGGCGCTGCAAGCCGGGGTGGAACTGCGGCTGTCCAGCCCGCTGCGCCAGCTGCTGCGCGAGCAGGGCAAGGTAAACGGCGCAGTGCTGGACACGCCGGACGGCCCGCTCACCGTGCACTGCAGCCGTGGCGTGGTGCTGGCCTGCGGCGGCTTTCCGCACGATGTCGCGCGCAAACGCCAATTGCTGGACCATGCCCCCACCGGGCAGGAACACTGGTCCGCCGCCCCGGCCAGCAACACCGGCGACGGCCTGCGGCTGGGCGAAGCAGTAGGCGGCGTGATGGGCAAGGTGGCCTCACCCATGGCCTTGGCACCGGTTTCGCTGGCCCCGCGTGCCGATGGCAGCAACGCCCATTTCCCGCACCTGATCGAACGCGCCAAACCGGGGTTGATTGCCGTCACCGCCAATGGCCAGCGCTTTTGCAACGAGGCCGACTCCTACCACGATTTTGTCTCCGCCCTGCTGCGCGCCACCCCGGCAGGGCAACAGCCGCAAGCCTGGCTGGTGGCCGACCACCGCTTTGTCCGCCGTTACGGACTGGGGGCGGTCAAACCGGCCCCCGTGCCGCTGGGACGCTGGCTGCGCAATGGTTATCTGCAACGCGCTCATACGCTGCAAGAGCTGGCCCGCCGCTGCGGCATCGATCCGGCAGCCCTTGCGCAGCAGGTGGCGCGCTTTAACCAGCAGGCCGAGGCAGGGCAGGACAGCGACTTTGCCAAGGGCGACACCCCCTACAACCGGGTGCAGGGCGACAAGGACAATGCCTGGCCCAACCCCTGCATGGCCCCGCTGCAACACGGGCCGTTTTACGCGGTGAAGATCGTCCCCGGCAGCCTGGGCAGCTTTGCCGGCCTTGCCACCAATGCCAGCGCGCAAGTGCTGGATGCACAGCAGCAGCCCATTACTGGCCTGTACGCGGTCGGCAACGACATGCACAGCATGATGGGCGGCCACTACCCCAGCGGCGGCATCACGCTGGGCCCGGCCATGACTTTCGGCTATCTGGCAGCGCACCACGCTGCCGGACGCCAACCCGACACAACCCTCTGAACACACAAGCAAGGACACCCCATGTACTACGAACTCGCCACCCTTACCCTGCCCTTTGGCACCACCGCCCAGGCCGCGCAAAACGTACTGGCCTACACCAGCGACACCGCCGCCAGCGGCGAACTGCTGGGCTGCTGGTATAGCGATATCGGCCAGCTCAACCAGCTGCTGGTTTTGCGCGGCTTTGACAGCCTGGCCGCTCTGGAAGCCGAGCAGCAACGCACCCGCCTGAGCGCCGACCCCTATGGCTGCGGCAGCCTCGCCAGCAGCATCGACCGCCAGGCCTATCAGGCCTTCACGTGGATGGCTCCGCTGCGCCCCAGCAGCGAAAGCGGCATCAGCGGCCCGGTATATGAAATCCGCACTTACGGTATCAAGACCGGTGGCCTGCAACACACCATGGACCTGTGGCAGGAATACCTGCCGCCACGCAGCACCCTGTCGCCCTGCCTGGTAGCCATGTTTGCCCTGCAAGGCCCGCTGCGCTTCACCAATATCTGGGCCTACGCCAGCGTGGACGAACGCAGCCGCATCCGTGGCGAAGCGGTTGCCGCCGGCATCTGGCCGCCCAAGGGTGGCCCGGCCTGGCTCACTACCGACATGCACTCCACCATTGCCCTGCCCACCGTCGTATCGCCGCTGAAGTAAGCGGACAAAAAAAGGGACACGTGTTACGTGTCCCTCAGACTACTGACAAACCCCCTCTCGCTTTCTGAAAAGAAAGCGAGGCTCCCATCTTCAATTGGCTGGGCAAGGGCGGGGGGATTGGGAATAGATGGGAAGGCTG
>NZ_RFAR01000104.1 GCF_003693445.1 Aquitalea palustris | reverse complement strand
GTGGTGCCGCACACCAGCACGCGCAGCGGCATGCCCAGTTGGCCCATCTTGATGCCTTCTTCGGCGCAGAACGGCTTGAACAGCTCATGGATGCTGGCTGCAGTCCAGCTATCCAGCGCAGCCAGCTTGTCGGCAAAGCGGCCCATGCGTGCCACGGCGTCGCCAGCCAGGTGCTTTTCCACATCGGCAGCAGCGGCTTCGCGCTTCTGGTAGAAGTAATCCACTTCCAGCGCCAGCGCGTTCAGGTCTTGCACACGCTCTTTCACCAGGGCAATCACGTCTTCGATGGCCGGGCCGCTACTGGTATCCACCCCAGCAGCCGCCAGACGCGGCGCAATCAGCGCAGCCAGACGACTGTTGTCGGCCGCCTTGATGTGTTGGGCATTCAGCCACAGGAATTTTTCCTGGTTGAAACGGCTGGCCGAGGCGCTGACCGCTTCCAGGCTGAACCACTCGACAAACTGCTGCATGTCGAAGAATTCGTCATCGCCATGGCCCCAGCCCAGACGTGCCAGGTAGTTGAGCAGCGCTTCCGGCAGGATGCCCTTGTCGGCGTAGTCCACCACGCTCACTGCGTCACGGCGCTTGGACATCTTCTGGCCGTCCTCGTTGAGGATCATCGGCAGATGGCCATACACCGGCAGCGGTGCATTCAGCGCTTTGAGGATGTTGATCTGGCGCGGGGTGTTGTTGACGTGGTCGTCACCGCGGATCACGTGGGTGATCTGCATGTCCCAGTCGTCCACCACCACGCAGAAGTTATAGGTCGGGCTGCCATCCGGGCGGGCGATGATCAGATCGTCCAGCTCGGTATTGGAGAACTCGATACGGCCCTTCACCGCGTCGTCCCAGGCGACGGTGCCGTCCAGCGGGGTGCGGAAGCGGATCACCGGCTCCACGTCAGCCGGAATGGCCGGCAGGGTCTTGCCCTCCTCCGGGCGCCAGCGGCGGTCGTAACGCGGCTTTTCGCCCTTGGCCTCCTGCTCGGCGCGCATGGTTTCCAGCTCGTCCTTGCTGCAGTAGCAGCGATAGGCATGGCCGGACTCCAGCAGCTGCTGGATCACTTCCTTGTAGCGGTCGAAACGCTGGGTCTGGTAGAAGGGGCCTTCGTCATAATCCAGGCCAACCCAGTGCATGCCGTCCATGATGGCCTTGACCGACTCCGGCGTGGAGCGTTCAAGGTCGGTGTCCTCGATGCGCAGCACGAAAACGCCGTTGTTCTTGCGGGCATAAGCCCAGGAAAAGAGTGCGGTACGCACGCCACCAATATGCAGATAGCCGGTGGGGCTGGGGGCAAAGCGGGTACGGATCATGATGGAATGAGGTCCAGCCGGATGAAGAAAGGCGCTATTGTACGCCGCCAACAAAACAGCCCGCAAATGCGGGCCGGGCAAGCCTCATCCTCCAGCAGGATTCTGCTGGCTCAAATCAGCCCGCCCACGGCTGGCAGCACATCGGCCGGCAGCATCTGCGCCAGCAGCCAGAAGGCCGTGCCGGCCAGCATGGCGGCCATGCCGCAATTGAAGGCACGCAGCCGGCGCGGCGAAGCCAACCAGCGGCGGATGGCCACGCCACTGCCCGCCCACAGCGCAATGCAGGGCAGGCCGACCACCAGGGTGATGGCGGCAAACAGCAGGCCGGCAGTCAGCGGCGGCATGTGCTGCGGCAGGAACACCACGGCAATATTGAAGCCCATCAGCCACACCTTGGGGTTAAGCCAGTTAAACAACAGGCCACCGGCAAAACCCATGGGCTGGCCGGCATCGGCCTGCTCGCCCGCCGTGCCGGCGCGGGCCATGCCCCAGGACAGCCACAGCAGATAGCTGCAACCGGCCAGCGCCAGATACAGCTGCACGCTGCTGATCAGCGCCACCAGATTACCCAGGAATACCGTTAACACCCCCACCTGCAGCGCCAGCCCCAGCGCCATGCCCATCATGGCCGGCAGGGTGCGGCCAAAGCCGTAATTGACCCCGGACGAGGCCAGCACCAGATTATTCGGGCCGGGGGTGATGGACATCACCAACAGATAGGTGACCAGTGCAACAAGATTCATGACAACTCCAGGGTAGGGCTGAGGCGGCAGCACCTGCAGCGACCGGCTTGTGGCCAGCCGGGCAAAGGCGGCAGCGCTATCGGTTTGTGATGTGCACATGGTACGCAAAGGGACTGGACAGTAACAGATTCAGAAAAATACAATTGAGACCGTAACAGTTTGCGACAACGAGAACTGTTATGGTCTGTTCCGGGCAAAATTGTGCCGGGCGGACCACCAGACTGCCATCCATCTGCCCAGCGGAGACGTGTAATGAGCCAGGAGCCGCTGTATCAACAGCTGGTCAATGAGTGGATCACCCTGATCCAGAACGGTGTGGTACGCGCCGGCGAGCGCCTGCCCTCGGTACGCAAGGCCTGCGCCATGCACAAGGTCAGCCCCTCCACCATCCTGCTGACGTATCGCACGCTGGAAGACCGTGGCTTTATCGAGGCCAGGCCGCAATCCGGCTTTTATGTGAAGGCTGCCGCCAGCCTGCCGCTGCCGCGCATGCGCCGCCAGAGCGAAGCCGCACCTACCGGCGAGGTGGTGGACCATATCGAAACCGTGATGCGAGTACAGACCGCTGCTGATTTCATCGACCTGTCGCTGGCCAGCCCGCGCGGCAGCGACTTCTACCCCACCACCCGCTTCAAGCACATCATGGGGCGGCTGCTGCGCCAGCAGCCGGAGCTGACCACCGACTACCCCTTCCCGCCCGGCTCCGAGCGCCTGCGGCGGCAGATTGCCCAGCGTGCGGTCAGCTGGGGCTGCGTGCTGGCCATGGACGACATCGTCATCACCAATGGCTGCTCCGAAGCGCTGCAACTGGCCTTGCGCGCGGTGTGCAAGCCGGGTGACACGGTGGGGCTGGAATCGCCTACTTATTTCTATCTGCTGCCGCTGCTGAAAAGCCTGGGCCTGTCGGTGATCGAAATCCCCACCCACCCCAATAGTGGGCTGTCGCTGGATGCACTGGAATTGCTGCTGTCGGAAAAACGGCTGCAAGCCATCGTGGCCATGCCCACCGTGCACAATCCGCTGGGCAGCACCATGCCGCCGGAAGCCAAGCGCCGGCTGGCGCAGCTGGTCAACGACTACCGCGTGCCCTTGATCGAGGACGCGCCGCATGCCGACCTGCACTATGGCGTGCAGACGCCGGACGCGGTAAAAGCCTTCGACCGTGATGGCTGGGTGCTGCTGTGCTCCAGCTATAGCAAGACGCTGGCACCGGGCTTTCGTATTGGCTGGATTGCCGCCGGGCGCTTTGCCCGCGAGGTATTGCAGCTGAAGTGCGCCAGCTCGCTGGGCCAACCACGCCTGCTGGAAGAAACCCTGGCCGAGTATCTGGAAAGCGGCGGCTACGACCACCACCTGCGGCTGATCCGCCGCCATTTCATGAGCCAGATGGAGCGGCTGCGCGGCACGGTGGCCAGCCGCTTCCCGCAGGGCACCCGCGCCACCCTGCCCTCTGGCGGCTGCCTGCTATGGGTGGAGCTGCCCTCTGGCGTGGACACGCTGGAGCTGTTTCATGCGGCCTTGGCCGAACGCATTACCGTGGTGCCGGGGGTGATGTACTCGGCACGCGGCCGTTATCGCAATTGCCTGCGCCTGTCCTGCTGCTATCCCTGGAATGAAGCCTACGAGCGGGCACTGGTGCGGGTGGGCGAACTGGCATCGGGCATGGGCGACTCAGCGCTTGCCGGGCTGGGCGACTGACAAGGGCAGGCTCGCCGACATGGTCAGGGCAGGTTCTGGCGGTGTCGCCGCACTGGCCGGCAAGGGCAGCAGGATATCCAGATGGTGAATCCCGCCTTCCGGATTGTGATGCACCACCACGACCTTGCCGGCCTGGCCGGCCTGCAGTAGCGCTGGTTCCAGCCCCAGGTCGGCCGCCATGTCTTGCAGCGTGACATTGGCGATGGCGCCGCGCTGCTCCTCACCGGAAAAGCGCCAGTAGTTGATGCGTGACCACAGCACCAGACCGCCACCAAACAGGCAGACCAGCAAGGCATAGCGTCCCAGCACCGCCAGATGACCGGGGAGCTGGTCGATCCGCACCGTCACCGGCAGCAGCTGTTCGCCCCAGATCAGCAAGCTGGCAAAGGCCAGGGCCGGCAGCCACAGATACACCCACAGCAGCCACCACAGCACGGTCAGCAGCCGTGACACCAGCCGCTGCAGCCAGCTCATATTGTGGGCAGCACGGATGATCAGCACATCGGCCAGTTTTTTCATGCGCGTACTCCCCGGTCCGGACTGACCCAGCGTGCACGCTTGCCCTTGCGCCGCAGCACGCCTTGCGGGAAAGCCACCACGGTGGTACCGATATTCAGCAGCCAGTAGGCCAGCGGATACCAGATCATCCAGAAATAGTTCTTGCCCAGATCGACGTCATACTGGCTGTCCATCAGCTTGCTGGTGGCAAACTGCAGCATGCAGGTCACCCCCAGCACCACACCGTGCCAGCCCGGCACAAATGGCGATTCCATCGCCGGCAGCAGGCCGGGCAACAACAGGCTGAGCAGCCAGCTGACAATGATGAAGGCCATCACGTAAGACCACACCACGCTGAGGAAATACTCGGCATATACCGGCCACATGCGGCGGTGCTTCCAGTGGCCGACAATCCAGGCATTGCGCATCAGCGCCTGGGTACCGCCCTTGGCCCAGCGCAGCCGCTGCTTCCATAGCCCGCGCAGGGTTTCCGGCATCAGGATCCACACCAGCGCGCGCGGCTCGAAGCGTACATCCCAGTGCTGCAGCTGGATTTTCCAGCTGATGTCGATGTCTTCGGTCAGCATGTCGTCGCTCCAGTAGCCGGCCTGCACCACCGCCGTCTTGCGAAAGGCGGTAATCACCCCGGACACGGTAAACAGCCGGCCATAAGTGCGCTGGGCGCGCTTGATCAGCCCAATGATGGCGGTGAACTCGCCCACCTGCAGCCGGCCCAGCAAGGTGGTGCGGTTGCGGATGCGCGGATTGCCGGTCACCGCCCCCACCCGGGGCGAACCCTGAAAGTGGCGCATCAGCCATTTGGCCGAATAGGGGTCGAGCAGCGCATCGCCATCAATGCACAGCAGGTATTCGTAGCGGGCCATGGTCAGCGCCGTGTTCAGCCCCACCGCCTTGCCCTGGTTGCTGGCCTGATGCAGCACACGCAGCCGTGGATGCAGCGCCGCCAGTTCATCCAGGATGGCAGCGGTGGCGTCCTTGCTGCCATCGTTGACGGCAATCACTTCGTATTCCGGATAGTCCAGCGACAGCGCGTAGTGCAGGGTTTCGCGCACATTGTCTTCTTCGTTGTAACAGGGCACCACTACGGTGATGGGCGGGTAATCCAGCGGCGGCGGCTGATCCAGCGGCGGGTCTTTGCGTTCGTAATGAAAGTAGTAATGCACGGCCCCCACCATCCACAAATACGCCATGAACAGCGGGTAGAAAAAAGCATAGCCCAATAGCAGTGCCAGAGCGGTGGTCATGATCTGACTCCTTGCATGTGTGCAGCGACAGCGACGATGACCGCCGCTGCGCTGGGGACAGGTGGCCGGCGGCCCTTATTGTTCTGGGTGGCTGCGCATGGAAAATGCCGCCTTGAAATCGGCCAGCCGCGGCTGGTCCTGGAACAGGTCGTCCGGGTAATAGGCAATGTGGCGTGCACCAAGGGTATGCAGCTCCTCCACCACTTCGGCCATTTCCCGGGTGGGAATCGGCTTGCCGCTACGCCAGTCGCGCGCCTGCAATTCGAACACCGTGCGATCCAGCGCGCCGGGCACGGCCTTTACCTTGTCAAACAGCTGGCGCAGCCATTGCCGCGGCTGCGCGGCGTTCTCCATATAGGGCATGGCCATGATGGCTACCCGGTCGTAGTGCTGCAGCGCCGTGACATAGGACTGGGCAAACCAGCTTTCCGTCGCCGGGTTCATCACCACCCCGGCGTAGAGATTGCGGGCGGTTTTCAGCGTGGGCTGCCAGGTACGCACCACTTGCGCCAGCTCCAGTGTGAAATCGTCCAGCAGCTTGATCTTGCTGTCGTTCCAGCGCTGCAGGGCCGCTTCGTCCTGGCGCAGTGCCGGTAATGAATCCGGCAGGCCCATGGCGCGGTTGGCCGTCATGGCGGGGCCACTGACATCTTCCACATCGGACAGGGTGGCGTCGTCATGGAATAGCAGGCCGTCAAACTGCACCGAACGCGCCAGGTCCTGGTAAATCTCGCGGATGGTCTGGCGAGCCTCGGCCGAATACGGTGTCAGCCGGATATAGCCTTGCTGCTCCGGCAGCCCTTGCCGCCCCAGTGCCAGCACTCTTTGCTGGCGCAGCGGGTTGTCACGCGGCAGATCGAAAGCCAGCAGTGGCATCCAGGCGTAGACACGCACGCCGACACGGGTACGCAATTGCCAGGCCGCGCGGTTGAACAGGTCAGCCCGCATCGGCAGGTGACGATTGGGGAAATACAGCGACCGCGCCACGCCATCGCCTTCGGGGTTGGCAAAGGCCTGCAGATAGACCGTGCTGGCGCCCATGGCCTTGACCCGCTCCAGCAGCCGGCCCAGGTTTGCCTCCTGCCGCGCCGGGTCGGGGTCGTAGATATAGTCGAGATCGACATGCATGATGCGGCTGGGCTCGGGGCGTATGCCGTCCGGCCAGGTTTCCAGTTGCTGGAACTGCCAGGCCAGGTCGGCCAGGCTCATATTGGCGTCCAGCAACAGCCGGCGCAGCCCCGCCAGCGGGGTCTGGCGGGTGTTGATCCCCTCGTCCAGGCTCATGGTCAGCGGCATGCCCAGTTCGCCGGCGATGGCCGCCGTTTCGCGGGTATAGCTGCCATAGGGCCAGACCATCACCCGTGGTGCGCGCCCCAGGCGGGCCTTGAGCAGTGTACTGTTGCGCAGCAGATCGGCACGGATGCGCGCCTGGTAGGCTTCCGGGGTTTCATAGCTGCCCGCCTTCCAGGCCAGCGAGGTGAGGGCCGGCTCGCTATTGCCCTGCGGATTGGCCAGTTGGCCAAAATGCTCGGCATAGCTGTGGCTGGCCACCTCGACCAGGCCGCTGGCCTGCATTTCACGGATCTGCGCCCAGCTCAGAAAGGTACTGCGCGGCACCAGGCCATCGCCATAACGCACTTGCTCGCCATCTGCAGCCTCCAGCCAGCTCCCCACCAGCGCAATCAGCGCTGGCGCATGAAAACTGCGCAATACCGGATAGACCTGGGTATAGACGCTGCGGTAGCCGTCATCGAAGGTCAGCAGTACCGCCTTGTCCGGCAGCGGCTTCTTGCCGGCACGGTCGGCCAGCACATCCTCCACGCTGACAAACTGATAACCCTGCCCGCGCATCCATTCCATCTGCCGCACCAGGCTGCGTGCATCCACGGCGAAGGGGTCGTCACTGCGCGCATCCGGCTGCCCTACTTCGTGGTAACACAGGATGATCAATCTGGAGTCAGCCCGCACCGGCGCAGCCAGCGCCAACAGTGAGCACAGGGCCAAGCACATCAGCAAAAACCATTGTTTCGTTTTCATCAGAACCGCCAATCGATATTCAGATAGACCTTGCTGCCAAAATCAGCCTGGCCGTCGTAGGGGTGACGTACCCGGGTGTAGCCATAGCGCAGGCTGGCACGCTCGCCCCAGCGCCATTCCTGCTCCAGCAGCAGCCCCCATACGCCGCCACTGCCATAGCCTTGCTGCTGGTATGTGCCAAGCGTCAGCCCCAGCCGCTGATGCAGGCTGTTGTCGTAATGGCCCCACAAGCGCCAGTCCTGGGTAATGGTGAGGTCGGCTTCGCTATCGCTGAGCGGATTGAAATACAGGGCGGAAGGCGTGTCGCGATTGTGGCTGGTAGCCAGCCACAAGGTGCTGTCCAGCTTGTAGAGCGGGCCGCTATGCCAGCGCTCGGTCCAGCCGCCGCCCAGCGCCTGGCGCAGATTGCCGTCGGACAGCGACAGTTGACTCAGTTGCAGGGAAAACTGGCGGTAGTCATCCACCCGGTAGCCCGCCTGCAACTCGGCCTTGTTGCCACGGGTCTGGCTCAGCCGCGCCTTGAGCGGGGTGTCGGCACTGTTCTGCTCGTAGCGTGCACCGAGAGTCCACTGGTCATCCGGCGTCCAGCTGTAACCGGCAAAGGCGCCTGCCTGCTGCTGGCCATCCAGCCCGGCCAGCACGCCAAACTCGCCACTGCCCTGCACGCTGCGGTATTGCAGCCCCAAGCCGCCGCTTTCATAGCGGGCCGGCTCCGGCTGATCGACATAACTGGCCCGTTGCAGCTGATGCTGGGCAAACAGCCGCCAGTGGCCGAAGGGGGAGGAATACAGCCGAGACAGGGTATCCCAGGCGTTCTGTTCGCTACTGCCCTGGCCGCCGGACAGGTCGCGTCCGGCTTCTACCGTCAGCTCCGGCCGTTGCGACCAGTCGTAGCTGCGCTGCAGCTTGTCCAGTTCAGTCCAGTCCGGCCGCTGTTGCCGCAGTTCACCCAGAATGGCTGCGGCCTGCGGATACTCCCCCGTATCCAGCGCCACGCTGGCCAGCCCGGCGCGGGCCTCGAGCGAGGCCGGGTCATCCACCTGCAAGCGACGGTAAATGTCACCGGCACGGCGCGGCCAGCCGCGCTGCAAGGCCAGCGCTGCCTGGTTCTGCCGCAGTTCGGTATTGAAGGGGGCATCGCGCAGCAATAGCTCAACTTGCTGCCAGGCGGCCTGGGTCTGGTCCTGATAGGCCGCCAGCATGGCCTCCAGCAACAGCACGCGTTGATAGTCCGGATTAAAACTGCGCTGGCCGGCGGCATTGCTACGCACACGCGGCGTGGCCGCACGCATGGCGGCCAGCTCGGCGCGGACGCCGGCAAAGTCATTGCTCTCCAGCAAGGAGTACGCCAGTCCACTGCGCCAGTCCAGCGCCTCGTCCGCACCGGGATTGCCACGGATGGCCGCGCGGTACAAGGGCACAGCGGCTTGCGGCTGGCGCTGTGCCAGATAGGCATCGGCCACCGCAGCAAGACCATAGGCAGACCATGACAAACCGGGATGGGCCTGGTAGAGCTGAATCGTCTCGGCAAAGCGGCCACGCTGGGTCAGCATCTGCAAGCGGTCGTCCAGCACGTGCTTGCGCATGGCGCTGTCGCCAGCGTGCAGTGCATCCAGCAGCTGCTGGTTCAGCGCCAGTGCGGCATCGGTCTGGCCATGCCGCCGGCTGCCGTTTTGCAGGCTCTCCTGCATGCGTCCCCAGCGGCTCAGCGTGGCGGCCTGATCCAGCTCGGCCTGGCGCAGCAGCACAGGATCGGGCCGGTCTTGCTGGCGTAGCGTGGCCATGGCCTGCACCGGCATCCCCAGCCGCAGCTGCACCTCGACCAGCAGGTTTTGCAGCGGTACATCATCCGGATACTGGGCCTGCATACGCTGCAGATAGGCCAGTGCCTCGGTCAGCTGCCCGGCCTGAATCAGCACATAGGCGCGCGCCCGCAGCAGTTCGCGCGCATCGCCGGCCGGTACTGCTGCCTCTGCCTGATCCAGCGTGCGACTGGCAGCCGCCACCTGCCCGGCCTCTGCCTGTGCCATGGCCAAGCCGGCCGTCCAGTCGGCACGGCTCTCACGCTGCAACAGTGCCTGGTAAAGCGCTACCGCCTGCGGGTAGCGCCGGGTGTCACGCGCAGCACGCGCCAGCAAGGCCAGGGTGTCGCTGCGCAAGCCATCATGCGAGGCTGGCAGGCTGGCCAGCGCATCGGCCGGCCGGCCACTCCAGCACAACAGGGTCAGGTAATCGTCGAGCAGGCTGCCCTGCAAAGGCGCAAGGGCGCGCTGTTTTTCCAGCATGGCCAGCGCCGCTGCCGGTTCACCGGCGCGCGCCTTGAGAATGGCAGCCACGTAGTCGGCTTGCTGCCACAGGGGGGTTTCCGCCATCAGGCTGCTGGCCATGCACAAGCCAAGCAGCAGGCTGGACATGCAGTATCGCTTCATTGATTGCCACGCTCGATATTAAATATTTTATTTAAATAGTATTTAACAAAATTTTATATCTCGCCTGCGGGGCAATCAAGTTTTAATTTGTTAATTAAGTATGTTCATCAAATCATTCACCACTGATTTCACGTCCGGCAATTGTCGCTCCAGCCCGAATCGACTATGCTCGGAACAGGCCAGATGGCGCGCCCAGACTGGCTGTCACACCCGATACACCCCTATTTGCGAGCAATGACCTCATGTGCCAGCTACTAGGCATGAACTGCAACACCCCGACCGACATCCTGTTTTCCTTCGAAGGCTTTCACCGCCGCGGCGGCCTGACCGATCACCACGCCGACGGCTGGGGCATCGCTTTTTTCGAAGGCAAGGGCTGCCGCATCTTTCTGGATGACAAGCCCTCGGTAGAGTCGGCGGTCGCCCATCTGGTGCGCAACTACCCGATCAAGTCGCAAAACGTCATCGCCCACATCCGCAAAGCCACCCAGGGCGAGGTCAATCTGGCCAACACCCACCCTTTCATGCGCGAGATGTGGGGCCAGTACTGGATCTTTGCCCACAATGGCGATCTGAAAACCTTCCAGCCGGAAGCCGGCTGCCACTTCAACCCGGTCGGCAGTACCGATTCGGAAGGCGCCTTCTGCTACCTGCTGGAACAACTACGCCGCAAATGGTGCAGCGCACCGCAACTGGACGAGCTGTTTGCCGAGGTCGACCGCCTAGCCGCCGAGATACGTCAGCATGGCGTATTCAACTTCATGCTGAGCAATGGCGAAGTGCTGTTTGCCCACTGTGCCACGCATTTGCACTACATCATCCGCCAGGCACCGTTCAACAAGGCACACCTGGTGGACGACGACGTCACCGTGGATTTCTCCACTGTCACCACACCCCACGACCGCGTGGCGGTAGTGGCCACCCAGCCGCTGACTGACAATGAAAGCTGGACCCAACTGCAGCCCGGCCAGCTGCTGCTGTTCCGCGACGGCGCGCCCTTGCTGGTCAGCTCTGCCGACAGCTGATCCACAAGCAGCGCCACCCGCCACAGCAACACAGCCGTTTCTCGCCAGAAACGGCTTTTTCACATTTGCGCCCCGCCACTTCCGCGTTATGCTGCTGGCAAAGCCCCTCTCGCAGCCATGGATAACAATAGCGCTACAGGAAGACCACATGAGTCGATTCGATTTCAGCCACCCGCCCTTCGACACTCTCAGCCCCAGCGAGCAGCAAACGCTGGAAAAAAACGCCGACATCCAGTTTTTTGCTGACGAGGAATGCCTGCTCAGCCCCAGCGAGCGGGTGGAAGCACTGTATGTGGTACTCAAGGGCAGCGTGCGGGAAATGGCTGGCGACGAAGTCATCACCCTGTACCGCGAGCGCGATACCTTCGATGCCCGCGCCATGGTGGCGGGCCATACCCCGCACCGCTTCGTGGTACATGAGGAAGCACTGGTCTACACCCTGCCGCGCGATGTGGTATTGGCTCTGACCGAGCAGAACCCGCGCTTTGGAGCGTATTTCTATGCCAGCGTGTCGGAAAAATTCGGCAGCATGGCGCAGCGTGCCGGCAACCGCGAACTGCAAACCCTGCTCACTGCCACCGTGCGCGACGTGGGCAGCCGCACCCCGGTATTTGTCGATGGCCACACCAGCGTGCGTGAAGCGGCGGGCGTGATGAAGGAAAAAAAGGTCAAATCGGTACTGGTGCGTCACGACGGCAAGCTGGGCATTTTCACCACCACCGATTTTCGCGACATCGTGCTCAATGAAGTACCGGGCAGCACGGCACTGTCCACGCTGTGCCGCTTCGAATTGCTCACCGTCGATGTCGGCGACTTCCTGTTCAATGCCCTGCTGATCATGACCCGGCGCAATATCCGCCGCCTGGTGGTGACTGATAACGGCGAGGCCATCGGCATTCTGTCGCAAGTGGACATCCTGTCTTACTTCTCCAACCACTCGCATCTGATTGCCCAGCGCCTGGAACGGGCGGACACCCTGGACGAACTGGCCGACATCGCCGGCCAGATCACCCGCCTAGTGCAAATCCTGTTCAGCCACGGCGTCAAGGCCCCGCAACTGGGCCGGCTGGTGCAAACCCTCAATGCGCGGCTGTTCGCCCGCACCTGGCAATTACTGGCACCAGCAGCATTACTACAAAACAGCTGTCTGCTGGTAATGGGCTCCGAAGGCCGTGGCGAGCAGATTCTGAAAACCGACCAGGACAATGCCCTCATCCTGCGTGACGGCTTCAACCACCCAGACCTGCCCGCCATCTGCGAGGCTTTTTCCGCCGCCCTGGCCCGCTTTGGCTACCCGCCTTGCCAGGGGCAGATCATGGTCAACAATGCCGCCTGGCGGCTGACTGAAAGCCAGCTGCAGCAACAGATTCACCAGTGGGTGTATCAACCGGATGGCCACGCACTGATGAATCTGGCCATTTACGTGGATGCGGAGGCCGTGGCCGGCGATGCCAGCCTGTTGGAGAGCAGCCACGACTACCTCATGCGCCAGTTGCGTGACGATGCCAGCTTCTTCTCGCGCTTCGCCCGCGCCATCGAGCAGTTCGACACCCCGCTGGGGCTGTTTTCCCACCTGCTCACCAAGGAGCGCAATGGCAAGGCCGTGCTCGACCTGAAAAAAGGCGGCATTTTCCCGCTGGTGCATGGCGTGCGCTCCTTGGCGCTGGAACATGGCCTGAGCCAGTGCAACACCTTCGACCGCCTGCACGCGCTGGCCGAAGCCGGCCATCTGGACAAGGAGCTGGCCAGCGAAATTGCCGAAGCGCTGTCTTTCCTGCTCACCCTCAAGCTCAGTCAGGGCCTGCAGCAAGTATCGCTGGGCAAGCTGCCGGGTAATCAGATTGAGCCAGACCAGCTCTCCACCCTGGAACGCGACCTGCTCAAGGATGCACTGGGGGTGGTGAAAAAATTCCGCGCCCAGCTGCGCCATCACTTCCGCCTGGGGAGCTTTTGATGCTGGCCCGGCTGAAGCGGCAATGGCAGCGCCGCCAGTTGAAAGATCCGCGCTATGCCACGCTGTTTGAAGAACTGGATGAGGAAGTGGTCAGCGTGGACTGTGAAACCACCAGCCTCAAGGTGCAGGAAGCAGAACTGCTGTCCATCGGTGCGGTGCGGCTGCGCGGCAATCGCATTCTGTCCAGCCAGGCGTTTTATGTGCTGGTCAAACCCACGCGCAAGCTGGAAAGCCGCAATATCAGCATCCACGGCCTGCGCCCGATGGACGTGTCCGAAGGCCTGGATGCCGACAGCGCCGTGCGGCAACTGCTGGACTTCATCGGCGGCCGGCCACTGGTCGGTTATTACCTGGAATACGATGTCGCAGTGCTCAACAAATACGTGCGCGCCATCACCGGCATCGGCCTGCCTAATCGTCAGATCGAAATCTCCGGCCGCTATTACGATTACAAGTTCAAGCAGAACCCGGGAGCCTATATCGACCTGCGACTGTCGGTGCTGAACGAAGACCTGCAAATCCCCGCCCTGCCGCGCCATGATGCGCTCAACGATGCCATCACTGCCGGCATGCTGTACCTGAGCCTGCAACAGCGCGGTTTCGGCTGAGACTGCAGCTTGTTGCGCCATGCAAAAACCCGGCCGTGGCCGGGTTTTCTATTTGCTGCATACGACACCGCCGGAAACTGGGGCGGCTCACAAAACAGCGAAGCGCCCCAGGAGCAAAGAGGCGCAAGGCCGCAGCAGGGCTTTTGTTAGCGGCGCTTAGTAGCCCAATTCCTCGTGCTGGGTCTCCACCTGCTTGCCCGCGCCCAGCGACATCATCAGCAAGGCGATACGCTCGTGCACGATCACGGTATGGCTGTTGCCGGAAAACTGCATGAAACGGCGCAGGTCTTCGCGCACCTTGCGGGAGCCGGTCACGTCGATGATGATGTCAACCTGATCGCCCTGCTCGGCGATCTCGATGAAGTTGCTGGTCACCGGTACACCGCGTTCGCGGGCCAGTTCGATACCGGGCAGACGCAAATCCAGATCAGCCACCCCAACCATCTCGACAAACGGGGCATCCAGCAGTTGCCGGAGCAGCGGGGCACCAGTTACACCCGCGCCTATCATGCCGATCCTGAATTTTTCCATGTCACCCTCGATGCGGCAGATTATGCCCTTAGAATAAGAGTCGACACTCTAGCAGCCAGAACGGTGCGTGGATTTGAGACAAATCAAACTGCATGCAGCCAGCGCGTGGCCCAAGGCAAAATACTGCTGCCAGGCCGGGTGACAGGCAACAAAAACCCGGAGCAAACCGGGTTTGGATAACAGCCATGGCAGGCAGGCGTCAGTGCAGGCTCTGGCGCGACAGGAAGCGCAGATACCCCACGCCCTCCAGCCAGAAGCCGCCATCGGCCAGCGGCGTGGCATCTTCCAGATCGCCAAGCGTCAGCACCAGGTCCTGGCCATCGACATGGGCCTCGAGCACCACATCGTCCTCATCGGCAAACTCTTCCGAGGCGCCGTGCTGGTCCGGCTTGATAAACTGGTTGTTGACCTGAATGTAATCCGACTCATTCAGCAAGCGCAGGATGTTCATGGCAAGCTCCTTGTGATGCAGTTGAGAGACAAGATCACAGCCGACAGTCATCCACCCGATGCGCCCGTCAGCTACCGCAGCACTGTCAGGCCGCCGCAACACCGGTCCGCACCCTCCTTCACAACCAGCCCAGCTCGGCAAACGACACCGCCTGGCTGCCCGTCACCACAAAATGGTCCAGCAAGCGGCAATCCACCAGCGCCAGCGTTTCCCGCAGACTGTCGGTGAGGCTGCGATCCGCCGCCGACGGCTCTGCCACGCCCGAGGGGTGATTGTGTGCCACGATCACCCCGGCGGCATTGTGCTGCAGACAGCGCCGCACCACTTCCCGTGGGTAGACCCTGGTTTCGGTCAGGGTGCCGCTGAATAGCTCTTCCACCGTAATCACCCGATGCTGTGCCGTCAGGAACAACACCACAAACACCTCGACATCACGCCGCCCGATCACCCAGCGCAGGTAATCCTTTACCGCCGCCGGGCTTTGCAGTGCATCACTGAGATTCATTTCCTCGGCCAGTGCCCGCCGCGCCAGCTCCTTGCATGCCATCAGCTGGGCATATTTCGCCGCGCCCAAGCCCGGACAGCGTTCGAAATCATCCAGCCGGCAACCCAGCAGCGCCGCCAGCGAACCGAACTGCCCCAGCAACTGCCGCGCCATGTCCACTGCCGTCATGCCACGAATACCGGTACGCAGGAAAATGGCCAGCAGCTCGGCGTCCGACAGGGCGGCAGCACCTTGTGCCAACAGTTTTTCACGTGGCCGCTCGGCCAGCGGCCAATCATTGATGGACATGAATGTGTCACCCTTACTCTGGTCATAGCCTGTTTGCAGGCAGTCGGCAATCATCATATCCATCGCCCTGCCCGCCACCCGCCTTGCCAAGGGCCAGTTGCAAGCCGCAGCGCGGCTCTGGGCAAAATCCGGTACACTTTCGCCTTTACTGCACAGCACGTTGAGAAGCCCCATGACAGCCAGACGCATCCTGCTTGGCGTGAGCGGCGGCATTGCCGCCTACAAGGCCGCCGAACTGACCCGCCTGCTGGTCAAGGCCGGCCATCAGGTCGAGGTGGTGATGACCGAGGCAGCCACCCGTTTCGTTACCCCACTTACCTTTCAGGCCCTGTCCGGCCATGCTGTCTACAGCGACCTGTGGGACCCGCGCCCGGACAACGCCATGGCGCACATCGAACTGTCGCGCCGCGCCGATGTGTTTCTGATTGCCCCGGCCAGTACCAATTTGCTCTTCAAGCTGGCGCATGGCGTCAGCGACGACCTCATCTCTACCCTGGCCGCCGCGCGGACCTGTCCGCTCATCGTCGCCCCGGCCATGAACCGCCAGATGTGGCAGAACCCGCCTACCCAACGTAATGTCGCCCAACTGCGGGCCGACGGGGTGGCGGTATGGGGGCCAGCCTCCGGCGAGCAGGCCTGTGGCGAAGTGGGCGAAGGCCGCATGCTGGAGCCGGAAGAGCTCGCCGAAATGCTGGAAGGTTTCTTCACCGCCCAAAGCCTGGCCGGCAAGAAAGTGGTGCTGACCGCCGGCCCCACGTATGAAGCCATCGACACCGTGCGTGGCATCACCAATATCAGCTCCGGCAAGATGGGCTACGCGCTGGCCCGTGCCTGCCGTGATGCCGGCGCCGAAGTCACGCTGATTTCAGGGCCTACCGGCATGCCGGCCCCCATTGGCATGACACGCATCAATGTCGACAGCGCCAGCCAGATGCACGATAGCGTGATGCGGGAAGTGGGCCAGGCCGATATCTTCATCGCGGTTGCCGCCGTGGCGGACTACCGGGTGAAAAACCGCTCTGCGCACAAGATCAAGAAAGAAGCCGGCCTGCCGGTGATCGAACTGGAAGAAAACCCGGACATCCTGGCAACCGTCGCAAGTCTGCCGGCGGCGCCGTTCTGTGTCGGCTTTGCCGCCGAAAGCCAGAACCTGCTGGAATTTGCCGAGCGCAAACGCAAGAAAAAACGGCTGCCGCTGCTGGTGGCCAATCTGGCGCAACACGCCATGGGTGCGGATAGCAACCAGGTGGTACTGCTGGATGATGCCGGCGAGCACGCGCTGCCGGACATGCCCAAGCCCGCTGTGGCCAGGGCCATCGTCGAGCACCTGGCCGCCATGCTGAACCGCTGAGTCGCAACCTCCGGACGACATGCCTAGACAAGGCAGGCCAGCGTGCCTGCCTGCCCACTCCTTATTGCAGGAAAACCATCATGAAACCTGTTGTAGACGTCAAAGTGCTGGACCCGCGCCTGCACGACAACCTGCCCGACTACGCCACTCCCGGCTCTGCCGGCCTAGACCTGCGTGCCGCCATCGACAAGGACCTGCTGATTGCCCCGGGTGAAACCCAGCTGGTCCCCACCGGCATGGCCATCCACATTGCCGACCCCAAACTCGCCGCCATGATCCTGCCGCGCTCCGGCCTGGGTCACAAGCATGGCATCGTGCTGGGCAATCTGGTGGGGCTGATCGATTCCGACTACCAGGGACAGCTGTTTGTCTCGGTGTGGAACCGCGGCCATACCGCCTTCCGCCTGGCACCGCTGGAACGCATCGCCCAGATGATCATCGTGCCGGTGGTACAGGTGCAGTTCAATCTGGTGGATGATTTCAGCCAGTCCGAACGTGGCGAAGGCGGCTTTGGCAGCACCGGTCGCAGTTGAAGCAAACCGGGACGTCCTGACTGAAAGCATGGCCGTCCCCAACGTGGAAAAACCCGCCAGCGCTGCATATACTGCATCCATCACCTTGTCATGAATGCCACATCCGTGCCGGCCACCATCATGGAAATGAGCAGGACCTCCCCGGACACCATGCCAACAGGCTCTCCCCTACCGGAAATACTGGGCAGCCTGGTCGAGCTGACCGCCCAGCGCGAACGCAGGACGCTGGAAATCAGCCTGCTGACCACGCTGCGCGAACTGATGCCCGACTGCACCGTGGCGCTCTATAACTGCCGCTGGATCGATGGCCACCCCTGGTGGCGCATCCAGCTGGATCACTCCGACCAGGCCGTGCAGCCGAACCAGCCCTGGGCATTACCCAGCAGCAAGATACTGCGCATCCTGCTGCAGCAGGAAGAACGCCAGCCGGTTTACCAGACCGAAACCGGCCTCTGCGTGCCGCTCTACCAGGTCAACCAGGTGGTGGCCGTGCTGATGCTCACGCCGAATCACGACACGGCAGTCGACCACACCCTGCTGCTGGCACTGGCACGCATTCACGAAAACTTCCTCAATCTGCTGCACGCCTCGGACAGCGATACCCTGACCGGACTCAACAACCGCCGCAAGTTCGACGCCCAGCTTTATACCCTGGTCGCCAGCCAGCATGCCGAACTACCCCGACTGCCCTTTCTCGCCTTGCTGGACATCGATCATTTCAAGCGGGTCAACGATAGCTACGGACATATCATCGGCGACGAAGTACTGCTGATGCTGGCACAGCGCATGCAGCAGTACTTTGGCGAAGAAGACGGCCTGTACCGCTATGGCGGCGAGGAATTCGCCATCCTGTTCCGCGCGGTCAGCGCAGAAAAGGCCCAGGCCATTCTGGAGGGCTTTGCTGAACGCATCTCCAATCAGCCCTTCCCGCAGGTGGGGCAGGTTACGGTCAGCATAGGCTTTACCCAGCTCGACCAGTGCTTCGTACCAGCCCAGGTGATTGATCGCGCCGACAAGGCGCTGTACCACTCCAAAACCAATGGCCGCAACCAGGTCAACCAGTTTGAAGCCCTGCAGCTGCAAGGCTTCGTCCAGCAGGCAGAAGTCGCCAGCGGCGATATCGACCTGTTCTAGCCGCACCCACCACGCTCAGCGCAAGGAAAACGCCTCGTGGTGGAAACGCGGCGGCTGCGGGCGACTGGCCAGCTGGCGTTGCAGACTCTGCCCCAGGCCCTCTGGCCCGCAAAACCACACATCAGCCGCCGTCGATGGCAAGGCCTGCGCAGTCAGCCGCTGGCCATGGTCACTTTCCAGCAGGTGCAGCCGCACCCCCAGCCGCGCGCAGGCATGGCGTAGTTCGTCCAGCCTGACCGCCTCACCGGCATGGCGCACGCAATAAAAGAAATCCACCGGCGCGTGCAATGGCTGCCACTGCGCCTGCAACCAGGCCAGGAATGGCGTCACGCCCACACCACCGGCCACCCATACTTGTGCACCTTGCGCCGCCAACCCTTCCCGCCCACCGGTAAAACCACCATAGGGTCCCTCCAGCACCACTTCGGCCCCCGGCTGCAGCCGGCCGGGCAAGCTGCTGGTGTAATCGCCCAAGGCCTTGATGACAAAGCGCAACTCACCCTGGCCCTGCCAGGCCGATGCAATGGTGAAAGGATGGGCACCTTCCGCGGCATCCAGCCGCAGCAAGGCAAACTGACCCGCCAGGTGACCAGGCCAGCGCGGTACGGTGCAACGCAGCTCCAGCATATTGCCCGGCAAACTCTCCACCGCCGTGATGGTTCCGACATGCCGTTGCAGGCTGCCCACCTTGCGCCGCAGGGAAAGCAGTGCGGCATAGCCGCCCACCAGCAGCAGCAGCGCCAGCAGCCAGCCCAATGGCGTCCACCAGAAAGACAGCGGAATCAGGATGGCGCTATGAAAAGCCCCCATCAGGTATACCGGGGCAAACAGCTTGTGCAGCTTGCGCCAGAAGCCATACGGCACCATGCGCAGCAAGGCGATGATGACCAGGCCCAGCACCGCCCAGGCCGCCCACTCGCCCACCTGCTTGGCAAGGCTGGTCCAGGAAAACAGCTGCGGGCCGCCATGCCGCCCCCTTGGGGCGATCAAGCCCAGCTGGATCAGCCAGCGCGGCGACAGGTCGAGCAGCCAGTGCGCCGACAGCATCAGCCCGGCGGCAATGCCCAGCCGGCGATGCAAGCCGTAGAGCTTGTCCAGCCCGCCCCACAGTTTTTCCAGCCACAGCGGGCGCATGCCCAGCAGCATGCCCAGCGACATCAGCGTGATCAGCTCGACGCCGCTGAGCAGCATCAGCTCGTGCCGCCAGGCGAAGTAATTGTCCGGCCAGGAAATATACAGCCCGTGACAAAACAGAAAGGCCAGCGCCATCAGCAGCATGACTGTGGCAAGGGGATGGGTTTTCCAGCTGAATCGCTTCATGCCCGGCGTCCTTGTTCTATTGATGCCAGACATTGAAACGCCCGCAGATGAAGTACTGCTTAAGCGGACAGGGGAAAATGTGTTTTTGTAATAAGCCGGCCATGGCATTAACAATGATTAGCAATTTGCCGCCAATGCAAGCGGAATCACTGGACACTATTGACATCCGCCCCTGCAGCCCCATTTAATGCCCTACTTCACTACGCCGTACATTTTGCAGCGTCTCACTTACCCTCCCACACAGGAAAATCTCATGGCCATTATCGTTAACGGCGTCGAAATCACCGAAGCCATGGTGCAGGCTGAGCAGGAAAACCACGCAGACGCGCCCAATCCGCGCGATGCCACCGTACAAGAACTGATCCTGCGCGAACTGCTGCTGCAAAAAGCCAAGGCCGAAGGCCTGGATGCCGCCAATCCGAACGCAGCCATCGGTGCCCTGCTGGAAAAGGAAATCCAGGTTGAGCCGGTGGACGAAGCCACCTGCCGCGCCTTCTACGACGAATTCCCGGAACGCTTTGCCAGCGGCGAATCCGCCGTGGCCAGCCACATCCTGTTCCCGCTGGGTGCTGGCGACGAGCTGGGCAATATGTTGGCCAAATCCAAGGCCGAAGGCGTGCTGGCCGAAGTGCAAGCCAACCCGGCCCGCTTTGCCGACCTGGCCCGCGAGCACTCCACCTGCCCGTCCGGCCAACAAGGCGGCAGCCTCGGCCAGTTTGGCCGTGGCCAGATGGTGCCGGAATTCGAACAAGCCGTATTCAGCACCGAAGCCGGCCAGATCACCCCGAACCTGGTGCAAACCCAGTTCGGTTTCCACATCATCCAGGTCAACGAACGTACCCAGGGCGGCCAGATCGGCTTTGACGACATCAAGGAACGCCTGCAGCAATACCTGACCCAGATGGCCGGCAACAAGGCCATGCACGAGTATCTGGCCGGCCTGGTACAAGCCGCCAAGATCGAAGGCTATAGCATGCCGGCACTGTAAGCTGTTCGCGCAGAGCCGCAGCCATGAAAACCGGGGTTTCCCGGTTTTTTTACGCCCCAACATTAAACAAATAACATTAACAGTTTTCAAATATTGCAACTAAACCAGCAGCCTGCTAGGCTGATGCCGTCGGGTTGCATCAACCCAAGCACACAGGGAGAAAAAATATGCACCTTATCTGGTTTCTGCTGGTCGGCATCATCGCCGGCTGGCTGGGCAGCTTGCTGGTAAAGGGCGAGGGGCTTGGCCTGTTTGGCGACATGGTGGTCGGCATCATCGGTGCCTATCTGGGAGGCTTTTTGTTCCGCAGCCTGGGAATTGGTGCCGGCGATGGCATGGTGGGCAGCATCATCGTGGCGACTATCGGTGCGGTGGTACTGCTGCTGATGGTAAGGCTGGTCAAACGCAGCTAAGGCCGGTTGCTCTGGGAAACGAAAATGGCCCTGACGGGCCATTTTCGTTGTGTAGCTAAAGCGGTGCGCGGTGCGGCTGAAGCAACGCGTCCATCACAGCGTCCCGGCCCCGCTGCCAACTGGCCAGCGCCAGCACTCAGCGTGAATACACCAGCCCGCCATCCTCGCTCTGCAAGGTGCCGGCCACCGGCAGCAGCGTCAGCTGCTGAAAGGGCTGCGGCGCAATCTGGCTGATATCATCGATGGCGAAGGCTGCCAGTCTGGCCTCGGCCCGGGTGGCCGGGATGGCAAACCACTGCCATTCCCCCTTATCCCCTTGCCGCCGCAAGCCCGCACGCGCCCAGGCTTCGCCAGCCGGCACCTGCACGATGGCATCGCCGCTACGATCGCTCACCGCCTGCCATTGCTTGCCACTGGCACTTTCAAACATCACTTCCATGCCGGCAGCCGGGCCCACCCGCGGCATGCCGACTATCGCCACCCAGCTGCCAGCTTCTGCTGGCTTGCGGATATTCAGCTCGTCTTCCTCAAACAGCCGAAAGCGCGGAGAGCCCTGCGGGGATGCCGCCTGCAACAGCACTTTGCCCCCCTCCACCCGCCACTTGCCCTGGGCGAACTGATCGACTGCGCCATAAGTGAGCGACCATTCAAAACTGGCATCCGGCCGCAGCAGCAACTCGCCGCCCACTTCACGCACATTCTTCAGCCAGTAATGGCCAGCCAACGCGGCCTCATCCAGCTCGGCCGCCCCCGCAGAGGACAGGCAAGCCCAGGCCAGCATCACGCTGGCCAGCAGGCGGGATAGCAAGTATTTCATCGATCACTCCCGGCAACTCATGGACAAAGGCTGACAATAAGCCGCCTGGCCGGTAATGACAATGCACTAGTGTCGGTAATGTTACCTGGCCAAAACCTCAGCCAAGCTGCGGCACAGCCAAGCCACGCGCTACAGCTGGCCGGGCAACAAAAGCCGCCAGCACGCGCTGCACCTCGGCAAAATCGGCATAGCCCACCAAATCACCTGCGCCGTAGCGCTCTACCAGATTGCGCACCCAGGGCAGGATGGCGATGTCGGCAATGGTGTAGTCATCCCCCATGATCCAGCTCTGCCCTTGCAGCCGTGCATCCAGCACACCCAGCAAGCGACGCGATTCCGCCACATAGCGGTCACGCGGGCGCTTGTCCTCGTACTCCTTGCCGGCGAAGGCATGGAAGAAGCCCAACTGGCCAAACATCGGCCCCACCCCACCCATCTGGAACATCAGCCACTGGATGGTTTCGTAGCGCCGTGCCGGATCAGCCGGCAGGAATTGACCGGTTTTTTCGGCCAGATACAGCAGGATGGCGCCGGATTCGAACAAGGCCAGCGGCTGACCACCCGGTCCGTGCGGGTCCAGAATCGCCGGAATCTTGTTATTGGGATTGAGAGACAGGAATTCCGGGCTGAACTGGTCCTGGCTGTCAAAGCTGACCCGATGCGCCTCGTACGGCAGGCCGCACTCTTCCAGCATGATGGATACTTTCACGCCATTGGGAGTGGGCAGCGAATAAAGTTGCAGCCGGTCCGGGTGGCTGGCTGGCCATTTGCGGGTAATCGGGTAGAGGGAAAGGTTGGTCATGGTGGAGCCTTTGCACTTGGAAGATGGTGGGATCAAGCGGTGGACTGAGACTAGAGTGTAACGGGAAAGCCGCCTGCGCTTAATGTCAGGATATTGAACGCTGTGTTTTTACAAGGGATCGGCCGACCTGCTCCGAACTACGTGCCGCTCGCTTGCCCGGCTAAAGGCAAATCAGCCCAAAGCAGCTACGCGGCGGGCCGGTTATGGTCAGGTACCCATTCCCTCATGCCGCTAACCTCGCACAATGATAGTGCTGCCCGCCATAGTCACAGCAAAGCAGCCCAGAAAAACCGGACAGCTACCCCCCTGTCCGGCAGCTCTGGCAAGCTAACGACTCGGAAAAATCATGGCAGCAGGTACCTGCGTAGTACGCTTTGCCCAGGGGTAGTAAACCAGTGCAGTCACCAGCAGGCCTACAATCCAGGAAATATCCGTGTTACCCAACAGCTTGACAGCAAAACCGGTATACATGGCCTGACTGATAAATGGCACTTGCGACAGAATACCCACACCGTAGCTAATCAATGCCGGCCTGTTGTACGCGCCATAGCGCCCATCTGCCCGGTACAAAGCAGGGATATCTACTCTTTCGCGGGAGATCAGGTAGTAATCGATCAGATTGACCGCACTCCATGGCACAAAAGCCACCAGCAGCAGCAAAACGAAATTCTTGAAATTAGCCAGGAAATCATGACTGGCAAACACCGCCAAGACCACGCTCAGCATGATGAACAGCGCGATCACCAATTGACGCGTTCTGGGCGAGTAACTTCTAGCGCCATTCATGCCGCTGACAATGGTGAGCGAACACATGAAACCACCGTAAGCATTCAGGCAATTCACCGTCAATTTACCGGCCACAATGGCAAAATAAATCACCATGGCCAGTGCCGGACCAGCCAACTCGCCCATAAACCCCACCTGATTCTTGATGAAGGAACCACCGGCTCCAGCCACCAGCACACCGAAGGTCATGGCACATTGCGCACCGATGGCCGTGCCGAGGAAAACCGGCCAGAAAACCTTCCCGGTAGGTGTATCCGCAGGCAGATAGCGCGAGTAATCCGCCACATACGGTGCGAAAGTCAGCTGCCAACCAGCCGACAACGACATCGCCAGCAGCAGTTGGCCAATATCGCCATCCGGGCCAGCCAGCAAGGTGTCCAGCGGGTGCGCGGATAGCAAGCGCCAGGCCAGAAAGCCAAAACCGGCAACACTCACCACGCTGGCAATGCGCCCCAGCTTGTGAATCACATTGTAACCAGCAATGGCGATCACTCCGGTAATCACGCCGAACACCACCATCCCCACCGGCGAACCATCGGTGCCGAGAATGCGGTTGATCGCCTGGCCAGACAGCACTGTGCCTGTAGTGGCAAAACCCAGATACATGAAGATGGCCAGCAGCAAGGGCAAGGCCGCACCTTTCACGCCAAACTGTACCCGGCTGGTAATCATTTGCGGCAGACCCAGCCGAGGCCCCTGTGCGGCATGCAGCGCCATCACGGCACCACCCAGCACATTGCCAAGCAATAGCCCCAGCAATGCAGTGATGCCGTGTACGCCAAACACGACAGCCAGTGCGCCATCCACAATCGCAGTGATCTGCAAATTTGCGCTAAGCCACAGGGTAAATTGCTGAAACGGTTGACCGTGACGTGCCGAATCTGGCACCCAGTCGATGGAATACTTGTCTTGCATTCATGTCTCCTTTGTCGTCAGACCCTGTCCGTTTTTTATCTGGTGTCCGCTGCAGGGGTGGTTAAATGTATATTCATTTACGCAAATATGAATATACATTTAATGCAACAGCATGAGCACTGTTGCTTTCTACACACAGGAAACAGCCAGGCTGCCGCATCGGGAAAAGCAGAGAGATAACACGAGACCAGGCGCTGTCCGCGCGAGCCGACACGGGCGGGAGCCGCGAACTTGGTTTTATCTTTTTATGTCGCCGCGAAGAACACCGGGCGAGTATCCGCTCACACGGATGATGGTTTGCCTGCCGCTTTCCGCGCGGCGAACGGAAAAGCATGGCCTGTGGCTCCGCGCCGGGTCCCGTCACTGCTGCGGCACGGCTGGAGCGGGAATTCGACGCGCTGCGGGTCGCCTTTTCTTTGG
>NZ_RFAR01000103.1 GCF_003693445.1 Aquitalea palustris | reverse complement strand
AGCCGCTGGCCAAGGCCGGCCTGCGTTATATCGACTGACGTTTGCTGTCGTAAACGTCACTCTCTGTGTTGGCCACCCTGCGGGGTGGCATTTTTTATGGGAAGCCGTGCGGTGAAGGGGCAGGGCAGCTTTGTGCCCCGCGTGTTGATGGCCGCAGCCTGGCTGGCCCTTGTCCGCCATGGGCAAGAAAAACGGCTGGCAGGAGCCAGCCGTTGTCGAGTATTGGCTGCCAGCAGGGTTGGCAGCCACACCGGTCAGAAGGCGGTGGACATGCCCACGCCAACGGTGTGCAGGGTATTGCCTTTGCCAATGTCCACCGCGCTGCTGCTGGTGGTGAGCGGGCTGAAACCGAAGTTGGCGTTTTGCAGTGCGCCATTGCTCAGGCGGGTGGCATAGGTGTAAAAGCTGGTGCGCTTGGTGGCGGCATAGGCGGCGCCCAATACCCACTGTGTGGCCTTGTAGTCGTCGGCATTGCTGGCATTGTTCAGGCTGCCCAGCTTGCTGTACGAGGCTTTCAGCGCCAGGCGTTCGCTCAGCGGCTGGCTGATGCCTACTGTCCAGCCAGTCTGGGTCTGGGTTTGGCCGCCGGTGGCGGATTCATAGCTGCCACGTTCCACCCCGGCACCCACCAGTGTACCCGTGCTGCTGAAAGTCCATTGTGCCAGCAGCTTGGCGAAGTCGACATGCTTGCCACTGGCGGCAGTACCGGCGTTGCTTTGCTCGTAGCCGGCGGTATCAAACTGGCGATCCCAGCCGAAACCGGCCTTGAACGGACCATCGCCATATTTCACCGCCAGGCTCAGGCGGCTGCGGTTGGTGTTGTTGGTCTCGGTTTCATCCACGCCGTAGGATACGCCGCCCTGCCAGCCGGACAGAGTGGGTGATACATAATGCACCGAGTTTTTCAGGCGGGTTTCGCCACGGCTGAACAGCTGGTAGAAACCCGGTCCGGTGCCCCAGCTATCGGCAATGGTGCCGGCCATGACGTCGATGCCGAAGTCGGCGGTACTGCCCACCAGCGATTTGTAGACGGTATCGTTATAACCGGCAATCAGGCGGCCATACTGCTCGCTGGCCAGGCCGACAAAACTGTTGCGGGTGGCCAGGGTGGCGCTCTGGCCCCAGTCGGTCGTGCCGCCCTGTTCGAAGTTGCGCAGGCTGGATTCCACCTGCCAGATCGCTTTCAGGCCATTGCCCAGGTCTTCATTACCACGAAAGCCGATGCGGGAGTTGTTGTCAGTGACGCGGGTAGTGGTGGTTTTGCTGCCGCCGCTGCCGCCGGACGCGCCTACCGACTCCAGCGAGGCGCTGATGACGCCATACACGGTGACACTGCTGTCTTCGGCATGGACGCTCAGGGTGGTGAGTACGGCACAGGCGGCCAGGCTCAGTTTGAAAGTGGATTGCTGCATGGTTTCTCCTCTATCGCAGAACTGCAATGCGTTGTTGTGACAATTCTTGTTATTGCAGGCAGTAATCTAGGGCAGGGGAATGGGGGCTGTGTTGCCAATCAGTGAACCTGCGTTGCCGTGTTATGTCGCGCTGCCGGCGGGGCGCTGCGCCAGGCATGTGTCATGGGCTATGCTGTGTTTCCAGGGTGGTATTGTCGTGTGTAAAGGCAGGCAAAGTGCGGCAAAACTGCATGACTGACTGGCGGTTGAATGATAGTAATTCCCGTTTGATCCGGATGTGAAACAGGAGTGTGCAAAGTGAACAATCCCAATCGTGCTGGTGCTCGCGTGCTGAGCCGCCGGCGCTATCTGCCCCTGCTAGCCTGGCTATCGCTGCTGTGTACGGTACTGTTGCCGCAACTGGCGCAGGCGGCTGATTATCAAAGCCTGCCGCCACAGCCGGCGCTGATCAGTTGTAGCGCATTGGGTCAGCAGGCTTTGAATGGCGTGGCCGATGCGCCGGTCAGCATCAGCAATGCCAGTGTGGTGGCAACACCCAAGGGTGATTTTTGCAAGGTGGAAGGGACCATCGCCCCGGCCATCGGCTTCGAGGTAGACCTGCCGCTCAAGGGCTGGACCCAGCGTTATCTGCAAGGCGGTTGCGGCGGCCTGTGTGGCATGACCCGCGTGGGCATCAGCAATGCTGGCCGTTGTGGCCCGGCGCTGAATGGCGAATTCGTGGTGTCAGGCAATGACATGGGCCACAAGGGCTCGATGACGGGCCCGGATCAGGCCAGTTTCGGGGCTGATCCACAAAAACGCATCGACTTTGCCTACCGCGCCAATCACCAGACCGCGCTGGTGGCCAAGGCCTTGATCAAGGCCTTTTATGGCCAGCCGGCACGCTTTGCCTATTTCGTCGGCTGCTCCGATGGTGGCCGTGAAGCCTTGATGGAGGCACAGCGTTATCCGGACGACTTTGACGGTGTGGCAGCCGGCGCGCCAGCTGCCTTGTTCCAGCTGCAAAATTCGCTGTATCACGCCTGGAATGTGGTGGCCAATCAGCGTGCGGATGGCAGTAACATCCTGCTGCAAAACCGGCTGGGCATTCTGCACCGTGCCGTGCTGGCGCATTGCGCCGAGGGTTCCGGAGTAAAGGACGGCCTGCTGCAAGACCCGCTCAGCTGCAAGGTGGACCCGGCCTGGGCACAGTGCCCGGCCGCGGCCAAGGACAGCAGCCAGTGCCTGAGCGCCGAAGAAGTGGCGGTGGCACGCAAGCTGTATGACGGCCCGCTGGATGCCGCCGGCCGCCGCCTGACGATAGGCGGTGCCTTGCCGGGGTCCGAGCTGCAATGGATGCTGCCCAATAGCGCAGCAGGCAAGTCGATGAGTCAGGACATGGCCTCGCTGGCTATCAGCTACCTGATTCTGCCGCAGGTGGACCTGGCCATGGGCAATCTGCAACAGCTGCGGTTTGATGACGCCACCTTCCGGAAACTAGCCCAGCTGGCTCCCCTGTACAACGCTGCCAATACCAATCTGCTGCCTTTCCAGCGACGTGGCAGCAAGCTGATTCTGTGGCACGGGCTGGCGGATACCTCGATTACGCCTGCCGTGTCGCTGGCCTATTACCAGGGCGTGCAGCAACAGCTGGGCGCAGCGGCTACCGACAGCTTCATGCGCTTGTTCCTGCTGCCCGGGGTAAGCCACTGCGGTGGTGGTGATGGCTATAACCAGGTAGATGTGCTCAGCCCGCTGATGGCATGGACCGAGCTGCAGCACGCGCCGGAGGCGCTGATTACCGGCAAGCTGGCGCAGCCCGAGCCGGATTTCATGGCGGGCCCGCCGCCGGGCAAGCTGCCGGCCAAAGGCAAGCCTGGCCTGGCACCGCCCACCTTGCATCTGCCAATCATGGCCAGCAGCCCGCTGGCCAAGCCGTGGGCGGCACTGAAGGCCACGCGGCCGGTGTATCCGTGGCCGCAGATTGCACGCTATAGCGGACAAGGCGATGTCAACGACGCCGCCAGCTATCAGCCAGCGCGCTCGGCCCTTGCCTTGCCGCTGGATTTCAACAGCCTCGCCACCAGCCTTATCGGCCCTGACAATCAGCAGGACACTGCCGCCAGTGCTCAGCGCCTGTCGCCGGCGCAATAAAGCGGCAGCACCTGCGACAAGGAGTGGGTGAACTTGCCGCTGCCCGAGCTGCCGGGCTGAGCAGCCGGGGCGGGTGCTCAGCCCGCTGTGGCAGCTGCCTGGTCGCGCAGGAACAAGGCCCCCGCCGCACAGCGGGGGCCTTGTGCATGGTTCAGTCCTGTCCGGTGGCCTGGCGATACTGGCGCGGGGTAAGGCCGGTGAGTGCCTTGAACTGGCGGCTGAAGGCACTGTGGTCGGTGTAGCCGCAGTGCAGGGCGACATCGGTGATGGGCATGTCGCTATGCAGCAGGCGGTGCGCATGTTCCAGCCGCGCCTTGTGAATCATCTGGCGTGGTGTCAGATGAAACACCTTTTTGCAGTAGCGCTCCAGCTGGGCGGCGGACACGCCGGCAATGGCGGTGAGCTCTGCCATGCTGAGCGGGCGGTTGAAGTGCTGGCGAATGAACTCGTCCACCGCCACCAGCCGCTTGTAGGCCGGGTGGGTCTTGCTGGCCGATTGCAGGTCCAGCGAAATGCCGATCAGCCCGATGATTGCATTGTCCTGGCTGTATAGCGGCCATTTGTAAGTCAGACACCAGCCTGGTTCGCGGTTCTTGAACAGATGCAGTTCCAGCTGGCTTTCCAGAACCAGTCCACCCTCCAGCACTTTCATGTCCTGCGCGGTATACACCGGCCCCAACTGGGCCGGAAAAACCTCGGCACTGGTCTTGCCCAGCAGTGGCTGCCGGCTTTTCAGGCCGCAGCGCTCCACCAGCGTCTGGTTGGCCAGCAGATAACGTGCCTGGCTGTCCTTGATGAAAATGGCGGCATTGGGGATCAGGTCCAGTACCGGCAGCAGTGGCCCCAGCCCCGCCAGCAGTTCTGCAATGGAGGCAGGGCGCATTTTCTCCTGCCAGCGCGCGATGGTTTCCAGCGTATCGCCAGTCATTCTTTCCCCTTTGCCTTGCCTCCCCTCAGTGGGGGAGTTTTTATCCCGGAAACAGCAATTGTGCTGATTTCGTCATTCTCGCTGATGATAACCATCAAGATTCCGGGCCGCAATGCAGCCATTCTATGCAGGTGCTGACGAAGACGGATGCGGCACGAAGATGCAATGGAATCAAGGCACTGCACGGCATGGCCGCGCACGTTCCGCGCCTGGTGCATCTGCCCGCCATCCGTCATTCACGTTTCTGGAATGGACAGGTATATGCAAGAGATACACATCATCGATTCCCACACCGGGGGCGAACCCACCCGGCTGGTGATGCGCGGTTTTCCCGATCTGGGCGGTGGCAGCATGGCCGCGCAGCGCGAAGTATTGCGCCAGCAGCACGACCAGTGGCGGCGGGCCTGCTTGCTGGAGCCGCGTGGCAGCGAGGTGCTGGTGGGCGCGCTGTATTGCCCGCCGGTGTCGCCGGATGCCACTTGCGGAGTGATCTTCTTCAACAACACCGGTTATCTGGGCATGTGCGGCCACGGCACCATCGGCCTGATCGCCTCGCTGCATTACCAGGGCCTGATTGCGCCGGGCGTGCACAAGATCGACACCCCGGTGGGGCCGGTCAGTGCCACCTTGCATGAAGATGGCGCGGTGACGCTGGGCAATGTGCCGGCTTATCGCTACCGCCAGCAAGTGGCGGTGGAACTGCCCGGCTACGGTGTGTTCCACGGCGATATTGCCTGGGGCGGCAACTGGTTCTTCCTTGTGTCCGAACACGGCATGACGCTGGAAATGGCCAATGTCGAGGCGCTGACCACCTTCACCTGGGCCATGCTCAAGGCGCTGGAAGCACAGGGCATCACTGGCGCCGATGGCGCGCTGATCGACCACGTGGAGCTGTTTGCCGATGATGCCAGCGCTGACAGCCGCAACTTTGTCATGTGTCCGGGCAAGGCCTACGACCGCTCGCCCTGCGGCACCGGCACCAGCGCCAAGCTGGCCTGCCTGGCAGCCGACGGCAAGTTGGCCGAAGGCGCGCACTGGGTGCAGGCCAGCATTACCGGCAGCCAGTTTGTCGGCCATTACCAGCGCGAGGGCGAGTTGATTCGCCCCTTCATTACCGGACGCGCCCACATCACCGCAATCAGCACGCTGCTGATTGACGAGCAAGACCCTTTTGCCTGGGGCATCTGAGCCCCGCGTCATACCGACATCCCCCACACACATACAGACAAGCTGCAAGGAGCAAAATAATGAGCGACAACATTTTCACCGGCTGCATCCCGGCCCTGATGACCCCATGTACCGCCGAGCGCAAGCCGGACTTTGACGCCCTAGTAGCCAAGGGCCGCGAGCTGATTGCCGCTGGCATGAGCGCCGTAGTGTATTGCGGCTCGATGGGTGACTGGCCGCTCTTGACCGAAGCCGAGCGCCAGGAGGGCGTGGCCCGGCTGGTAGCTGCCGGCGTGCCCACCATTGTCGGCACCGGCGCGGTGAATACCCGCGAGGCAGTGTCCCACGCCGCCCATGCCGCCCGCGTTGGCGCCCATGGCCTGATGGTGATTCCGCGGGTGCTGTCGCGTGGTGCTTCGCCTGCCGCCCAGAAAGCCCACTTTTCCGCCATTCTCGCCGCTGCGCCCAATTTGCCCGCCGTCATCTACAACAGCCCTTACTACGGCTTTGCCACCCGCGCCGACCTGTTCTTCGAGCTGCGTCGCAGCTATCCCAACCTGATTGGCTTCAAGGAGTTCGGCGGTGCTGCCGACATGCGCTACGCCGCCGAGCACATCACCTCGCAGGATGATCAGGTCACGCTGATGGTGGGGGTGGACACCCAGGTGGTGCATGGCTTCGTCAACTGCAATGCCACCGGCGCCATTACCGGCATTGGCAATGCGCTGCCGCGCGAGGTGCTGCATCTGGTAGCCCTGAGCAAGGCCGCCGCCAAGGGCGATGCCGTGGCGCGCCGTCAGGCGCGCGAGCTGGAATCCGCGCTGGCGGTGCTGTCCTCCTTCGATGAAGGCTGCGATCTGGTGCTGTATTACAAGTACCTGATGGTGCTGAACGGCGATACCGAATACAGCCTGCACTTTAACGAAACCGACGTGCTGAGCGAAGCCCAGCGCCGCTATGCCGAAACCCAGTACACGCTGTTCCGCGAGTGGTATCGCAACTGGTCGGCCGGCCTGAATGTGGCCTGAGCCTGTCTCTGACTACCTGTGCCATGCCGCTGTGGCGTGGCCGGGTTTACCTCATTAGCAGTCATCGAAGGTGCAGGAAACCATATGAATCTGACAGGCAAGATGCTGATTGGCGGACAAGCTGTTGCCGGCATGCGCGAGGCTAGCCACGGGATTGACCCCGCCAGCGGGCTGGCGCTGGAGCCGGCCTATGCCGGTGCCGATGCGGCACAGCTGGCGCAAGCCTGCGCGCTGGCCTGGGCTGCGTTTGATGTCTACCGCGAAACCACGCCAGCGCAGCGGGCGCAGTTGCTGGAAACCATTGCCGAGGAAATCGAAGCGCTGGGCGATGCCCTGATCGACCGCGCCATGCAAGAAACCGGCCTGTCACGCGCCCGCTTGCAGGGCGAGCGTGCCCGCACCTGCGGCCAGTTGCGCAGCTTTGCCCGTACCGTGCGTGCAGGCGAATGGCTGGATGTGCGGGTAGACCCGGCCCAGCCTGCACGCCAGCCGCTGCCGCGTGCCGACCTGCGCCAGCGCCAGATTCCGCTGGGGCCGGTGGCGGTGTTCGGCGCCAGCAATTTCCCGCTGGCGTTTTCGGTGGCCGGTGGCGATACCGCCTCGGCGCTGGCGGCCGGTTGTCCGGTCATCGTCAAGGCGCACAGCGCCCACCCCGGCAGCAGCGAGCTGGCCGGACAAGCCATCGTGCGGGCGCTGGCCCGCTGTGAGCTGCCTGCCGGGGTGTTCGCCCTGCTGTTTGGTAGTGGCCGCGCAGTGGGGCAGGGTCTGGTGGGCGATCCGCGTATCAAGGCCGTGGGCTTTACCGGATCGCGTGCTGGCGGTCTGGCGCTGTGTCGGGCAGCGCAGAATCGCCCGGAGCCGATCCCGGTCTATGCCGAAATGAGTTCCACCAACCCGGTGTTCCTGCTGCCAGCAGCCCTGCAGGCGCGCAGCGATGTGCTGGCACAGGGTTTTGTCGGCTCGCTGACGCTGGGGGCAGGGCAGTTCTGTACCAATCCCGGTCTGCTGATCGCCGTACAGGGGCCGGCACTGGAGCAGTTTGTTGCCACCGCGGCCGAGCTGCTGCAACACAGTGCGGCACAAACCATGCTTACACCGGGCATCTGGGCGGCGTATCAGGACGGGGTGGACAACCTGTCCCGCCACGCCAGCACGGTGGCCAAGGGCGTATTGCCCAGCGGACCGAACCAGTGCCAGGCACAGCTGCTGCAGGTGACTGCGACGGAATACCTGGCCAACCCGGCCTTGCGCGAAGAAGTGTTCGGCGCTGCCGCGCTGATCGTGCAATGCCGTGACGAGGCGGAGAGCTTGCAACTGGCCGAGGCGCTGGAAGGCCAGCTCACCGCCACGCTGCAACTGGATGACGACGATATCGCTCTGGCGCGTGTGCTACTGCCGGTGCTGGAGCGCAAGGCGGGCCGCATCCTGGTGAATGGCTGGCCCACCGGGGTGGAAGTGTGTGATGCCATGGTGCATGGCGGGCCGTTCCCGGCCACCTCGGATGTGCGTTCCACCTCGGTCGGCACGGCGGCCATCCAGCGTTTCCTGCGGCCGGTGTGCTATCAGGATCTGCCGGATGCACTACTGCCAACAGCCCTTAAACATGCCAATCCGCTGGCGCTGCGCCGGCTGGTCAATGGCGTGCGGGAGGGCTGAGCCATGGCGCATAGCCTTGCTGCGGGAGACGAAGTCATCGTAGTGGGAGCAGGGGTGGTGGGCCTCGCCATTGCCCTGCAACTGCAACTGGCGGGCTTTGCCGTCACCCTGCTGGACCGTGGCGAACCGGCCATGGAAACCAGTTATGGCAATGCCGGTGCCTTTGCCATCAGCGATGTGATTCCGCTGGCCGAACCCGGCGTGCTGCGCAAGGTGCCGGGCTGGATGCTGGACCCACTGGGCCCCTTGGCCCTGCGCTGGCGCTATCTGCCCAGCCTGCTGCCCTGGCTGCTGCGCTTTTTAGCCGCCAGCCGCCCCAGCCGGGTGGCCACGCTCACCCGCGATCTGTCCGCCTTGCTGGGCCGGGTGAATCAGGACTACGCAGCACTGATCGCCCAGGCCGGGCTGGGTGCCATGTGGCGGCGCCACGGCAACCTCACCCTCTACCGTAATCAACAGGAATTCGATGCGGCCCTGCCTGCCTGGCAGGAAAAGCGCCGTCACGGCGTGCAGTGGCAGGCCCTGTCACGCAGCCAGCTCTTGGAGCAGGAACCCTTGCTGGCCGCGGAATGGCAATGCGCAGTACGGGTGCCGGACTGGTCGCATGTGGACGACCCCTACACCTTCAGCCGTGGTCTGTTTGATGCCTTTGTCCGTGCCGGTGGACGCTTTGTGCAGGATGAGGTGCTGGCGACGGTCGAAGGGAATGGGCGTGTGAGCGGGGTGGAAACAGCCAGCCATGGCCGCATGTCGGCAGCCGCCACGGTGATTGCCTGCGGCGTATGGAGCGACCGCTTTACCCGTCAGCACCGCTACCGCGTGCCGCTGGAAAGCGAACGTGGCTATCACGTTAATCTGCCCAAGGCCGGGGTGAGGCTGCATCACTTCATCCAGTGTGCCAGCGAGAGCTTTGTCATTTTGCCGATGGCGGGTGGCGGCCTGCGCCTGGCCGGCACGGTGGAGCTGGCGCACCGCGATGCGCCGGCAGACTGGCGGCGTGCCCACATCCTGCTGGACAAGGCGCGGCGGATTGTCGGCGATTTTTCCACCGCGGACATGACGGTGTGGATGGGCAACCGCCCCTCGCTGCCGGATACCCTGCCCATTATCGGCCCGGCACCGCAGCAGCCCGGCCTGTGGTTTGCCACCGGTCACGGCCATCTGGGCCTGACGCTGGCGGCCACTACCGCCGTGCTGTTGTGCGACATGCTGCAAGGGCAGAGCCCGGCACTGGATATGCAGCCCTACCGCTTGCAACGGTTTTGATCCTGTCAGACACCGGCGCAGACCGGTCATGACGGGGGAGCAGTAGCAGGGGAAACCAGCGGGTTTCTCTTGAATAAATGCAGCATCAAAGGAGAAATGACATGGCACAGAAGAAACTGTTTGCAGAAATGAACTGGGTGGTGGCGCTGGGCGGCATGATGATGCCGTTTGCCATGGCGGCCGCCCATGCCGATACCGTGGTGAAAATCGGCTTTTCCTCGCCGCTGTCCGGCCCGCAGGCCCACTATGGCAAGGACAATGAAAACGCTACCAAAATGGCGATTGACGACATCAATGCCAAGGGCCTGATGGTGGGCGGGCAAAAGATCAAGTTCGAGCTGGTGTCGGAAGACGACCAGGCCGACCCGCGCGTTGGCACCCAGGCCGCGCAGCGGCTGGTGGATGCCGGAGTGAAAGCGGTGATCGGCCACTTCAATTCCGGGGTGTCGATTCCGGCTTCGCGCATTTATTCGGAGGCAGGCATCCCGCAGCTGTCGGTGTCCACCAACCCGGCTTACACCCAGCAAGGCTATAAAACCACCTTCCGCCTGGTGGGCAGCGACAGCCAGATTGGCGGCTCGCTGGGGCAGTTTGCCGTGAAAACGCTCAAGGCCAAGAGCATTGTGGCCATCGACGACCGCACAGCTTATGGCCAGGGCATTGCCGACGAGTTCGTCAAGGCGGTGACCGCCAATGGCGGCAAGGTGTTGCGTCGTGAGTTCACCTCGGATAAGGCCACCGATTTCACCTCCATCCTCACCGCAGTGAAGGCGGTCAATCCGGAAGTCATCTTCTACGGCGGGGCCGATGCCCAGGCTGCGCCGATGGCCAAGCAGCTCAAGCGGCTGGGGCTGAAAGCCAAGCTGATGGGCGGTGACATGATGAACACGCCTACCTTTATCCAGCTGGCAGGTGCCGATGCCACCGGACATTACTCGGCCGTGGCTGGCGGCATCCTGGCGGCCCGCCCGGCCGGCAAGGAGTTTGAGCGTCGCTACAAGGAGCGCTTCCATCAGGATGTGGTACTGCTGGGGCCGCAGTTCTACGACGGGGTGATGCTGGTGGCCGAGGCCATGAAGCAGGCCGGCTCGGTGGAGCCAGCCAAATACCTGCCCAAGCTGGCAGCCATCCGCTACAGCGGCGTGACGGCGGATTTTGCCTTTGCCCCCAATGGCAATCTGCTCAAGGCACCGGTCACCCTGTCCATAGTCAAGAACAATGCCTGGGCGGTGCAAACCGTGGTGCGCTAGGTGTAACGGCTTCTGCGGTTTTCCCCTGTAGTTCTCATCAGTCTCATGCTTGGGCTGGCTGCCAGATGGCAGGCCAGCCGTTTTTTATGGTTGGCCGGGCAGCAAAAAGGCCATCCCGCAGGATGGCCTTGTCGGTGGCACTGTCTGTTACAGATCGCCGCCGGTCTCCAGAATGAAGCTGGCCTTGGCATCCTGGCCTAGCTGCTCCACCAGATAGGGCAGCACTTCCTTCAGTGTGGCGGGCAGGGTCCACGGCGGGTTGAGCAGGAACATGCCGCTGCCGTACATGCCAAAGCCGTCGGCCGACGGTGCTTGTACGTGCAGCTCGGCGCGCAGCCAGCTCTTGGCCGGCAGCTTTTTCAGTTCTTTGGGCAGTTCTTTCATCTCGGCGCGCTGCAGGCAGGGATACCACACGGCGTAAATGCCGGTGGCAAAGCGCTTCAGGCCTTCTTTCAGTGCGGTCACCACATGCTGGTAGTCGCGCTTGTCTTCGTAGGGCGGGTCGATCAGCACCAGGCCACGGCGCGGCGGTGGCGGCAGAATGGCCTTGATGCCTTCAAAGCCATTGGCCTGTTGCAGCTGGGTGCGGCGCGGCTGGCCGCCAAAGTTCTGCTCCAGCAGCTGGAAATCAGTAGGATGCAGTTCGAACAGGCGCAGCTTGTCGCTTTGCGGCATCACCGCGGCGGCACACCAGGGCGAGCCGGGATAGAAGCGCAGCTCACCATCCGGGTTCATCTCGCGCACCACATCCACATAAGCCGCCACGGCGGGCGGCAGGTCGGTACGGTCCCACAGGCGGGCAATGCCGCTCAGGTATTCGGCATTCTTGGCGGCATAGCCTTCGTGCAAGGCGTAGCCGCCGGCTCCGGCGTGGGTGTCGATATACCAGTAGGGTTTGTCTTTCTGGCCCAGGTAGTCCAGCACGGCAATTTCAATCAGGTGCTTGAGCACGTCGGCGTGGTTGCCGGCGTGAAAGGCGTGGCGATAACTCAGCATGCATCAGCTTTCTAAGACAATGGCGGCATTGTAGCGGATTTGGGCGCGCCTCAGACGGCCGGCAGCCAGCTGGCGGGGATGGCATCTGCCCAGCCCAGTGCGCGTACCACGCTGGCAAAGTCCTCCGCCAGCGGGCAAGTCAACTGGATGGCCGCACCTGTCACCGGGTGGCTGATCTGCATTTCCATGCAGGCCAGTAACATGCGCTGGCTGCCAAAGTGCTCGGCAAACATGCGGTTATGCACGCCTTTGCCGTGAGTGGCATCGCCGATGATGGGGTGGGCAATATGCTTCATGTGGCGACGCAGCTGGTGGCGGCGGCCAGTCAGTGGCGACAGCTCCATCAGTGCATAACGGCTGCTGGGGTAGCGGTCTACAGCAATCGGCAGTTCCACCGTGGCCAGGCGGCGGTAGTCGGTTTGTGCTTCCTGCGGGCCTTGTTCCACCTTTTCACCCAGCCAGGCCAGGTCGTCCACGCGGCGGCTGAGGGCGTGGTCGATATGGCCGGCCTCGGCCGGATGGCCGCGCACCACCGCCAGATAGCGCTTGCTCACTTCCTGGCGTTCGAATTGCCAGCTCATCGCCTTGGCACTTTCCTTGTCCAGCGCAAACAGCAGTACGCCAGAGGTGCCCTTGTCCAGCCGGTGTACCGGGTAGACGCGCTGACCGATCTGGTCACGCAATAGCTGGATGGCAAAGCGGGTTTCGTGGCGGTCCAGCTCGGAGCGGTGCACCAGCAGGTTGGACGGCTTGTGGATGGCGATCAGCTGCTGGTCGCGGTAGAGAATGGGTAGCATGGCGGTGTGGATGAGGCGAAGGCGGCGATTGTAGGACTTTGCCGGCGGCTTGGATATGCGCAAGGCGAGGCCGTGGCCGAATTGCGACAGCCGGGCAAGTGGAATTTTCCTGTATTTGCGGTGGACAGCCACTTCTTGCGCCCGGCTCAGGAAGACGTCATATTTTGTGATCCGGTCATGCGCGCAGGCATAAATTTGCTGCGCGCTGCGGTTTTTTAACGACGGATCATTGCGAATGTGCTCCGCCGATTACCAGCTTTGCGACAAGGTATTTCAAAGTGGAGAGGAAATTGTTTACAGTCAATTTCCCGCTCATTACAATTCGCCGCGCCCATCAAATTGAAATACTGCCTTGTTAGCTGACATCGGTTTAGCCATCAGCAGGTGATGGGTGCAAAATAGCCAATGCGGAAGGTGGGGCTTCCCGATGGTGCATGAACAGGCTAGCGTCCGCTCGTGCATGTTGACCAACAAAACCAAGAGTTCCTGATATGACCATCCAACTGAAACGAGCAAGCCTTGCCGTCGCCCTGTCCATGCTGGCCGGTGCCACCTTTGCCAAGGACTTCACCCCGGCCGTGATCTACGATCAGGCCGGCAAGTTTGACAAGAGCTTCAACGAAGCGGCGTTCAATGGCGCAGAGCGTTTCAAGAAGGAATTCAAGATCAGCTATCGTGAAGGCACCATTGCCTCCGAAGCACAAAAGGAACAGCTGCTGCGCAACCTGGCGCGCAAGGATGCTGACCTGATCGTTTCCGTCGGCTTCTCCTTTACCCAGGCCGTGGAAACCGTGGCCAAGGAATTTCCCAAGGTGAAATTCACCATCATCGACTCGGTGGCCAAGGGTCCGAACGTACAGAGCATCGTGTTCAAGGAACAGGAAGGCTCCTTCCTGGTGGGCATGGCCGCTGCCATGGCTTCCAAGTCCGGCAAGGTAGGTTATATCGGTGGCATGGACGTGCCGCTGATCCGCGCCTTTGGCTGTGGCTATGTGCAGGGCGCCAAGTACGCCAACAAGAAGACTGAAGTCATCCAGAACATGACCGGCACCACCCCGCAGGCTTTCAACGACCCGGCACGCGGTACCGAACTGGCCAAGAGCCAGTTTGATCGTGGCGTGGACGTGGTGTTCGCTGCTGCCGGCGGTACCGGCCTGGGCGTGCTGCAGGCAGCCAAGACCGCCAACAAGCTGTCCATCGGCGTCGACAGCAACCAGAACCACCTCTACCCGGGCTATGTGCTGACCTCCATGGTCAAGCGCGTTGACAATGCCGTGTACGACACCTTCAAGTCCGCCCGCGACGGCAGCTGGAAGCCGGAAGTCAAGGTCATGGGCCTGAAGGAAGGCGGCGTGGACTGGGCGCTGGACAGCAACAACCGCAAGCTGATCTCCGCTGACATGGAAAAGAAAATCGGCGCAGCCAAGAAGGACATCATCAGTGGCAAGCTCAGCGTGGTGGACTATCGCACCAGCAACAGCTGCCCGGTGAAATAAGTCTATTTGAAGATCTTTTCCCGGCTGCGGCCCGGGAGGACTGCAGGCACGATGGCTCAGGCTATCGTGCCTGTTTGGTTCTTGCGGGGCCGACAACCGGATTCATGGAAATCGGGAACATACGGGCATGACTGATTTCGCCATCGAGCTGAACGGCATCTGCAAGCGCTTCGGCGCAGTGCAGGCCAATCGCGATGTCTCAATGAACATCGCCAAGGGCTCCATACACGGCATCATCGGCGAGAACGGCGCGGGCAAATCCACCCTGATGAGCATCCTGTACGGCTATTACCATGCCGACAGTGGCAGCATCGCGGTGGATGGCAAGACCGTGCGCATCCGCAACAGCCAGGAAGCCATCCGGCTGGGCATCGGCATGGTGCATCAGCATTTCATGCTGGTGGACAACTTCACCGTGCTGGAAAACATCGTGCTGGGGGCCGAAGGCGGCCTGCTGCTCAAAGATGGCATGGCCAAGGCGCGCGAGCACCTGCAGGCGCTTAATCGCGACTATTCGCTGGAGGTCGATCCGGACGCCATCGTTGGCGAGCTGGGCGTGGGCCTGCAACAGCGGGTGGAGATTCTCAAGGCGCTGTATCGCGGGGCCGACGTACTGATTCTGGACGAGCCGACAGCCGTGCTGACGCCGCAGGAGGCCGACCACCTGTTTTGCATCCTGCGTGCGCTGCGCGAGCAGGGCAAGACGGTGATCCTGATCACCCACAAGCTGCGCGAAGTGATGGACATCACCGACGCGGTCAGCGTGATGCGTGCCGGCACCGTGGTGGGCAATGTGCGCACGGCGGATGTCGACAAGGAAAAGCTGGCCGACCTGATGGTGGGGCGCAAGGTAACGCTGAAGGTGGACAAGGCCGAACGCGCGCCCGGTGCTGCGGTGCTGGACGTGCGCCAGCTGTGCCTGACCGATGCGCGCGGCGTCAAGCTGCTGGACGGTTTGAATTTCCAGGTGCGTGCCGGTGAGATCGTCGGCATTGCCGGGGTGTCCGGTAACGGCCAGTCCGAGCTGCTGGAAGTGCTGGCCGGCATGCTGGAGCCGACTTCCGGTGAAATCCGCTACCAGGGGGCGGATCTGCTGCAGGAAAAATCCAGCCAGCCGCGGGCGGCGCTGTACCGCAAGAAGGGCATTGCCCATGTGCCGGAAGACCGTTCGCGCGAGGGGCTGGTTAAGTCTTTCCCCATGTTCGAGAACGCCATTCTTGGCTATCACGACGACAAGAGCGTCAGCAAGGGCGGACTGTTCTCGCGCAAGATGCTGCTGGAACGTAGCCGCGACTTTATCCGCCAGTTTGATATCCGTCCGGACAATGCCCAGTTGCGCGTGGGCTTGCTGTCCGGTGGCAATCAGCAAAAAGTGGTGCTGGCGCGCGAAATTCACGCCAATCCGGAACTGCTGCTGATCGGCCAGCCGACGCGTGGCGTGGACATCGGTGCCATCGAGTTTATCCACAAACGGCTGGTGGAACTGCGTGATGCCGGCAAGGCCATTTTGCTGGTGTCGGTGGAACTGGAAGAGATTCTGGCCTTGTCCGACCGCATTCTGGTGATGGCCGGCGGGCAGATTAGCGGCGAAGTGGCGGCCAGGGATGCCGACACCATTTCGCTGGGTTTGTTGATGGGGGGGCACAAACATTGAAATTCGGACAACCGTCCACATTGCCGCGCTGGGCACAGCTCACTGTGCTGCCGGCATTGAATCTGCTGGCCGCCTTGCTGGTGACCGGTTTCGTGACCTGGATGATAGGCGAAGATCCATGGGAATGCCTGCAATTGCTGGTCAGTGGTGCCTTCGGTAGTGGCGAGGGCATAGGCTACACCCTGTTCTACACCACCGGTTTCATCTTTACCGGGCTGGCGGTGGCCACGGCTTTTCATGCCGGACTATTCAATATCGGCGGCGAAGGGCAGGCCTATCTGGCTGGACTTGGCGTCACGCTGGTGGTGCTGGCGTTTGATCACACCCTGCCGCCGATTGTGCTGGTGCCGCTGTGCATTCTGGCCGCCATGGGTTTTGGTGCGGCCTGGGCTTTTATTCCGGGCTGGCTGCAGGCCAAACGTGGCAGCCACATCGTGGTCACCACCATCATGTTCAACTTCATCGCTTATTCGCTGATGTTGTATTTGATTGGCCATCACCTGATCGAAGCCGGTTCGCAAAACCCCACCACCCGCGAGTTTGGCCAGGCTTCATGGATTCCTGCCATTCATCAGGTGGCTGCCGGCATGGGCATCAGCCTGCCCAGCACGCCGCTGAACCTGACTTTTGTCATGGCCTTGCTGGCCTGCGGCCTGTTTTACCTGCTGGTGTGGCATAGCCGCTGGGGCTTCCAGCTGCGTACGGTGGGCGTGAACGAGAGCGCCGCCCGCTATGCCGGCATCAATGTCAGCAAGACCATCATTCTGGCGATGTGTGTGTCTGGTGCGCTGTCCGGCTTTGCCGCCATCAACGAGCTGCTGGGTTCCACCCACCGCATGAATGTGTCCTTCACCAATGGCGTGGGCTTTGTCGGCATCGCCGTGGCGCTGATGGGGCGTAACCATCCGGTGGGCATCATCCTGTCGGCCCTGCTGTTTGGCGGCCTGACCCAGGGCGGGCTGGAGCTGTCGTTTGAAAAGCCGGTGATCACCCGCGAAATGATCATCTTCATCCAGGGCCTGATCATCCTGTTCTGCGGCGCGCTGGAAAACCTGTTCGAGCCGTTTATCGCCGGCCTGTTCAAGCGCAAGGAGGACAAATAATGGAACAGCTGTTCAGCTTGCTGGACTCAACCATCCGGGTCGCCACGCCGTTGGTGCTGGCGGCACTGGCCGGCATGTTCTCCGAGCGCTCCGGCGTGGTGGACATCGGCCTGGAAGGCAAGATGCTGGTGGCGGCTTTTGCCGCTGCTGCCGCCGCCTTTGTCACGCATTCACCCTGGCTGGGGCTGCTGGCCGGCATCATGGCCTCGGTCAGCCTGGCCATGGTGCATGCTTTTGTTTCGGTCACCTATAACGGCAATCAGCTGATCTCCGGCATGGCCATCAACACCATTGCCTCCGGCATCACGCCGGTGCTGGGGCTGGCCTGGTTCCAGCAGGGCGGCAATACCCCGCAGCTGGATGATGACTCGCGCTTTCACGACATCAGCCTGCCGCTGGCCGATGCACTGTCGAATGTCCCTGTCATTGGCCATCTCTACAGCAAGCTCTTGTCCGGGCACAGCATCCTGGTTTACCTCACCGTGCTGATCATTCCCGTGGTGAGCTGGGTGGTGTATCGCAGCCGCTTTGGCCTGCGCCTGCGTGCGGTGGGTGAAAATCCGCATGCGGCGGATACTGCGGGCGTGTCGGTGGCGCGGGTACGCTATATCGCCTTGTTCTGGGGTGGTGTGCTGTGCGGGGTGGCCGGTACTTTCCTGTCGGTATACCAGACCGGCAGCTTCATCAAGGAAATGACCGCCGGCAAGGGCTTTCTGGCACTGGCTGCGCTGATTTTCGGCAAGTGGCGTCCGCTGCCGGCGGTATTGGGCTGCCTGTTGTTTGCCTTTGCCGACGCCTCGCAGATCCGTCTGGAAGGGGTGGACCTGCCCATTGTCGGCCAGATTCCCTCTCAGGCCATCCAGGTGATTCCCTATGTGCTGACGGTATTGTTGCTGGCCGGCTTTGTCGGTCGCGCCGTGGCACCCAAGGCCATTGGCGTGCCGTTTGTAAAATCACGCTAAGCAGTAAAATCGGCCGCCTCTGGTGGCTGCAGGAAAAACCGGCGTTGGCCGGTTTTTTTACGTCGCAATGCCGATGGGCTGGTGCTGACGGGTCGAAATGTGAAGTGAATTGCACTACAACAAGGGGAGTGGATCAGCCAGTCTGGGCAGTGACTGGCAAATGATAATAAACGAGGGCTGCAATAGTCAGCCAAATCCGGGGGGATGTTATGTGGCTAGCCATGCTGACACTGATCCTGGTGGGATGTACTGTCGCCGCGCTGGCCGGCCTGCTGGGGGGCGCGCTGCGCCAGCATGATCCTGATGCCATGGCCGGGCAGGGCCTGCCAACTGGGGATAGTGTGCTGGGCAAGGTGGCGGCCATCCGCAAATCGCGCGACGACTCCTGGACTCGCCGTCCCTGGCCCTATATTCGCGACCGGCTGACTTTTCCGCCGCTGGACATTCCCGCAGTCATCCTGCACAGCAGCATTACCCCCGGCAAGTGCTACCGCGTGGATCCCGCCACCCTGACCTGCACCTGCAGTTATTTCCTGCTGCGTGGTTCAAATGCCGCCATCGGCAGCAAGGAAAGGCTGTGTCGTCATCTGCGCAAGGTGTACGCCGAGCGCGGCACGCTGCCGCCGGTGGTCAATATGGTGCTGCTGGATGATGTGCATTTTTGCGAGACCGACCAGCTATGGTCGGGCGAAGTGGAGGGGGTGCCGGTGGCCATCGCCTGGCGCGAAGGCGACCCGTGGGTCACCATCTATACCCGCAGCAATGCCCTGAATCAGCCACCGGAATTCCAGCGCTACAACTTCCACCTTGATCACGCCAGTTGGGCGGACAGCCGCGCCCCCAAGTACAACGCAAGCGCCATCCGCCAGATGCTGGCCGACTGGTTTGGCGATCGCAAGCTGATGGCCTGAGCAGGTAATCCGGGACATCCCGGTCCTGCGCGTAAGCAGCCGGATCCATCAGCCGCACCCGTGGATGGCAGCCTTCACTTGCCCAGCGCCACTTCCACACAGCGCGCCTGTAGCAGGCGGCCAATGTCTATCGGTGACATCGCCACCTGCAGGCCACGGCGGCCACCGTTGATATAGACCTTGGGCAGTTGCAGGATGCTGGCTTCCATATACACCGGCATCGGCGTGCGGGTGGCAAAGGGGCTGGTGCCGCCTACCAGGTAGCCGGAGTGGCGGTTGGCCACGTCGGGCTTGCACGGCTGCACTTTTTTGCAGGGTAACTGGCGCGCCAGTTCCTTGGCCGATACCTTGCAATCGCCGTGCATCAGTACCACCAGCGGCAGGCCGTCCTGGTCTTCAAACAGCAGGGTCTTGATGACGGTGTGTTCGTCTACCTCCAGTTCGCGGGCCGGGGTGGCGGTGCCGCCGTGTTCTTCGTAGCGGTAGGCGTGGCAGCTGAATTCCACCTTGTGGTCCAGCAAAAAGCGTAGTGCCGGGGTGCTGCCGGCAATGGTCTGGTGTTGCATGGCTTACTCCGTAATGCATGAGGACGATGCCGGCGGCTTGTGCGCACCGCCGGCGGTGGTGTCGGTATCAGACTGGTTGCTGGACTAGCAGGCCGTATTCCTCGGGAAAGGTGTGCAGCGAGCTTTTCACCACGGTGACCGCGCCGTCGATCAGGCCGCAGCGGCCGCTGCCGGGCAGGATCTGGCACAGGTGCTGCAGCGCATCCAGATCGGCCGGGCTGTGGCGGCCGCCATCCACCCGGTCCAGCAGGCGGGCCAGCTGGAAGGTGCCGCATTTGCACGAGGGGCACTGGCCGCAGGAACCCTTGGCGAAGAAGTCGATGTATTCGGCCACCTTGCGGATGATGCTGCTGCCTTCGGAGATGACGATCATGGCGCCGGTGCCCAGCCGCGAATGACGCAGCCAGACCGAGTCGAAATCCAGTGCCACGTCCAGATCGCGCGCGGTGAGCAGGGTATTGGACGGGCCGCCGGTAAATACCGCCTTGAAGGCCTTGCCCTGTAGCATGCCGCCGCCGTAGTGGAACACCAGCTCTTGCAGGCTGGAGCCCATGGGCAGCTCGTACAGGCCGGGGCGCAGTACGTCGCCGGACAGCGAGTACAGCTTGGTGCCACAGGCCTTGCCCACGCCCAGTGCCCGGTACCAGCCGGCACCATGGCGCAGGATGTGGCTGACATTGGCCAGGGTTTCCACATTGTTGATCAAGGTGGGCTGGTTGTTGATGCCTTGCTCGGCCGGGAAAGGCGGCTTTTTGCGCGGGAAGGGAAAGCCGGCTTCCAGCGAGGCGACCACGGCGGTTTCTTCTCCGCCGATATAGCGGCCCGAGCTGGCCACCACCTTGATTTCCAGTGTATGGCCCATGACGGCAGCCAGTTTTTCCGGCCAGGGGCTGTCCTGCCACTGGCTGACCGCCTGCTGCATGGTGTGCAGGCTGCTGCCCTGGTGCGGGTTGAGGTAGAAGATGAGGCAGCGGGCGCGCACGGCCAGCGCGGCGATCAGTGCACCTTCTATCACCTGGTGCGGCGATGCGCTGAGCAGGGTGCGGTCCTTGAAGGTGCCCGGTTCGTCTTCATTGCCATTGCACACCACGTACTTGCAATCGCCCACCGCATTGGCGGTGGCTTCCCATTTGCGCCAGGCCGGAAAGCCCGCCCCGCCCATGCCGCGCAGGTCGGCATCGGCAATGCAGCGGATGATGGCGGTGGGGGCCGTGAGGGCCGCTTGCAGCCCAAGGCCGCCGCCCGCTTGCAGCCAGGCGGCCAGATCGGGGCCGACCTGTACGGCCGGGTTGAGCAATACCTGATTGAGTTTTTCCATGATTGTGTTCTCTTAGGCGCGTGCGCTGGCGGGGCGGTGTAGTGTCAGCCTGGCCTGGCCCGGATACAGCAGCGGGGCTTGCTGGCTGGCGTCCAGTCCGGCCAGGGCCAGCTGGCGCTGCCAGCGATAAACGTGTTCGATACCGCCGCGCAGGGGCGGCAGCGATGATTTGTTGCGGGCAGCCTGGGCCAGCCGTGCCGCCTGGCGGCCGGCGCGGCGGCCAAAGGCGAGGATGTCGAGCAGGGCATTGCCCATCAACCGGTTGCGGCCATGAATGCCGCCGGTGATTTCCCCGGCGCACAGCAGGCCGGGCACGCTGCTCTGGCCCTGGCTGTCGATTACCACGCCGCCGTTCTGGTAGTGCAGGGTGGGGTAGACCAGCATGGGCTCGCGTGTCGGGTCGATGCCGCATTTGTCCGCCAGGTGCTGCAGTGCCGGCAGCTGGCTGGCCAGCGCGGGCTGGTCCGGGCCGCACAGGCGGCGCAGGTCGAGCAGCACGCCCAGCTGGCCGTCGCGCTCGATGCCACGGCCGGCGGCGCATTCGCGCAGCATGGCGGCGGTGACGACATCACGCGGGGCCAATTCGTCGACAAAGCGTTCTCCCAGACCGTTCAGCAGCATGGCACCGGCCGAGCGGGCGGCTTCGGAGATCAGCCCGCCGCGCAGGCGCTGCGGCCAGGCCACCCCGGTGGGGTGGTACTGGAAGGCATCCATGTCACGCAGTTGCGCGCCCAGCCGGTAGGCCAGCACCAGACCGTCGGCCGTGGCCCCGTAGTGATTGGAGGTGGGGAAACCCTGCAGATGCAGCCGGCCGCAGCCGCCAGTGGCCAGGATGGTTTGCCGGGCCGACACCACGATGAAGCGCTGGTATTCCAGGTCGTACAGCACGGCTCCGGCGCAGCTGCCGTCTTCGTGCGACAGCAGTTCCACCACCGGGCAGCGGTTCAGCAGCTGGATGCCCGGCTCCAGTTCCACCGTTTCGCGCAGCACACGCATCATCTCCAGGCCGGTGTAATCGCGGTAGGACAGAATGCGTGGCTGGCTGCAGCCGCCGGCTTGCTTGTAGCGCAGCTTGCCGCCGTCGCTACTGGCATCGCTCAGGTCAAAATGCATGCCCAGTTCGATCAGCCAGCGGATGACACCGGCTGCATCGCTGGCCAGCTGGGCCAGCAGTTGCGGATCGGCGCAGTTGTGGCCGCCGCGCATGGCGTCGTCGAAATGCTGTTGCGGGCTGTCGCTGGCGGCCAGTGCGGCCTGGATGCCGCCTTCGGCCATCACGGTATTGCTGTCGCCCAGCCGCAGCTTGCTGGCCAGCATGACCGTGGCCCCGCCACGGGCGGCGGTCAGTGCGGCAGCCGCACCGGCACCGCCGCCGCCTAGCACCAGCACGTCGGTGCTGCGTTGTTCGGCACCGGCCAGATCAAAGCCGTCAATCAAGGCATTGCTTTGCAGCAGTTCGGCCAGGCGCGGGTGGCAGGGCTGGCCACGGCTGCTGCCGATTTGCAGCAGGGTGCTGGCATCGGCAGCGTGGTCGGGGTGGTATTGCGCCAACAGTGCAGCGCGTGACAGATCGTCAGCCCGCAGTGGCGATGTGGCATGGCTGGCCCGGTTAAGGCAGGCCTGCTGGTAGGAAATGGCCGTGCTCATGACTCGCTCCTTGCAAGATGGGCCGTGGTGTCGATGCTCAGCTGGCCACGGGCTTGTTGATCCAGCCGGCGCAACAGGTCGCCGGGGCGCAGGTTCTGGATGGCCTGGGCGCGGCGCAGGTAGAGCCCGACATGATTGGGGCGGATGTTTTCCGGGCAGGCCAGGGTGCACAGATTGCACATGATGCAGGCGTCGAACAGCGCGGCAGCGGCGGGCAGCTCACCACGGCTGGCCAGGGCAATGCCTTGCTGCACCGGGATGCCACGCGGACAGGCGCGGTCGCAACCGCCGCAGTGGCGGCAGTGGGCGGTTTCGGGAAAGGTCTGCTGCAGTTGCGGCAGTGCCTGCCAGCCGTCGCGCAGATCATGTGGGCGATAACGGTGGACGTGGTCGGGCTGGTAGTAGTCGATGAAGCTGACCTGCATGCCGTCTTCCACCACGGTTTCGCAGGCCAGCCGGCTGACGGTTTCGCGCTCGCCGGCCTTGCGGACCAGGCAGCGACAGGAGCCGCACACCCCCTGGCCCATGCAGCCGATATTGGCGGTAACGGCGTCGGGGCCGTGCAGCCGGGTTTGCAGGATGGAGTCGCCTGGCTGTGCGGCCATCACCTTGCCGTCAATGCTGATGCAGATGGTTTCACTCATGGGATTGTCCTCAAGCTTGGGTTGCGGCCAGCGGCGGCTTGGTGCGCTGCCTCTGGCCGGGCCGTTGCCCGAGCTAGTGCAAGGAGCGTGCCACGGAGATGGTTTTTTGCAAGCGATTGAAATGGAAGGAAAAAATGCCGCTGCAGCATGGGCGGGTTAGTCATGATGGACGGAAATCCGCGCGCCGGACGGGCGGTGGTGTACGGAAAACCTTACGCTGGCTGTTGGTTTGTGCTGTTTTGCTGGCTGGCGGGCAAAGTGCGGATTTCCGTACTTTTAAAACAGTGGATTCGCGGCTGGCCGAATTTCCACCGTATTGCTGCTGTCATTTCCCTGTTTAATCAATGGCTTGAAATGGCCATTGCGTGGCACGGGGCTTGCTCTGAGGTGGGTGGGAGACACACTACAGAAATCAAGGAGCAAGACCATGTGGGCAACCATGAGTACAGCACTGCTACCAGTGGTGCTATTGATGATGTTGGGCTGGTTTGGTGGGCAGCGCGGCTATTTTCGCCAGGCCGATGTCAGCGTGCTGGCCACGCTGGTGATGCGCTATGCCTTGCCTTGTGCATTGTTTATCGGCGCGCTGAAAACGCCGCCAGAGCGCATCCAGAATCTGCCCTTCATCCTGTGCCTGAGCTTCGGCTTTGTCGGCACCTATGTCATCGCCTTGCTGGCCGGGCGTTATTACTACCGCAGTGATCTGAAAAGCAGTGCCATCCAGGCGCTGGTCTGTACCTTTCCCGACATGGCCTACTTTGGCGCGCCCATCCTGCAGCAAGTGTGCGGGCCGCAGGGCTTTATCGGGGTGCTGATCGGCAATCTGATCACCAGCTTCATCATTCTGCCGCTGACCATCGTGCTGTGCCGCTGTGGCGAAATGTCCGCCTCTGGCCGTGACGATGGGGTGGTGAGCATGCTGAAACAGAGCATGGTGAAGACTCTGTCCAATCAGATTGTCTGGCTGCCCATTCTGGGGGTGGTGCTGAGCTTCAATCACCTGCACCTGCCGGCGGCAGTGCAGGAGAGTGTGGACATGCTGGCCAAGGCGGCTGGCGGGGTGTCCTTGCTGGCGCTGGGCCTGATGTTCTGCGGTGAAAAGCCGGCGTTCAACGGCCATGTGGTGGGCAATGTGGCGATGAAGAATTTCCTGCAGCCGGCGCTGATGCTGCTGGGTATCCTGCTGTTTGGCGTGGATGCCGAGTTTGCCCGGCAGGCCTTGATCGTGGGGGCGGTGCCGACGGCGATTGCCGCCTCGATGTTTGCCGTGCGCAACCAGACCTACGCCCTGCATGCCTCGCACTCGGTACTGGTGGGGACGGTGATTGGTGTGTTTGGCGAGGCGGCGCTGATTTACCTGATGGCCTGAGTGGACGGTATTGCAAAGGCTGGTCAGGAAACCGACCAGCCTGTTAATGCTGTTTGCAGCAGCAGGCAGTGGCTGCAGCATGCCTCTGCTGATGGTAGTGGCAGACGTGACAAGGCCCGGCATAGCCGGGCCTTGTCACGTCTGGGCCGCTGCCGCTTATTCGCTGCGCGGGGCCAGCTTGAGGAATAGCAGGCGGATCAGTACATAGACCACGGCGTTCAGCGCCGTCATCAGCAGCAGGATGGCCAGCAGCGACAGGCTGGATTGCTCGGCCAGCGGGCCGGCCTTGAGGGTGCCGGCCAGCAGGGAGGCAATAAACAGGGTGCACAGCAGTTTGAATGTCATGGCAGCAGCTTTCTGCAAGAACGAACGCAGCTGTGTATTGCAAACATCGTGCCTGAAGTGGCTTGTTCAAATCATTGAAAGGAAAGGTGTTTTTCCGGATTGGTACGGCGGGCCGCCGATGTGGCAGTGCCGGCCGTGCGGAAATCCGTCAGCCGGCGCTCTGGCGGGCTTGCAGATGTAGCAGGATGGCCTGGCCGCCGCTGAGGATGTCGTCGCCGATGGCCAGCGCCGCCGCCGCGCCATCGCCCTGGCGCATCGCGGCCATCACCGGGTAGTGATAATCCAGCATGGCGCTGCCCCCTTGCTGGTAGACGGCGGCGATCAGCGGCCCCATTTGCAGCCAGATGCGGTAGAGGATGCCATGCAGGAAGGGCAGGCCGGCGATGTCGACCAGGGCAAAGTGAAACTGCTGGTTCAGCGCGCAGCCCTGCGCGATGTCCTGCGCGGTCATGGCCACGGCATTGCGCGCTACGATGTCCTCCAGCCGGGCGATGTCGGCTGGCTGTGCCTTGGTCGCGGCGGTTTCCGCCGCCAGCCCTTCCAGCCGGATGCGGATGGCGCGTATTTCCAGATAGCGCTCCACCGTCATGTAGGGCACGCGAATGTCGCGCGGCGATTGCATGGCCAGCGCCTGCTCCTGTACCAGCCGCAGTATGGCATCACGCACCGGGGTGACGCTGGTGCCCAGTTGCTCGGCCAGTTCGCGGATTTTCAGCCGTGCGCCAGGCTGCAGCCGGCCTTGCAGCAAGTCATTGCACAGCAGCTGGTAGACCGTGCTGCCCAGATTGTCGTGTTCCAGGGTGTCGAGTTGGTAGTGCATGGCGCAGCGGACGAAAGGGTGATGGCGGCATGGTAACACCGTGCTTGCCAGATGGAAATGCAGCAAATATGATGCATCATAATTTGATTCAGCCGCGTGCTGCCGTCGATATCCAGCTGACAGGAGTAATGCCATGCCCCCATCTACCCGCTATATGTTGTTGACTGGTGCCAGTCGCGGCATCGGCCATGCCACGGTCAAGCTGTTTCAGGAGCATGACTGGCAGATTTTCACCGTGTCACGCCAGCCATTTTCCGAGGCCTGCCTGTGGCCATCGGCACGGCAAAGCCATATCCAGGCCGATTTGTCCGACCTGTCCTGCCTCGACCAGCTGATTGCCGAAGTACAAAGCCGCCTGCCAAATGGCGAGCTGCACGCGCTGGTGAACAACGCCGGCATCTCGCCCAAGGGCCCGCAGGGCGAGCGGCTGGGTATTCTGGCCAGCGCTGCCGATGACTGGAGCCGGGTGCTGAATGTGAATCTGGTGTCCACCGCCTTGCTGGCGCGTGGCTTGTTTGCCGAGCTGAAACAGGGGCAGGGCTCCATCGTCAATGTCACGTCCATTGCCGGCTCGCGCGTGCACCCGTTTGCCGGCGTGGCCTATGCCGCCTCCAAAGCCGGGCTGGCGGCACTGACCCGCGAGCTGGCGCACGAGTTCGGCCCGCATGGCATCCGCGCCAATGCCATTGCGCCGGGCGAAATCGACACCGCCATCCTGTCACCGGATACCGCCCGCATTATCGAGCGTGATGTGCCGATGCACCGCCTGGGTACCCCGCATGAAGTGGCCGAGGCCATTTACTTCCTTTGCTCTGGCCACTCTTCTTATATCAATGGCTCGGAAATCCACATCAATGGTGGCCAGCATGTGTGAAACCCTGTCCGCAGAGGTATCCGAAGGCGTGATCGACCAGCTGTTTTCCACCGCCGCCGCGCCGGTGGAGTGCAGCGAGGCCACCGCCTTGCTGTGGCAGCATTACGGTCTGCGCGGTGTGGCCAGCCCGCTCAATAGCGAGCGCGATGCCAATTTCCACATCCGTGGCTATGATGGCCGCGAATATGTGTTGAAGCTGAGCCATCCGGCGGAGGACCGCGCCGTTACCGACTTCCAGAGCCGTGCCTTGCTGCACGCACTGGCGCAGGACCCGACCCTGCCCATTCCGCAGTTGCTGCCACGCCGCGATGGCCAGCCTTATGCCCTGGTCGAAATGGTTGATGGCAGCCAGCGCGTGCTGCGCCTGCTCAGCTATCTGTCCGGCCAGCCCTTGCACCAGACTCAGCGCAGTGCGGCCCAGCGCCGTCATCTGGGGCAGACGCTGGGCCGGCTGGACAATGCCTTGCGCGACTATGCCCACCCGGCAGCCCATCACCCGCTGTTGTGGGATATCCAGCATGCCCAGCGGCTGCAGCCCTTGCTGGCGGAAACCCCGGACGGGCCGCAAAAGGCGGTGCTGGCCGACTGGCTGGCGCAGTTCATGCAGCAGGTGCAGCCGCAGCTGGGTGGACTGCGCCGGCAGGTGATTCACAATGACCTGAACCCGCACAATGTGCTGGTGGATGCGCAAGACCAGATCAGCACCGCCGGCCTGATCGACTTTGGTGACATGGTGGAAGCACCCTTGATCAACGAGCTGGCGGTGGCCTGTTCCTACCAGCTGTCCACCACCGCCAATCCGCTGGATAGTGCCGGCGAGCTGATTGCCGGCTACCACGCGGTCTGTCCCTTGCTGCCGGGCGAAATTGATCTGCTGTATTCCTTGATCATGACCCGGCTGTGCATGACGGTCACCATCACCGGCTGGCGGGCGGCACGTTATCCGGAAAACCGCAGTTATATCCTGCGCAACAACGGCCTGAGCTGGGATGGCCTGCAACGGCTGGCCGCCTTCGGCCCGGCGCGGGCCACCGCCTATCTGCAGCAGTTGTGCCAGACGAAAGGAGCAGCATGAATCCGCCAGACCAACGCATGGCCAATGCTTTTGATCCGAACACCCTGGCCAGCCTGCCGGCCAGTGAGCAGGCGCTGATCCGCCGTCGCCAACAGGCACTGGGGCAGGCATATCGCCTGTTCTATCAGCAGCCCTTGCATCTGCTGCGCGGCGAGGGGGTGTGGCTGTACGACGCCGCCGGCCAGCCCTATCTGGATGTCTACAACAATGTCGCCTCGGTGGGCCACAGCCATCCGCAGGTGGTGGCGGCCATTGCCCGGCAGGCCGCCACGCTCAACACCCATACCCGTTACCTGGATGAAGGCATTGTCGATTATGCCGAGCGCCTGCTGGCCACTCTGGCCATGCCGGGTCATCAGGCCATGTTTACCTGTACCGGCAGCGAGGCCAACGATCTGGCCTTGCTGCTGGCGAGCAATTTCAGCGGTGGGCAAGGGGTGATTGTCACGGCCCATGCCTACCATGGCGTCACCAGTAGCGTGGCGGCCTGTTCGCCAGCCTTTGGCGAGGGTGTGGCGCTGGGGCCGAATGTGCGTACCGTGGCGCCGCCGGATGGCTACCGTGCTAATCCCGAGGACGTGGCTGATCGGTTTACCCGCGCTGTGCAGGCGGCGATTGCCGATTTGCAGCGCCACGGCCTGCGCCCGGCTGCACTGCTGGTGGATACGCTGTTTACCAGCGATGGCGTGTTTGCCGACCCGCCCGGTTTCCTGGCTGGTGCGGTCGATGCCATTCATGCGGCAGGCGGCTTGTTCATTGCCGACGAAGTACAGGCCGGCTTTGCCCGTAGTGGCAGCCATTTCTGGGGCTTCCAGCGCCATGGCGTGCTGCCGGACATCGTCACCATGGGCAAGCCGATGGGCAATGGTCACCCGCTGGCCGGGCTGGCGGCGCGTGCCGACATCATCGATGCCTTTGGCAGCCGCGTGCGCTACTTCAATACCTTTGGCGGCAATCCGGTGTCCTGCGCTGCTGGCATGGCAGTGCTGGAGGTCATCGAACAGGAGGGTTTGCAGCACAATGCCCACGTCACCGGGGCGTATCTCAAGGCAGGGCTAGAGGCGCTGGCCGGCAAGCACGAGCTGATCGGCGATGTACGCGGCGCCGGTTTTTTCCTTGGGGTGGAGCTGGTGAACGACCGTCAAGGCAAACAGCCGGCCACCGCCGCCGCCAGCCGTGTGGTCAATGCGCTGCGCGAGCGGCGCATCCTGCTCAGTGCCACCGGCCCAGCCGGCAATATCCTCAAGCTGCGGCCGCAGCTGCCGTTTGCCCGTGAACATGCCGACCTGTTGCTGGATGCGCTGGATGCGGTGCTGGCCTCAGTGTAGCCGGCATCAGTCCTGAGCCTGCAGCCGGCTGGCCTGGGCTTGCAGGCTGTCCAGCCGGGTGGTGGCCAGGGCCAGTGCGGTGCCGTCTTCAAATACCGCAGCAAGCAGCTTGCTCAGGGTGCTGCCGGGCAGCATTTCCACCGCCAGCCGTGCGCCGCGTTCATAAGCCAGCCGGCTGCAATCGTGCCAGCGTACCAGTCGTGCCATATTGCCGGCCAGATCATCGGCAATCTGTTCGGGCCGCCGCAGCAGGCGGGCGGCACTGGCGCTGAGGTAGTCCAGCCGTGGTGCAGCCAGGCGGATGCGGGCGAAATCCTGGTGCAGCGCGCTGGCGGCTTCATCCAGCAGGCTGCAGTGCGAAGGCACGCTGATGTCCAGCCGCTGGCAGCGGCCGGCCCCACTGCTCTGGATCAGGCTGGCCAGTTGCTGCAGGCCCGTGTCGCTGCCGGCCACCACCAGTTGGCGCTCGGCATTGATATTGGCCAGATAGAGCGGGCTGCCGGTAGCCCGCAGCTGCGCCAGCAGGCTGTCCAGCTGCGGCAGGGCCAGCCCGGATACCGCGCACAGGCCATAGCCCTGCGGATAGGCCTGCTCCATCAACTGGCCGCGCCGCCGCACCAGGCGCAGGGCATCGGCCAGCGGCAGCGCCTCGGCCACCACGGCGGCGGCAAATGCACCAATCGACAAACCGGCCACCATCTGCGGCTGGATGCCTGCTGCTTGCAACAGGCGGGCCGAGGCCACGCCGGCAATCAGCAGGCAGAGCTGTACCGCCACGGTGGAGCGCAGCGCGGTGGCAGAATCCAGCAAGTGCGGCGAGCTGCCCAGCACGGCCTCGGCCTCGGCCAGTACCGCATGACAGGCCGCGTGTTGCGGTAGCTGTTGCAGCATGCCGGGGCGCTGGCTGCCCTGGCCGGGAAAGACAAACAAGATGCTCATGGGCATTGCTCCACATGGTTTTGCCTGTGGGCCGGCCACGCGGCCAGTGGTTCATCCAGCAGCAGCGGGCCGCTGGCGGTTTTCAGCAGCACCCGGCCGCCGCGCAGCCATTCGTCCAGCGCCACGCCGCCGGTAGGGGTTTGCAACTGGATATCCACGCGACAAGGCAGCCCTGCCAGCGTTTCCGCCAGTGTTTGCACTACTGCCCGCGCGGGTGGCTGCGGGCAGCGCAGCAGCAGGTCCAGATCGCTGTTGCTGGTAAGGGTGGCCTGGCCGGTAGCCAGCTCGAAACCGGCACTGCCGGTAATGCCCCATGTCATGCCGCTGGCTTGCAAGGCGGCGTGGGCCTGCTGCAGCGCCTGCAATGCCGGCAGCTCGGCCAGCCGTGGATGCTGCTGCCAGCCGGTCTGGTCCGCCACTTGTTCCGGGCTGAGCACCCGGCATATTTGCTGGCGGCGCGCCCACATGGCACAGCGCTGGGCGCGCAGCGGGCCGCGCACCCCGACCGCAATCAGGCCGGGCCTGGCACTGGCGCGGCGCACCACCACCGGCAGGCCGTGGTGCCAGTGCCGTGGCAGCCAGGCGGGCAGCCCGCTGTCGGCCACGAGCGCGGAAGTAGCGGACAGCCAGAGCAGATCGTGGGGCAAACAAGGGCTGCGCATTGGAAACTCCTGAAAAAAAGACGGCAGCGACCAGCGCTGCCGCGACAAGTCTTTACTTCAGCAGCTGAAGTAAAGAGGAGGTTGCTATCAGGCCATGATGGCCTTGGTGGCCAGGTAGAGTGCCGATGGCCCCAGCAGGCAGCCCAGACCGGTATGGAAGGTGGCGACCAGCGCGCCATAGGGCACCAGCCGGCGGTCGGTGGCGGCAAGGCCAGCCGAGACGCCGCTGACGGTGCCGGCCAGCCCGCCGAACACCATGGCCGAGCGCGGATTGTTCAGGCCCAGAAAGCCGGCGGCAAACGGTGTACCCACCATCACCATGATGGCCTTGAGCAGGCCGGTGGCGATGCTCAGCGCCATCACGTCCGAGCTGGCTCCCAGCGCCGCCCCGGTCACCGGGCCGACAATATAGGTGATGGCACCTGCGCCGATGGTGGTCATGCTCACCACATCGCGGTAGCCAAAGGCATGGGCAATGCTGGCACCGACAATAAACGGCAGCACCGTACCCAGCAGTAGCGAGCAGGCACCGATCAGCCCGGCCTTGCGTGCTTCGGTCACTTGTACTTCAAAGGCGGTGGCCACGATGGCGAAGTCGCGCAGCATGGCGCCGCCCATCAGTCCGATACCGGAAAACAGCGAGATGTCGGCCAGGCCATTCTGTTTGCCGGTGAGCACGCCACCGTAATAGGCCAGCCCCAGGCCGATGAGGATGGCAATGGCCGAGCCATGCACCCGCCCCAGCGTCAGCCGGCGCGACAGCCGGGCGGATAGCCAGGTGATGATGCCCACCAGCAGGAAGGCCGTCACCAGGCCGTTATGTGCCAATACTTTTTCCAGCATTTGCATGATGTTGCTCCTGTATCAGGCCAGTGGGTCTTGTGGGGTTTCGGCTTCCGGCTGCCATGCCTGCTGGCTGCCGCCGCGATTGAGCAGGGCGATGACGCAGCCGCATACCAGCACCGCGCCCAGTGCACCCAGCACGGCCACCGGGCCGCCGCGCAGGGCGGCAACCACGTTCTGGGTGGCGGCCATGGCCACTACCACCGGAATGTACATGGCACCCCAGAAGGCGACGCCCTGTTCGGTTTCCTGTGGCAGCAGGCCCCGCTTGTGCAGGTAGAGCCGGGCAAAAATCAGCAGCAACATGGCAATGCCCACGCCGCCGACATTCGATTTGACGCCGATCAGGCTGCCCAGCAGGTCGCCCAGAAACAGGCCCAGCAAGTGGCAGGCTGCCAGCAGGGCAGTTCCGTAGATGATCATGGTGTGTCTCTCCTTTGTATTGTCATATTGTGTTCACCTGTTACTGCAGTATTGGCCATGCACCGTGATGTTTGCTGGTTTTAGCCTCCGCTCTCTGACCATTGCCCTTGCAGCAGCGCACGGACCCGGCGCGTGGCCTGGCGGTGTTCGCCGTGCAAGCGCTGGCGCAGGTCGCGTTGCGGGTCGGCCTGGATGTCGTGCAGCGCCTCTGCCAATACGGTACGCACCTGTTGCACATCAGCCGGCGTGGGCTGGTCTGGCTGCTCGGTTTCCAGCAAACGCCACAACAGGCCCAGGCTGGCATAGCTGGCAATGTCGTAGGCCATGGGCGCGATACTGGCGGCCAGGGTTTCCAGTTCGTCCACCGAACGCAGGGTGATGCGGGCGGCAGCCTGCTTGCCCATGGCATGCACCATCACCCCGGCATCGTCCAGCGCCAGCAGGCGATTGGCCTGATAGCCATGGGCCAGGAAGGCGCCGGACATGGCCTTGCCGACAATCAGCCCGATCACCGGGTGGCCGGCCAGCCGGGCGCCGGCATAGGCTGCTGCGGCGGCGGCCAGCGCCTGGTGGATGCCATAGGCTTCTTCGCGCCGGCCATAGGCCTGGCTGGGAACATCGATGATGGCGACGATGGCGCGCTTGTCTGTCTGTTGCTGATCGGCTTGCACTGCGGCGTCGATGGCGGCGGCCAGTGCCCAGCCTTCCAGCAGGCCCACCTCGCCATGGCGGGCGCGTTCAAACGGGTTGTGCGGGTCGGCTACGACCGCGATATAGCGTGCCGGCTGCCCGGCCAGCTCGCCATCTGCCACCAGCAGGGATGGCGGCAAGCCCTGCTGCAGGGGCGCGCTGCCGCACAGGGCATGGAACCAGTCGCGGCCGCGCTGGCTGATGGAGGGCTGGCTCATGGGTGGGCTCCTGACTGGAAAAGTTGACGGGCTGAAGCGGCATCGGCCTGGCTAGTGCTGTCCATGGCCCGTAGCCTTTGCAACATGTGCTGGCTGCGCCTGTGACGCGGCTGCGCGGGCAGGCCATTGGCCATGAACTGCAGCAGTTGCTGGCGGATCAGCACGCTGTCGTCGTCCAACAGGGCATCGGCCAGCCCGCAGGCCTGGCGCTGTTCGCCACCGGTCAGGCTCCAGATGAAGGGCCGGTTGCGCGAGTCATATTCCGCCACGCCGGCTTCCTGCTCGATCACTTGCGGGCCGTTCAGCCCCAACCTGGCTTCGCGAGTGACGATGAGATAACTGCACAGGCCGGCGGCAATCGACATGCCGCCAAAACAACCCACGGTGCCGGCGATGATTCCGATCACCGGCTGATAGCGGGCCAGGTCGACAATGGCGGCATGGATTTCGGCAATGGCGGCCAGGCCCAGGTTGGCCTCTTGCAGGCGCACGCCCCCGGTTTCAAACAGGATGACGGCAGGGGTGGGTATGCCCTGACGGTTGTCTGCCGCCGCCAGCTCCAGTGCAGAGGCCAGCTTGGCGCCGCCCACTTCACCCAGGCTGCCGCCCTGAAAGCCGCCTTCGATGGCGGCAATCACCGCCGGCTGGCCATCCAGCAAGCCCTTGCAGATGACCACGCCATCATCGGCCTGGGCCACGATGCCCTGC
>NZ_RFAR01000012.1 GCF_003693445.1 Aquitalea palustris | reverse complement strand
ATGCGGTGATCGAGGAGAGCCTGCATCACGATGATTGAAACCCGCAGCCAGCGCCGGCCTGGCTGGCCAGTGGCGCGGTGAGCTGTCACGAGCAGTACTGAGTGAGGTGTTAACAGGGCAGGCAGTCTGCCCAAACGCAGCCAGGTGCAAACCCGGCTGCCGGCGGCATACCGGATCAGCAAAGGTATGCCGCCTTTTGCATTCGCCCAGCCATGGGCCGGGGCAGGGGGCTTCGTGCTGCCGGCTCAGCGCTGGCCGTCGGCCACCGCCACATACACCCAGGCCATGCGCCCGGATGCCAGCGGCAGCAGCTGGCGCTGGTAATCGGCCACCTCGTAGCCGTCCGCCTGTTGCAGCTCCTGCAAGCTGACCTGCAAGGCCAAGCCTGCTACCTGATCTTGTGCCAGGCCGCTATGCGACACGATGGGGTGGTGGCGCTGGCCGCTGGTGGCCAATACCTGCGGGTCGGTGATTTCCAGCATGTCCAGCCGGAAACCCGGCAACTGGTCGGCACTGCCCGCCAGCAGGCGGCCAAAGGTGGCCAGTTGCACGGCGGGCAGCTGCAAGGTGCCATAGGAAAACAGCAGTTGATCGTATGCCTGGCTGGTGTCGCACATGGTTCAGCTCTCCGTATCACGCAGCAGCAGGTCTTCATAAAACGCACCATACGGCAGCGTGGGGTGGCGAATCTGGATTTCCAGAATCCACACCCCGGTATCCGGGCAGGCGGCAAAATCCCCCAGCGAACCGGCCTGGTAAATGGCGTGTGGAAAATCACAAACCCGGTGCCCCTTGATATCCAGATTCAGCTTCCAGCCCATGGCCGCAGCCTGCTCCGCCGCATAGTCGTACAGCGCACTGCCGGCGCAGCCATCCTGCTGCCACTTTTCGCTGACCAGCTGCCACAGCGTGCGGGCCGCCGCCGCGCAGGCATGCATGTCGCCATCCTGCCCCACCACAAAGGTAGCGCCGGCATCGCCCTCGTGGCCATCCCACACCACCCCCAGGTCGATAAAGAAAATATCGTGCTCACCCAGCACATTGTCTGGGTCGATTTTCTGCTTGAAGGTTTTCAGCGTCGAATGGCCAAAACGGATGATGATGCCATGCCAGATCCGCTCCATCCCCATGCGCGCCAGCGTCGCCCGCGCCAGGTCCTTGGCCTGCTGCTCGTCCATGCCGGGCCGGATCTGCGCCGCAATCAGCCGCACCGCCTCGAACGTCTTGTCACGCGCATGGCGCATTTTGGCAAGGGAAAAACGGGAACCGACAGCTTCCTGCTGGGCCAGGGCATCCGACATGGCAATCCCTCCAAGGGTGGTGGCTGAAAAATGAATTCATCATATCCATGATGCCGCTGAACGCAAGAGTCATGAACAAAAACCACCCAGACGGGCAAGCTGGTGACAGCGCCGGCCAGCTGCGCTGGTGGGATGATGCGGACAAGCGTCCGGCGGGGATGTGTGCTGGAGGGCAACAGTGCTGTGCCTCAATACCAGCACGCCCGGAATAGACCGGCGGCAACGGGGTAGAGCGAATGGTTCACACCGGATTGGACTTGCCGGATCGCACAGGACAAGAAAAAACCCGCAGAGCATGGTGCTGTGCGGGGTTCCGGGCTCATTAGGCGGGGTCTCTATCGAAGTTGGGCTGGAAAGCCAATACAGACGGTGGTTTTCAGTTTGTGGAAACTTGATCTGTACACAAATCTATACACGGCTTGTAGGTATTGCAGCTAGCATGGGCAGGTTATGGTGGGTGATTGCAATGGGGCATACATTCTATGAAGCTCCATCCGCAACCAGTCCCGCCAATTGGAGGATGGCAACTAACGACCCTAAGCAGCAATCCCTTATGCATCCACAGAACTACCGGAGTTCGGCTTTAGCGGTCATTGTGATGACCTCAATGAAAAGTCTTCTATTGACACCTTGCGAACATTTGCATTGGAGGCAACCCAAAGCATAGCTCTGGGCTGTTTATCTCGATAGAACTGTGGCCCCACTCGCTATCTACTGAAGCTTTCAATTCGATCAATCAGTCGAGTCCGCGTGCTTGAATTCAGGCCACTAAGCTCTCGATTAATCAGATTACGAGCTTCTGGTGTTCGACCTTCCATTGCGAGCAAAAGGGATTTGAACTTGATAACAGAGCGGTATGTTTGTGCGTATTTCCCTGTGATGCGTTCGAGTTCATCTACAGCTTCCCTAAGTTTATCTACATCCATAAAGTGAACCGCAAGATCTGCTTTTGTTAGTAATGGGTAATTCACTCCTGGAAACTCAGCAATTGTCCTTTCTATTGACGCCATAGCGGATGATTGGTTATTTTCAAAAAATGCAAGAATACGTGCTTTTGCTGATGCTACCATTTCACGCGCCCGTTCCGATGTGTCTATTTCAAGGCGGGAAATAACGATGTCAATTTCTCTTTTGCATTCAGGTGTCCAGTCCCGTGCCATGAGGCATGTTAAATAATTATTTGCATTGATTGGATTTCCGGGTCTGTTGTAGTAGTTATCGCGAGCAAGATCAAAAGCGAGCTGATATTCCTCAGATTGCATATAAACCAGAACTAATTCACCAATTGTTCGAGGATCGCGCGGCTTCTTTTTGAGAACATTTTTTAGATTTTCTTCCGCTCTGGCTGTGTCACCAGAAAGCCGGTAATAGAACCCATACAGAAAATCTCTATCGGGCTGAGAAATTTTTCTGACTTCGTCAAAAAATTCATTTTTTCTTAAGCGTGCAAGGCATTGGCATTTAATAAAGCGAACATGGTCAACGGTATTTTTGTGTAGTGAACCATCTCTAGACAATACTCTATTGGCCAGCAATATAGCCTCTGCATATTTTCTATCTTCGTCGTAAATTCGTTTGATTGTTTTTAAAAATACCGAAGGGACGATAATGTCTTCTGGTACTACTCCACCGGATCGTAGGCTTTCTTGTGCTGAAAAAAGATAATCTGAGATGTCAGAATCTTCATCCTTGTAACGATCAAGGAATGATTTTGCATGAGCGGTGAGAGCCCCCTCAAATCCAGTTTCAGACCCGAATCTGTTTCGACTTATATAATCTCGTATCACCTCGTTTACTCGAATGTAATTCGAAGAGCTGCCAATTTTTTCGCAGATTGCTGATGATAATAGGTCTTTTAGGATGCTTCCGTACTCTTTCTCATTAACTATATCAAATAGAACTTCGTAACTTACAAATTCAAAACGACTTAATAAGTATATGAAGTTTAGTGCTTTTTGATTGTTTTGAAATGAATCAAGGACAATTTTGGCTTTGTCCGATCCATATTGCTGGATAGTGTGTGAATTCTTCTTCGCCTCGAAGATGCCTTGCTCTTTTATTAGATCAATTGTAAAAAGAACTTGCTCAGGGTATCCTGTAAGTAAGTCTGAAAAAAATGAATAGTCATCTTTGGAAAGCTCAACTTCCGAAAATCGTGAATACCGTACCATGAGCCCGTCACGCTCCTGCTTGTCCATTTCTGCGACGTGAACAGAAAACACTAATGGGTTTAATCGATTGAGTGATGAGGCCGGTCTGTAGCGGCTTACGATGGAGAAGATCATAAACTGGTCACTTGCGAGTCCGTTTATTATTTCAGAAAACCAGTCGACCAATTGTCCATCAGGCTGAACCAAGACCCCTTGATCCTCTATTAAAATCCGCTCCCTCTCCCTTGATATTTCACGGAACATTTTAATCGCAAAAATGGTTTTTTCTTCCACGCTACTATGCAGGTCAAAATCTTTTCTTGACAAACCAACCAAGCCAAGGTCCAGTGTTTTTAATATAAGATCCTCAACACTGTCTAGTTGAGAGACAATGACAAACGGAAATTCGAACGACGGTCGTATAATGTTCGATTTCTTGAGTGAATGGCGTAACAAACTCCTTCTGCCGATTTCACTTAATCCTGATGCAATAACTGCTATCGGGCTAGGTAAAGAAAAGTCGTCAATTCGTTCCTCAAATTGATTGATAAGATCGTTACGTCCGACGAATATTTCAGTGCGCTCTCTAAGGCGAGGGTGGAATTTCCAGGAAATTTCACGCAATCTAGCATTGATTTTTCGTGCGGCAATGCTTGGCTTTGATATGGGCTGAATATTCAGGCTTTCCCGCATCCACCCAGGTATTCTTGAATCAAGGTGAGTTATTCCATCTTCTATTATTATTGGGAAAATTCTTTGTAGCTTCGACTCGTCAAATAGTAGCTTTGCTCTTCCGAGCTCGTTCTGTACCCAACTTGACTCAAGTGCTTTCGTTGATAGGAAAATTACAAAAATGGCCGTTTCATCTAGTGCACTCGCAATTTCTTCAGCCGGTGGCATTCCTGCTTCGAATGTTTCTTCGTCAAAGATACGTGCCTCCCTGTAAATTTTGGATGCAACAGGACGAACAAAACGGTCTTTGTCAGAAGAGCTGTGAGAGAGAAAACATTTAATCATTTTTAATTTTCCATTACGTATTTTAGCACGGGTACCAAATAAGGCATTGTCAGTCAACGTTAAACTAAACTGACTAAAGAGGTGTTTAAATACTTCACTGCACCACTTAATGCTGGATATCACGTAACCAGCAAGTAATGTGTAACATCTGCTTGCTGGTCAGATATCCAATAATTGGAGGGAGCACGTCACTACTTGTGTAACCTACCATAGCCCTGACAGTTCGAGTGGAGTTAGTGATTACTTCCGTTTAGAGTTGGAAACTGACATAAACGTCTGCTTAGGCCGACTTGAATACCTGACGGTGTCACTAGGCAATGGCCGTACTAGGCCAGTTCCCTTCCTGCCAGGCACACACTATAAAACCGCCCCAAACCGTGGATGCACCCCGCAAAGCCTTACCAGGCAAGGGTTTCAGCCCCACAGTTTCACCCACGGGTTTTTCTGCCATTCCGTGGGTCTCTCTGAGTTCTCAATAAAATCAATGCTTTGAAGAGATGATGTCATCCACGGTTTTCACGCTTTTCCCACAGCAAACCGTGGATCACTTTTTCCGGCCCGCCGCGATTCCGTGGATTGCCCTTTCTGCTTTTTTCACTGCTTTCTATCTCTATCTCTTTGTTTTTTATAAAGAAAGAAGAAAAAAGAACAGGCAAAGGCCGAAAGAGCAATTTTGGCAAACCGTGGGCATGGTTTCCTAAAAAAACAAGCACTTGGCGATGGTTACACCCCAAATCGACGGTTTTTCTTCACTCACTCCCGACCCTGAGCAGCCAAAAACACCCCTTCCGGCTCCCAGTTTTTCACAAGCAGCATGCTTATGTCATATTCCAGATCAAAAGCAGGCAACAATTTGCTGATTTTTGGCATAAATCGGACAGCGCCAGCTGGTGGCTTGATGCAGGGTGTTTGTATAAGGCATCGGCGTTGTGCTGACTGGGAGGCAGCTGGAATGCCCGCTGGGCATGTGTTTGGAGGGTGTGTATGGATTTGGGTTCTGGCCGTGGGCCTATACACAAATCTCTGCACAAAAAAATGGGATGGTGCTGGAAGGTGTCGGACTGATCTGGACAACAAAAAACCCGCATAGCCTTGTGCTGTGCGGGTTTCTGGACTTTCTGGGACTTCTCTGTACGTTGCGATGGTGCCCGGGGTCGGACTCGAACCGACACACCTTGCGGCGGGGGATTTTGAATCCCCTGCGTCTACCGATTTCGCCACCCGGGCATCGCAAGAGGAGGCAAGTCTATCTGATCTGCCTGCCCTTGTAAATCACTCTGCGGCGTCCTTTTTCAATTTCAGCGCATGGTCATACAGTTGCTTGCGGTTGGCCCCGCTGATCTGGGCGGCCAGGGTGGAGGCCTGTTTCATCGGCAATTCGGCGCTGAGGATGTTCATGATGCGCACGGCTTCTTCCGGCAGGGCTTCGTCGCTGTCGGGCTGCGGGGCGGCATCGATGATCAGCACGATTTCGCCGCGCTGCTGGTTGCTGTCGGCCTTGACCCATTCCAGCAGTTCGCCGGCGGGCAGGCTGTGGAAGGTTTCAAAGGTTTTGGTCAGTTCGCGTGCCAGCATCAGCCGGCGTTCCGGCCCCAGTTCGGCCACGATGTCCTGCAGGGTGTCGACGATGCGGTGCGGGGCTTCGTAGCACACCACCAGGTGGTCGGCACTGAGCCATTGCTGCAGGGTGCGGCGGCGTTCGCCGCTTTTGGGCGGCAAAAAGCCGTGAAACAGAAAGGCATTGCTGGTAAAGCCGCTGGCGGACAGGGCGGTGATGACGGCGGATACGCCGGGAATGGGGCGTACCGGGTGGCCGGCAGCGCGCACGGCTTCTACCAGCCGGGCGCCGGGGTCGGACACGGCGGGGGTGCCGGCATCGGATACTTGCACCACGATCTGGCCTTCGGCCAGCCAGCGGATGACTTGTTCGGCCATGCTGCGTTCGTTGTGTTCGCGCAGGCTGACCAGTTTGTTGGCGTGAATGCCGTATGCTGTCAGCAGGCTACCGGTGACGCGGGTGTCTTCGGCGCACACCACATCGGCCACGCCAAAGGCAGTCAGCGCACGCGCGGTAACATCTCCCAGGTTTCCAATGGGGGTGGCCACCACATATAATGTGCCGCGACAGAAACTTTCCCGTGCAGATTCAAGCAAGTGAGCGAACGAAGTATGCAAAGACTGGCTCCGCTGTTGGTTGGCGTCATGATGACATGGTTGACGGCTGCGCAAGCGCAGGCACCGGACTATATCATCCAACTCAATGCCGCGCCGCTCAATAGCGCGGCTGGTGCGGCGGTTCGGGCGCAGACTGCGCCGGCATCTGCGCCAGCCATGGCACCGCAGGCCAAGCCCCTGCCCGCACCGGGCAAGATGGCGTCGCGGGTGAAAATAGGCCTGTTGCTGCCTACCGAGTCGCGCCTGCTGGGCGAGGCGGCGGCGGTGGTGCGCAGCGGGGTGGAAGCCGCGCATGAGGTTGATCCACAGGCCGAGGTGGTGGTGATTGATGCGGATGAGCACAATGCCGCCCAACGTTATCGCGAGGCGGTGGCCGGCGGGGTGAATGTGGTGATCGGCCCGCTGTCGCGCACCGGCATTGCTGCGGTGGCTCCCTATGTCAGCGTGCCTACGCTGGCGCTGAATGCGGTGGGGCGCGATGTGCCCACCAGCCCCAAGCTGTTTACCCTGGCCTTGAATGTGGAAGTGGAAGCCCGGCAGATTGCCCGGCTGATGCGGGATGATGGCCGGGCCAATCCGCTGATCATTACCGATGGCGAAGTGCTGTCCAGCCGGCTGAAGCAGGCTTTTGCCGACGAATGGCGCAGCCAGGCAGGCAAGGATGCACAGCAGATGGAAGACAACGGCCACAATCTGTCTGAGCTGGCCGTGGCGGCCGGGCGGGCGGATGCGGTGTTTCTGGCAGTGGAGCCGGCCGAGGCGGCACGGCTGAAGCCTGCGCTGTTGCCCGAGCTGGCGGTGTATGCGACCTCGCAGATCAGCACCCGCACACCAGACCGGCAACTGGCCGGTATCCGTTTTATCGACATGCCCTGGTTCCTGATGCCGCAGCATCCGGCGGTGAAGCGCTATGCGCGGCCGGCCAGTACGCTGACCTTGCAAACCGAGCGGCTGTACGCGCTGGGGATTGATGCCTATCGTCTGGCCTTGCAACTGGCGACCAGCCGTAATCCGGCCAGCATCAAGCTGGATGGCGTGACCGGTGATTTGAAACTGGGGCGCGACCGTGTGTTCGACCGCCAGTTGCCGGTGTCGCTGATTGGCGAGGGCGAGTAAACCCCATGAATGAGCAGGGCAGGCTGGCGGAAGAGCGGGCCTTGTCCTTCCTGTTGCGACAGGGGCTGCAACTGGTGGAGCGCAATTGGCTGTGCCGGGGTGGTGAAATCGATCTGATCATGCGTGATGGCCGCAGCTGGGTGTTCGTCGAGGTGCGCCATCGTGCCAGCGCCCGCTTTGGCGGTGCCGCTTACAGCATTACCGCAAACAAACAAAGGAAACTCATGCACGCGGCGGCAGTCTACCTGTCCGATAGGGGAGTAGACGCACCTTGTCGTTTTGATGCTGTGCTGAGTGAAGGCGAGCAGCCGCTACAGTGGCTGAAAAACATTTTTGCATAGCAGCCCCCGGTTGGCTGCTACGAGGAAAAGCATGGACCTGATTGAACGCGTCAACGGACATTTTCTGGAAAGCATCGCTGCCAAGCAGGAGGCAATGGAGTTGCTGTCGCCAGCCGTGGCACTGGCGGCCGAGCGCATGGTGACCTGCCTGATGAACGAGGGCAAGATTCTGGCCTGCGGCAATGGCGGCTCGGCAGCAGATGCCCAGCATTTTGCCGCAGAGATGCTGGGACGCTTTGAAAAAGAGCGCCCCGGTCTGGCGGCCATTTCTCTGGCAACCGATACCTCGGCCCTCACCGCCATTGGTAACGACTACGATTTCGACATGATTTTTTCCAAGCAAGTACGTGCGCTGGGGCATACCAACGACCTCTTGCTGGCCATTTCCACCTCGGGCAATTCTGCCAATGTGATCGAAGCCATCTATGCCGCCCACGAACGCGGCATGGGCGTGATTGCCCTCACCGGCAAGGACGGCGGCAAGATCAGTGAAATCCTGTCGCCGGAAGACATTCAGCTGAATGTGCCGGTATTGCGTACTGCGCGCATTCAGGAGGTGCATATCCTGCTGGTGCATGCACTGTGCGATGCGATTGACTACATGCTGTTGGGAGGCGAGTAAATGAAACACACAGTCCTGACCCTGTTGCTGGCTGCTGGCCTGTCCAGCGCCTTGTCCGGTTGCTTTGCCCTGGCGGCCGGCGGTGTGGCCGGTGGTGCGCTGGTGGCTACCGACCGTCGTTCCAGCGGTGCCTATGTGGATGACCAGAGCATCGAAGTGAAGGTATCGCACCAGATTGGCGACAAGCTGCCGTCGGCCCATGTCAACGCCACCAGCTACAACCGTGCCGTGCTGCTGACCGGTGAAGTGCCGAGCGCAGAAGCCGGCCAGCAGGCCGAGCTGATTGCCCGTGGCATGCCCAATGTCCGCCGGGTGTACAACTACACGGTGGTGGCACCGGCGTCCGGCCTGTCCGAGCGTAGCAACGATACCTGGATCACCAGCAAGGTGCGTACCCGCATGCTGGATGGCAAGGGCTATTCGCCCAATCAGGTAAAGGTAGTGACCGAGCGTGGCGTGGTATACATGCTGGGTCTGGTAACGCCGGCCGAGGGCCAGGCCGCTGCACAAGTGGTGAGCGAAACCGCAGGGGTGCAGAAGGTGGTTACCCTGTTTGAAAACATCACCGAGATTGCCCCGGCGCAGTAAGCCGGCAGCTGGAAACGAAAAAGGACCGCGTGCGGTCCTTTTTTATTGCTGCTTTTGCCGTTTTCAGCCGTGGCTGCTGTGTACACGCGGGGCGAGTACGTCGGCACACAGCACATGCATGGCTTCGTCGATTTCAATCGCCATCGACAGCGTCACGCAGGAGCGGGTGTCGGTCATCGACAGATAGGGCTCGCTCATGTACAGCACGCCGGGTTGGTCGATGGCATGCTGGAAGTAGGCCCGGCGCGACCATACGGCACCTGTGGTGTCGGCCAGCGGGGCAAATTTCAGGTTGCTGGCCACGGTGTTGTGGCGGCTGTTGAGGTTGCGGCCAATCTGGCGGCCCTCGCTGTCCAGCAGGAAGCAGCGGATTACGTCTGGCATGGCCAGCATCGGTGTGGCGGCCTGATCAAACGGGGTGCCCTGCATCAGCGAAATGGCTGATTGTACAAAAGCCTGCCGTGCCAGCTCGATCTGGCGGCGGGTGATCTTGCGCTTGAGCAGGTCGCGCACCATCAGCTCGTCCCAGCGCGAATCCAGTCGCTTGGTGATGATGTCGTCCGGGTCCGGGGTCAGGCTGGGCCGTGCCACATAGTAGCCCTGTACCAGATCGCAGCCGGATTCCAGCGCCACCAGTACGTCGTTTTCGGTTTCGATGCCTTCTTCCACTACCAGTGCACCAATTTCGTGCATCAGACGCACCAGTCTGGACAGCAGATTGCGGGTGCGTGGCTGGCTCACCGCGCTGCGCAGCAAGTCCTTGTCGAATTTCACCAGGTCCGGCTCCAGCTGGCAGACCCGGTCCAGGTTGGAATGGCCGACGCCAAAGTCGTCGATGGCGATCAGAAAACCGGCTTTCTTCAGCAGATTAACGCCTTCGATCAGCGCCTCATCCACTTCCAGCACATGTTCCAGCACTTCCAGCACCACATTGCCTGGCTGCAGGCCGGCTTCGCGGATGGAGTTGGCCAGCGCCATGGCGCGCTCGGGGCGCGACAGCGAGGCGGCATCGACATTGAGGAACAGCCAGTGCGGATGGGCTTGTTCCAGCTGGGAAAAATGCTGGACATGCGCCTGGCTCACGGCCAGATCAAGCCCGTGACGCCGTTCTGGCGACACCATGGCGTAAAAGGCCTCGGCTGGGGAGAGTGGCAGCTGGTTCTGCTCGGCGCGCAACAAGGCTTCCACCCCTACCGTGCGGCGATGCGCCAGGCTGTAGATGGGCTGAAAATGGCTGCCAAGGGTCAGACCGGCATGCTCGAAACGTTTCATTACAGTACATTCCTTCCTGGAGTGGGGCTCTTGCTGGCCCGTAAGCCAATCTCTCTAGCAATTGGCATTCCAGTGTAGAGCATGGCCGGATAATAAAAAACGGGCCCGACTGGGCCCGTTGAGATAAATCCGCATAAAAGAAGGAAATTACTCCTGCTGAATGCCTGCCACCAGCCATTTGCCGCCGGTGCTGCCATCCTTGATGTAGTGCCAGTATTCGCTAAACGGCACTGCCGGGGCGTTGACCGATTCGCTCACCGTGCCGGAGAAGCGCACGGTGGCGATATAACGACCCGCTTCTTCCACGGCTTCGGCCAGCTGGCAGTCCAGCTGCGGGAAGTCCGCGACATCGCCATTGCCAGCGATGTCGTTGCGCAGGCCTTCGAACAGATCCGGCGTCATGTACTTGCGTACTTCTTCCAGGCTGTCCGGTGAGTTAAGGCTTTGCAGGTGCAGGAAAGTCGCTTTGGCCTGACGCAGGAAGTTCGGCGTTTCCGTGCCATCCGGCAGGCGGGCGGGTGCACCACCTGCCATGGCTGCCGCAGCGCCGCCGTAAGACGGTGCCTGACCCAGTCCGGAGCCGATCTTGGGAATCGGATCGAAGCGGGCGGCATCTTGGCTGCTGCTATTGAATACCGGGGCGTTGCCCGCCGGCATCGGTGTGTTCATCGGTGCTGCGGGGGTAGCGTTCTTGCGGCGGAACCACATCAGGCCGCCAATGCCCAGCAGGCCGAGTAAGGCCAGGGTGCCCCATGGGAAGCTGGAGCCGCTGGCGGCTTCCGATGCATTACCGGAGGCGTGATTGCTGTTCATGGCCGAACCCAGCATGTAGCCGGCTGCTGCGCCAGCGGCACCGGCGGCAATGGCCGTGCCTACGCCCGGACCTTTCTTGGGCTGTGCTTGCGGAGCAGCTTGCGGCGCCGGTGCCGGCATCGGGGTGGGCTGCTGGTAGCTCTTGGTCGGGGCCGAGCGGCGCATGCCGGCGCTCTTGCCTCCGCCCAGGCGAGCGGCTTCCGCGAACGGTGCCGCCAGGACAGAAACCAGGGTGAAGGCGAGCATGATCGTCTTCGCGCGAGGTGTCATGATTTTATTCTCCAGAGTAAAGGGCCCCGGTGTGACTGGGGCATGTGACTTTAGTTCGGGGCAAGCCGCTGTATTTCAAGCACGCGGGCATGGTTATCCGCCACGCTGAAGCGGATGTTGTAGTCATACAGTCGCACGCCATAGATGCGCTGCGGGTCGTCCTGATAGGCCGGTCGGGGGTCTTGCGCCAGCACTTGTTCGATCAGGGCGGCCAGGGCGGGCGGCGGGGAGGGCAGGGCGGCCAGCTGTTGCAGCGCTGTGCTAGCCCAGTCCACCTGCAGGCAGGCCGGCGGGCCGTCGACAAAGCCGCCACGGGCTTCCGGCCGGGCTTCCACAAAGGGAATGTAGGGTTTGATGTCCAGCACCGGCGTGCCATCCAGCAGGTCGGCGCCGGCCAGTTGCAGGCGTACGCCGTCGTGAAAGTCGATGCCGCGCAGTTCCACCAGCGACAGGCCTAGCGGATTGGGCCGATGCGTGGAGCGGCTGGCAAACACACCCACCTTGGCATTGCCGCCCAGGCGCGGTGGTCGCACCAGTGCTTGCCAGCCGCGACGGGCAGTCTGGTGGAACACGAAACTGATCCAGACATGGGAGAAGGCTTCCAGTCCGCGTACGGTGTCCGGATGATTGAATGGCGGCAGTAATTCCACACTGACCTCGGCGGCCGGGGCCAGCGAAGGTTGGCGCGGGATGCCGAATTTTTCCTTGTAGGGCGAGTGGACGATGCCGACTGCTGCAAACGGGTAGCTCATCTGGCGGATTGTAGCAGCCAGCTGCTAGGCTGGGCGGCAGCTTGAAAACAGAACAGCCCGGACGAGCGGGGGGTTTCGTCCGGGCTGATGACACAGCAAGGCTGCGGCAGGCTGTGAATCAGCCTACGAAGTGACGGTTGTAGCGGCCGGTGAGGCGGCTCATCGGCAACAGCATGAAGAAGTCGGCGCAGTTGAAATCAGGGTCCCAGGCCGGTTCGCCGCAGATGAAGGCACCGGCGCGCAGATAGCCCTTGATCAGCGGTGGCATCGGCGAGGAGGCGGCATCGTCCTGAATGCGGTCCAGCGGCAGCGGCAGGTGCGGAAACACGCGCCATTCGGCCGGGGACAGGTGGCTGGCTTCCAGCTGGCGATACAGGCTGACGGCCTGGTGGCCACCATCGGCCAGGCTGACGCTGGCGCAACCAGCCAGATATTCACCGCCCTTTTTCTGTACGTAGTCGGCCAGGCCAGACCACAACAGGGCAATCACGCCACCGCTGCGGAAATCCTTGTGGACGCAGGAGCGGCCGACTTCGATCAGGCCATCGCGCAGATTGTCCAGGCGGGTGAGGTCGAATTCGTGTTCGGAATACAGCGAGGGGGCGCGCCGTGCCATGTCCGGCGGCAGCATGCGATAGGTACCCACCACCAGGCCGCTGTTGGCGTCTTCCACAATCAGGTGGTCGCACAGCGCATCGTATTCGTCGCAGTCTATGCCCAGTTGCTGCGAGGACAGTTCGGCCCCCATTTCACCGGCAAAGACATCAAAGCGCAGTTTCTGGGCGCGGCGGATGTCTTCGGCGGTTTCAGCGACACGTACTCCCAGTTTCAGCTGGCGGCGGGCGGAAACGCTTTCGTTCAGTTGCATGACTTACTCCCCTCGGAACATGCGTGGCATGCTAGTTTTGTCAGCAAGGAATGTCGCTCGGGCTTTCGTCTAGTCGGGCCGGTCGTTGCGGCAACTCCTTCATTTGGCAGCAGCTTTTTGGCCTGCTGTCCGTCCAAAACATGCTAATCATCCTGTTTGACGAAGACATTTCCGTCATATGACTTGTGGATGACCTGCGTTTTAACGCCGGGTTACAACAGGGGCGAAGTAAATCAATGACTTACACGGTTATCGGTTTTGCCGTAGAATAGGCCGTTTTTCCTGCACGCATCACCCATGCGTCGTTCGTATGCACGGGGTTCCGAGTACAGCCAGATGATTTATCCCACACAATTTGACGTGATCGTGGTCGGCGGCGGTCACGCCGGCACCGAGGCCGCACTGGCCGCAGCCCGCATGGGGCGCGCCACGCTACTGCTTACCCACAATATCGAGACCCTGGGTCAGATGTCGTGCAATCCGTCGATTGGTGGCATCGGCAAGGGTCACCTGGTGAAAGAGGTGGATGCACTGGGCGGCGCCATGGCGCTGGCCACCGATATCGGCGGCATCCAGTTCCGCACCCTGAATGCCTCGAAGGGGCCAGCGGTGCGTGCTACCCGCGCCCAGGCCGACCGCATCCTGTACAAGGCGGCCATTCGCGAGATGCTGGAAAACCAGCCCAATCTCACGTTATTCCAGCAGCCGGTGGATGATCTGCTGATCGAAGGTGATCACGTGGCCGGTGCCATCACCGCCATCGGCATCACTTTCCGTGCCCGTACCGTAGTGCTGACTGCAGGCACCTTTTTGTCCGGCAAGATTCATGTTGGCCTGGAAAACTACACCGGTGGCCGCGCCGGCGATCAGGCAGCGTCCACCTTGGGTGCACGTTTGCGTGAGCTGGCCTTGCCGGTTGGCCGCCTGAAAACCGGCACGCCGCCGCGCATTGATGGCCGCAGCATCGATTTTTCGGTAATGGAAGAGCAGCCGGGTGATACCCCGGAGCCGGTGTTCTCCTATCGTGGCCAGCGCAACATGCACCCCACGCAGCTGCCGTGCTGGATTACCCATACCAATCAGCAAACCCACGACATCATCCGCTCCGGCTTCGAACGCAGCCCGATGTTTACCGGGGTGATCGAAGGGGTTGGCCCGCGTTACTGCCCGTCCATCGAGGACAAGATCAACCGCTTTGCCGACAAGGACAGTCATCAGGTCTTCCTGGAGCCGGAAGGCCTGACCACGCACGAGTTCTACCCCAACGGAATTTCCACCAGCCTGCCGTTTGATATCCAGCTGGCAGCAGTGCGCTCGATTCGCGGCATGGAAAACGCGCACATCCTGCGTCCCGGCTATGCCATCGAATACGATTACTTCGACCCGCGTGGCCTCAAGTCCACACTGGAAACCAAGGCCATCAAGGGCCTGTTCTTTGCCGGGCAGATCAACGGCACCACCGGTTATGAAGAGGCGGCCGCACAAGGCCTGCTGGCCGGCCTGAATGCCGGTTTGTATTCACGGGATGAAGAGGGCTGGTGTCCGCGCCGCGACGAGGGCTACCTGGGCGTACTGGTGGACGATCTCATCACCAAGGGCGTGTCCGAGCCTTATCGCATGTTTACCAGCCGTGCCGAATTCCGCCTGCAGCTGCGCGAAGACAATGCCGACTTGCGCCTCACCACCATGGGCCGCAAGCTGGGCCTGGTAGGCGATGCGCAGTGGGATGCCTTCTGCCGCAAGCGTGATGCAGTGGAAGCCGAAACCGCGCGCCTGAAAACCACCTGGCTGCATCCGGCCAAACTGCAGGATGCAGCTGCGCTGGAAACCTTGCTGGGCAAGGGCATCGAGCGTGAATACAACCTGTTTGACCTGCTCAAGCGCCCCAATGTCGCCTACCGCGACCTGATGACCCTGCCTGAGGCCGCTGGCGGTGTGGCAGACGACGTGGTTGCCGAGCAAGTAGAAATTCAGGTCAAATATCAAGGCTATATCAACCGCCAGAACGAAGAACTGGCGCGGCGCGACAATCTGGAAGACATCCGCCTGCCGGCCGACATCGACTTTGCTCTGGTCAAGGGTCTGTCCAAGGAAGTGCAACAAAAACTGAATCAGCAGCGCCCGGAAAGCCTGGGCCAGGCATCGCGCATCCAGGGCATCACCCCGGCGGCCGTTGCGCTGCTGATGGTGCATCTGAAACGCGGTTTTACCGACGCCAAAATTGAATAATTGCCAAGCCAAGCGCATGACACATACTGCAGAACTGAAAAACGGGCTGGATCAACTGGCCCTGGGATTGAATGAACAACAGCTGGCCTTGCTGGATGGCTATCTGACGCTGCTGGCCAAATGGAACCACACTTATAACCTGACCGCCGTGCGTGAAGAGCAGCGCATGGTCAGCTACCACCTGCTGGACAGCCTGTCGCTGGTGCCACACCTGAATGGTGGTACCCGCCTGCTGGACGTCGGCTCTGGTGGCGGCATGCCAGGTATTCCGGCAGCTATTGCCCGGCCGGATCTGCAGGTGGTGTTGCTGGACTCCAACCACAAGAAAACCACCTTCCTGCGTCAGGCGGTCATCGAGCTGGGTTTGCCCAATGTCGAGGTGATCACCAGCCGGGTGGAAGCCTACCAGCCGGAGCAGAAGTTCGACCGCATCACCAGTCGCGCCTTTGCCGAGCTGGCCGAGTTCGTCAAGCTCACCCCGCACCTGCTGGCCGAAGGTGGCCAGTACCTGGCGATGAAGGGTGTCTATCCCTACGAAGAAATCTCGCTGCTGCCGGAGACGGTGGCAGTTGCCGAAGTATTGCCGGTGTCGGTGCCCGGTCTGGACGCCGAACGCCATCTGGTGAGAATGGTGGCTAAATGAATGCACGGGTGATCGCGGTCGCCAACCAGAAAGGTGGGGTCGGCAAGACCACCACCGTGGTCAACCTGGCAGCAGGTCTGGCCGAACTGGGGCGGCGGGTGCTGATAGTGGATCTCGACCCGCAGGGCAATGCCACCATGGGTAGCGGCATTGCCAAACAGGCGCTCGAGCAGTCGGTGTATCACGTGCTGCTGGGCGATGCCTCGGTGGAAGAGGTGCGCCAGCCCGCCAAGCAGGGCGGCTATCACGTACTGCCCGCCAACCGCGACCTGGGTGGAGCCGAGCTGGAGCTGGTGAACGAGCTGGCCCGCGAAGCCCGTCTGAAAAACGCACTCAGCCTGGTCGACGATCAGTACGACTATGTGTTGATCGACTGCCCGCCCTCGCTCAATCTGCTGACGCTCAACGGCCTGGTGGCCGCCAATAGCGTGCTGATACCCATGGTGTGTGAATACTATGCGCTGGAAGGGCTGTCCGATCTGGTCACCACCCTGCGCAAGGTGCGCGCAGCGGTGAATCCGCGCATTGAAATCATGGGCCTGCTGCGTACCATGTTCGATGCACGTAGTAATCTTTCACAGCAGGTGTCCGAGCAGCTGGCCAGCCATTTTGGCAGCAAGGTGTTCGAAACCGTCATCCCGCGCAATGTGCGTCTGGCCGAGGCACCCAGTCATGGCCTGCCCGGTCTGGTGTACGACCGCAATGCTCGCGGTGCACAGGCCTATCTCGCGCTGGCGCAGGAACTGACTGCCCGCCTCGAATCCGCAACCGCAACTCCATCTGTCTGACAACATGGCCAAACTCAAAGGACTCGGGCGCGGTCTTGACGCGCTCCTCGCCACCAGCGCTGCGGTAGACGACCGTCTCACCACGCTTTCCATCGACCTGATCCGTCCCGGTAAATACCAGCCGCGCAGTCATATGAATGAAGTGGCGCTGGAAGAACTGGCCGCGTCGATCCGGGCGCAGGGCATTATCCAGCCGGTGGTGGTGCGCGAAGTGGGCCTCGGTGAATACGAACTGATCGCCGGCGAACGCCGCTGGCGTGCCGCGCGCAAGGCGGGTCTTGCCGAAGTGCCGGCCGTGGTGAAAACCGTAGCTGACGAAGCTGCCCTGGCCATGGCGCTGATCGAGAACATCCAGCGCCAGGAACTGGACCCGATAGAAGAGGCGCAAGGTCTCAAGCGGCTGATCAGCGAATTTGGTCTGACACATGAAAGCGCTGCCGATGCTGTAGGCCGTTCGCGCAGCGCCGTGTCCAATCTGCTGCGCCTCTTGGCGCTGCCGGAGCCGGTACAGCACATGCTGCATCAGGGGCTGCTGGAAATGGGTCATGCCCGAGCCTTGCTGGCGCTACCGGTGGTGCAGCAACTGGAGCTGGCGCAGGCGGCGGTGGAGAAGGGCTGGTCGGTACGCGAAGTCGAGCGCCGGGTGCAACAATTGTCTGACCAAAAAACCACAGTGGCGACCGTGGATAAGCGCGTGGATCCGGACATTGCCCGGCTGGAACAGGAAGTCTCGGAATGCATCGGAGCCAAGGTCAGCATCCGTCATGGCGCACGCGGGCAGGGCCGTTTGCAGGTGGAGTATGCCAATCTGGACGATCTGGAACGGCTGCTGGAAAAACTTCAAGCAAAATCAAGCAAATGATTATATGTTGCACTGCAATGGTGCGGGCGATGTTCAGTTTGACGCAAATCAAGCCCTCAGCCTATAATCGAGCGATTTTTTAAGTGTCGGACATGCAAAATCCGGAAGTCAGGCGCGTGCTGCGCCTGCAGGCAAAACTGCTTGTAGTGGCCGTGCTACTTGGTGCCGTATTGAGTGGTGGCACCACGGTGGTTCCGGTGTCGGTTCTGTTGGGGGGATTGTCGGCGCTGATTCCAGCCGCGGTCTATGCCAGAATCGCCTACGCCAAGCGTCATGTCCCACCTGCGGTGCTGATGAAGGCGCACTTCATGGCAGAGGCAGTCAAATTCATTCTGACTGTCTTAATGTTTGGTGCATCTTTGGTGTTTTTCAAGGATTTATCGGTAGTGGGTTTGCTGGCAGGCTTTTTCGCCACGGTGTCCGGCTACTGGTTAGGGCTTCTAATCAAATAATTGAGAAAAGAGCGATGGCAAGCAACGCAATTGAGTACATTAACCACCACCTTACTTTCTGGAACTCCGATCCGTCTCCGGCTCGTGGCTTCTGGAGCCTGCACGTAGACACCTTCTCGGTATCGCTGCTGCTGGCTTTCGTGTTCGCCGGCGTCTTCGCCATGGTGGCCCGTCGTGCCAGCCTGGAAAATCCGGGCAAGCTGCAGTTGTTCGTCGAATCCATCATTGAACTGGTCGATACCCAGGTCAAGGAAATCTTCCATGCAAAAAGCAAGGTCATCGCCCCGCTGGCACTGACCATTTTCTGCTGGATCTTCCTGATGAACGCCATGGACATGCTGCCGGTTGACCTGCTGCCGAATATTGCGCAGTGGATCGGTCACAGCTTCTTCGGCCTGGAAGCACATCACGTTTACTTCCGTTCGGTACCGACCGCCGACGTGAACGCCACTTTCGCGATGTCGCTGTCCGTATTCCTGTGCATCATCGGCTTCTCCATCAAGGCCAAGGGCCTGGGCGGCTGGTTCAAGGAACTGCTGACTGCCCCCTTCCATACCCACCATCCGGTTGGTGCCATCATCCTGGCCCCGCTGAACTTCATCTTCCAGCTGGTGGAACTGGTCGCCAAGCCGATCTCTCTCTCGCTTCGTTTGTTCGGTAACCTGTACGCTGGCGAACTGATCTTCATCCTGATCGCACTGCTGCCCTGGGGCGCGCAGTGGGTCCTGGGCGCACCGTGGGCCATCTTCCACATCCTGATCATTACCCTGCAGGCCTTCGTGTTCATGATGCTGACCATCGTGTACCTGAGCCTGGCCGTGGAAGCGCACTAAAGAGTTCGTGGTATTTGTTTTAGTTTGAGCTTTACCTTTGTTTTAGTTTTTTTACCAACCATCCTTGCATAAGTCTTAGGAGATAAATAATGGAAGCACTCGTTTCTCAGATTCAGTCGATGACCGCTATCGCAGCTGCTCTGATCATTGGCCTGGGCGCTCTGGGTACTGCTATCGGTTTCGCCATTCTGGGTGGCAAGTTCCTCGAGGCCTCCGCCCGTCAACCGGAAATGATCCCGGTTCTGCAAACCAAGCTGTTCATTATCGCCGGTCTGCTTGACGCGATTTCCATGATCGGTGTGGGCGTTGCCATGCTGTACACCTTCAGCAACCCGTTCCTGTCCGCTGCCAAAGCAGCTCTGGGTGGCTAATTTTTAGTCAGTAAACGGTTGGTGTAGAAGTCATTCTCTGGAGGAAAACAAGCGTGGAATTTAACGTAACACTACTGGGCCAGGCGATCACGTTCGCCATCCTGGTATGGTTCACCATGAAGTTTGTTTGGCCTCCGCTTACCAATATGATGGAAGAGCGTGCCAAGCGTATTGCAGACGGCTTGGCCGCTGCAGAACGTGGCAAGCAAGATCTGGAAGCCGCTGAAAAGCGCGTTGCGGACGAAGTTCGCAAGGCCAAGCAGCAAGCAATGGAAATCATTGCTTCTGCCGAGAAGCGTGCAACCCAGATCGTGGACGAAGCCAAGGACAATGCCAGCACTGAAGGTGCCCGTATTGTGGCTGACGCCAAAGGTCAGATCGATCAGGAAGTGATGCGTGCCAAGGAAGCCCTGCGTGAGCATGTGGCCCAGCTGGCCGTAGTCGGCGCAGAGAAGATCCTGCGCAAAGAGATCGATGCAGCCAAGCACGCCGACCTGCTTTCCTCCATCAAAGCGGAGTTTTAATTAACTCATGGCAGAACTCATTACCGTCGCAAGGCCCTACGCCGAAGCGGTATACAGCCTCGCCACCGAAACGCGTACGCTGGACCAGTGGTCCGATGCGCTTGCGTGGCTGGCTGCCATGGTGAACAACCCGGATATGGTCGAAGTTGTCACCAATCCGAAACATACCGCAAAAGAGGTTGAGGCGCTGATGCTGGATGTCCTCGGCGAGCGTGCCAATGAAAGCGTGAAAAACTTTCTGGTCGCCCTGATCGAGAACCACCGCCTGATGCTGCTGCCGCATATCGCCAGTCAGTTCGAACTGTACAAGGCCGAAGCGGAAAACATCGTTGATGCGCAAGTTGAAACGGCGTTCCCGCTGACCGAAGAACAGAAAGCCGAACTCACCAGCACGCTTTCCAAGAAATACGGCAAAACCGTACGTCTTGATGTGCGTGACAATGCCGATCTGATCGGTGGTGTGCGCGTACTGGTAGGTGACGATGTCATCGACAGTTCCGTGCGCGGCAAGCTGCAAGCGATGGCGGCAAGCCTCAAGAATTAGGAGAGATCATGCAGTTGAACCCCTCTGAAATCAGCGATCTGATCAAGGCCAAGATTCAGAACCTGGCTGAAGGCGCTGAAGTCCGTACCAAGGGTACGGTCATTTCCGTGACCGACGGTATCGTTCGTATCCACGGTCTGGCAGACGTGATGCAGGGCGAAATGCTCGAGTTCCCGGGCAACACCTACGGCCTCGCCATGAACCTGGAGCGCGACTTTGTCGGCGCCGTGATTCTGGGCGAGTACGAACACATTTCCGAAGGCGACGAAGTCAAGTGTACCGGTCGCATTCTGGAAGTGCCGGTAGGTCCGGAACTGGTGGGCCGTGTTGTCAATGCTCTGGGTCAGCCGATCGACGGCAAGGGTCCGGTTAACGCCAAGCTGTCCAGCCCGATCGAAAAGATCGCGCCGGGTGTGATTGCGCGTCAATCCGTATCCCAGCCGATGCAGACCGGCCTGAAAGCCATTGACTCCATGGTTCCGGTTGGCCGTGGTCAGCGTGAGCTGATCATTGGTGACCGCCAGACCGGCAAGACTGCCGTTGCTCTGGACGCCATCATCAATCAAAAGGGCACTGGCGTTGTTTGTATCTACGTAGCCGTAGGTCAAAAAGCCTCGTCCATCGCCAACGTGGTTCGCAAGCTGGAAGAGCACGGTGCACTGGGTCACACCATCATCGTTGCCGCTACCGCTTCGGAAGCTGCTGCGCTGCAATTCATTGCACCGTACTCCGGCTGCTCCATGGGCGAATATTTCCGCGACCGCGGCGAAGATGCACTGATCGTATACGATGACTTGTCCAAGCAAGCCGTTGCCTACCGTCAGATCTCCCTGCTGCTGCGTCGTCCGCCGGGCCGTGAAGCCTATCCTGGTGACGTGTTCTACCTCCACTCCCGTCTGCTGGAACGCGCTTCCCGCATCAACGAGGACGAAGTAGAAAAACTGACCAAGGGCGAAGTGAAGGGCAAGACCGGTTCGCTGACCGCACTGCCTATCATCGAAACCCAGGCTGGTGACGTTTCCGCCTTCGTTCCGACCAACGTGATTTCCATCACTGACGGCCAGATCTTCCTGGAATCCGACCTCTTCAACGCAGGTATCCGTCCGGCCATCAACGCCGGTATCTCGGTATCCCGCGTGGGTGGTGCGGCCCAGACCAAGGTCATCAAAAAGCTGGGTGGTGGTATTCGTCTGGCCCTGGCCCAGTATCGTGAACTGGCTGCGTTCTCGCAGTTCGCTTCCGACCTGGACGAAGCAACCCGCAAGCAGCTGCAACACGGTGAAGTGGTTACCGAACTGATGAAGCAGAAGCAGTTCGTGCCGCTGGCCACCGCTGAAATGGCGCTGACCCTGTGGGCTGTGAACAAGGGTAGCTACGAAGACGTTCCGGTGAAGAAGGCCCTGGCATTCGAAGCTGAGTTCCTCGCTTACGTGCGTGCGAACCACAGCGATGTACTGGCAGCCGTTAACGCTTCGGGCGATCTGTCCGGCGACAACGAGAAGGTACTGGCCAAGGCGATGGAATCGTTCAAGGCTGGCTACAGCTTCAACTGAGCCTTTCGACTCACGTCGTAGCTAAAGAAAGGTTCAGGAATGGCAGTCGGTAAAGAGATTCTCACCAAGATCCGAAGCGTGCAAAACACGCAGAAGATCACTCGCGCGATGCAAATGGTGTCAACCTCCAAGATGCGCAAAACGCAAGAGCGTATGCGCGCTGCCCGTCCTTATGCTGAGAAGGTGCGCACGGTTATGGCGCACCTTGCTCAGGCAAACGCGGATCTTGGTCATCCACTGCTTGCACGCCGTGACGTTGTCAAGCGCGCTGGTATCATCCTGGTGTCCTCGGACAAGGGCCTGTGTGGCGGCTTGAACGTGAACTCGTTCAAGCGCTTCTACGCCAAGGTCAAGGAACTGCAGGATCAAAACGTCGAAGTCGACGTGTGCTGCCTGGGTCAGAAGGCCCTGGCTGCTACCCAGCGTGCTCGTCTCAATGTCGTGGCTAGCGCTGTCCAGCTCGGTGATATTCCGAAGATGGACAAACTAATTGGCCCGCTTACAGTGCTGTTCAAGCAGTACGCTGAAGGCGAACTGGACGCGGTTTACATCGTCTATTCCGGTTTCATCAACACGATGAAACAGGAACCGACAATCGAACAGCTCCTGCCGTTGACTCCGCATCACATGGTGGTGGAGCACTCGCATTCGTGGGATTACCTCTACGAACCGGATGCCCCCAGCCTGATGGAGTTCTTGGTCAAGCGTTACCTGGAGTCGGTGGTGTATCAGGCTCTGGCCGAAAATATGGCTTCCGAACAGGCAGCGCGTATGGTGGCCATGAAAGCCGCAACCGACAACGCGGGTAATACGATCAAGCAGCTGCGCCTTGTGTACAACAAGGCCCGTCAAGCGGCGATTACCACTGAGCTGTCTGAGATTGTGGCCGGTGCCGCAGCGGTGTAAGCCGTACACAGACTGTAAAAGTTAAATGTTTAGGAACCGATAATGAGCCAAGGCAAAATCGTACAAATCATTGGTGCGGTGATCGACGTGGAATTCCCGCGCGACGCCATGCCGAAGGTTTATGATGCCCTGAAGCTGGTTGACGCTGACCTGACGCTCGAAGTCCAGCAACAGCTGGGCGACGGCGTGGTCCGTACCATTGCGATGGGTAGCTCGGACGGCCTGAAGCGTGGCATGGCTGTTGCCAACACCGGCGCACCGATTTCGGTGCCGGTGGGTAGCGCCACCCTGGGTCGTATCATGGATGTACTGGGTAATCCGGTTGATGAAGCTGGTCCGGTGGCTACCGACGCACGTCGCGCCATTCACCAGTCTGCTCCGAAGTTCGACGAGCTGTCTTCCGCTACCGACCTGTTGGAAACCGGCATCAAGGTGATTGACCTGCTGTGCCCGTTCGCCAAGGGCGGTAAGGTTGGTCTGTTCGGCGGTGCCGGTGTAGGCAAGACCGTGAACATGATGGAACTGATCAACAACATCGCGAAGGCCCACTCCGGTCTGTCCGTGTTCGCTGGTGTAGGTGAGCGTACCCGTGAAGGTAACGACTTCTACCACGAAATGAAGGACTCCAACGTACTGGACAAGGTAGCGATGGTGTATGGCCAGATGAACGAGCCGCCGGGTAACCGTCTGCGCGTTGCTCTGACCGGTCTGACCATGGCCGAGCACTTCCGTGACGAGAAGGACGAGTCTGGCAAGGGCCGTGACGTACTGTTGTTCGTTGACAACATCTACCGTTACACCCTGGCCGGTACCGAAGTATCCGCACTGCTGGGCCGTATGCCTTCCGCCGTGGGTTACCAGCCGACTCTGGCCGAAGAAATGGGCCGTCTGCAAGAACGTATTACCTCGACCAAGGATGGTTCCATTACCTCCATCCAGGCCGTATACGTCCCTGCGGATGACTTGACCGACCCGTCCCCGGCAACCACCTTTGCCCACTTGGACGCTACCGTGGTTCTGTCGCGTGACATCGCTGCCCTGGGTATCTACCCGGCCGTTGACCCGCTGGACTCCACTTCGCGCCAGCTGGACCCGCTGGTGGTTGGTGACGAGCACTACTCCGTAGCCCGTGGCGTGCAATCCACGCTGCAGCGCTACAAGGAACTGCGCGACATCATCGCCATTCTGGGTATGGACGAACTGTCCGAGGAAGACAAACTGGTCGTGGCACGCGCTCGTAAGATCCAGCGTTTCCTGTCCCAGCCCTTCCACGTGGCCGAAGTATTTACCGGTTCCCCGGGCAAATACGTCTCCCTGCGCGACACCATCAAGGGCTTCAAGGCGATTCTTGCTGGCGAATACGACCACCTGCCGGAACAAGCGTTCTACATGGTTGGCTCTATTGAAGAAGCCGCTGAGAAAGCCAAGACCCTTTAATTAAGGAGAGGGCTTATGTCCAAGATGCATGTGGAAGTGGTGAGCACCGAACAACTCATCTACTCTGGCGAAGCCGAGTTTCTGGTCGCTCCGGCGCTGGAAGGTGAGATCGGTGTCTATCCGCGACACGTGCCGCTCCTGACCCGTATCAAACCCGGTGTACTGCGCATGACAGTACCCGGCAGCAAGGAAGAAGTGTTGGTGGCTGTCTCCGGCGGCATGCTGGAAGTACAGCCCACCCACATCACCGTGCTGGCTGATACGGCGATCCGCGGCGAGGATCTCGACGAAGCTCGCGCCAATGAGGCCAAGCGCGCTGCAGAGGAATCTCTGCAGCATGCTACCGATGACCTGAGCACGGCAAAGGCGCACGCTGCCCTGGCAGTAGCCATTGCCCAGCTCAAGGCACTGGATTACCTCAAGAAGCGTGTGCACTAAAAGCGCGAGAACGAATCGTGTATAGTTGCAGGCTGCCACTTTTGTGGCAGCCTTTTTCATTTCTGCATTATTTTTGACCAGTAAAGATCTCGCATGGACAGCCTCAGCATTGTCATTCTGGCGGCAGGCAAGGGTACCCGCATGTACTCCGCCAAACCCAAGGTTTTGCATCCCATCGGCGGTGCGCCCATGCTGGCGCGTGTCATTGCCACCGCCCGCACGCTCAAGCCGGCACGGCTGGTGGTGGTGTACGGATTTGGCGGTGAACAGGTGCGTCAGGTCATCAAGGATGAAGACATCATCTGGGCCGAGCAGGCCGAGCAGCTGGGTACCGGCCACGCGCTGAAAATGGCGCTGTCGGCACTGCCGCAAGATGGCAAGACCCTGGTGCTATACGGCGATGTGCCGCTCACCCGCAGCGAAACGTTGCAGCAGCTGATTGCCGCTGCTGGCGATGGCATGGCGGTACTGACCGACGTACTGGACGACGCCACTGGCTATGGACGCATGCTGCGTGGCGGCGATGGCAAGCTCAAGGCCATTGTCGAACACAAGGACTGCACGCCGGAGCAGCTGGCCATCCGTGAAATCAATACCGGCATGATGGTGCTGCCCAACCGCCAGCTGGGCGACTGGCTGCATGCCTTGCGTAATGGCAATGCCCAGGGCGAATACTATCTGACTGACGTGCTGGAACTGGCCGTCGCCGCAGGCATCCCGGTGGAAAGCGCCAGCGTGTCGGCCTCCTGGGAAGCCGCTGGGGTCAACAACAAGCTGCAATTGGCCGAGCTGGAACGCATCCTGCAACTGAATCAGGCGCGTGCCTTGCTGACTGCCGGTGTGACACTGGCCGACCCGGCCCGCATTGATATCCGTGGCAGCCTGCAACATGGCCGCGATGTCAGCATCGACGTCAATTGCGTGTTCGAAGGCGTGGTGGAGCTGGGCGACAATGTCGAAATCGGCGCTAACTGCGTGCTGAAGAATGTCAGCGTCGCTGCCGGTAGCCGTATTGCCGCCTTCTCGCATCTGGAAGATGCCGTGGTCGGAGCAGATTGCCGCCTTGGTCCGTATGCCCGTCTGCGCCCTGGTGCGGTGCTGGCCGACGAAGTGCATATCGGCAACTTTGTCGAAATCAAAAAGAGCACGGTTGGCCTGGGTTCCAAGGTCAATCACCTCACCTATATCGGCGATGCCGAAATCGGCAGCAAGGTGAACGTGGGCGCTGGCTCGGTAACTTGCAATTACGATGGCGTGAACAAATTCAAGACCGTGATTGGCGACAATGTATTTGTCGGCTCCGGCACGCTGATGGTGGCTCCGGTCACGCTGGAAAGCGGCGCAACCGTCGGTGCCGGCTCGGTGATCAGCCGCACCGCCCCGGCCGATGCCCTGACCGTGGCCCGGGCACGCCAGGTGACGATTGCCGGCTGGAAGCGACCGCAGAAAAAGAGCTGAAGCGGCTGGCCAGTACACTGCCGACACCCGGTGTGTTTCCTGTAGGAAGCCACCGGGTTTTTGCTGGCTGCGCTCTTTCAGTGTTGTCGTTTTTCTTTCGTTTCGAAAGAAAGTTAAGCATTTTGTTGTTTTGTTTCATTGCCAAGGATTTTTCGCCTTGCTATCATCGGCAAACTTTCGAAACGAAACCATGGCATGACCAAACGAAACACCCAGCAGCGCCGCCATGCCATTGCCACCCTGGTGCAAGAACAGGGCGAGGTGAGCGTGGACGAGCTGACCCGCCGCTTTGCCACCTCTGAAGTGACCATTCGCAAGGATCTGGCCCTGCTGGAAACCGGCGGCCTGCTGCTGCGCCGCTATGGTGGCGCGGTGTCCCTGCCCAGCGAAATGATGACCGAACCGGATGCTGGCCAGCTGTCCGACCGCAAGCTGGATATCGCCCGTGCCGCGGCCGAACGCATTCGCGACCATAACCGCATCATCATCGATAGCGGCACCACCACCAGCGGCATGATTCCGCTGCTGGGCAACAAGCGCGGCCTGGTGGTGATGACCAATTCGCTCAATGTGGCCGCAGCGCTGCGCGAACTGGAAAACGAACCCACCCTGCTGATGACTGGTGGCACCTGGGACCCGCACTCCGAATCCTTCCAGGGCCAGGTGGCCGAGCAGGTACTGCGCTCCTACGATTTCGACCAGCTGTTTGTCGGTGCCGACGGCATCGATCTGGAACGCGGCACCACCACCTTCAACGAACTGGTGGGGCTGTCGCGGGTCATGGCCGAGGTGGCGCGCGAAGTTATCGTGATGGTGGAGTCGGACAAGATAGGCCGCCGCATTCCCAATCTGGAACTGCCGTGGCACAGCATTCACACCCTGATTACCGATGAGGCACTGCCGACGGAATCCAGGGAAATCATTCAGGCCAAGGGCATCACGCTGATCTGCGCGCCGGCTGGCAACGATAGTGCAAGGAGAAAATAATGTGTGGCATCGTTGGCGCCATTGCGGCGCGTAATGTGGTTTCCATTCTGGTCGATGGCCTCAAGCGCCTGGAATACCGTGGTTATGATTCCGCCGGTATCGCCGTGCATACCGGTAATGCCATCAGCCGCGTGCGCCGTGTCGGCCGCGTGGCGGAAATGGAAGCCGCCGCAGCGGCAGAAGGCCTGCAAGGCCAGCTTGGCATCGGCCACACCCGCTGGGCCACCCATGGCGGTGTAACCGAGCCCAATGCCCACCCGCATGTTTCGCACGACAGCATTGCTGTGGTGCACAACGGTATCATCGAGAACCACGAAGAACAGCGCCAGCAACTGAAGGCACTGGGCTACCAATTCACCTCGCAGACTGATACCGAAGTCATTGCCCATCTGGTACATCACTACTACCAAGGCGGTGTCAGCCTGTTCGATGCCGTGAAGCAGGCTACCCGTCAGCTGACCGGCGCTTACGCCATCGGCGTGATCGCGCTGGACCGTCCGGACGAACTGGTGTGCGCCCGCATGGGCTGCCCGCTGCTGGTGGGCCTGGGGGAAGGTGAGCACTTCATCGCCTCTGATGTATCTGCCATCCTGTCCGCCACCCGTCGCGTCATCTTCCTGGAAGAGGGCGATATCGGCCTGCTCACCCGTGATAGCGTTGTCTTGCATGACAAGAACGACCAGGTCATCGAACGCGCCGTGCATGTGTCCGATGTCTCGCTGGCTTCGCTGGAACTGGGCCCGTACAGCCACTTCATGCAGAAGGAAATCCACGAACAACCCAAGGCTCTGTCCGACACCATCGAAGCGGTGCTGGAAAACGGCTTTGCCGCCGGGCTGTTCGGTGCGCGGGCGGCCGAACTGCTGCCGCAAGTGGAAGGCGTGAAAATCCTGGCCTGCGGCACCAGCTACTATGCCGGCCTGACCGCCAAATACTGGATTGAAAGCATTGCCGGCATCAGCTGCGATGTGGAAATCGCCAGCGAATACCGCTACCGCGCCGCCTTTGCCAATCCCAAGCATCTGGTGGTGACCATCTCCCAGTCCGGCGAAACGCTGGACACCATGGAAGCGCTGAAATACGCCAAGGAACTGGGCCATACCATGGCCCTGTCCATCTGCAATGTGCGTGAATCCGCCATTCCGCGTGCCAGCGAACTGGTGTTTTACACCCGTGCCGGTGCCGAAATCGGCGTGGCCTCCACCAAGGCCTTCACCACCCAGCTGGTCGGCCTGTTTGCGCTGGCCGTCACCCTGGGCAAGCAGCGTGGCCGGGTGGATGCCGCTGCCGAGCATGGCTATCAGGAAGCGCTGCGTCAGCTGCCGGGTTCAGTACAGCATGCGCTCAACCTGGAGCCGCAAATCAAGGCCTGGTCCGACAAGTTTGCCGCCAAGCAAAACGCCCTGTTCCTCGGCCGTGGCCTGCACTACCCGATTGCGCTGGAAGGCGCGCTCAAACTCAAGGAAATCTCCTACATTCACGCCGAAGCCTACCCGGCCGGCGAGCTGAAACACGGCCCGCTGGCACTGGTGGATGAAAGCATGCCGGTGGTGGTGATTGCCCCCAACGACGCCCTGCTGGAAAAAGTGAAGTCCAATATGCAGGAAGTGCGCGCCCGTGGCGGCGAGCTGTTTGTGTTTGCCGATCTGGACAGCCATTTCAGCGAATCCGACGGCGTACACGTCATCCGCACCCCGCGCCATGTCGGCGTATTGTCCGCCATCGTCCACACCATTCCGGTACAGCTGCTGGCCTATCACGTCGCCCTGGCCCGTGGGACCGACGTCGACAAGCCACGCAACCTGGCCAAGAGCGTGACGGTGGAGTAAGGCCGTTTGCGTTTTATGACTGGTGTTTGCGCACAATAGGGTTGCAGCACAGACAATAAAATCCAGTCATTAACAATTCAGTGTGAATCACAGCCCGGCCAGGAGACTGGCCGGGCTGTTGGTCTTTTGTGGAGGGCATGCGCAGCGCAGGCCAGCTGCTGGCAAGAGGGCTGGTGGGTGGGTCTAGGCCAGTCCTTGCAATGCCTTGATGGCTTCTGCCGGCTCCAGCCGCTGGCGATAGTCGGGATCAACAAAGGCCAGCCGGATCAGTCCATCGCGGGCCAGTACATAGCTTGCAGGGATAGGCAAAGACCATTTGCCATCGCCGTTGTGCTGCGGCAGGTCATGCCCGGACTGCTGATACAGCCGGACGATCGGCGCCGCCATCTCAAACCGGATACCCAGCGCTGCGGCCAGTTGGCCACCCGTATCGCTGAGCAGGGTAAAGCTCAGGGCATTGCTTTGGGCGGTGTCTGCGCTGTGCTCGGGTGTTTCCGGGGAAATGGCGATCAGTTGGCCTCCTGCCGCCTGTATCTCGGCCAGTGCGTCTTGATAGGCGCGCAGCTCCAGGCTGCAGTAGGGGCACCAGCCACCACGATAGAAGGTGATGATGGCCGGGCCTTTGGCCAATAAGTCATAGATGCGTAGCCGCTGGCCGCTGGCGTCGGACAAGCCCAGGTCCGGGAAGGGGTCGCCCGCTTTCAGCGCATGCCCGATCATGCCGCTGGCCAGCAGGCGGGCATTGTCCTGGCTGATGGTGTTGGCAATGTCTTGCCCTGCGCTGGCCCGCCAGTGCGCCTGGAAACTGTCCAGCTGTGCTGATAAACGCATGATGACTCCCCGGGCATGCTGGTGCAGGGTAGTGCCATGCCCTGCGTAATGGTCTGTTTGCTCTCCACCAGATGAGGAGGCCGCTGCCTTGTGCGGGGCGGCTCTCCTCCATGGCCGGACGGGCTGCACGTCGTGCCACCGGCTTCAGTCGTCGATGTCGATGGCAGCCGGGAAGTCGACCGGAATGTCGGTCACGCTGTGCAGGTAATTGCTGATGATCTTGTCTCCCACCACCATCAGGGTGTCGATCAGATTGGCCTTGCTGTAACCGGCAGCAAAAAAGGTGGTTCTGGCGGCTTCGCTGTCATGGCCACGAGCCACGGCGACCTGTTTGACAAAAGCGGCCAGGGCGGCGAGTTTGGGGTCGAAATCAATATTGGCACGACGAATCTGGATGATCTGTTCGTCGGTGAAGCCGTGCATCTTGCCCAGGGCGGTATGGGCGGCCAGGCAGTAGCGGCAGTGGTTGACCTGGCTGACCACCAGATTGATGACCTCCCGTTCGCGCCCGCTGAGTGAGGATTTGGCATTTTGCAGGGCCAGATAGGTGGCCAGTGCGGTATCGGAGTGGGCAAAGGTGGCATACAGATTGGGCACAAAGCCCAAGGCCTTTTGCAGGCTGTCGAAAATCGCCTGATTGGCCGGTGCGACTTGTTCGCGTGCGGGAACATTGATGGTGGTCATGCTGTTTTCCTCAGGATTGAATGTACCCCACGGCGGGGATGGGGCCATTCTGTGCCGGAGCTGACATGGCGATAAGACGGCGGCCCCGACTATCAGCTATTCCTGCGAGGAATGAAGCGGATCGTCACCCGCATCAGGCCCGCGCTGCTGCCAGTTCGTCTGCCACGAAATCGACAAAGGCGCGGGCCTTGCTGCTGGCCAGACGGCCATTCGGGAAAACCGCCCATAGCTCCACTGGTGGCAGCTGCCAGTCGGGCAGCACCGGCTCGACGGCCCCGCTGGCCAGTTCTGGCGCGAACATCCAGGCCGAAGCGATGGCCAGCCCCATATCGGCCAACACGGCGGCACGCACGCCCTCTGCGGCCGAGACCCGCACCCTGCCGTACACCGCAACCGATACCTCGCTACTGCCCTGGCGGAAGGTCCACGTGGCATTGCGTTGACCTTGCATATAGACGATCACCTGATGGGACAGCAACTCTGCCGGGCTGCCTGGCCGGCCTGCGCCTGCCAGATAGCCAGGCGTTGCCACCACCAGGCGCGGTGACTGGCTGATCTTGCGCGCGGTCATCGCGGAGTCGCCAAGACTGCCCATGCGCAGCGAAACATCGATGCCTTCTTCAATCAGGTCAACGCTACGATCATCCAGAATGACATCCACTTCCAGTTCGGGATGGGCAGCCAGAAAGCGGGGCAGGGCGGGAAGAACATGCAGCCGGGCAAAGGTTACCGCAGCTGAAACACGCAGGCGGCCAGACAGGCTGCCGGCCGCGCCCCGCGCCGCCAGTTCGGCAGCATCCGCTTCCTGGATGGCCAGCCTGGCCCGCTCAAAAAAATGCACTCCGGCTTCCGTGGGGCTCAGGCCGCGTGTCGAGCGGGTCAACAGGCGTACTCCCAGGTGTTCTTCCAGCTGGGCCACCGTTTTGGATACGGCGGGTTGCCCCACACTCAGGCGTCGTGCTGCCGCAGAAAACGACCCGGCCTCTACGACGCAGACAAAGGTTTCCATGGCGGCGAATCTGTCCACAGCGTATTTCCTCATTCATTGGCTAGCGGGACGGACTATGGAGCAAGCACTCTGCAGCGCGCCATGGCCAGCGTGTGTTTGACCGTAACAAACGGGTGGCGGTAGTGGCTGTCGCGCCTGGGCAGGCAGCAAGCTGGCAGGGTTTGCCTGCCGCCAGGCTGCTGCCCGGCGTGTCAGCGGGCCAGCCGGAAGCGTTGCAGTTCCCTGGTCAATTCGGCTGACAGGTTGTCCAGCGATTGCGATGTCCTGGCCACAGCAGCAGTGGCCTGCAGATTGTCCGAAGCCATATTCCCCACCTCGGCAATGCTTTGAGCGATGGTGCTGCTGTCCTGCATCTGGCGCGACAGGGTGGTGGCCAGCTGGTCTAGCCGGCCAAGCGACTGCTCGGCGCCTTCCCGTAACTGGTTCAGTGGCTGCACCATCCCCTCGATCAGCTCGACACCACGGCGCATTTCTTGCTGGCCCAGATCAATTTGCTGGATGGCAACACTGGTTTGTTTGTCGATGGCATCAATCACATCATCAATTTCGATGGTGGCCTTGGAGGTGCGGTCCGCCAGCTTTCTCACTTCGTCGGCCACAATGGCGAATCCCCGGCCGGCTTCGCCGGCTCTGGCCGCTTCAATGGCGGCATTCAGGGCCAGCAGATTGGTTTGATCGGCAATTTCTTTCACGGTGCTCAGCAGTGAACGCACCGAGATGGCGCGCTCGCGCAGGGTATCGACCGCATTGGCTGATTTGGAAATGGTGGCGGCAATGCCGGTTACTTCATTGGACGCGGTGTTGATCAGCTCACAGCCCTGCGAAGCCAGATCGCGTGCGGCCTCGGCCTGCTGCCGGCTGCTGCCGGCTGTCAGCGCGATGTCCTTTGCCTCGTGGGCAAAGGTGGCGGTGGTGCGCGTCACCTGGGCCACCGCCTCGTGCTGCGCCTTTGAGCTGGCTTGTACATGCTCTACCGGCAGGCTCATCTGCTCTGCTGCCTGGCGCATGCTGTGCGCCGAAGCATGAATGGAGCCGATCAGCTTGGACAACGCGCTTTGCATGGTGATCAGGGCACGCGCCAGCACAGCCGTCTCGTCCTTGCCTTGCACATGCAGCTGATGATCGAGATCGCCGGTGGCCACCCGGCTGGCAAAGGCTACCGCTTCGGCCAGGGGCAGGGTGATGCTACGGGTCACCATCCAGGCCAGCAACACGCTTAACACAATGGCCGCCACCGTCATGGACACGACCATCAGGCGGGCATTTGCCTCGGATTGCACCAGGGCATGCTGGCCATCTTTCATGGCCTGCTGTTCCTTGGCCAGCAGAGTATCCACCGCCCCCAGCAGCGCTTTCAAGGCCGGTTGGGTATGGCTGAGAAAATGCTGGTGTGCCGATGCCGGGCCGTCCAGTTCGATTTGTTCAACCGTGTCCTGAAAGGCGTGCCGGTAGGCTGAGGACAGTGCGCTTATCTGGTCCAGCGCCTCCTTGTTGCCGCCATCCGGACTGGCCTTGCGCAAATTGTCCAGCGCCTTGGCTGCGGCGGCATTGATTTCATCCATGTTTTTGTACAAGGGAATCCGCGCATCCCGTTCACTGGTCACCAGCAGCTGCAACAGGGGGAGCGCCGCGGCTTGTGCATCGCTCTTCAATTCGTTGGCCAGGGCGACGCGTAATGACTGATCCTCCACAATCATGGCCGTGATGTTTTTTTGCTGAGTCATTTGGTGCAAGGCAAAGGCTGCCACCAGAATCAAGGTCAGTAACAACATGCCAAAAGCCAGGATCAAACGGCTGCCGATGCTCATGCATCTGATCGCATTCACAGATTAATCTCCCAAAACATAGTCGGTACCCGATGTCTGCTTGTTTTCCATCATTCAGTCACGCTGCATGATGGGAGAATAACCGCTGTGCCGTGCTGCTGGCGAATACTCTATTAGGCGGGAGCTGGCCTGATCACGCGGCAGCCAGCTGTGGCTGGCGGCACCTCATGTGGCGAAGGCGGCACTGGCATGCCCAATGCCCTTCGGTTAAGGATTTTTGGCTGGATGATCTGATTTGAAGAGCGCCTGAAGTCACAAAAAAAGCACCGTTCCCCCGATGTGGGGAGACGGTGCTTGGCTGAGCGGTGACGCTATCAGGGTGGGGCGCCGCTGTTAATGCCCTTTGATTTCGGCATCGATTTGCGAGTGGTCCGCGGTGTCGCGCATGAACCAGCAAACCAGCAAGGAGCAAGCGATCACTGCGGTGGCATACCAGTAGAAGCCGCTTTCCATGTGGATGGATTTGAACCACAAGGCGAGGTATTCGGCGGTGCCGCCAAACACCGATACGGCAAAGGCGTAGGGCACGCCCACCCCGGTGGCGCGGATGGTGGCGGGAAACAGCTCGGCCTTGACCAGGGCATTGATGGAGGTATAGCCGGAGACAATGATCCAGGCACAGGCAATCAGGGCAAAGGCTTCCCAGGGGCCGCTGGCGTTACGGATGGCGGTGAGCAGTGGCACGGTGAACAGGGTGCCGAGCAGGGCAAAGCCCACCAGCAGCGGGCGGCGGCCAATGCGGTCGGACAGGGCGCCATACAGCGGTTGCAGGCACATGGCGAACAGCAGCGAGGCAGCAGAGACGGCGGTGGTTTGTCCGTCGGTCAGGCCGACCGATAGCCGCAGGAATTTCTGCATATAGGTGGTGTAGACATAGAAGGCCAGGGTGCCGCCCATGGTCAGGCCCACCACCAGCAATACTTCCTTGGGATGGCGTGCCAGCTGCTTCAGTCCGCCCATCGGTTTGGCTTGTTTGCGGGCGGTTTCGAACGACTGGGTTTCCGGCATGTTGTGGCGCATGCGCAGGGCGAGGATGGCTAGCCCGGCGCCGATGACAAAGGGAATGCGCCAGCCCCAGGCGCGCAGTTCTTCGGCGCTGAGCAGGAATTTCTGCAAGACCAGCAGCAGGATCAGTGCCAGCAGCTGGCCGCCAATCAGCGTGACGTACTGGAAGCTGCTATAGAAACCACGGTGTTTTGAATCCGCCATTTCTGACAGATAGGTGGCACTGGCGCCGTACTCGCCGCCCAGGCTGAGGCCTTGCAGCAGGCGTGCCAGCAGCAGGATACACGGCGAGAGGATGCCGACCGAGGCATAGGTGGGGGCACAGGCGATCAGCAGCGAGCCAAAACACATCAGCAGCACCGAGGCCATCAGCGCAGTCTTGCGGCCGTGGCGGTCGCCCAGGTGACCAAACAGGATGCCGCCCAGCGGGCGTACGAAAAATCCCAGGGCAAAAATGCCGGCGGTGGACATCATCTGTGCCGTCGGGTCCTGCGCCGGGAAAAAGGCGCTGGCAAAGTACAGGGCGAAGGCGGAATAGCAGTAAAAATCAAACCATTCGACCAGATTGCCGGCGGAGCCGACGAAGATGGCGCGCAAGCGTTTGCCGGAAATGCGTTCGCCGGGCTGGCTGTCGCTGGCCGGCCTGATGGAAGCGGTGCTCATTGATGGTCTCCTTTTGTTGTGCGGGAGAGGGCAGGTCTCCCCCGTTTTTGGCCTTTTACTATGGCAGGCAGGGGCCGGGCGAGCATCCGCAACTTCGTCGTACGCTTCTCCGTAAAACTACGGAGAAGTGTTCCAAAGCGCGGGGGCAGCTGTTATGTTCGTCTGCTCTGCCTTGTGGGAAATGCCATGCTTGCCTGGTTCAATGCACGCCACTGGCGCAGGCTGCTCACGCTGGCCGGCGCGCTTGTTCTGATCGTGGCATCGGGCAACTGGGCTGCGCAGCACGAGCTGCAATCCAAGACGGTGGCCTTGCGTCAGGCCGCCGCCGCCCATGTGCTGGGCCTGCGGGGCCTGGTGGAGAAGCACGATTTCCTGCCCTATGCCGCTGCCCGCCAGCCCGATGTGCAAGCCTTGCTCAGCACCCCGCACGATGCCGCCTTGCAGCGGCGGGTCAATGCTTACTTTGCTGATTTGCAGCGCACCACCGGTGCGGCGGCCCTGTTCCTGATCGACCGCGCCGGGCTGACGCTGGCGGCCAGCAACTGGCAGCTGCCGTCTAGCTTTGTCGGCGAGTCTTATCGCCAGCGCCCTTATTTTGAAAACGCCTTGCAAGGCCAGCGCGGCCTGTTTTACGGCCTTGGCCTCACCACCGGCCAGTCTGGCCTGTTCATTGCCGAAGCGGTGCGGGTGAATGGTGTCATTCTGGGTGTGGTGGCGGTCAAGATCAGCCTGGAGCCTTTGCAGGCAGCGTGGATGCGCGGCAGCGACCCGGTGGTGCTGCGCGATGGCCATGGCATTGTCTTTCTGAGCGCGGTGCCCGAATGGCTGTTTCACAGCATCCAGCCGGTGTCAGCGGCGGATTTGCGCTGGATAGGCAGCCATCGCCAGTATGGCAGCCGCGAGCGTTTTGCCGTGCTGCCCTGGCGGCGTGAGCCAGCGGCCGACACCGGGGGCTTTGTCCTGCATACCACGGTACAAGGCCAGCGCCGCGAGCTGTTTGCGCTGGATACCCCGCTGCCGGAGCTGGGCTGGACCCTGACGGTAACCACCGACATGAAGGAGGTGGTGCAGGCGCGGCAGGCCGCGCTCATGCTCAGCGCCCTGGCGGTGGCACTGCTGCTGCTGGGCATCCTGTACTGGCGGCTGCGCGAGAAGCGCTTTGTCGAACAGCGCGCGGCGCGGCTGGAACTGGAGCACCGGGTAGAAGAACGCACGCGGGATCTGGAAGAGGCGCACAGCTTCCGCAAGGCCATGGAAGACTCCTTGCTGGTGGGCATGCGGGCCCGCGATGCGGCGGGCACCATCATCTATGTCAATCCGGCACTGTGCGCCATGGTGGGCTATACGGCAGAAGAATTGCTGGGGCGCCGCCCGCCTTATCCTTACTGGCATCCGGATGATCTGGAAAAGCAGGCTCGCGAGAGCGACGAGGTGCTGCAGGGGCGTGCCACCCCGCAGGGCTTCGAGTCACGCATCCGCCACAAGGACGGACGGGATGTGATCACCATGGTGTACACCGCACCGCTGGTGGATGCGCAAGGAGTGCACCGTGGCTGGATGAGCTCCGTGGTGGACATCACCGCGCAAAAGCAGGCCGAAGCACGTCAGCGCGATCAGGAGTTGCGGCTGGCCCGCAGCGCCCGGCTGGCCAGCGTGGGGGAAATGGCTTCCACCCTGGCGCACGAACTCAACCAGCCGCTGATGGCCCTGTCCAATTTTGCCATTGCCGCACGGGCGCTGGCGGCGCAGGGCGCCACCGAGCTGCTGGCCGGTACGCTGGACGAAATCGTCGAGCAGTCGCGGCGCGCCAGTGAAATCGTCAAGCGGGTGCGGGTGTTCATCAATCCGCAACGGGCGCACTACGAAAGCCTGCGCATGGAGAATGTCATCTCTCATGCGGCGCTGCTGCTGAAGCCGGAGTTGCAACGCCACGGTGTGCAGTTGCAGCTGCTGCTGGACGATGCGGCGGCGCCGGTGCGTGGCGATACGGTGTTGCTGGAGCAGGTGCTGGTCAATCTCATCCACAATGCACTCCACGCCATGCAGGGCCAGCCGGCACACAGCCCTACCATTACCCTGGCCTGTCAGCGGCTGGAGCAGCTGGTCAGCATCAGCGTGGCCGACTCGGGGCCGGGCATTCCCCCCGAGCAGCGCGAACAGATCTTTGCCCCGTTTTTTACCACCAAGCCGGACGGGCTGGGCCTGGGGCTGAATATCTGCCGCACCATCATCGAAGCGCATGGCGGTGCCATGACGGTTGATGACCGTGCCGGCGGGGGCGCGGTGTTTACTTTTACCCTACCGGTGGAACCATGAACGATTTGCCACTGACCCTGTTTCTGGTCGATGACGACGAAGCACTGCGCCGCTCGCTGATCCTGCTGCTGTTTTCCCAGGGGCTGGCGGTGCAGGCCTTTGCCTCGGGCGAGGATTTTCTTGGCGCGGTCAACCTGCGCCAGCCCGGCTGCGTGATTCTCGACCTGCGCCTGGGCGGGATGAGCGGGCTGAGCGTGTTTGACCATTTGCTGGCGGCACACAGCCCGCTGGTCACCCTGTTTCTGTCCGCGCACGGCGATATCCCCACCGCGCTGGAGGCGGTGCGGCGTGGTGCCTACGACTGGGTGGAAAAGCCGGATACCCAGCAGCTGCTGGACAAGCTGCCGGCGGCCATCGCCCTGGCCCGTGCCCGCGCCCAGGCGCTGCAGCGCTGGGCCGAGCTGACGCCGCGTGAACGCGAGGTGGCCCGGCTGGTGGGACTGGGCCAACCCAACAAGGAGATCGCCCGCATTCTGGTGCCGCCGTGTGGCCATCGCTCGGTGGAAACCCATCGCGCCAATATCTTCAGCAAACTGCAATGCGCCAATGACAATGAGCTGGGGCGCTGGCTGGCGGCACATCCCTGGCTGGACTAGTCGCCTGCGCCGCCACTGTGGATGGTGTTTGCGCTGATTTTGCCCGGCACGGTGGGCGGATTGATGCTAATACGCATTATCGCAAGCTGCTTGAAGGTGCTTACACATGTGGCGGATGATCATGCGCGGTACATTCATATTCAGCCTGTTGCCGCAGCCTGCGCAGGCTTGCAATGCGACGGTCACGCCGGATGGTACGGCGCCGTATAACCGGCCGGATATCCACGGCATTGCCGTGTTTCTGCCGCAAGTGCTGGAAAATGTCGAGGACAGCCCCTTTGCCAATCTGATCCGGGTGGTGAACAAGTACTACCCTGCGGGGCGGATCAGCCTCAGCATCGAGCCGGTGCGGCGGGTTTATCTGGACATCAGCGATCAGCATGCCGATTTTCGCTTTCCCATCATGAAAATCCGCGACGGAGCGGATAGCCAGACGCCCTACCAGTTTGGGCATGAGATGCTGGGCAAGGTCAGCTTTGTGCTGTACAGCAACAAGGCCATGCCGCTGGACAAGGCCGCCGTGCTGGACATGGCCAATCTCAACAAATACCGGCTGGCGGCGCCGCCGACCAACTGGGGCTTTCATACCGACAGTGTGGTTGATCTGGAGCGCTCACTGAAAATGCTCAATCAGGGGCGGATAGACGGGGTGATCTGGGCGCAGGAGGAAGCGGATTTCCTGATCCGCAAACTCAGGCTGGATCATGTGCACCGCTCTCATTTCGATGACTATCCGGACGTGATCTTTCTTTCCTGCAACCGGCGCGGCAATTATGTCAATCAGGTGCTGAGCAAGGCGATTGCAGCTGCACGCGCCAGTGGTGAACTGGCCCGCGCTTATGCCGCCGTGCACCAGCCCTACCAGGACTGGCAACCCTGAGCGCCCATGAGCAACAGCCCCGTGGGCGGGGCTGTTGGGGTGATCAAGGCCAGGCTGCATGGCTGGCCTGGGGCGGTGTGCCGGGCGGGCGCCTAGAGATGCTCGGCCAGGAACTGTAGGGTACGGCCGGTGGCCAGCGCAGCGGCGGCCTGATTGTAGACGGCCAGGCGGCCCCAGCAATTGAAACCATGGCCGGCTGCCGGGTAGTCGAAGAATACGGCATTGTCCTTGCCGGCAAACGCCGCCTTGACCTGGGCAACGGCGCTGGGCGCAATGTGCTCGTCCTGACCGGCATAGTGAAACAGGATGGGCTGGCTGATCTGTGCCGCCAGCTCCAGGTGCTGGTCGATGCCGCCACCGTAAAAACACACGGCAGCATCGGCCTGGCTCAGCGCTGTGGCGCGGAAGGCCAGCTGGCCGCCCAGGCAGTAGCCCAGGGTGGCGACCTTGCCTGTTAGCTCGGGGAGCTGGCGCAGCTGTGCCACGGTCGCCGCCACATCGGCTGCTGCCAGTGCGGTGTCTACCGTCTGGTAGTAGCCAAAGGCTTGCTGGGTGCCGGCGGCGTCATAAGCCAGATCCACTCTGGGTTTGAGGCGCCAGAATACATCCGGTGCCAGTACCACGAAGCCGGCCAGGGCATATTGATCGGCTACGGCGCGGATGTGTTCATTGACACCCCAGATTTCCTGTACCAGCACAATACCGGGGCCGCTGCCCGTGGGCGGCAGCGTCAGATAGGCGCTGAATGTCTGGCCGTCGGCGGTGGGGATATCAATCCATCTTGCGTTCACAGGCTGCTCCTTGTTGCGGAAAGTACATCTTGGGGGTGGTAGGCGCTGGTAGTCACACCAGGCGCGTGGCACAGCATAGTCAAAAACCTGCTGCGCAGCACAGTGAGTTTGCCGGCAGGCCTGGGGTAGTCGGGGGGAAAATCCGCTTTGTATTGGCCGTGTTGATCAGTAATGTCATTGTATTTTCTGTCGAGCCGGCATTTTGATTTTTGTCAGCTTGTGGACGGTGAAGTTGCTAGGACAGCCAGATGGGGTTTGTTAACATGGGTTTCAGCATCAACGATCCTTCCTTGGCCCATGATCCAGCGTCCGCAACGCATTTACCTGGTGTTTTTCCTGCTGCTGTTCATGGGCACGGCAGCGCTGATCGCGTTTCTGCTGGGCACGGCCTATGTCGAAAAACAGCACCAGGCCGAAGTGAATGCCCGCAATGTGGTGGCCGTGCTGGAGGCCAGGCTGGAGGCCGCCCTGCGGCGTACCCAGGCCAACCTGGAAGAACTGGCCCAGCGCACACCGCTGTCGGCCCTGTCGCTGGCCGCCCGACCACAGTATGCAGCCGCCATACAGCAGCAGCTGGCCTTGCCGGCGCGCCATTTTCCCGAAATCATCGGCCTGCGGCTGATCGATGCTGCGGGTAATGTGCTCTATGCCTCGGACCGCGTGCTGCCACAAGCCAATGTACGCGACCGCAGCTATTTCATCGCCCTGAGCCAGCATCCACAGCAAGCACTGTTCTTTTCCGAAGTGGCTACCGGCCGTATCAATCGCAACCTGCAGCTGTATATGGCGGTGCCGATCCGTACGCCACAAGGCGCTTTTGCCGGCATTGCCATGGCGCCGCTGGATATCGGCTATTTTCAGAAACTGTTCGACGCCGTGGATCTGGGCCCGCATGGGGTGATTACCTTTCGCCGCAGCGACGATGGCCGGCTGGTGTTGCGCCATCCGGCCCGGCCAGGCACGGTCAACCAGACCCTGCATAACAATCCGATGCACCAGCGGGTGGAGGCCGGAGAACAGCAGGGGGTGATCCGTTTTTATTCCGCCATCGACCACATCGAGCGGGTTTATGCTTTCAAGCGGGTGGGCGATTTTCCTTTTTATGTGGCAGCCGGCATTGCCAGTGATGATTTTCTGGCGCAGTGGCATACCACCTTGCTGGGCACGGTGGTGGTGTCCTTGCTGTCGCTGCTGCTGCTGGCCTGGCTGCTGCAGCGGCTGCGTCGGTCGGAAGAGCGGCGGCTACATGCCAGTGGCGAGTTGCAGGCCAGCGAAGACCGCTTCCAGCAATTGTTCAATTCGGTGGGCGAGGGTATCTGCGGCATGGATCACCAGGGTCGCTACCTGTTTTCCAATCCGGCCGCCCGCCAGCTGCTGGGCCATGCCGATGAAGCCACCCTGCGTGCAGAGGACCTGCCGGGCCTGATTCATGCGCAGCAAGCCGATGGCCGGCCCTTGCCGGCGGCGAACTGCCTGATCCGTCAGGCGGTGCGGCAAGGACAGAGCGTGCATGAAGCCGATGATGTGTTCACCCGCGCCGATGGCAGCCTGCTGGCCGTACGTTACGATGCCTACCCGCTGCTCAAGGATGGCCAGAATGTGGGCACGGTGCTGCTGTTCCAGGATATTGGCGAACGCAAGCGGCAGCAGCAGCAGATTGCCTTCCTCGCCCATCACGATGCGCTGACCGGCCTGCCCAACCGTATTCTGGCCGAAGACCGCTTTTGCCAGCTGGCCAGCCTGGCCCAGCGCCATCAGGAGCAGCTGGCCATGCTGTTTCTGGACCTGGACGGCTTCAAGACCATCAATGATTCACTGGGACACGATGTCGGCGACGAGATGCTGCAAGCGGTGGCACAGCGGCTGCAGTCCTTGCTGCGCGAGCACGACACGGCCTGCCGCCTGGGGGGCGACGAATTCCTGCTCTTGCTGCCCGGCCTGCATGGCATGGGTGGGCTGGAGGGCCTGGCACTGCTGATCGGGCGCATCCTGCATGGCCTGGAGCAGCCTTTCGTGCTGAACAGCCATCAGCTGTCCACCTCGGCCTCCATCGGGGTTGCCCTGTATCCGGCTGATGGCGAGGATTTCACCACGCTGATGAAAAAGGCGGATACCGCCATGTATCACGCCAAGGATGCCGGACGTAATACTTACCGGCTGTTCGATGAGCGGATGAATGTCGAGGCGCAGCAGGTACTGCGCTTGCGCAGCCATTTCATGGCGGCACTGGAGGCCGGCCAGTTCGTGCTGCACTACCAGCCGCAGATAAGACTGTCCGATGGCCAGGTATTGGGGGTGGAAGCACTGGTGCGCTGGCAGGATGGCGAGCGGCTGATTAACCCGGCCGAGTTCATCCCCATGGCCGAAAGCAGTGGTCTGATCGTGCCACTGGGCGAGTGGGTGCTGCGTGAGGCCTGCCGTCAGGCGGCGCTGTGGCAGCAGGAGCAGGGCAGCCCCTTGTGTGTGGCAGTCAATATCTCGGCGGTGCAGTTCAAGCGCGGCAATCTGGAACACACCGTGGCCGAGGCGCTGGCACACAGCGGTTTGCCGCCGCAGCTGCTGGAGCTGGAGCTGACCGAAACCACCTTGCTGCACCAGACCGAAGGCGTGCAGCACACCCTGTCACGGCTGAGCGAACTGGGGGTCAGGCTGGCCATCGACGACTTTGGCACCGGCTATTCCAGCCTGGCCTATCTCAAGCGGCTGTCGGTCAACAAGCTGAAGATCGACCAATCCTTCATCCACCATCTGGTAGAAGATGCCGACGATGGCAATATCGTCTGCGCCATCATCGAAATGGCGCGCAAGCTGCAGTTGCAGACGCTGGCTGAAGGGGTGGAAAGCCCGCAGATTGCCGAGCTGTTGCGGCAAATGGGATGCGAGCAGGCTCAGGGCTATCATTTTGCCCGGCCACAAACAGCCGCCCAGCTGTACGATTACCTGTTGGCACAGCGCAGGCGGCGGACAGCCTAGCCGGCCGGTGGGTAAGAGGGGTGGCCCGCTGGGATCAGTTCGGTCACCAGAAAATCGATAAAGGCCCTGATGGCTGGTGACAGGCCGCGCCGGCTGGTAAAGGCGGCATGCAGAATACCCCAGGGGCTGTCGAATTCCGGCAGCAGCCGCAGCAAGCGTCCTTGCTGCAAGGCCTCGTCACAGACCATCACCGGCAGTGCCGCCACACCCAGACCGGCGATGGCGGCCTCCAGCAGCACCAGCAGGTCGTCGGTCATCAGGCGCGGGCTGTCGATCTGCAGGTTGTAGCTATGGCCGGCCTGGTCCAGCAACTGCCACTGGCCACGGCCATCCGCACGGCTCATGGTCAGTGCCGGCAGCGCGAGCAAGTCGGCCGGTGATTGCGGCATGGGATGCTGGCGCATGAAGTCCGGGCTGGCCACCAGAATGACCTGGCTGACCGACAGCTGGCGCACCACCAGATTGCTGCTGTTGTCCAGGCTGTTGCGCACCCGCAGCGCGACGTCGATATTGTCCTCGATCAGGTCCACCCGCCGGTTGGTGGCTTCCAGGCTCACCCGCACTTGCGGATGGCGCAGCATGAAGCGCGGCAGGGCCGGTGCCAGCAAGGTCTTGGCCAGCAGTTCGGGGCAGCTCACCCGTACCAGGCCGCGTGGTTCGGCGGTGATGCGGGCAATGGCATCATCCGCCGCCTCGGCCTCGGCCAGCATGGCCTGGCAATGCTGGTAATAGCTGCTGCCTACTTCAGTCAGTGCCAGCCGCCGCGTGGTGCGTTGCAGCAGGCGGACTCCCAGACGTTCTTCCAGCTCGGCTACCCGGCGTGACAAGCGGGATTTGGGAATGCCCAGCATGCGGCTGGCCGCCATGAAACCGCCGAATTCCACTACCTTGGCAAAATACAGCAGGTCGTTGAGGTCTTGCATCAGATTGTCCTATTGGTGGAACAATGTTTCCTTTTTTTGCAGTCTAGTCATGATTGTTATCAAAAACTACTATTCACCCATACCTAACTGCACAAAAAGGAAGTCCATCATGAAACTGCTTCACCTTGATTCCAGCATTCTTGGTCCGAATTCCGTTTCCCGTCAGCTGACTGCCGGCGTGGTGGATGCCGTGCGCCAGCGTCATGCTGGTCTCGATGTCAGCTATCGCGATCTGGCCAGCCAGTCGATTGCCCATCTGTCCGGCGAAATCATCGGCGCCAATTTCACTGCCGAAGCCGACTGGACCGCTACCCAGCGCAGTGAAAGCGCCCTGAGCAATGCGCTGATCGAAGAATTCCTGGCTGCCGACGTGCTGGTGATCGGTGCCCCGATGTACAACTTTTCCATCCCGTCGCAGCTGAAGAGCTGGATTGACCGCGTGGCTGCTGCCGGCCGCACCTTCAAGTACACCGAGAATGGTCCGCAGGGCCTGGCCGGTGGCAAGAAAGTGGTGATCGTCTCCAGCCGTGGCGGTGTGTACTCCACCGAGCAGGGCCAGCTGATGGACTTCCAGGAAGACTACCTGCGCACCGTGCTGGGTTTCCTGGGCATCAGCGATATCGCCTTCGTGCGGGCCGAGGCGGTCAATATGGGCGAAGACAAGCGCGCCACCGCCATTCATGCGGCCAAGGAAGCGATTGCCAAACTCGCGCTCTGATCAGGCGGGTTGTTGTGGGAAAAACGGGTCAATCTGACCCGTTTTTTCAATGCCGGTTTGTGAATCGACCGCGCAAGGTACAGCTCTGCTGACACCCGTGTTAGCGTGTGAGCATATATAAAGTACATTGCTATGGTGTCGAGAGAGTCGCAAGCGGGTTGGCAAGATGCGTAGGATGCTGTTGGGCGAAATGGTGCTGGATCACCAGCGGGCATTTCGCGGCATATTGACGCTGGTATTCATGCTATTGGTTGTTTCCAACGGCTGGTATGTCTATTCCCGTTCGCTCAGCCTGTCCGACCAGTATGCTCACCATGCCGTGGCCGGCCTGCGCCAGCATTTCGAGAAAATATCCGGTTTTATCGACACCATCCAGGCTGAAGCCGTGCGCGAGCTGCAATGGGGCGAGCCGCCCCGTGATGTCGATGGCCAGCTGTCCGCGCTGCGCAATGCGCCGGGGAGCAATTATTTTTCGCTGGACCAGCTGCCGCCGCCGCTCAGCCATCAGCAGATCGGCAATCTGACCGGGCTGGTGTTGCCCGGCAAGCCGGAAGCCTCACGCCAGCGCGAGATGGCAGTGGCGCTGGGGCTGGCACCGATGCTGACTGCAGCCTACCGCAATCTGGATGACCATGGCGTGGCCTGGGTCTACTACATGTCAGGCCAGCAGTTCATCTACCTGTATCCCTTCGCCCCCGCCGCCGATTACCACTACAGCCTGGCCACGCCCAGCGGTGTGTTCTGGCGCATGGCTCAGCCGGAAGCAAACCCGGCGGGCAAGCGCTTCATGACGCCCGTTTATATCGATCAGGCGGGCAAGGGGGCCATGCTGACCATCGGTCAGCCGATTGTCGCCGGCGGGCGTTTTTACGGCGCTCTTTACATGGATGTCGGCATTTCTACCCTGCACCAGTTATTGGGCAGCTCGGGCGAGGTGCTGGGCAAGCTGTATCTGCTGAATGCCCAGAACCAGATTGTTGCCGCTAATACCGAGGAGGCCGTGCCACAGGAAAACCTGCTGCGCCTGCCGGTGATGGCCGACTACCGCGCCGGCCCCACCGCCCACGTCAAGGTGTTTGCCGTGGGGGACAGCGGCATGCGGGTATTGCATTACCTGCCCAACGAGGTGCTGGCACTGGAGATCGTCAAGGGCACGGCACCGGGCATCGTGGCCGCCTTGTTGTTGTGGCTGGCATTGTCTTTGCTGAATCGCACCTGGGTGCTCAATCGCGAGCTGCGGCGGCTGTCCGAGCACGATGCGCTGACCGGCGCCTTGAACCACCGCGCCTTTCAGGCGGTGCTGTCACAGCTGTATCAGGGCTATCGCGAGACGGGCCAGGTGTTTGCGCTGGTGATGGTGGACCTGGATCACTTCAAGAGAATCAACGACACCTTCGGCCATGCGGTGGGTGACGAGGTGCTGAAAGTGCTGGTGCGGCTGGCACGGCGCATGCTGCGCAACCAGGATCTGGTGGCACGGCTGGGAGGCGAGGAGTTTGTGCTGGTATTGCCGGCCACCGAGCTGCGCGACGCGATGAAGGCGGCAGTGCGTCTGCGCCTGCAGCTGGAGCGGCTTAACTGGGCCAAGCTGGGCCTGCCGGGTAAGGTCACCGCCAGCATGGGCTGTGCGGTGGTACTGGCCAGCGACAGCAAGGCCGGGGCCGTGCTGAAGCGCGCCGATGACGCCATGTACCGTGCCAAGCAGGAGGGCCGCAACCGGGTCTGTGTCGACCTGCAGGGGCAGCCGCCCGGCGTGGAGTAGGCTGGCTTACACCCAGTCGCGTACCGGCAGGAAACGCTGGTACAACTCGGCTTCGGCACTGCCCTCGGCCGGCTGGTAGCCATATTCCCAGCGTACCAGCGGCGGCATCGACATCAGGATGGATTCGGTACGGCCGCCGGTCTGCAGGCCGAACAGCGTGCCGCGATCCCATACCAGATTGAATTCCACATAGCGGCCACGACGGTAGAGCTGGAACTGGCGTTGCGCCTCGGTCCACGGCGTGGCCTTGCGCTTGTCCACGATGGGGACATAAGCCGCGACAAAGCCCTGACCAACCGCCTGCATGAAGTCGAAGCAGCGGGCAAAACCCCACTGGTTCAGATCGTCAAAGAACAGCCCGCCCACGCCGCGCGCTTCATTGCGGTGCTTGAGGAAGAAATACTCGTCGCACCATTTCTTGTAGTCGGCATAAACCGTGTCGCCAAACGGCTGGCATAGCTCGCGTGCCACGCTGTGCCAGTGGACCACGTCCTCTTCCACGCCATAGTAGGGCGTCAGGTCGAAACCACCACCAAACCACCAGATCGGTTCGGCACCATCCTGTTCGGCAATGAAAAAGCGCACATTGGCATGGCTGGTGGGAATGTGCGGATTTTCCGGATGAATCACCAGCGATACGCCCATTGCCTCGAAACGGCGACCGGCCAGTTCCGGACGATGGGCGGTGGCCGAAGCCGGCAGTGCATCACCACTGACATGCGAGAAATTCACCCCGGCCTGTTCAAAAACCGCGCCATGGCTCAGCACACGGCTGCGTCCGCCGCCACCCGCCGGCCGCTGCCAGGCATCCTCGACAAAGCGCCCGCTGCCATCGGCCTGTTCCAGTGCGGCGCAGATGCGGTCTTGCAGTTGCAGCAGAAAGGCTTTCACATCGTTGGCGTGGGGATGGCTCATCGCAATATCCTGGGTGGTGGTGTGGCTGGCATTGTAGCAGAGCCCTTCCCGGCTGCTGCAGCCCGCGCTGCGGACAAAAAAGAACCCGCCTGAGGGGCGGGTTACACAAAGTCACACAAAGGACAGAGGAGAACGGGCCCGTTGCCAGACCCTAAACAGATACAGAGCAAGCACCTTGCCGCAGGCTCGGGGGGATCCGCAGCATGGCTTGTTTGCATGGGAAACAGTGTGCCAGAGCCGAGTGGCCGCTCTGTGCGGCTAGCGTCTGGGCTATGTACCTGCGCTGTGCCGGCTTGATGACATTGCATGACAAAGCGCCGCACTTTGTTGCTGTTGATGAAGCCGGGGAACTTTGCCTGCCCGCAATGACAAAGGGCCGGCACTGCTGGCAGTGTCGGCCCGGTGGCTGCAAGTGCCAGGGGGGAAATCAGGCGACGAGGGCTTCACCCTGCCACAGCGGCTGTGTCGGGCTGGCCGGACGCGGCTTGCTGGCCGGACAGGCCCGGAAAAAATCCACGCTGCGCGCCAGTACCGCCATGCGTTCGTTATCCACCAGAATCATGTGATAGCTGTCGGACAGCGGCATGAAGTCGACCGGCCCGCCCAGGTGTTTTTGCAGGTGGTGCGCCGAGCGCGGGCTGGTGATGTCGTCTTCGTCGGCATGCACGATCAGCGTGGGACAGGTGATTTCCTGCAGGCGCGGCATCAGTTGCTTGCGCAGTTTGTCCACCTCGCGGATGCAGGCCAGAGGCACATAAGGATAGTGAAAGCGTTCGCCGCGTTCGAAGCGTTGCTGGATCAGCTTGCGGATACGCTGGTTCTTGATGCCGAACGGCTCGGCTTCCGGCACGCGCATGCGGCGGGCCATGCCCGGCAGGATATAGCCCAGCTTGCGCAGCCAGGTCAGGCGCGGCAGGCTCCAGCCATCCAGAAACAGCGGCGGCGCATACAGCGCCAGCTTGTCCTGATGGTTTTCCAGCCGTGCCACTTCCAGTGCCACCAGCGCACCCAGGCAGACGCCGGCCAGATGCACTACGCCATGGCGCTGCTTCAGCGCCCGGTATTGGGCGCGCATGCTGTCTATCCAGTCCTGCCAGCCGGTTTCCAGCAGATCGTCCGGTACGGTGCCGTGGCCTGGCAGCAGCGGGGCATGGGTATCGATCCCGGCTTCTTCCAGGGTGCGGCCCAGCGAGCCGAGGTCGTAAACGGTACCACCCAGGCCATGAATCAGCAGGGCGGCGGGACGAGGTGAGGGCATGGAAAATTCCGGCAGGAGAGTGAACAGCCTGCAGTATGCGCAAGATAAAGCGGCCAGTCTGTCAGTTTCCTGTCACAGGATTGTGACAGGCTGTGACCCGTTCAGCTGAGGGCGATGCGCAGGGTCAGCCGCGCTCCGCCCAGCGGGCTCTTGCTGGCGAAGGCATTGCCGCCGTGATGTTCGGCAATCAGCCTGACATAGGACAGCCCCAGACCATAGCCGCCGGTGGCGCGGTCACGGCTGCGGTCCAGCCGGCGGAAGGGTTCGAAAATCCGTTCCCAGTCCTGCGGCGGAATGCCGTGGCCATCGTCGTCGACATGGATGTCCAGCATATTGCCATGGCGCTCGACGATCAGATGCACCTGGTGCTGGGCGTATTTGAAGGCGTTCAGCAGCAGGTTGCGGCTGGCGACATAGATCAGCTTGCGGTCGAAGGTAGCCTGGCCGCGTGCACAATCCATGGACAGGGAGAGGGTGGCCGGCTTGAGCGGGTTGACCAGGTCGAGCAGGTCGTCGAACCAGTCGTACAGGTCGACCTGCTCCCGCTGCAGGATGGATTCACCCCGGTTGAGCTTGGCGTACTCCATGCTGGCGGTAATCAGCTCTTCCAGCTCCTGCATGTCGCGTTCCATGCCGTCGCGGTAGCGTTGGCGCTCGGCCTCGTCCTCTTCCTCTTCCAGCATGGTCAGGCCGAAACGCAGCCGGGCAATGGGAGTGCGGATTTCATGCGCCACGGCATGGCTCATCGCCTGATGCATTTCCAGCAGCCGCTCCAGCCTGGCGGCCATGCTGTTCAGCGCAGTGGACAGCGGGGCGAACAGCCGGCTATGCGCCTGCGGGGTACGTACGTGGAAATCACCGTTGGCGAACAGTTCGGCGGCATCGCGCACCGAAACCAGATCGCGCCACATCGGCCGCAGGTAAAAGTAGATCAGCAAGCCCAGCGTGCTACCGGTAAACAGGATCCACAGCAGCAGTACTTCGATGTCTTCGGTAATCCAGCCGCTGTCGTTGCTGTTGGTGGTGGCATCCAGCGGCCCCATCAGCACCATGCGGTGCTCGTCGCGTAGCGGGATGTACAGCAGGTTGTTGTCGAAATCGAGATAGGTTTTGCCGGCGGCAAAGTTCTGCTTGCTCTCCGGGTCCAGATCGGTCGGCAATTCCGTGATCAGCTTGACCGGATAGCTGAAATGGCGCGTCAGCTGTGGCAGGGCGTGTTCGCGGCCGGCTGGTGGCACCCGTTCCAGCTCTTGCACCAGCAGCGAGGCCGGGCCATCCAGCATGCGACGGGCGTTTTCACTGTCGCTATTCTGGTACAGCTTGCCCAGCATGAAGGCGAAACCGATGATGATGGCCAGCTCGGCGGCCATGGCGATGATGAAGTAGCGGGCGAACAGCGTGGCCAGTGATGCCTTGGAGGCTTTGCCGGGGCGCGCTTTCTTGTCTGCTCGCAACAGGGGCAGTTTCATCATTCCCAGTCACTACGCGAAAAAAGATAGCCCTTGCCGCGCACGGTCTTGATACGGGTGGGCGAATCGGGGCTGTCGCCCAGTTTTTTGCGCAGCCGCGAGATGCGGGCATCGATGGAGCGGTCCAGCCCGTCAAAGCCGATGCCGCGCAGCTCGTTCATGATGTCATCACGCGACAACACCTGGCCGGCATGGCTGGCCAGCAGCCACAGCAGGTCGAATTCGGCGGTGGTCAGTTCCATTTCCTCGCCGGCGAGCGAGGCCGAGCGCGTGCCCTGGCTGATGCTGAACTGGCCGAATACCAGCTCATCGTTGTCGCTGCTGTCGCTGCTGCCGCCATCGTCGACGCCGCGCCGTAGCAGGGCGCGCACCCGTGCCAGCAGGCGGCGCGGTTCGACCGGCTTGGCCAGATAGTCGTCGGCGCCCAGTTCCAGCCCGAGGATTTCGTCCACGTCCTCGTCGCGCGCGGTCATGATCAGGATGCGGCCATGGTAGCGCAGCCGTACCTCACGGCAGACATCGAAGCCTTCCTTGCCCGGCAGCATCACATCCAGAATGACCAGATCCGGCCGGGTATCCAGGATCACATCGGCAGCGGTATCGCCGCGACCATGCAGGCTTACCTGATAGCCGTGTTTGCCGAGGTAGGCGGAAATCAGCTGAGCCAGATGAATATCATCTTCGATAATGAGAATGTGGGGTGTCATGCCATGCCTGCGAAAATCAATGGGAGAAATAGTATCACCATACAGGCGGATGGCTTGTATTTCCGAATCCATGCGAACAGAATGAAACGCGTGTTTTCCCAACGCGCTCAGGCCGGTTTCATTACCGGCCCATGATTAATTCAAGGACAGAGAAAATCACATGCAACGCTTAAAGGAATGGGCAATCTGGATTGCCGTGGCCCTGGCGGGCGCCGTCGCTTTTGCCGTCGTGGCACTCAATCGCGGCGAGCCGGTCAATGCCATCTGGCTGGTGGTGGCCGCCGTGTCGGTCTACTCCATCGCTTACCGTTTTTATGGCCGGTTTATTGCCAATACCGTGCTGGAGCTGGATGCCAAACGGCTGACCCCGGCAGAAAAGCACAACGACGGCCTGGACTACGTGCCGACCAACAAGTGGGTGGTGTTTGGTCACCACTTTGCTGCCATTGCCGGGGCGGGGCCGCTGGTGGGGCCGGTGCTGGCTGCGCAGATGGGCTATCTGCCGGGCACGCTGTGGATTCTGATCGGCGTGATGCTGGCCGGTGCGGTACAGGATTTCCTGGTGCTGTTCCTGTCCATGCGCCGCGACGGCAAGTCGCTGGGTGAAATGATCCGGCTGGAGCTGGGCCCCATCCCCGGCGTGATTGCCTCCATCGGCATCCTGATGATCATGATCATCCTGCTGGCGGTGCTGGCACTGGTGGTGGTCAAGGCGCTGACTGGCAGCCCGTGGGGCAGCTTCACCATTGCCTGCACCATTCCGATTGCCCTGTTCATGGGGATCTATACCCGTTATATCCGTCCGGGCAAGATTGGCGAGATTTCCGTCATCGGCTTTGTGCTGCTGATGCTGGCCATTGTCTATGGTGGTGATGTGGCCAAGAGCGCCACGCTGGCACCGCTGTTCACGCTGCAGGGTACCACCCTGGCCTGGGTGCTGATCGGTTACGGCTTTATCGCTTCGGTGCTGCCGGTATGGCTGCTGCTGGCACCGCGTGATTATCTGTCCACCTTCCTCAAGATCGGCACCATTATCGGTCTGGCCATCGGCATCCTGATCGTGGCGCCGAACCTGCACATGCCGGCGCTGACCAAGTTCATCGATGGCAGCGGCCCGGTATTTGCCGGTAATCTGTTCCCCTTCCTGTTCATCACCATTGCCTGCGGTGCGGTATCCGGCTTCCACGCGCTGGTGGCCTCCGGCACCACGCCCAAGCTGATCGAGAACGAAACCCACGCCCGTGTCATCGGCTACGGTGCCATGTTGATGGAAAGCTTTGTTGCCATCATGGCGCTGATTGCCGCCTGCGTACTGGATCCGGGCGTGTACTTCGCCATGAACAGCCCGGCGGCCGTCATTGGCAAGACCGCAGTGGATGCGGCACAGGTGATTTCCAGCTGGGGCTTTGTCATCACCCCGGATGTGCTGACGCAGATGGCCAAGGATGTGGGCGAGACCACCATCCTGTCGCGTGCCGGTGGCGCACCGACGCTGGCCGTGGGCATGGCGCACATCCTGTCCGGCGTGATTGGCGGCAAGACCATGATGGCTTTCTGGTACCACTTTGCCATCCTGTTTGAAGCGCTGTTCATCCTCACCACCATCGACGCCGGCACCCGCGTGCTGCGCTTCATGATTCAGGATCTGCTGGGCATCTTCATCAAGCCCATGGCCAATACCGAATCCTGGGCAGCCAACCTGATCGCCACCGGCCTGGCCGTGGCCGGCTGGGGTTACTTCCTCTACCAGGGCGTGGTCGATCCGCTGGGCGGCATCAACACCTTGTGGCCGCTGTTCGGCATTGCCAACCAGATGCTGGCCGGCATTGCGCTGATCCTGGCTACCGTGGTGCTGATCAAGATGCAAAAGCTGCGCTATGTGTGGGTGACTGCCGTGCCCACCATCTGGCTGCTGATCGTTACCTTGGTAGCCGGCTGGCAGAAGCTGTTCCACGCCAGCCCCAAGATCAGCTTCCTGGCCCATGCCAACAAGTTCTCCGCCGCAGCGGCCAAGGGTGAAATGCTGGCCCCGGCCAAAAGCCTGGCACAAATGCAGCAGATCATCTTCAATGATTATGTGGATGCCACGCTGACCGCCATGTTCATTGCCGTGGTGGTGGCCATGCTGGTGTTCTCCGTCAATGTCATCCGCAAGGCGCTGGCCGTGAAGTGGGTCACCACCAAGGAAGTGCCGGCGGTCTATCGTCAGGGAGAAGCCAATGTCTGAGTTGTTGCGCCAGCTGACCGAGGCGGCGCGGCTGATGGTGGGGGTGAAGGACTACGACAAATATGTCGCCAGCCGCCGCCGTTTCAGTCCCGATGCACCGGTGATGAGCCGGGAGGACTTTTTCGCCCACTGCCAGTCCGAGCGTTACGGTGGCAAGTCGATGAAAAAGTGCCCTTGCTGATTTCCCGTCAGCCATAGGAAAACCGCCCGATTCCGGGCGGTTTTCTTTTGCTTGCTAGCAAACGATGCTCAGAGCTGGTGAACCAGATAGCTGATGCCGCTGTTGATCAGCGTGCCGCCAATCAGCAGCCAGGCAAACAGCGCGCTGGCCAGCCACATCGGCTTGCTGCCGGCGCGGCGGATGGCGGAAAAGTGTGTGGTCAGACCCAGGGCACCCATGGCCATGGCCAGCAGCAGATTATCCAGCGCAATCAGCTGGGCTACCCAGGCTTGCGGCAGCCAGTGCAGCGAATTGAAAGCGGCCATGGCGAGAAAGCCCAGGGCAAACCACGGAATGGTGATGCGGCCTGCCTCGCTGCTGCCAGACTGATGGCGACGGGCCAGCCAGGTCGACAGGATCACCAGAAAGGGGGCCAGCATCATCACCCGGATCATCTTGGTAATCACTGCGCTGGTAGCGGCCTGCTCACTCACCGCACGGCCGGCAGCCACGGCCTGTGCCACTTCATGCACGGTGGAGCCGGTAAACACGCCATAGGCAAATTCCGACACGCCCAGCGTCTGCACCAGCGAAAACAGCAGGGGATACAAGAACATGGCCAGGGTGCCGAATACCACCACGGTGGCCACCGCCACGGCAACCTTCTCGGCATGTGCCTTGAGCACGGGTTCGGTAGCCAGGATGGCGGCTGCGCCGCAGATGGAGCTGCCCGCCCCGATCAGGATGACGCTTTGCTCGTCCAGCCCCAGCTTGCGCCGGCCCAGCCAGAAGGCCAGCAAGAAGGTGGAAGTCAGCACACAGGCATCGATCAGGATGCCGCTGATGCCGACTGCGGCAATGTCCTGAAACGTCAGCTTGAAACCGAACAGGATGATGCCCAGGCGCAGGATCTGCCCTTTGGCAAAGGTGACGCCATGGTGGCTGGGTAGGGCAATGCGTGGATAGATGGTGTTGCCGAGCACCATGCCGCCGACGATGGCTATGGTCAGTGCCGACAGGCCAAGCTGGCCGAACCAGGGCAATGCGGCGGCGTGGAGTGAACCCAGAGCCAGAACCAGAACCAGCAGCAGGCCGGGGGTGTGCTGACGTAGTGTGTTCATGATGAGCTACCTGCAAGAAGTGAGGGCGCTTTGCCCCGATGTCTGAACGATACGCCGCCGCATTAAAGTTGAAAAACGGATAAAATATCTAAAAACAATTAGAAAAATTAATATATAGGGTGGGTGTAATCCGGCTGGCCGCCTGCTCTGGTGAACCGCCGCAACAGGAGTAGCCGATGGCATTGCGTTTGAGCTTGCGTGAACTGGAAGTGTTTGTGGCGGTAACCGAGCAGGGCACGGTCACCGCAGCCGCCGAGCAGGTGGCGCTGACCCAGTCAGCCGCCAGTCAGGCACTGGCGGCACTGGAAGCCGGGCTGGCAGCCCCCTTGTTCGACCGGGTGGGGCGGCGACTGGTGCTGAACGAACACGGCCGGCTGTTGCTGCCGCGTGCCCGCGCCATGCTGGATGCCGCGCAGGACATGCAGCGGCTGTTCGACAGTCAGGCAGCCATGCATGTGCGGCTGGCGGCCAGTACCACCATCGCCAATTATCTGTTGCCGGAGCAGATTGCCCGCTTCCAGTTACAGCAGCCACAGGCCAGGGTGGAGTTGATGGTGGCCAATACTGCCGACGTGGTGGAGGCGGTGGCTGGTTTCAAGGTGGACATGGGTTTTATCGAAGGGCCATGCCATCATCCCGACATTGTGGTAGAGCCATGGCAGGACGATATCCTGGTGGTGTTTGCCGCCGCCAGCCATCCGCTGGCGCAAGGCGCGGTCAGCCTGTCACGGCTGGCGCAGGCGCAGTGGGTATTGCGCGAGAGCGGTTCCGGCACGCGCGAGGAAGTGGAGCGCTTGTTGCTGCCGCATGTTGGCGGCTTTGCCCAGGTGATGGAAATGGGCCATTCCGAAGCCATCAAGCGAGCAGTCGCCGCCGGGCTGGGGGTGAGTTGCCTGTCCTTGCATGTGGTGCGCGAGCTGCTAGACAGCGGGCAGGTGGTGGCGGTGCTGGCACCGCTGCCCACCTTGCATCGCCCGCTGTATCGCATTCATCACAAGGACAAGAGCCAGACGCGCGGCATGCTGGCGTTCAACCGCATGTGAAACGGCCTTGCGGGCTGGCCCGCAAGGCCGTGGTGGGCTGCGGCAGGGCTGAACTGGCTGCTTACAGCCAGAAGTCGCTGCGCTGGCGGTGGGCCTCCACCAGCTGCTGGAACACCTTGGGGTCCTTGGTGTAGGTCAGCTCACCCGCCATCGGCTGGTACAGGTCGAGCAGGCGCGAAGTCCAGAAGCGCAAGGCTGCGGCGCGCAACATGACCGGCCAGGCCTGTTTTTCTTCCGCCGTCAGGGTACGCACCGACTGGTAGCCAGCCAGGAAGGCAGTGGCCCGCTGCGGGGAGATGCTGCCGTCTTCCAGCCGCGTCCAGTCGTTGAAGGCAATGGCCACGTCGTACAACAGGATGTCGTTGCAGGCGTAGTAAAAGTCGATGAAGCCGGCAATCTTGTCGCCGTCCATCAGTACATTGTCCTTGAACAGGTCGGCATGGATCACGCCGCTGGGCAGGTGGTCGAAACGGTGCTGATCCTGGAACTGGATTTCCTGGCGCAGGCTGGCGGCGTCGGCTTCAGCCATGAAGCCATACATGGCGCTGGCGGTTTCGCTCCACCAGCGCGGGCCGCGCGGATTCTTCATCTTGCGCGGGAAGGTGGCGCTGGCCACATGCATCTGGGCCAGCATTTCACCCACGGCCCGGCACTGGATGGCGCTGGGCTGGCTGATGTCGGCACCGGACAGGCAGCTCACCAGACAGGCCGGCTTGCCAGCCAGGAGCGAGGCAAACTGGTCGGTGTGATCGGCCAGCGGTGCCGGGCAGGCCACACCGTGCCGCGCCAGATGGCTCATCAGCGTCAGGTAGTAGGGCAGTTCTTCCAGCTTCAGGGTTTCGAAGATGGTGAGGACGTAACGGCCATGGGTGGTGGTGACAAAATAATTGGTATTGGTGACGCCAGCGGCGATGCCCTTGAGTTCGACCAGCTGGCCGAGCGCATAGCGGCTCAGCCAGCTTTGCATCATGTCATCGCTGACGGTGGTGTAAACCGACATGCCTGTTCCTCAGAAGCGCTTGAGAACCCATTGCGGGATGATGATGCGGCGATTCGGGTCCACCTGCTTCATGCTGCCATTGCCCTCTTCATCCATCAGGTAATAAGGAAAACCGATGGCGGGGGTTACTTTCATCATGTAGAGCTGACCATTGAGGCGGTATTCCTCGATCTTGTCGTCGCCACGCTGGATGATGCGGACTTCCGGCTCGGCCGTGCCGGCGGCATCCTGCGAAATGGTGGGCGGCGGCGGCACGACGGCCGGGGCCGGCGGGGTGGCAGCCCAGGCGGCCGATAGCGGCAGCAGGGCGAGTAGGGCAAGGAGGCGGCGCATGATGATGGGTCCTTGGTGAAGTGTCGTTATAGATTGAGCAGTTTTTCGCGTTCTTCCGGCAGAGCCTCGAAGCCGCGGGTTTCGTAGTGCTTGAAAATGGTTTCCACGATCTGGCCGGGTTCGTCGATCAGCTGGATCAGGTTCACGTCGTCAGGGTTGATCATACCTTCTTTTACCAGATGGTTTTTTACCCAGTCGATCAGACCGCTCCAGAATTCGCTGCAGCACAGGATGATGGGGATGGGACGCGACTTGCCGGTCTGGATCAGCGTCAGCGCCTCGAACATCTCGTCCAGCGTACCAAAGCCGCCCGGCATCACCACATAGGCGATGGCATGCTTGACGAACATCACCTTGCGGCTGAAAAAGTGGTTGAACTTGATCGACAAGTCCTGGTATTCGTTGGGCTTCTGCTCGTGTGGCAGCACGATATTGAGCGCCACCGACGGGCTCTTGCCGTAAAAGGCGCCCTTGTTGGCTGCTTCCATGATGCCGGGGCCGCCGCCGGAAATTACCGAGAAGCCCGAATCAGAAAGAAGCCGGGCCACTTCCTCGGTCAGCTTATAATAGGGATGGTCGCGCGGAGTGCGGGCGCTGCCGAAGATGCTGACTGCCGGCGTGATGCCTTGCAGTTCTTCGGCCGAGTCGACAAACTCCGACATGATCTTCATCACGTGCCACGCCTCGCGCGAGCGGAAGCGCTGCATCATGTCGTAACGATCACTGGTCTGCGGCAACTTATCGGACAAGCTCATCATTCGCCCCTCTTCTATGAAAACATTGTTATTGATCGACGGCTCTTCCTACCTGTATCGCGCCTTTCACGCGATGCCCGATTTGCGTTCTCCGGATGGCCGGCCCACCGGGGCGGTATACGGCATGGTCAACATGCTGCGCCGGCTGGAGAAAGAGGTGCAGTTCGATTATAGCGCCTGCGTTTTCGACGCTAAAGGCAAGACTTTCCGCGATGACTTGTACCCGGAATACAAGGCCAACCGGCCTTCCATGCCGGAAGAGCTGGCCGCACAGATTAAGCCGGTGCACGAGGTGGTGCAAGCCTCCGGCTGGCCGCTGCTGATGGTGGACGGCGTGGAGGCTGACGATGTCATCGGCACGCTGGCACGCATGGGCGAGGCTGCCGGCTTTCAGGTCATCATCTCCACCGGTGACAAGGACATGGCGCAACTGGTGACGCCCATGGTGTCGCTGGTGAATACCATGACCAATGAAAACCTGGACCAGGCCGGGGTGAAAGAGAAGTTCGGCGTGCCGCCGGAACGCATCATCGACTACCTCACCCTGATCGGCGACAAGGTGGACAACGTCCCCGGCGTGGACAAATGCGGCCCCAAAACGGCAGTGAAGTGGCTGGAAGAATACGGCACGCTGGACAATATCATTGCCAATGCCGAAAAAATAGGCGGCAAGGTGGGCGAAAACCTGCGCGCCGCGCTGGACTGGCTGCCACGCGGCCATGAGCTGATCACCATCAAGTGCGATGTCGATTTGCAGCAGGAAATGCCCTATGGCCTCAACAGCCTGCAGCACGGGGTAAAAGACCGCCCACGGCTGGCCGAGTTGTTCAAGGACCAGGGCTTCCGTACCTTCTACCGCGAAATGACCGAAGGCGAAGACGCGCCGCTCAGCAGCCCGGTGGCCGTGGATGTGCCGCGCGCTGCGGCTGGTCAGACCGACGACCTGTTTGCCATGGCCGATGCCGCGCCGGTTCCTGCGCCGCTTGCCCCGCCGGCCAGCGCCGTCTCCCGCCATTACCACACCATTCTGGACGAAGCCGCACTGCAAGGCTGGCTGGACAAGCTCCACAGCGGCGCGCTGGTGTCGCTGGACACCGAAACCACCAGCCTCGACCAGATGCAGGCCCGCATTGTCGGCATCAGCTTTGCCCTGCAAGCGGGCGAAGCGGCCTATCTGCCCTTGGGCCACCACTATGCCGGTGCCCCGCAGCAGCTGGCGCTGGACGACGCGCTGACCCGGCTCAAGCCCTGGCTGGAAGACGCCAGCAAGCCCAAATGCGGCCAGAACCTGAAATACGACCGCCACGTGTTTGCCAACCACGGCATTACCCTGGCCGGGGTGGTGGACGACTCCATGCTGGCTTCCTATGTGCTGGAAAGCCACCAGCGTCACAATATGGATGACCTGGCGGCGCGCCATCTGGGTGAAACCACGGTCAGCTACGAAGACATCTGCGGCAAGGGTGCCAAGCAGATCGGTTTTGCCGAAGTGGATGTTGAAACTGCCGCCAATTACGCGGCGGAAGATGCCGACATCACCCTGCGCTTGAACCAGTACTTTGCGCCGCAACTGAGCGGTAAGCTCGGCGAAATCTACCGCGACATCGAATTGCCGGTGGCGGAGGTGCTGTTCCGCATGGAGCGCAACGGCGTGCTGATCGACCGCGACCAGCTGGCGGCGCAGAGCCATCAGCTGGGCACGCAAATGCTGCAGCTGGAAAGCCAGGCCTATGAACTGGCCGGCCAGCCCTTCAACCTGAATTCGCCCAAGCAGCTGCAGGAAATCCTGTTCGGCAAGCTGGGCATTGCCACCAAGGGCATCAAGAAAACCCCGTCCGGCGGCTTTTCCACCGATGAATCGGTACTGGAAACGCTGGCGCTGGATCACCCGCTGCCCAAGTGCATCCTGCAATATCGCGGCCTGGCCAAGCTCAAGTCCACCTATACCGACAAGCTGCCGACCCTGATTAACCCCGCTACCGGCCGGGTACATACCAATTATTCACAGGCCGTGGCGATTACCGGGCGGCTGGCCAGTTCCGACCCCAACCTGCAAAACATCCCGGTGCGTACCGCCGAAGGCCGCCGCGTGCGCGAGGCCTTCATCGCCAAGCCCGGCCACAGCATTGTCAGTGCCGACTATTCGCAGATCGAGCTACGCATCATGGCCCATCTGTCCGACGACGCCGGCATGCTGGCGGCATTTGCCAGCGGCGAGGACATCCACAAGGCCACTGCCGCCGAAGTATTCGGTGTGGAACTGGGGCAGGTGAGCAGCGAGCAGCGCCGTGCCGCCAAGGCCATCAACTTCGGCCTGATCTACGGCATGAGCGCCTTTGGCCTGGCTGCCCAGCTGGATATCGAGCGTAGCGCCGCCCAGCAATACATCGACCGCTATTTCATGCGCTATCCCGGCGTGGCCGAATATATGCAGCACACCCGCGAAAGCGCGCGCGAACACGGCTATGTGGAAACCGTGTTCGGCCGCCGCCTGTATCTGCCGGAGATCAAGCTGTCCAACCCGGCGCGCCGTGCCGGCGCCGAGCGCGCCGCTATCAATGCGCCGATGCAAGGCACCGCCGCCGACCTGATCAAGCTGGCGATGATTGCCGTGCAAAACTGGTTGGATGCGGAGAAGCTGTCCAGCCTGCTGATCATGCAGGTACACGATGAACTGGTGCTGGAAGTGCCGGCAGCGGAGCTGGAGCTGGTCAAACAGAAACTGCCACAGATCATGGCCGGCGTGGCGGCGCTGAAAGTGCCGCTGCTGGCCGAGGTAGGGGCGGGCAGCAGCTGGGAAACCGCGCACTGATTAGCGTACTGCCGTCGTATTCTTTCTCGAAGCCATCCATCCGGGTGGCTTTTTCTTTGCTTGATCCGATCCGTGATGACGGTATATCAGAGCATTCCCTGCTGATCTCAGCACAAGCCACAAGCCGGCGCTGGTAGGGCGGGGCAGCATGTCCAGTCCTGCCCATCAATTGCTTGCGCTCACGGAGGTGGCCTGCCCATGCCCCGTTCTGTTGCTTGCCGCCTAGGTGGCGGTTTTACTTTGTATGAGTTGTTGATCGTGCTGGCAGTCAGTGCCATTTTGCTGGGTCAGACACTGCCTGCCATGCAGGACATGCTGGAGCGGCAGCGCTTGCTGGCACGCGGCCAGTTATTGCAATCCGGCCTGCAGCTGGCACGCAGCGAGGCGATTCGTGGCAAGCGCACCGTGTGGGTGTGTGCCCTCAACAGCAAGGTCAATCTGGAAATCCAGGGCTGTCAGCCCGGTAATGCCATCATCAGCAACTGGAGCGAAGGCATGCTGGTATTTGCTGATGCGCCATTCCGGCCCAATGGCCGCTACGACAGCGGCGAGCGGCTACATCACCTGTTGTTCAACAGCGCCAGCGTAGCGCTCAGTGCCAATCGGCAGGATTTTGCCTTTACTGCGGACGGCCGCTTGCATAGTGGCCCGGCACCGCGTTTCCAGTTGCGTACCCCCGGAGGCCAGTGCCATAGCCTGCAGTTGCAGCCCAGTGGCAAGGCGCAATGGTGCAGCCAGGACCGCTGCTGTGGCTAGGCGAGTGCTCAGCCGGGGTTTCAGTCTGGTCGAGGTGATGCTGGGCTTGCTGATCCTGCTGTTCGGTCTGCTCAGCCTGTCTGGCATGGCCGGGCAGAGCTTGCGGCAGTTACGCATCAGTGATGCCGACAGCCGGCTGCTGCTGGCCAGCCTGAATCTGGCCGAGGCCATGCAGGCCGAGCGGCAGCAGGTATTGCCCTCCGGCAGTAGCGGGCAACATACCCGTGCTGCGCTGGGGCAATTACAGCAGGAGGCAGACCTGCTGTGGCCCGCTGAAGAGCGGGGAAGCCCCTGGCTCTGTCGCCATGCCGGCGCCTTGCCGGCAGTGCCGCTTGCGGCGGACTGTCAGGCCAGCGGCCGGGTATGGCTGCTGCAGCCGTCCGTAGCGGCGGGGCCTTTGCCCCTGGCGCTGGAGTGAGCCGCTGATGCCGGCGGCGCGTGGCTTCTCGCTGGTGGAACTGATGCTCAGCATCTTGCTGGGCTTGCTGCTGTGCGGCCTGTTGTGGCAAAGCCTGCATGCGGTATTGCAGAGCCGCAGCTTTGCCAGCGCGCGGCTGGCATCACAGCAGGAAGCCCGTTTTGTACTGCAGCAACTGGCGCATGATTTGCGCATGGCCGGCAGTTTTGCCTGTGCCGGCCCAGCGCAGTGGCCTGCAAGCCGGGTAAAGCTCATGCCGCAGGCAGGGGAGGGTGCACTGAGCCTGAGCTATGGCGATGGTGGCATCGCCCTGCTGGCCGAGCCAGCTGACAGCCAGGGTCAGATCAGCCGCTGGCGCTTGCTGCAGCCGCCACCAGCTTGGTCTGCAGGGCAGTTACTGTTGCTGGCCAGTTGCCGCCGTATCGATCTGCTGACGCTGGGTAGTGATGTTTTTCTGCAGCAGCAGGATGGCGCATTCTGGTTGCAGCTTGCCCTCGCTAGTCCGCTGGCGGTGCACATGGCCGAACATCATCTGCCTTCGCTCGAGCTGCTGGCCTTGCAGCAGCGCCACTACCGGCTGGACCAGGGGAGTGCGGAGGGCAAGCTGTGGCTGGAGCAGACCGGCCAGCCAGTGCTATGGCTGGCCAGTGGCATTGCCCGTCTGCAGTTACAGGTAGAAACACTGCCGGCCTGCCCGGGCAGTGCGCCCCGGCAGTGGTGGACCTTGCAACTGGCCATGCGCCCAGCTGGCAGCAGCGCTGCGCCCATGCCATATCGCCTGCAAGTGATGAGCCGGGCGGGGCCAGCATGTCCCGGCTGAAGCGCCAGGAGGCGCACGGGGTGGTACTGGTGACGGCCTTGCTGTTGCTGCTGTTGATGAGCGCACTGGTGCTGGGGCTGAGCCGCTTGTTGCGTGATGAGCAGCGCATCGGCAGTCAGCTGGATGATGCCCAGCGTGCCTTCCAGCTGGCCGAGCTGGGTTTGCAGGCCGGCGAGCAGGCCTTGCTCAGTCTGCCGCTGCTTGGGCAAGTCGCCAGCATGAGCCGCAGTGCGCTGTTGCAGGCAGACGCGCCGTTTACCCTGTCCTGTCGGCAGTCGCGCAATCCGGCGGGTTGGCAGCAGGGCTTATGCCTGTCGGCAACGCTGGCCGGACAGGCGCTTGCACCGCCTTGGCAAAGGCAGGATGAGACGGGTGTGGCTTTACTGCATCCCTGTGGCGTGGCATTGCGGCTGGTGCTGCAGCCTGTGGCGACTGCTGGACGCTGCCCGGCCGTGACCAGCGGACCCTCGTTCTGGAGTGACCCGCATTATCTGCTCGAGCTGCTGGACCCGCAGTATGTGGATGGCGAACAGCGCGGTCTGCTATTACGCGTGACTGCCCGTGGCTGGGGCCGTTTGCCGGATAGTGCGGTGACGGTGCAAAGCCATGTGCTGCTGTTGCCGGCGGCGACGGGCAGCCCGCGCAGCAGGAGACTGGCATGGCGCGAATTACGCTGAAGAGAAAGCGCGGCGGCTTCAGCCTGCTCGAATTACTGACGGTGCTGGCCATGCTGTCGCTATTGTTGCTGATTGCCCTGCCATTGTGGCGGGGGCATGTGCAAAGGCTGCGTCAGGCCGAAGCCAGGGTGGCGCTGTTGCAGGCCAGCCACTTCATGGAGCAGTGGCGCAGCGAGCATGGCCGCTATACCGCAGGCAGCGGCCACTGGCCGACATTGCCGCTGAGCGCGACCAGCCATTACCAACTCAGCTTCGGCGCGCAGGATGGCAATGCGCGGGCCGACAGCTTCCAGTTGCGCGCCATTCCCAAAGCAGGGGAGGCTTGGCTGGGCGAGGAAATGCTGGTGCTGGACCAGGACGGCAATATCCGGCTGTGCGCCGAGAATGGCGCCGGCCAGTTGCGCTGCCAGGTGGATTAGCCGGTCAGGAACAGACCCACGAAAAAGCCCGCTTGCGCGGGCTTTTTGTTGCTGTCAGACCTTAATGCGCGCCGCTGTCGGCCGCACCGCTGGAGGTGAACGGCGGCCGGGCAAACCACACCAGGGCAATCAGCGCGACAAACATGATGCCGAACAGCCAGAACACCTCGTTCACGCCGATCAGCGAACCCTGGCGGGTAATCTGCAGCGCCGTGTAAGCCTGCTGCTGGCTGGTGGACATGCCCGTGCTTTCCAGCAGGCGGAACCACATCAGGCTGGCCTGATCGTACAGCGTCACATGCTGGGTGAGTTGGGCGTGGTGCAGGGCTTCACGCCGGTCCCACAGCGTGGTGGTGATCGAGGTGCCGATACTGCCGGCCAGGATGCGCAGGAAGTTGGACAGGCTGGAGGCACTGGCAATCTGATCCGGGCGCAGGCCGGACAGGGTGATGGTGGTCAGCGGCATGAAGAAGCAGGCCACACCGATACCCTGGATGAACTGCGGCCATACCACGTAGGCGAAACTCATGTCGGTATTGAAGGTGCTGCGCCAGAAGAAGCAGGCGGCATACACGCTGAAGCTGATGGTGACCAGCCAGCGCATGTCCAGCCGGTGCGCGTTCTTGCCGATGATGGGCGACAGGAAGACCGGCAGGATGCCGATGGGGGCGGCGGCCAGGCCGGCCCAGGTGGCGGTGTAGCCCATCTGGGTTTGCAGCATCAGCGGCAGCAGCACTACTGCGCCGAAATACAGCATGAAGCCCAGGCTGATGGCCACGGTGCCCACGGTGAAGTTGCGTTTGGCAAACAGGGTGAGGTCGACAATCGGGTGTTTTTCCCCCAGTTCCCAGATCACCAGGTAAATCAGCGACACTGCAGAGACAATGGCCAGCACCACGATTTCGGTGGAGTTGAACCAGTCCAGCTCCTTGCCGCGGTCCAGCATCATCTGCAGCGCGCCCACGCCGACAATCAGCAGCGCCAGGCCCAGCTTGTCGATGGGCTGGCGTACCAGGCCGGTTTCCCGTTCTTTCAGAATCTTCCAGCTGATGAAGGCGGCAGCCATCCCCACCGGCACATTGATGAAGAAGATCCAGCCCCAGTGCCAGTTGTCACTGATGACCCCGCCCAGAATCGGGCCGAATACCGGCGCCACGATTACCGTCATCGCCCATAGCGCCAGCGCCAGCCCTTTCTTGGCCGGCGGGTAGCAGGCCATCAGCAGGCTTTGCGACAGCGGGATCATCGGGCCGGCCACGGCGCCTTGCAGCACGCGGAACAGGATCAGCATTTCCAGGCTGTTGGCCATGCCGCACATCCAGGAAGTGAGCACGAACAGCAGGGTGGAAATGGTAAACAGCTTGACTTCGCCCACCTGCTTGGCCAGCCAGCCGGTCAGCGGCACGGCGATGGCATTGGCCACGCCGAAGGAGGTAATGACCCAGGTGCCCTGGCTGGTGGCGGCACCGAGGTTGCCGGAGATGGTGGGCAGTGCCACGTTGGCAATGGTGGTGTCCAGTACCTGCATGAACACCGACATCGACAGCGCCAGCGTGATCCACACCAGGCGCGAGCCTGACAGTGGTGGATGATTCATGACGGAAAGTCCTCAAGACGGCGCTGCCGGCGCGGCGTGCTGCCGCAGCCGGTAGCGACCGGGGGATTACTGGGCGTTGGCGGCCAGCAGGCTGGCGACCAGTTCGTCAGCCTGTTTCAGGTCTGGCGTCAGGGCATGGGTTTCCTGGGCCGGGGTGGTCCGCGGTGCATCAGCCAGCGAAGGGCCATCCTGCTTGGAGATATCGACCACGGCATCTACCGACAGGCCCACGCGCAGCGGGTGTTCCTTCAGCTCTTTCGGGTCCAGCTGGATACGCACCGGCACGCGTTGCACCACCTTGATCCAGTTGCCGGTGGCGTTTTGCGCCGGCAACAGCGAGAAGGCACTGCCGGTGCCGGCCGACAGGCCCTGCACCTTGCCGTGATAGCTCACCTTGCTGCCGTACACGTCGGCCGTCAGCTCCACGTCCTGGCCGATACGGATCTTGGCCAGCTGTACTTCCTTGAAGTTGGCATCCACCCATACGCTTTCCAGCGGCACCACTACCATCAGCGGGGTACCGGCGGCCACGCGCTGGCCGACCTGTACATTACGGCGGGCCACATAGCCGGAAACCGGTGCCTTGACCTCGGTACGCTGCAGTGCCAGCCAGGCTTCTTTCAGCTTGCTGGCGGCGCGTTGTACGTTCGGCTGCTTGGCCAGTACGTCCTTGCCCACCAGGGCATCGGTAGCCTTGGCCTGTTCGCGGGCGGCGTCCAGCGCGGCCTTGGCGGTGCTGACGGCATCACGCGCATGGCCCAGTTCTTCACTGGAGATGGCATCGGAGCCGGCCAGGGTTTCCCGGCGCTTCAGGTCAGCCTGGGCCTTGCCCAGTTCAGCTTCGCGCACGGCAACCTGGGCGGCCAGTTGCTGGGTGCTGGTCATCAGCTGGCGGGTTTCGCGCACGGTCTGGGCAAATTCATTGCGGGCGCGTTCGAAAGCCAGCTTGGCATCGCTATTGTCAAACGCCACCACGGTCTGGCCGCTGTTGACGCGGTCGGTATCCTCGGCGGCAATCTTCACCACGGTGCCGCCCACTTCCGGGGTCAGCTGCACCATGTGGCCGGCGACATAGGCGTCGTCGGTGTTTTCCTGATGGCTCAACACCAGGCCCCAGTAGGCACCGTAGCCAATGGCCAGGGCGGCGATGATGCCGGTGGCGACAAAAAGATTGCGTTTGCGGCTTTTTGCCGTCTCGATCTGCTTATCCATGATGGGTGTCCTTAGCGGGCTTGTTGGGTGGTTTCACTGGTGGCGAAACCCCCGCCCAGTGCGGTATTCAGTGCGGCCCAGGCCAGGCGGTTGGCCGCAATGGCGTCGACCTTGCCGGCTTGCTGGTTGAGGTCGGCTTCCTGTGCATCCAGTACGGCCAGCTTGTTGACCAGACCGGCCTTGAAGCGCAGCACGGTGGAGTCGGAGGCCTTGCGGCTCAGCTGTGTCGCCTGGTGGGCATCGGACAGCTGGCTGGCGGTTTTCTGCCAGGTGGACAGGCTGTCTGCCGCATCGCGCAGCGCATCCAGCACGGTCTGGTTGTAGTTTTCCACCGCGATGTCGTAGCGGGCGCGGCTGGAGGCCAGATTGGCCTGCAGTGCGCCGGAGGTGAAGATCGGCAGATGAATGGCCGGAGTGATACCGACAATCTTGGAGCCGGTATTGAACAGATCCGAGGTTTCCAGCGCCGACTGGCCGACAAAGGCCGACAGCGAAACATTGGGGTAGAACTCGGCCTTGGCTGCCTTGACCGACTGGTTCATGGCCTCCACCCGCTCACGCTGGGCCACGATGTCCGGGCGCTGGCTGAGGATGTCCAGCGTCAAGGCGGCCTCCGGCATGGCCGGGGCGGGGCGCAAGGGGGCGGGCTCAAGGCTGGCCAGTGCATTGGGCGGCTGGCCGGTCAGCGCTGCCAGTGCATGGCGGGCATGGTCGGCATCGTTGGCCAGTGCGCTGCGCTGCTGGCTCAGGCGCTTGAGCTGGATTTCACGTTCTCGCAGACTGTCACCGGGGAGCAGGCCGGCGCTGACGCGGGCATGGGTCAGTGCCAGCTGGCTTTGTGCCAGCTGCTGGCGGGCCTGCAGCAGTCGGGCTTGTTCCTGGATGCGTTGCAGGCTGGTGTACTGGGCGATCACGGCCTGGGTGATGACCAGGCGAGACTGCTGGCCTTCCAGGGCAATGGCCTGCTGGTTGCCCAGCGCGGCCTTGACGGCGGCGCGGTGCTTGCCCCAGAAGTCGATTTCCCAGCTGGCGCCCAGCGACATGGTGTAGACGTTGTAGTAGTTGCCACCGATGGGTGGCGGGAACAGCCCGTACAGTGAATAGCGCTCGCGGTCGAGACTGGCACTGGCTTCGACTTGCGGGCCTTCCTTGCTTTGGGCCATGCCCACGGCACTGCGTGCTTCACGCAGGCGGGCATCGGCCACTTTTAGCGACGGTGCTTGCTGTAGCGCGGTGTCGATCAGCTGGTTGAGCGTCGGATCATTCAGTTGCTGCCACCAGCCGGCATGTACCTGGCTGGCTGCATGCTCGCCCAACTGCAACTGGGTCGCAGACAGCGGCCGGGCCGGGGTGGTGTCGTCGCCGAAACCGGCGCAGCCACCCAGCATGGCGGTAAGCATCAGCAGGCCTGCGGTCTGCTGCCAATTGGGTTTATTCACCTTGTGTGTCTCCAGATTCCATCGTGATGATTGATGGTGTGATAGTCACTCGAGTTATTATGTGTGCGCAGTATGACAGCCACCCTGGCGGCTATCCGGTCGAAGCGTTAGCGCTTCAGCCGCCTAGTCTGGCCAGCAGTTTGCGCATCATCTTTTCCATCAGCTGCCGTTCCTCGGCGTCGAAGTCTTGCCATAGTTCGCGGTGGCTGGCGCGGGAAATCGGTAACAGTTCTTCCACCAGTGCCAGGCCCTTGGCGGTCAATTCCAGGCCGATCTTGCGGCGATCTTCGGCACAGGGAATCCGCGTGGCCCAATCATTGCGCACCAGCTCGTCGACAATGCGTGTGGCATTGGTGCGCGAGGAGTCGAGCGTGTCGCTGATGTCGGACGGATACAGCTTCTGCTGCGGGCAGGCATACATGGCCAGCAGCGACATCCACAGCGACTCGTTGAGGCCATATTCCTTCATGCCCTCATTCAGATAGCAGGTGAGGCGCGGCATGATGTGGAAGTAGAGCCGCGTCAGAATCACTTCCTGGCGCGGCACGCCGGGAAAGCGGCTTTCGATGCGGTCGACGGCCTGTTCCAGATGATGGAATGATTTGTTCATGGGATGCATTTTAGTAACATACGTTATTATTCTTCAAGTTATTATTTGGATAGAAGTAATTCGGCAGGGGGGTGGTTGTCGCTTTGCTACGACACGCGGGCGGCCAGTCCAATAAAAAACACCAGGCTAAATCGCCTGGTGCTGACGCTGAGAGCGGCATGAGTCGGGTGGGCCGGTGGCTTAGCGATCCAGCAGGCTGAGTACCTTTTCTGGCGGACGGCCTAGCACGGCCATGTCGGTGCTGACGGCAATCGGGCGCTCGATCAGATTGGGATTGTCCACCATGGCCTCGATCAGCTTGTCGCGCTCCAGCGTGATGTCGTCCAGGCACAGGGTTTCGTATTCTTCTTCCTTGGTGCGCAGCAGGTCGCGCGGGTCCAGCTGCATCAGGGTGAGGATATGGTCCAGCTCGGCAGCACTGGGCGGGTGTTTCAGGTATTCGATCACTTCGACATCGGCACCGGCGTCCTGCAGCAGTGCCAGTGCCTCGCGCGATTTGGAACAGCGCGGGTTGTGGTACAGACGGATCATGAATGGTCTCCCTTTTGATTATGGTGGGTCAGGAAGATGGTGCTGCCGCACCGGGAGGTGCAAGGCAGGGCCGCGCTGCGCCGCCAGGGCGCGGCGGGTTGGGTCAGCAACTTCCATCTTAGGCAGAAAACTTTTTCTTTGTGTAGTGCTGATCGCCTGCGGCGTATCACTGTTTTCGCCCGGCGCGCATTCTCGCCCAGCCAGCCACACTCGCCAAGGGTTTGGCTTTGTGCGGGCCGGGCGGTAACATGGGCCGCCCCACTGTCTTTATCGGATTTTCATGCCGCATTCCGCTCGCAGCCATTTTGGCCTTGCCCTGTTGCTGGCGGCCCTGTCCACGCTGGGCCCCTTCTCGATCGATACCTTTTTGCCTGCCATGCAGGCCATCGGCCAGTCCTTGTCCGCGTCACCGTTGCAAATGCAACAGGCGCTGACCGTCTATCTGTTGTGCTATGCGGTAATGATGCTGTGGCACGGCTCGATTTCCGACGCCATCGGCCGCCGGCCGGTGGTGCTGGCCACCACCTTGCTGTTCAGCCTGGCCTCGCTGGGGTGTGCGCTGGCCCCCTCGCTGGGCTGGTTGTTGTTGTTTCGTGGTTTGCAGGGGCTGTGTGGCGGGGCCGGTCTGGTGGTGGGGCGGGCCATCATCCGCGACAAACTGGACGGGGCGGAGGCGCAGCGGCTGATGTCGCAGGTGACCATGCTGTTTTCGCTGTCGCCGGCGATTGCCCCGGTGGTGGGCGGCTGGCTGTTCGGTGCCTTTGGCTGGCATTCCATCTTCGTGTTCATGGCGCTGATCGGCCTGGCGCTGTTTGTGATGAGCTGGTTTGCGCTGGACGAAACCCATCATGCTCATTTGCGCACCCCGCTGGCCTGGCGCTCACTACTGAAAAATTATCTCGAGGTGTTGCGCAAGCGCGATTTCCAGTTGCTGGCGGCGGCGGTGTCCTGCAATTTTGCCGGTTTCTTCCTGTATATCCCGTCGGCACCGGTCTTCCTGCTGCAACACCTGCATTTGCGGCCGGACCAGTTTTTGTGGATGTTTGGCCCGGCGGTGTCCGGCATCATGTTCGGGGCCTATCTGTCCGGCAAGATGGCGGGCCGGCGCGGCGCACGCGAGATCGTTACCCTGGGTTATGTGCTGATGTTTGCTGCGGCCGGGGCCAACCTGGCTTACAACCTGCTGGTGGCAGAGGCAGCCATGCCCTGGGCGGTATTGCCGCTTGCGCTGTACACCACCGGCATGTCGCTGGCGGCACCGTCCATCACGCTCAACCTGATGGACCAGTTTCCCGCGCTGCGCGGCACGGTGTCATCCTTGCAGGGCTTTTTGCAGACCATGCTGTCCAGCATCGTGGCCGGCGTGGTGGCCCCGCTGGTGTGGGGCAGCACGCTGAGCCTGGCCTGGTGCATGGCAGGTTTTCTGTTGCTGGGTTTTGTCTTCCGTAGCGCCTATCGCCGCCGCATCAAGCTGCGCGCCTAGGGCGCTTGCTCAGGCTGCCGCCTGCACCAGTACCGGCTGCAATACGCGGATGACTTCCTGCGGGTCCACACCAATCAGGAAACCGCGCTTGCCACCGTTGATATAGATGCGATCCAGCTCGGCAATGCTGCTTTCCATGTACACCGGCATCGGGTGGCGGGTGCCGAAGGGGCTGGTGCCGCCCACCTGGTAGCCACTGTGCTTGTCAGCGGTTTTCGGGTCGCAGGGGTTCACCTTTTTCACGCCGATCTGCTTGGCCAGCATGCCGGTGCCCACCTCGCGGTCGCCATGCATCAGCACGATCAAGGGCCGCTTCTGCTCGTCTTCCATGATCAGGGTCTTGACCACGCAATGCTCGTCCACACCCAGCTCGCGGGCCGACACCGTGGTGCCGCCCTTGTCCTCGTATTTGTACAGATGCTCGCTGTACTCCACCTTGTGTTCGCGCAGCACGCGAATGGCCTGGGTGACCGGGGTCTTTTCCTTGGACATATCCGTCTATCCGTTTACGGCAAAACGGCTACTTTAGTGGCTGCGGCGGACAACTGCAAACCGGGTGGCTTGTGGCATGCTGAGGTTTTTTGCGGGGAGCCGTGATGATTCTGGAAGCCGCCATGCTGCAGGTGAAAGCCGGCATGCAGCAGGAGTTCGAAGCCACCTTTGCCCAGGCTCAGCTGATTATCGCCAGCATGCCGGGCTATCACTGGCACCAGTTGCAACGTTGTCTGGAAGTGGAGGGCAAATACCTGTTGCTGGTCGGCTGGGACAGCGTGGCCGCTCATGAACAGGGTTTTCGTCAGTCAGCGGGCTATCAGGAGTGGAAACGGCTGCTGCATCATTTCTATCAGCCGTTTCCGGTGGTGGAGCACTTCGAGCAGATATTGCCGGTTTAGGGCTGACGCCAGCGCCGGTACAGCCGCCAGCCCAGCAAGAACACGAGCGCCGTGCCGTAGAGCAGCGGTTGGGTCAGGTCTTTTTTCACCAGCCACCAGTAGTGCAACACACCCAGCATGGCGACCGGGTAGACCAGCCGGTGCAGCCGGCCCCAGTTGCGCTTGAGCCGGCGCATCCAGCCCTGGGTGGAGGTGATGGCCAAAGGTGTCATCAGTAGCATGGCGGCAAAACCGACGGTGATGAAAGGCCGCTTGGCGATATCGTGCAGCATGCCACCCCAGTCGAAGAACTGGTCCAGCCACATATAGGTAGTCAGATGCAGGCTGCCGTAAAAGAAGGCATACAGGCCCAGCATGCGGCGCAGGCGCAGCGGCCAGCTCCAGCCGGACAGCTGGCGCAAGGGGCTGATGGCCAGGGTGATCAGCAAAAAGCTCAGCGTCCAGGTGCCGGTGGAGCGGGTGATGAACTCCACCGGATTGACCGCCATGCCGGACAGCACGATCCACGCTGCGCGGGCCAGCGGCAGCAAGGCGAGCAGGAACACGGCGATTTTCAGCCAATTGAAGCGGGTTGGCTGGCGGCTGGCTGCCGGGTTTTTCATGCGCAGGGTGGTCATGTCAGAAATTCCGTCGCAGGTCCATGCCGCGATACAGGCTGGCCACCTGATCACCATAGCCGTTGAACGGCAGGGTCTTGCGCTTGAGGAATTCACCAATGCGCCGTTCGCTGGCCTGGCTCCAGCGCGGGTGGTCCACCTCCGGGTTCACATTGGAATAGAAACCGTACTCGTGGGCATTGGCCATATTCCAGCTGGTGGCCGGCATCTGCTCCTGCAAATGAATACGTACGATGGACTTGATGCTCTTGAAGCCGTATTTCCACGGCACTACCAGGCGGATGGGGGCGCCGTTCTGGTTGGGCAGCACATCGTTGTACAGACCCACCGCCAGAATGGTCAGTGGGTGCATGGCTTCATCCATGCGCAGCCCTTCACGGTAAGGCCAGTCCAGCACGCGGCTGCGCTGGCCGGGCATCTCGGCCGGGCGTTGCAGGGTTTCAAATGCCACGTATTTGGCGCGCGAGGTGGGGGCTACCTGTTTAAGCAGGCTGGCCAGCGGGAAGCCTATCCAGGGAATCACCATGCTCCAGCCTTCTACGCAGCGCAGGCGGTAGATGCGCTCTTCCAGTGGCTGTTTCAGCAGTTCTTCGATGCCAAAGCTGCGCGCCTTGCCCACTTCACCATCTACCACCACATTCCACGGCCGGGTTTTCAGGCTGCCGGCATACAAGGCGGGCTCGCTCTTGTCGGTGCCGAATTCGTAGTAATTGTTATAGGTGGTGATTTCTTTCAGGCTGTTGGGCTTGTCCGCGCTGGACAGCGGGCTTTTCTTGCCCGCCAGTGCGGCCAGGGTTTCACCGGACAGCAGCAGCCCGGCACTACCCAGCATGAACTGGCGGCGATTGAAGTAGACACCTTCGGGAGTGATTTCCGAAGGGGCGATGTCGGCAGGTTTCTGGATGAGCATGATGGTTTCTCCGGTGCTGTGTTTCTTTGTCGCAGCAACAAGGAGAATCTGACATGCAAACTTTACGATTGTTCAGACTGGTTTGATAGCCAATGGCTAATTTGTTCGGGCCAGGCCCAACCAGCCCGCCAGCGCGGTCTGCGGAGGTGGATTTGCCAGGCAGGCGCCTGGCATTTCACCCGCTCAAGCTTGCGGAAAAATAGCTAAGTAATTGCACATAGGCGCAATAATTTTCTATATATAAAACAGTCACTTCAAGCCATGTTCTTCATTCGTAACACAAACAATAAAACAGAGTGACCAGTCTTGTTAAACGAAGAATCAAGTGTTACGGGAGCAGCAAAATGCAAAGATCATTCATTACCCTCGGTGTGGCTTTGGCTGGGCTTGTTTCGCAAGCACAGGCTTATGATGGCACCCTTACCATCAACGGCACCGTGTCAGCGGAAAGCTGCACCATCAGTGCGGTGGGGGGCAGCAACAACGGCAGTATTACCTTGCCCACTGTGTCTACCAAAGCCCTGGCTGCAGCGGCTGTCAGCGCAGGGACTACTGAATTTACCATTGCTCTCACCTCCTGTAGCGGCGCAGCCTCCCAGGCTGCCATCTGGTTTGAAAACGACAGCAATGTCAATGCAGCCGGGCGCCTGATCAATTCCGGCACGGCAAAGAATGTCGATGTCGCCCTCTATAACACCACTTCCACCACGCCCATTGCCATTGGCCAGGGCAGTGGTGTGTTCGGCACCAGCGGAGCTGCCTACCCTATCACCAGCGGAAGCGCGACCCTCCACTACCAGGCTAAATACTATGCAACCGGTGTGGCTGCGGCGGGGACGGTGGTGGCAAGTGTCATTTACAGTGTCCAGTACCAGTAAAACCTGCTGACAAAGCCCGGTTTCGCCAGCCTGGTCTTATGCGGTCCGGACCGGCCAGCCATGGCCCAGTGCGCTGCCCTGGCCACCGTCACGAGCCAGCAGGGCTGCGATGGCTTGCAGGGCGCTCCAGCGTGATCCGCACCAGTCCGGAGCAATCAGGGTAGGGGCTTGTGCCGTGGCCGCTATCCGGTGGAACACCACCTCGGGTGGCGTATGGCGGATCAGCGAGGCCGCCAGGCTGGCATAGTCGTCCAGCGCCATGGCCGATACTTCACCGCGCGGGTATTGCGCCGCCATGCGGCTGCCACGCACGATCATCAGCGGGTGCAGCTTCAGCCCCTGTACACCGATTTCCAGTACCGTTTCCAGTGTGGCATGCACATCGGCGGCATCTTCGCCGGGCAGACCGGCAATCAGGTGGGTGCATACCTTGAGGCCATGCTGCTGGGCACGGCGTAGCGCATCACGGTAGTCGGCCAGGGTGTGGCCACGGTGAATGCGCCGCTGGGTGTGGTCATGCGCGGTTTGCAAGCCCAGCTCCAGCCACACTTCCTTGCCGGCGGCCTGATAGGAGGCCAGCAGTTCCAGCGCGCTGTCCGGCACGCAGTCTGGCCGGGTGCCTACGCACAGGCCCACCACATCGGCACTGGCGGTGGCTTCGTCATATAGCTGACGCAGACGGCTGACTTCGGCATAGGTGCTGGTATAGGCCTGAAAGTAGGCCAGGTAGCGGCGGGCGCGGTCGGTCTTGCCTTTTTCGCGGGTAATCTGCTCGCTGATCGACAGCGTGCCGGCATCGCGGCCAAAGCTTTTGACATTGCAGAAGGTGCAGCCGCCACGGCCCAGCGTGCCGTCGCGGTTGGGGCAGGTAAAGTCGCCAGTCAATGACAGCTTGTGCACCGCCTGGCCGTGGCGGCGTTTCAGATAATGGCCAAAGGTATGCAGATAAGCGGTGAGGTCCATGATGCTGAGGCCGGGCCGGCACCCGGCCGGCGGACAAAGCAGGCAGCTTAGTCGTGGCGGCCGCCCCGGACACTGCGCCATATCAAGGCGGCTGCTTACAGCTGGTGAAAACCCAGCCAGTACAGCAGCACGAAAATGGCCGAGGCCACCAGCAAGGCGGTGGCAAGGGTGCTGATGAATTCACGCAGGCTTGCCCGCTGGCGCCGGTCCAGCAGCCAGCGTGCGATGGCATAGAGCACGGCAAACAGCAGCAAGAGGCGAAACAGGCGACCGATCATGGCAAGGACGGGGGAAGAAAACCGGGCCGATTATGCGGGGCCGGCTGCACGGTAGCAAGCAAGGCTATGGATATAATCGGCCAGACAGGCGATGATAGCAGCCGTAGCCTACAGGAGGCCCCGCAACGAGAATGGCCGGCAAGGCCACCGGCGGGGCAATAATCATTAGAGGCCTTTTTTGTTATGTCCGATCTGACAAGGTCCGTCGGCATCGTAGAGGCGCAGATCGCGGAGTTCGATACCCCGCTGCATCTGGCCAGCGGTGCCGTGTTGCCTGCCTACCAACTGTGTTTTGAAACCTACGGCACGCTGAATGCTGCGCGCAGCAATGCCATCCTGATTTGCCACGCGCTGTCCGGCCACCACCATGTGGCCGGCCGTTATGCTGCCGACGATAAGGCCGCCGGCTGGTGGGACAATATGGTCGGCCCCGGCAAGCCCATCGATACCAACCGTTTCTTTGTGGTGGGGCTGAATAATCTGGGTGGCTGCCATGGCAGCACCGGTCCCTCTTCCATCAATCCGGCCACCGGCCAGCCCTGGGGTTCGACCTTCCCGGTGGTCACGGTGCCGGACTGGGTGCGCTCGCAGGCGCGGCTGGCTGACCGGCTGGGCATCGAACGCTGGGCCGCGGTGATTGGCGGCAGCCTGGGCGGCATGCAGGCCTTGCAATGGAGCATCGACTATCCGGACCGGGTGGCCCATGCGCTGGTGATTGCCTCGGCGCCCAAACTGTCGGCACAGAACATTGCCTTCAATGATGTGGCCCGGCAGGCCATTCTCACCGACCCCGATTTCCATGGCGGCGACTTTTACGCGCAGGATGCCATTCCGCGGCGCGGGCTGCGGCTGGCGCGCATGCTGGGCCATATCACCTATCTGTCCGATGACGGCATGGGGGAGAAATTCGGCCGCATGCTGAAAAGCGGCGACTACCAGTTTGGCTTCGAGGTGGAGTTCGAGATCGAATCCTACCTGCGCTACCAGGGCGACAAGTTCTCGGATTATTTCGATGCCAATACCTATCTGCTGATGACCAAGGCACTGGACTACTTCGACCCGGCCAAGGATCTGAACGACGACATCGTGGCGGCGCTGCGTAAAGCCACGGCGCGCTTCATGGTGGCCAGCTTTACCTCGGACTGGCGTTTTTCGCCGGAGCGCTCGCGCGAAATCGTCAAGGCGCTGGTGGCAGCGGACAAGGAAGTGGTGTACGGCGAAATCGAGTCAGTACACGGCCATGATGCCTTCCTGATGCTGGATGAACCCTATGTCAAGCTGATGCGTGCCTACCTGAACCGCGTGGCCGAGGAGGTGAACGCATGAGCGCCGCCAATACTTTGCGGGCCGACCTGCAACTGATTGCCGACTGGGTGGCACCGTCCAGCCGCGTGCTGGACCTGGGCTGCGGCGACGGCGCCCTCTTGTCCTGGCTCAACCGCCACAAGGCGGTGCGTGGTTATGGCGTGGATTTCGACGTCAACAATGTGGTGCGTTGCGTGGAAGCCGGCGTCAACGCCATCCAGGGCAATCTGGAAACCGGTCTGGCCGAATTCGAAGACCAGCGCTTCGACCATGTGGTGTTGTCGCAAACCATTCAGGCCATGCACAATACCGAGCAGATTCTGGTGGAAATGCTGCGCGTGGGCCGCGAGGCCATCGTCACCTTCCCCAATTTCGGCTACTGGGAAAACCGCTGGCAGATCCTGCAAGGCCATATGCCGGTGTCGGAAACCATTCCCTACGAGTGGTACAACACGCCGAACATCCACTGGTGCATGCTGGGCGACTTCGAGGCCCTGTGTGCCAAGAACGGCATCCGCGTGCTGGAACGGGTGGTGATGAACGAGGAAAAGCGTATTCATTTCCTGCCCAATCTGCGCGGCAGCCTGGCGTTCTACCGGGTAGCCCGCCAGCCCGGCTGAGTACCGATGACCCACAAAGGCGGCTACGGTCGCCTTTTTGCATTGCTGGCCCCGGCCACAAGGATTCATGAAACAAGCTCCCCTGCACTGGCGTGAGGCCATTTTGTCGCGCCGCATGCTGATTTGTGTTTTTACCGGCTTTGCCTCAGGCCTGCCGCTGTATCTGCTGATCAACCTGTTGCCGGCCTGGCTGCGCAGCGAAGGCGTCAATCTCAAGGCCATCGGCCTGTTTGCCCTGATCGGCCTGCCCTATACCTGGAAATTTCTGTGGTCGCCGCTGCTGGACCGTTTTGTGCCGCCGCTACTGGGTCGACGGCGCGGCTGGATGCTGCTCAGCCAGTTGGCCTTGTTGATCAGCATGGCCCTGTTTGGCCTGTTCGATCCACGGCTGCAGCTGCAGCAGATTGCCGCACTGGCAGCGGTGGTGGCCTTTTTCTCCGCCAGTCAGGACATCGTGCTGGATGCCTACCGCCGCGAGCTGCTGACGGATGCCGAGCTGGGTTTGGGCAACTCGGTGCATATCAATGCCTATCGGCTTGCCGGCCTGGTGCCCGGTTCGCTGTCCTTGATTCTGGCCGACCACACCAGTTGGCAGAATGTATTCATCATCACTGCGCTGTTCATGCTGCCGGGTGTGCTGATGACCCTGCTGGTGTCCGAGCCCGCCTTGCGCGCTGCCCCGCCCAAGACCTTGCGCGAAGCCGTGGTGGAGCCGTTTCACGAATTCATCCAGCGCCAGGGCTGGCGGGCGGCCGCCACCATTCTGGGCTTCATCTTCCTGTACAAGCTGGGTGACAGCATGGCCACCGCACTGGCCACGCCGTTTTACCTGGACATGGGCTTTGCCAAGTCGCAGATCGGCCTGGTGGCCAAGAACGCCGGACTGTGGCCGGCGGTGATCGGCGGCCTGCTGGGCGGGGTGTGGATGCTCAAGCTGGGCATCAACCGGGCGCTATGGCTGTTTGGCGTGGTGCAGCTGCTGTCGATACTGGGTTTTGCCTGGCTGGCCAGCTATGGTCATTTTCAGCAGATTGGTCCTGTCCAGTTAGGCCAGCTGGCACTGGTGATCGGTTTCGAGGCGCTGGGCGTGGGCCTGGGTACGGCAGCCTTTGTCGCCTTTATCGCTCGCACCACCCATCCGGCCTATACCGCCACCCAGTTTGCCCTGTTTACCAGCTTGTCAGCGGTGCCGCGCACCTTTGCCAATGCCGCCACCGGCTATATTGTGGATGCCGTGGGCTGGGGCGGCTTTTTCCTGCTGTGTGCCGTACTGGCCTTGCCCGGCATGTTGCTGCTGCTGAAGGTGGCCCCATGGCATGGGGATACCATCGACAAGGAAACGCCATGAAGCTGTTGCCTGTATTGCTGGCCTGCCTGCTGCCCATGCCGCTGTGGGCCGAACCGCAAGCCTTGCTACTCGAGAATGCTGTGGAGGCACCCTCCAGCGAAGCCGTGCCGGCCATGCAGCGGGTGGATTACCAGTGCGCGGCCCATCGCCTGCTCAGCGTGGAATACCCGCAGCCGGAAGTGGCCGATGTGCTGCCCATCCGCATTCTCTGGCAGGGGCAGCACTACCGGCTGGTGCGGGTGAGCAGTGCCAGTGGTGTGCGTTATGCCAGCCAGCAGCTGGTGTGGTGGAACAAGGGTGAACAGTCGGTCTTGCTCACCCGTGGCGGACGCTCGCTGGCGCGTGATTGCCAGCCGCTGGCCGGGGCCAGTCCCGCTCAGCCCGTACCATGAAAAAACCGGCCGTGATGGCCGGTTTTGCTTGCTTCCTGTCGTCGCGCGGATTCAGGCTTTCTTGTGGTGCAGGTCGGGTAGCAGCACGGTGATGATGCCCAGCAAGGGCAGGAAGGCACACAGCTGGTAGACGGTTTCGATGCCGTAGTGATCGGCCACCTTGCCTAGTACCGCCGCGCCGATGCCGCCAATGCCGAAGGCAAAGCCGAAGAACAGCCCGGACACCATGCCCACCTTGCCCGGCACCAGCTCCTGCGCGTACACCAGGATGGCGGAGAAGGCCGAGGCCAGGATAAAGCCGATGATGAAGGACAGCACGCTGGTCCAGAACAGGTCGACATGCGGCAGCGCCAGGGTAAACGGGGCCACGCCCAGAATCGAGAACCAGATCACCCGCTTGCGGCCGATGGCGTCGCCAATCGGCCCGCCCAGCACGGTGCCGGCAGCCACGGCAAACAGGAAGATGAACAAATGCAGCTGTGCCGCCTGAATACCCAGCCCGAAGTGCTGCATCAGGTAAAAGGTGAAATAGCTGGTGATGCTGGTGAGGTAGAAATACTTGGAAAAGACCAGCAATACCAGTATGCCCAGGGTGAAGGCGGTACGGCCAGGCGACAGCCCGGTCGGCACGATGGCCTTGTGTGCCTTGGCCGTGCGCTGCTGGTGGCTATACCAGACGCCGATGCGCCACAGCACCAGCATGCCCAGCAAGGCCGCCAGCGAGAACCAGGCCAGGCTGGGCTGGCCATAGGGAAACACCACTAGCGCCGCCAGCAAGGGGCCGGTGGCCGAGCCGGCATTGCCCCCTACCTGGAACAAGGACTGTGCCAGACCATGGCGCCCACCCGATGCCATGCGCGCCACGCGCGAGGATTCCGGATGGAAGATGGACGAGCCGGTGCCCACCAGCGCGGCGGCAATCAACAGTGTGTGATAGTTGGGGGCCACCGACAGCAGCAGCAGGCCGCACAGTGTCGCGCCCATGCCAAATACCAAGGAATAGGGCAGCGGGCGCTTGTCGGTATAAATGCCGACCAGCGGTTGCAGCAGCGAGGCGGTGCACTGGTAAACCAGGGTCATCAGGCCGATCTGGGCAAAGCTCAGGTGAAAGCCACCCTTGAGTACCGGGTAGATGGCCAGAATCAGCGACTGCAACATGTCGTTGAGGAAATGGGTAAAGCTGATGGCACCCAATACCCGGAAACGGGTGTCTTGCGGCGGTGCCATGCTCTGGCTGGCGCTGGTCATGATGAGGTCTTCTTGTGGTGGTGGGTTCATCATGCTATCAAGGGCTGTCCTTGCCCGTCCTGCGCATGAGGGGCAATCATCTGCGAGAAAATGACAGTCATGACTGATTATCAACACCTGCACCAGTACGATAGCGGCATCGCCCCGGTGGTGGCCAAGGCACGTGATTATCCGGCCGGCGAAGACACGCCGCGCCATGCCCATCCCACCGCCCAGCTCTTGTATGCGGTGGAAGGGGTGATGGTGGTGAGTACGGCGCTGGGGCAGTGGATCGTGCCGCCTACCCGTGGCATCTGGCTGCCGATTGCCACCTGGCATCAGGTGCGGATGATCAGCGCGGTGCGCATGCGCACGGTGTATGTGCGGGAAGACAGCCTGGACGGGCTGCCACAGGAATGCCGGGTGCTGGCCATTTCGCCCTTGTTGCGCGAGCTGATTCTGGCCGCCATGGATATCGCTGTGCCGTATGCGGCCGATTCGCGCGATGAGCGGCTGATGAAGCTGCTGCTGGATGAAATCCGCAGCCTGCCCACACTGGCATTGTCCTTGCCACGGCCGCAAAGCCCGGCCTTGCAGGGTTTGTGTGATGCGCTACAGGCCGAGCCGGCCGATGCGCGTTCGGTGGAGGAGTGGGCCGCGCAACTGGCCATGGATGCGCGCACGCTGCAGCGGCGCTTCAGCCGCGAAACCGGCTTGTCGTTGGGGCAGTGGCGGCGCCAGGCCAGGCTGATTGCCGCACTGGAAAAGCTGGCCTGCGGGGCCAGCGTGCTGGAAGTGGCACTGGACCTGGGCTATGCCAGCCCCAGTGCCTTTGCCACCATGTTCAAGCGTGAGCTGGGGGTGTCGCCCAGCAGCTTTTATGCACCGCTGGCGGACCATCATGCTTCAGTCGGATCCTGACGCCAGCGGCAGCCAAGTTCCTGAGCGCTGCCGCCTTAAGGCAGGGCGCGGCGCAGCGCATCCAGCTGCTGCAGGCTTTCATCCAGAATCAGCAATTGCAGCACCTGCTCGGCCAGTGCTGCTTCACCCTGGCGGTAAGCCTGGCTGAAGGCATCCACTGCCTGTGCATCCAGTTGGCCGTCAGTCAGGCGCTTCAGTCTTTGTCCCAATCCGGCGAAGCGCTCGGCCAGGCTGGTTTGCAGCCAGCCGGAAAGTGGCGGATTGAAGCCGCGCTTCTTGCGCTGGAAAAAGTCGGCCGGCAGCGCCGGGTGCATGGCGCGGCGGAAAATCAGCTTGGCAGGCGTGGTGTAGCGTTCGGCATCCGACGTGGCCAGCAGATGCTGATACAGGCGGTGGTCCAGCAGCGGGGCGCGGCCCTCCAGCCCGTGCGCCATGGTGCACAAATCGGATTTTTGCAGGATGTAGTCCGGCAGATAGTTGGCAAAGTCGATGGCCAGCAGGCTTTGCAGGCCGGGCACCGCATCGCTGGCTTCCGGGCCGATGTCATCCGGTGCGCGCCAATAGCTGAGTTTCTCGAGTTCTCGGCCGCCTTGCAGGAAACGGCGCTGGCCCGGTGTCAGGCCGGAAAAGCGCAAGGAGTAAGCCGCGCGCCAGTCCATGGCCATTTCCGTGGCCAGCTTGCCCTGCTTGCCGGACAAGGCCGTACGTATGCCCAGCGGCAGGCGGATATGCCGCCGCCAGCGCGTGCGCAGATGCTTGTTCATGCGCTTGTAGCCGGCCAGCAGTTCATCGCCGCCATCGCCCACCAGCACCACTTTCACATGCTTGCTGACTTCTCGTGCCAGATACCAGGTAGGAAAGCTGGAGGGGTCGGCAAAGGGTTGGTCCAGATCGGCCACGATGCGGGAAAAATCGGCCGCCAGATTGTCTGGCATGGCGATGCGGATATTGCTCAGCCCCATGCGCTGGGCCGAGTCGGCCGCGTCGACCGATTCATCCAGCGTGCTGCCGGGGAAGGCGGCGGTAAAGGTAGAAAACTGCTGATAACCCTGTCCGGCCAGACGGCTGGCAATCAGGGTGGAGTCGATGCCGCCGGACAGCAGCACGCCCAGTGGGCGGTCGGCCACGGTGCGCATGGCCACGGCGTGATCCAGCTCGGGCAGCCAGTCGCCGGTTTCGGCCTTGGGTTGCCAGTAACGACGTTTTTTCAGCTGACGGCTGCTCAGGTCAAATTCCAGGCAATAGCCGTTTTCCAGGCGCTGGATATTTTCAAATACCGTGGCCGGTGCCGGAATGTAGCGATGTGCCAGATAGGCATCGATGGCGGCAGGGCTGAACTGGCGTGCGGCCAGCGGCACAAACGGCAGGACTGCGCGCACCAGCGAACCGAAGGCCAGGTTGCCATCCCGCAGTGAGTACAGCAGCGGCTTTTCGCCCATGCGATCGCGCGCCAGATGCACCTTGCCCTGGCGCAGATCGAGAATGGCAAAGGCAAACATGCCGCGCAGGCGGGAGAGCAGGCCATCAATGCCCCAGGCCTCGTAAGCCCGCAGGATGAATTCGGTATCGGAATGGGTGTGGAACACCGCGCCGCCCTGTTCCAGTTCGCGCTTGTCCTTTTCCCAGTCGTACACCTCGCCGTTGTAGCAGATCCACAGCTGGCCATCGTCGTTGCGCATGGGCTGGTCGGCCTCCGGGCGCGGGTCGATGATGGACAGCCGCGCATGCAGCAGCGCATTGTGAATGGCGTCATCCGCCGCGCTCTGGCCGTGCTGGTCCAGCCGCAACTGGTGGGCAGCATCCGGCCCGCGACGGGCCAGTTCCAGCAACATGGCATCGGCCGTTGCCGCAGCAACGGGGGTCCGGGAAAAGAAACCGGCAATTCCACACATAAATCGGGTTCCCGGCGCAACGCTCAACGCTGCGCAAGAGGTAAAAAATCAGCGGGTGCAAATGGCCAAGCCAGCACGCGCGTCCGGTATTACAAAGGGTGCTGCAGGCGCAGGGCTGCTTCTGCCAGCCGCTTGCCCTGGGCAAAGGCCAGCTTGCTTTCGTCGGCCGACAGCGGGCGGTCATTCTGTACCCCGGCCACATGGCTGACGCCATAGGGCGTACCGCCCGTCTGGGTGGCGGCCAGTTGTGGCTCGGAATAAGGCAGGCCGACCAGCAGCATGCCGTGGTGCAGCAGCGGCAGCATCATGCTCAGCAAGGTGGACTCCTGCCCGCCATGCATGGACGAGGAGCTGGTAAACACGCAGCCCGGCTTGCCGGCCAGTGCGCCGGCCATCCATTCCCCGCTGGTGCTGTCGATGAAGTACTTCATGGCTGCGGCCATATTGCCAAAGCGGGTGGGGCTGCCCAGGGCCAGGCCGATGCACTCGGCCAGATCGCTTTTTTCCACATAGGGCGCGCCGCTTTCCGGGATGGCCGCTGCACTGGCCTCGCAGACGGTGGAAACCTTGGGCACGGTGCGCAGCCGTGCCTGGCAGCCGGGCACGCTTTCGATGCCACGGGCGATCAGCCGGGCCAGTTCGGCAGTGGCACCATGCTGGCTGTAATAGAGTACGAGGATGTCTTGCACGACGATGTCCAGAGGAATGGCCGCCATGAGGAGGGAGGGCGGCAACAGGATGAACTGGCAGCATGATACCAGTTTCCATCTGTTAATTTGTATTAAGACAGTATGTCAAACGTAAAGCAGCCACTGGCCGCGTCACGCCGGAACGTTGCCGCTTGCCAGCCGGCAGTGACTGAATTACCTTGCGCCTCATGAAACTGCCCGCCAAGTATGCAACGCAAGTCGGTTTTTCCGGCTTCCTGATCCGCCGCATGAGCAGCCTGCGTGTGATGCAGGTTGCCGGCAGCCTGACCTTTACCACCCTGCTGGCACTGGTGCCCTTGTTCACCATTGCCTTGACGGTGATTTCGGCTTTCCCGGTGTTTTCCGACTACAGCACCCGCTTCAAGGTATTGCTGTTGTCGACGCTGGTGCCGGAGTTCGCCGGCAAGGTGATTTCCGTCTACATGCGCCAGTTTGCCGACAATGCGGAAAAGCTCACCGCCGCCGGCATCATCATGCTCGGGGTAACGGCGCTGATGCTGATGTCCACCATTGAGCGCACTTTCAACGCCATCTGGAGTGTGCGCCGTGGCCGGCCCTGGCTGCAGCAGAGCATGGTGTACTGGACGGTGCTGACGCTGGGCCCGCTGGTGCTGGGCGGTGGCCTTCTGTCCTGGCGCTGGCTGCTCAAGTTCACCCGTTTCGAAAAAACCATGCCCTTGCTGGCCAGTACGGTCGAGGCGGGCGGCACTATCCTGCTGACCGGCATCGTGTTGTCGCTGTTGTACCGCATTGTGCCCAACCGCTTTGTGCCGATCCGCCATGCAGTACTGGGGGCGATGATTACCGCGCTGCTGCTGGAGCTGACCAAGCTGGGTTTTGGCTATTACATCGGTCAGGTGGCCAGCTACCAGCTGGTGTACGGGGCTTTTGCCAGTATTCCGATCTTCCTGTTGTGGGTGTATTGCCTGTGGATGGTGGTGCTGGCCGGCGCGGTGTTTACTGCCTCGCTTTCCTACTGGGAAGGCGGTGCCTGGCGGCGGCGCTTTGAGCCACGGCGGCGCTTTCTGGATGCGGTGGAAGTCTTGCTGATGCTGGACGCGGCGCAGGAGCAGGGTTGCAGCCTGACGCCAGTGCAATTACGCCAGCAGGTCAAGATAGGCTATGACGAGCTGGGCCTGGTGCTGGACAAGCTGGCGCTGCATGGCTATGTGCAGAAAGGCCAGCGCGATGGCTGGGTGCTGATGAAAAAGCTGGCTGTGGTGCAGCTGTCCGAGCTATTCCAGCTGTTTGTCTATCGGGCGGATCTGGCCAATGACGATGATGTCGGCCAGGGCATTGAAGCCTTGCTGGGCAGTGTCACCGAGCGGCTTCAGAGTGTATCGCTGGAGGATTTCGCCCGCCGGCTGGGGCGGAAGTAGTCGGTATTCTGATAGAAGGACGGCTCGGCGTTATCCGGCCACCAGCCGGGAATGCCCAGCAAGGGCAGCGGCCATAGCTGGCGGGGGCTGGCCAGCCAGTCGTCATCAGCCAGCATGCTGGCCAGCCGGCTATCCAGCTGCTCGCGCTGTACGGCCTCGGGCAGGGTAAAGAAGTCGGGCTCCACCGCCAGCAACAGCGCCTTGCCGCACCAGCCCTGGTGCGGTGTCAGGCCGGTTTCAAACAGGGCATGTCCCAGTGCATGCACACTGATCTGCCGTCCCCAGGCGTGGCGCTCATCCACAAACAGCGTCTGCCATTGCATATCATCCAGTGCCTGCCCCAATGCCGGCTTGGCACAGGCGACAATTACCCCGCATTCATCCAGCAAGGTGGCAGCATCGCGCCGTGGCCCGCGCTGGATCTCGCCACGGCCGATGGCGCGCACATGGCGTGCATTCAGCGCCGCCTTGCTCAAGGGCCATGCCAGCCAGGCCAGGGCATTGAACCAGTCATGCCAGTTTTCGCTGCGAGTGGGCACCTCGCCGGTGTCGGCAATATGGGTTTCGTAGTAGGAGGGTGCTTGCAGGTCGCAGCAGAAGCGCAGGCCTGCGGGAAGGGTGGCCGGGGCCGCCAGTTGCAGCAGCCGGTCGTAGTCGGCCTGCCCAGGCCAGTTGGCCAGCGGGAGCCGGGCGCAGATGGCGCGTAGCGGCTGGTAGAGGGGATGGGACAGATAGTCGGTGTGCCAGTGACTCACGATGGGCGGCTGCCTGACAAAAGCACCATTTTAATCCAGCGCCGGCGGCAGGTCATGGCAAACCCGGTCGCGCCCCAGGTGTTTGGCCTGATACAGCAGCTTGTCGGCCCGTTTCAGCGGGTCATCCACATGCAGATCGCTACTGCGTAGCAAGGATAGTCCCACGCTGACGGTGTAGTGGATCTGCTGCCCGTTGACTTCCACCCGGCTCTGGCTGACCGCTTCGCGTATACGCTCGGCTGCCACCAGTGCGGCGCTGCCAGCGGTATTGGGCAGCAGGGCGGCAAACTCCTCACCACCCAGTCGTCCGGTCAGGTCCGAGGTGCGCAGCACTTCACGGCACAGCGTGGCGAAGTGGGTGATGACCTGATCACCGGCGGCATGGCCGTATTGGTCGTTGATGTTCTTGAAATGGTCCAGATCCATCATCAGCACCGCCAGCGGCTGCTGGTAGCGCTGGCTGCGCTTGATTTCGCGTTCTGCCTGTTCCAGGAAATGGCGGCGATTGTCCAGCCGGGTCAGTTCGTCCTTGGTCGCCAGCTGGAACAGCTTTTTCTCGTGCAGGTCGCGCTGCAGGGCAATGGCGGTGATGTGGGAGCTGCGATAGACCAGCCGCATTTCGTCCGGATTGGGCGTGCGCGGTTCGGTGTAGTAAATGGCAAAAGTGCCCAGCAGTTCGCGCGTGCTGCTAAATAGCGGTGTCGACCAGCAGGCGCGCAGCTGGTAGGGCCGGACAAAGTCCAGATAGGGCTGCCACAGCGGGCTATTTTCCATGTCCTCGACAATGATGGTGCGTTTCCAGTAGGCCGCCGTGCCGCATGAGCCCACTTCGGGGCCAATGGCAATGCCTTCAATCAGCGCGCTGTATTCCGGCGGCAGGCTGTTGCCGGAGGCCACGTGCAGGTGCTGGCCATCTTCGGTCAGCAGCATGACCGAACACAGCCCGCCGGTGAGCTGGGATTCGATCATGGTGCAGATCTGCGCCAGCGTGTCTTGCAGTGGCTGATTGGAGGCAATCATCTCCATCACCGCATTTTCTTCGCTCAGCAGGCGATTGGCCTGGCGGGTATCGGTAATTTCCCGGTCCACCGACAAAATGCTGGTGAGCTTGCCATTGTTGTCGAACTCGGGAAACAGGCGGGTTTCGAAAATATAGCGCCGGTTATGCGATAGCAGCTCCATTTCGAAGCAGCGCGGTTCCCAGGTCTCGATCAATTGCCGGCATTGCGACTCGAACAGCGCAACCACATCGGCCGGCCAACCCTTTTCGCCCACGGTTTTGCCGATGTGTTCATCGCGGATCAACGGCGAGTAGCGGCTGACGCTGCGGTTGATGAACTGGCAGCGCAGTTGCAGATCGTAGCGAGCGATGATGTCGGTGGAGTTTTCCACCAGGGTGCGGAATTCCTGTTCGCGCCGCCGCATGGCGGCCTCGGCCAGCTTGCGCGCGGTGACGACCTGACTGAGTGCCAGCACGATGGCACCGTCTCCGGCTTGCGGATCGGCCTGCAGATTCTGCTCCAGCCATTCCCAGTGCTGGTCGGCATGCTGCATGCGGCATTCCAGGCTGTGGCTGGTGGCGGGGTGATGGCAAGCCGTCTGCAGGGCGTTCTCCAGCAGGGGGCGGTCTTCCGGGTGCAGCAGTTGCAGCCAGTCGTCCAGGCTCATGCTTTCCCGCTGCACATCCAGCCCCAGCAGCTTGTGCAGCGAGCCGGGCGAGCAGCTGACTCGCTGTTTGCCAAGATCGAATTCGCACAAGCCGAGGCGCGAGCCTTGCAATACCGTGGCGATGGCATTGCCCAGCGGGACTGGCCGGCCTTCCGCGCTGGCATCATGTAATAGCAGCAGCCGCCAGTTGCCCGGCGACCTGCCGGCTGGCAGCACGATTTGCTGCAGGCCCAGCTGGCGGGTGCGGCCTTGTGCATCCTGCAACTCGACATGCTGCGGGGTGGTCAGCAAAGCAGTCTGCTGTTGCAATGCCTGGCACAGTGCTGGCGGCAGGCCGCATTCCTCCAGGCTGTGCGGTTGCCGGCCGAGCAGAGCCATGCAGCCCTGTCCGGCAGCTTGCAACTGACCCTGCTCATCCAGTGCCAGCAGGGCGGTGCTGGAATGTTCCACCAGAAAACGCAGCGTGCCGGCCTGCTCATGTTCGTGGCGTCGACGCTGCCACAGGCTACCCAGCCAGATGCCGGCGGCCACACCAAGCAGGCCGGTCAGTGGCCAGTCCCAGGGGGCGTGAGGCAGTTCGCCGGCCCATGCCAGCGGGCTGCCCAGCGCCAGCATCAAGACCGTGCCATAGCCTGTTCTGCTGCATGTCGATCTGAAGATATTCAATGTGAACCCACCGCTTCCTGGAGTTGCCCTGTTTATATATTGCCAAGGGCTTACTCTCATCATGGCATTTGGCAGGCAAATTGTGATGACGAAAATCAGGCAGAGTGCCGGTCGCTCGTCGTTTTTATGCAACAAATAAAGTATGCTGTGGCGATTGTTGTGGAGCGATGCATGGATTACTTTCCGATTTTTCTGAAGCTGCAGGATGCCCCTTGCCTGGTAGTGGGGGGCGGCGATGTTGCCTTGCGCAAGATTCGTCTGCTCAAGGCGGCCGGTGCCAGGGTGACCGTGGTGGCGCCCGAGCTGACCGCCGAACTGGGCGAAATGGCGCAGCAAGGTGCCTTGCACTGGGAGCCGGGCTATTTCGCCCCCGGGCAGGTTGCCGGCATGCGGCTAGTGGTCGCCGCCACCGACCAGCGCCCGGTCAATCAGCAGGTTTCCGCTGCGGCGCAGGCCCACAATATCCCGGTGAATGTGGTGGATGATCCGGAACTGTCCACCTACATCACCCCGGCCATCATCGACCGCTCGCCGCTGGTGATTGCCGTGTCTTCCGGCGGTGCTGTCCCGGTGCTGGCGCGGCTGGTGCGCGCCCGGCTGGAAAGCATCATCCCGGCTGGTTTCGGCCTGCTGGCGGCCTTTTCCGCGCGCTTTCGCGACAAGGTAAAAGCCCGTTTCGGCGATGTGGAAGCACGCCGCGCTTTCTGGGAATCGGTACTCGAAGGCCCCTTGGCCGAAGCCGTGATGAATGGCCGAGAAGAGGCCGCCTGCCTAGAGATGGAAAAGCGCCTGGCCAGTCGCACGGACACGCCTAGTGGCGCGGTCTACCTGGTGGGAGCCGGGCCGGGTAATCCGGACCTGCTCACCTTCCGCGCATTGCGACTGATGCAGCAGGCCGACGTGGTCTTGCACGATAATCTGGTGGCATCGGAATTACTGGAACTGGTACGCCGCGACGCCGAACGCATATACGTGGGCAAGGCCCGTGCCAACCACAGCCTGCCGCAGGAAGACATCAATCTGCTGATGGTAAGATTGGCCAGCGAAGGCAAGCGGGTATTGCGCCTGAAAGGGGGCGATCCCTTTACCTTCGGCCGTGGTGGCGAGGAAATCGAAACCCTGGCCGAGCATGGCATTCCGTTTGAAGTCGTACCCGGCATTACCTCGGCAAATGGTGCGGCCAGCTATGCCGGTATACCCTTGACCCACCGCGACCATGCGCAGTCGGTCACCTTTGTCACCGGTCACAAGAAAGATGGCAGCATCAATCTGGACTGGCCGGCGCTGACCCGGCCGGACCAGACCGTGGTGGTGTACATGGGGCTGACCATGGCGGCGGAGTTGTGTGCTGCCTTCATCCAGCATGGCAAGCCGGCAGATACCCCGGTGGCGGTGATCGAATGGGCTACCACGGCACGGCAGCGGACGCTGACCGGCACCCTGAGCAGCCTGCCGGCACTGATTTCTTCCTATGGTGTTGCCTCGCCTGCGCTTATCATAGTGGGCAGCGTGGTCACGCTGGCGGATAAACTGGCCTGGTACCGGCGGGTGGAAAACGCTCCTGCTACAATGCCGGATTCGCAGCAGACATGAGCACAGCCAGGCAGCATGCGGCTGTGTGCCAATAATCGTTACGGACAAGAAGACTCGGGCATGGTTGGTGTACTAGTCATATCACATGGCAATCTGGGCGCCTGTCTACTGGACTGCGCCCGGCACGTATTGGGACGGGACCCGGACAATATCGCCACGCTGGCGGTAGAAAAAACCGAGGATCCGGATCAGAAACTGGTCGAAGCCGCTGCGCTGGTGGCACGCCTGGAACAGGGCGATGGCGTGGTGGTGTTGACTGATATGTATGGCGGCACGCCATCCAATATCGCCAGCCGGCTGATCAATCCGGGCAAGGTCGAGGCCGTTGCCGGCGTCAGCCTGCCCATGCTGGTGCGAGCGCTCAGCTATAGCAGCCAGCCGCTGGAGATCGTGGTCAGCAAAGCCATTACCGGCGGGCTGGAAGGTGTGCTTTATATTCTACCGGGGGACGGTAATGCTGCGCGTTGAAATACAAATTATCAATAAACTTGGCCTGCATGCTCGCGCATCGAGTAAATTCACCCAGCTTGCCAGCCGCTTCAAGAGCGATGTGGGCATTGCCCGCAATGGTCGCCGCGTCAATGGCAAGAGCATCATGGGGGTGATGATGCTGGCCGCTGCCAAGGGCTCCACCATCGAGCTGGATGTGGCAGGCCCTGACGAACAGGAAGCGCTGGATGCGCTGGTAGCACTGATCAACAACCGGTTTGACGAGGCTGAATGAATCAGCCCGCTTGAGGAGGGGATGGGACGATGAATATCACCCTGCATGGTGTAGCCATTGGTGGCGGCATCGCAATTGGCCGGGCCCATCTCATCTCGCGCAGCATGGACGATGTGGCGCACTACGGCCTGGAAGACGCAGACATCCCGGCCGAGATGGCGCGCTTCGACGAGGCGGTGCGCGCCACGCGCAAAGAGCTGGAAATGCTGTGGGGCAGCATCCCGGAAAATGCCCCGGCCGAGTTGGGCGCCTTCCTGTCCTTGCACATTATGCTGCTGGGCGATGTCACCATCTCGCGCGAACCACGCGAAATCATTGAAAAGCAGCACTGCAATGCCGAATGGGCGTTGAAGCTGCAGTGCGACCTGCTGGTGGAGCAGTTCGACGCCATCGAAGAAGACTACCTGCGCGAGCGCAAGAATGATGTGCTGCAGGTGGTGGAACGCATTTTCAAGAACCTGGATGGCCACGCCCCGCAATTGCCGGCCCCCGGCGACCTGCTGGACGATACCATTCTGGTGGCGCACGACCTGTCGCCGGCCGACATGGTGTATTTCAAGGATTCCAACTTCGCGGCTTTCGTCACCGACGTCGGCGGCGCCACCTCGCATACCGCCATTCTGGGGCGTAGTCTCGACCTGCCCTCCGTCATCGCCCTGCACCACGCGCGCGAGCTGATCCGCGAAGAGGAACAGATCATCGTCGATGGCCAGCAAGGGGTGTTGATCGTCAATCCGGATGAACTGGTCCTCAGCGAATACCGCAAGCGCCAGCGTGCCTGGCGCGATGCCAAGCGCAAGCTGTCTTCCATCCGTAAATCCGATGCCAAAACCAAAGATGGCACGGTGATCGAACTGCTGGCCAATATCGAATTGCCGCAGGATGTGGAGGTAGTGAAGGGGTCCGGCGCGGTGGGCGTAGGCCTGTTCCGCAGCGAATTCCTGTTTCTGGGCCGGGATACGCTGCCTACCGAGGACGAACAGTTCGAGGCCTACCGCAAGGTGGCCGAAGACATGAAAGGCCTGCCGGTCACCATCCGTACCATGGACCTGGGGGCCGACAAGAACCCGAAATGGCTGAACCACGATGTGGCCGATAACCCGGCGCTGGGGCTGACCGGCATCCGGCTGTGCCTGGCTGAGCCGCTGATGTTCCGCGCCCAGTTGCGCGCGCTGTTGCGCGCGTCGCATTACGGCAAGGTCAAGATCCTGTTCCCCATGCTCAATTCGCTGGGTGAGCTCAAGCAATCGATTGCCCAGCTGGATTACGCCAAGCAGGAACTGCATGAAGAAGGCCTGCCTTTCGACGCAGAGGTCGAAGTGGGTGCCATGATCGAAATCCCCTCCGCCGCACTGGTGGTGGGCAGTTTCATCAAGCATGTCGACTTCCTGTCCATCGGCACCAACGACCTGATCCAGTACACCCTGGCCATCGACCGCAACGACGACTCGGTCAGTCATCTGTACGATCCGGTGCACCCTGCGGTGCTCAAGCTGATTCTGCATACCATCCGTACCGGCCTCAAGGGTGGAGTACCGGTGTCGGTATGCGGCGAAATGGCCGGTGACCCGCGCCTGACCCGGCTGCTGCTGGGCATGGGCCTGCGCAGGTTCTCCATGCACCCGGCCAGCCTGCTGGCAGTCAAGCGCATGGTGCTCAATACCCATCTGGACGATATCGCGCCTATTGCAGGACGCATGCTTCGATCCGAAGACCCTGATAAAATCGCCGATCTTTTGCAACTGCTGAATGTCGAGCCGGATGCCTGATCCGGCTTTTTTTACCTTATCTATGCTTAACGACTCCATCGATCTGAACCAGGTACGGCGCGTCTTGGTCATCAAACTGCGCCATCATGGGGATGTTCTGCTGACTTCTCCGGTTTTTGCCGCGCTCAAACAGCAGGCTCCGCATCTGGAGATTGATGCGCTGGTGTACCGTGACACGCAGGAAATGCTCAGCCAGCATCCGGCCATCAGCCAGTTGCACACCATTGATCGCAACTGGAAAAAGTTGGGCCTTTTCGGCCAGCTCAAGGCTGAGCTGGGCTTGCTGTCGGTCTTGCGCCAGCGTCACTACGATCTGGTGATTACCCTGACCGAGCACAAGCGCGGCGCCTGGCTGGTTCGTTTGCTGTCACCACGCTGGTCGGTGGGGCCGGATGGCCCTTATGGCAAACTGTTCCGCAAAAGCTTTACCCATCGCTATCTGCAGGTGCCGGGCAACCGCCGCCATACCATCGAAATCCATCTGGATGCCCTGCGCCGTATCGGCGTGTATCCCTCTGTTGAGCAGCGTGCGCTGACCTTGGTGGCTGGTCACAATGCCGAGGCCACGCTGGCGGCCAAGCTGGAGCAGCTGGGCTTGCAGGCCGGACAATACATCCTGGTCCACCCCACCTCGCGTTGGCTGTTCAAAAGCTGGACGGTGGAAAACATGGCTGCGCTGATCAATACCCTGCAGCAACGCGGTCTCAAAGTGCTGCTGACCGCTGCCCCCAGCCCGGACGAAATGGCCATGCTGGGTGATATCCAGTCGCGTCTGACTACCCCTGCCGCCAGCCTGGCCGGGCAGCTCACCCTGAAGGAGCTGGCTGCGGCCATCGACAATGCCCGCTTGTATATCGGTGTGGATTCGGTGCCCATGCATATTGCCTCCGCGATGAAAACGCCCTGTGTCGCGCTGTTTGGCCCATCGGGTGACATTGAGTGGGGACCGTGGCAAGTAGCGCACCGGGTGGTCGCCGCCCGTGTACCTTGTCGTCCATGCGGCAATGCTGGCTGTGGTGGTGGCTGGAACAGCGAATGCCTGAACATGATCAGCCTGCAACAAGTACTGGCCGCAGTGGATGCCGTGCTGGGAGAAACCGTATGACCCGCTTGGCCATTATCCGGCAGAAATACAATCCGGCAGGTGGGGCCGAGCGTATCGTCAGTGCGATTCTGGGCCAGCTCAAACATCAGTCCACGCTGGAGCCCGTATTGATCAACCGTAACTGGGAAACACTGGATGGCGTGGCAGTGTGCCGTGTCAATCCTTTTTACCTGGGTAGCATCTGGCGTGACTGGGGCTTTGCCCGAGCAGCACAGCGGGCCTGGAAGCGAGTCGGCGCGGATCTGGTGCAGTCGCACGAGCGCATTCCCGGTTGCCATGTTTTCCGTGCCGGCGACGGCGTACATGCTGCCTGGCTGGATGCTCGTGCCGTGGGTAAAGGCTGGTGGCACAAGTTATCGGTGTGGTGCAATCCCTATCACCATTTCATGCTGCGCATGGAGCGTGCCATGTTCAGCCATCCGGACTTGCGTGCGGTGATCTGCATTTCCGAGATGGTGAAGCAGGATGTCTTGCAGCGCTTCCCGGTCAGACCCGAGCAGTGTGTGGTGATCCATAATGGCGTGGATTGCACGCGCTTCAATCCAGTGGCGGCCCGCGCGCGTCGTGCTGCTTTGCGTGAACAATATGGTATTGCCGCTGATGCACCGGTATTGGTCTACGTCGGCTCAGGGTTCGAACGCAAGGGCGTGGCCCAAGCTATCCGTGCCATTGTGCCGCATGCCGAGGTGCAACTGGTGGTGGTGGGTGGCGACAAGAAGCTGGCGGCATACCGGCAACTCGCCCATGCCTTGGGCGTGGCCGGGCGCGTACATTTCACCGGCCCGCAAAAAGATGTGCTCAGTCATTACGGTATGGCGGATGGTTTCATCCTGCCTACCCTGTACGAGCCATTTGGTTCGGTTGTTGCAGAGGCCATGGCCTGTGGCTTGCCAGTGCTCACCAGCACTCGTTGCGGCGGGGGGGAGTGTGTAAGCCCAGGCGTGAGCGGATGGCTGGCTTTGCCGCAGGATACCGCCGCCTGGCAAGAAAATGTCGGCATCTGGCTGGCGGCAAGAGCACAGTGGCCCTGGATGGCCGAACAAGCCCGTGCCCGTGTACTGGTGCAGACCGAGCAGCATATGGTGGAACAGATGATGTTTTTGTATAGCCGCCTGCTACAGGTGAGCGATAAGAAAAATAATGAATAATGATTGACTCAGTGGGGGGGGAAGATGAGGGAGAGCCGTTTTCCGGGCAGGGCGCTGATATTCCTGTCCTTGCTGCTGCGCCTGCCATTTCAATGGCGGCGATGCAAACCGCAGCCTGAGAGTGTCAGTCGCATCCTGATTCTGCATCAGTTTCTGCTGGGCGATGCCTTGATGGCGACCAGCTTGCTGGCCAAGGCCCGCGAACAATATCCGCAGGCAGATATTGTCATGGCCTGCCCGCAGAGTCAGGCTGCCTTATATGAAGGCCGGCCATATGGAGTGATTGCCTTTCCCTGGCATATCCGCAACTTTGCCACCGTCTGCCAGCTGTTTGCCATGCCACGGTTTGACATGGTGTTGCTGATGGGGGAAAACCGCCTCAGCTATCTGGCCCGTGCCATTGGGGCGCGCTGGGTTGTCGGCTTTGCCGATGAACAACCGGCGCACAAAAATTGGCTGCTGGATGAGGCCATTCCCTACCCGAACCAGGCTGAAGCCTGGACGGATACTGCGGCGCGCTTGGTGGAAGGCCCCGAGCCCCGTCCGTACCGCATTGAGGATTGGCCTGCAAGGCTGCAGCGCCTGCCGGAATTGCCAGATGCTTATGTTGTCCTGCATGTTGGTGCCAGTTCTGCCACTCGTTTCTGGCCTGCAGCCCATTGGCGCGAACTGGCAGAGGGCATACGTAAGCGGCATTTAGGTGTGGTCTGGAGCTGTGGTCCCGGAGAGGGTAGCTTGTTGCAGGAAATCGCCCCTGCGACAACTGATGTGGTATTTGATGGTTGTCTCACCTTGTTGCAATTACGGCAATTACTGCAACAGGCCGCTGCCTGTGTTTGCCCTGACACGGGCGTGGCACATCTGGCCAAGATAGCCGGTACTCCCTTGCTGATGTTGTTTGGACCGGGTAGCGAAACCCTGTTTGGTGCCAGCCGTTTCTTCTCTGCTCATCAGTGTTGTGGTGTGGGGCCCGCCATTTTTCCCTGTCGCAACCAGCGTAGCGTGCATCACCGCGATGTGGATTGGGCGCTGCGTTGTTTCCGGAGGTTTGGTCGCGGGCCGGGGCGGTGTCGGCAGGCCCTGTGCATGCAGGCAATCCAAGCGGGTGAGGTATTACAGGCATTGAATGGATTACTGGATCGGCACTAGTGCCCGCAGGAGTGCAATGGTCTAACCCAGCTTGGCTGGGGCGGGGTAAGGAGTCAGGGATGTTGGAAACAGGTTGGGGACGGGGAGAAGTCTATTGTGAGTGAGTGGGTGCTGTTTACCGAATCTTCCCCAAATGTAGGGGGGCAGGAATTGCAATTGATGCAACAGATGCGTCAGATGCAGCAGCGTGGTTTGCGCACCATGCTGGCATGCCGCCCCGGTAGCCGGGTGGAAGAAGTGGCATTGCAGCAGGGTTTGTCTGTATTGCCAGTACGTTTTCGCAACAGCCTGCATTTGCCTTCGATTGCCATCCTGCGTCGCTGGATTAGCCAGCACAAGCCGAGATTGGCCATCTGTCATAGCGGGCATGACAGCAATAATCTGGCTATCGCCGCCAGGCTGGTATGGCGTCGTCCCTTTCTGCTGCGCTCGCGTACCTACCAGCCGGGCAGACCGGGAGCCTGGTCATACAACCGGATGGTAGATGCCACCATGGTACCCAGCCAGTATCTGAAAGATGCCTTGTTGGCTAATCCTGCCATTCGTGCTGATCGAGTGCATGTGGTGTATCCGGGTATCGATTTTATCGGGCTGGATCGTGCCGTGTCGCAGCCGCTGCCAGCATCTGTTGCGAGTTGGTTGATCTCGGGTCGCGGGCCGGTGCTGCTGCATGCGGCAATGCTGCGTGGCGAAAAAGGCCATCTGACCATTTTGCAGGCAATGGATTTGTTGCGGCAAAGTCACCCGAACTGGCGTTATCTGATCGCTGGCGAAGGTGTGGCACAGCAGCAGATTGAGACAGAGGTGCGCCGGCTTGGCCTGGAGGCTCGCGTGTTGCTGGCGGGAGTAGTCTCTCCGGTTGCCCCGCTTTATCAGGCCGCCGATCTGGTATTGATGCCATCGACTTACGAACCCTTGGGTATGTCGCAGATTGAGGCGCTGGCTCTGGCTCGGCCGGTATTGGCGAGTCGGACTGGTGGTATTCCAGAAACCGTGCATGATGGGCAGACCGGCGTGCTGGTCGAACCAGGAAACTGCCATGCATGGGCACAAGCTATCGCCAGTGCCCTGGATAATTTGCCGCAGCAACAAACATTGGCCTGCGCGGGGCGTGCCGATGTGCGTCAGCGTTTTGACCCGGGCAGTAATTTAAACCGGATACTGGCTTTGAGTGGCCTGGCAGATCAACTGCCAGCTGTTCTCTGATTGAATGGAATATCACTTTGAAACATAGTTGGCCGATTTACCGCCGCCTGCTGAGCTACCTGGCCCAGTACTGGAAAGTCTTTGCCCTGTCGTTGGTGTCGATGACCATCGCTGCCCTGACCGAGCCGGCGTTTGCCCGCCTGATGAAGCCGCTGATCGATGGCGGCTTCGTCAACAAGGACCCGCAGGTCATCATCTGGGTGCCGATGGCCATCATCGGTGTATTCCTGGTGCGTGGCGTAACCAGTTTCATCAATGAGTACACCTCCAGTTGGCTGGCCGGACATCTGGTGCAGACGCTACGGCAGCAGATGTTTGCCAAGATGCTGCGTCTGCCGGTGCAGTACTATGCTGATAATCAGTCCGGTCGGCTGGTGTCGCGCATTTCCTTTGACGTCAATCAGGTGACCGAGGCCGGCTTCAATGTCATTACCGTCACGGTTAAAGATGGTGTGACGGCAGTCAGCCTGCTGGCCTGGCTGCTGTATATCGACTGGCAATTGACGCTGATCTGCCTGCTGGTGATGCCGGTGGTGACGGTGTGCATGCGCATCGTGGCCAAGCGCTTGCGTGGTCTGGCGCTGGAGAATCAGCAGCACATGGCCGACCTGACCCAGATCCTGGGTGAAGGCGTGGATTGTCAAAAAGTAATCAAGGTGTATGGCGGCGAGCAGTACGAAGAGGCACGCTTTGATAGCGCCGCCCAGGCCATCCGCCGTAATGCCGTCAAGCAAAGTGCGGCGAGTTCGGCCAATACCGGGGTGACGCAGTTGATGATTGCCTGTGCACTGGCGGCGATTCTGTATTTCGCGGCGATGCGTGCCCAGCATGGTGCGTTTACTGCGGGTGACTTCATGTCATTTCTCACGGCCATGATGCTGTTGTTTGCACCGGTCAAACGCATTACTGGTATCTCGCAGGCTATGCAGCGTGGCCTAGCGGCGGCGGAGAGCGTGTTTGCATTTCTGGATGAGCCGGGTGAGCCGGATCATGGTAGCAAGCGTTTGCCGACTACGCAGGGTCGTCTGCGTTTTGAGGATGTCTCGTTTCGTTATCCCAATGCCGAGCGCGTGGTATTGCAGGACATCAACCTGACGGTCAATTCGGGTGAGACGGTGGCCTTGGTCGGTTCTTCCGGCAGTGGCAAAACCACGTTGGTCAGCCTGATTCCACGCTTCTACGAACCCTTGTCGGGGCAGATTACCCTGGATGGCATTGCGCTGGCCGATATCGCACTGGCGGACCTTCGCCATCACATCGCCATGGTGAGCCAGGATGTGGTGCTGTTCAATGACAGCGTGGCCGCCAATATTGCTTATGGCTCCAGCCACCAGGTCAGCCGTGAGCAGATCGTTGAGGCGGCACGGGCGGCCAATGCACTGGAGTTCATCGAAGCCATGCCTGAGGGCCTGGACACGCAGATTGGCGAAAACGGGGTGCGACTGTCTGGCGGTCAGCGTCAGCGATTGGCGATTGCCCGTGCGCTGCTGAAGAATGCGCCATTGCTGATTCTGGATGAGGCGACTTCGGCGCTGGATACCCAGTCGGAGCGACTGGTGCAGGCGGCATTGGAGAACCTGATGAAGAACCGTACTACTATCGTCATCGCCCACCGTCTGTCCACCATCGAGAGTGCTGACCGCATCATCGTGATGCATCAGGGGCGGGTGGCCGAGCAGGGAAGTCATCAGCAATTGATGGCGCAGGATGGGCTGTATGCTCGTCTGCACAGCCTGCAGTTCCGTGAACCGGAGGCAGGAGCAGTCTGATGGCTTGCGTGGCTACGTAAACAAAACAGGCTGCCGTGAGGCAGCCTGTTGTTATGGTAGTGGCAGAGAGCGAATCAGGCCTTGGCCGCAAACAAGGGGTCTTGCGGAGCCAGCTGGCGGCCGGCCTCCTGGATGGTGCGCCATACCGGCTGATCCTTGACCTGGGCCTGGATATCTCGTGCCAGACGGCAGTACGCCTTGCCATTGCCTTCAGAAGAGTAGGCGCGCAGCAGCGTGACCTTGATCGACAGATTATGCGGCTCGTCCTTCATGGCATCCTTGAGCACCCGCACAGCATCACCGGTACGGCCGTAAGCCAGAAAAACCTCGGCTTCGCCCACCGGATCAATGCCGCGGGCGCGCGGCTTTTTATACGTCACCTTGCGCCACAGCTGGCGGGCAAGGTAGTAAGTGCTCATCAGGCCGAAACTGGCCGTCAACGCAGTAATGGCATCCACCTGGGCTTCCCTCCGAGATTCTCTCTCTGCTTGAATTATGCAGTCGATTATTCGGGTAGCCGGACATCACCGCAATCCGTAGAACTCCTTAATGGCGTAAAGGTTTTGATATTTTGCGGGCAGCTGTTGCTTACTGACGCGCCAGTGCCGGGTCGATATGCGGGCTGTGGAACAGCGACTCCAGCAGGGTGGCCGGCAGTCCGGGCTGGATGACCGCCTGCCCTAGTTGCTGCAACAGGACAAACCGGATGACGCCGCTCTCGACCTTTTTGTCGTGGCCCATGTGGCGCAGCCATTCTGCTGCGCCAAAGTCCGGGCTGCGTATCGGCAGGCCTGCGGCGGCGATCAGCGCCTGCACCCGTGCTACGTCGTCTGCGGTCAACCAGCCCATGGCCTGCGAGGCGGCAGCTGCCAGTACCATGCCGGCACCTACCGCCTCGCCATGCAGCCATTTGCCATAACCCAGGCCGGCTTCGATGGCGTGGCCGAAGGTGTGGCCCAGATTGAGCAAGGCCCTTACGCCCTGCTCCTTTTCATCCTGGCCGACGATTTCTGCTTTCATTTCACAGGAACGACGTACCGCATATTGCAGCGCAACCGGATCGCGTGCGCGCAGTTTGTCCATATTGGCTTCCAGCCAGCCGAGAAAGTCGATATCGCCCAGCAGGCCGTATTTGATGATTTCCGCGATGCCAGCGGACAGTTCACGTTCTGGCAGGGTAGCGAGCAGGTCCATGTCCGCCACGACCAGTTGCGGTTGGTAGAAGGCACCAATCATGTTCTTGCCCAGCGGGTGGTTGATGGCGGTTTTGCCCCCCACGGAGGAATCCACCTGCGCCAGCAAGGTGGTGGGAATCTGGATGAAGGGGGCGCCGCGCTGATAACAGGCGGCGGCAAAACCGGTCATGTCGCCGATCACGCCGCCACCCAGAGCAATCAGCGTGGTCTTGCGTTCGGCATTGGCGGCCAGTAGTGCGTCGAAAATCAGATTCAGCGTTTGCCAGTTCTTGTGCTCTTCACCGTCCGGCAGCACCACCGGAATGGTACGTACGCCATGCTTTTCCAGCTGCTGGGTCAGGCGCTGCAGATAGAGCGGAGCGACGACATCGTTGGTGATGATGGCAACCTGCGGGATACGCAGGTGGGGCAGAATCAACTCGACCTGATCGAGCAGTCCGTGGCCAATGTGGATGGGGTAGCGGGTGTCCGGCAGGGTCAGGTCGAGCGTAATCATGGGTCAGGTCTTGGCTGGGATAGTATGCAGCTGATCGAGCAGGCGGCTGACCAGCAGGTTGACGTTCTGCTGCGAGGTATCGACCACAATGTCGGCGACTTCGCGATACAGTGGGTCGCGCTGCTCCAGCAGGCTTTGCAGCTTGGCGCGAGGGTCGGCAATTTGCAGCAGGGGGCGGTTCTTGTCGTGCATGGTGCGGGCGAGCAGGTCGTCGATGGATGCCCGCAGATAGATCACCACGCCGTGACGGGACAGTTCGGCGCGGTTTTCCGGGCGGAGCACGGCACCACCTCCGGTGGCCAGCACGATATTGTCCATTCTGACCAGATCGGCAATGACTGAGCTTTCCCGGTCGCGAAAGCGTAGTTCGCCTTCGATATCGAATATGGTGGCAACGCGAACGCCGGTGCGCGCCTCGATTTCATGATCCGAGTCGTAGAAGGTTTTGCCGGTCTTGCGCGCCAGGGCTCTGCCAACGGTGGTCTTGCCGGCGCCCATTAGCCCGACAAGAAAGAAATTGCCTGCCATGTTCTCCATGGCAGGCATTGTAGCTGATGCAGGCTGGGTCTGTCTGCGCGGGCAGACGACAAAATCGCTTGCCCTGGCTCATTCTCAGCGGTTTTGCAGACTCAGGTCTTCCACTACGCGCGGGGTGATGAAAACCAGCAGTTCGGTACGGTTGTTCTTCTCCACCTTGCTGCGGAACAGTGCACCGAGGAAGGGGATGTCACCCAACAGCGGAACCTTGTTGATCGTGTTGTCCAGTGTTTGCTGGTAGATGCCGCCAATCACCACGGTGCCGCCGTTTTCCACCATCACCTGTGTTTTGACCACCTTGGTATCGATGGCCGGGGTGCTGTTGACGATAAGGGTGCTGCTGACCGTGTCCTTGTTGATCTGGATTTCCATCAGTACGCGGTTGTCCGGGGTGATCTGCGGGGTCACTTTCAGGCTGAGATTGGCCTTTTTGAACGATACCGAAGTGGCGCCACTGGAACTGGCTTCCTGGTAAGGAATTTCCGTACCCTGTTCGATGCTGGCTTCTACCCGGTCGGCGGTCATGATGCGCGGATTGGCCAGCACCTTGCCCTTGTCACCGGTTTCCATGGCATCCAGTTCCAGGCCGATGGCAGCACGGGAACCGGCTCCGAATACAGCTCCAATCGAGTTATAGGTGCCGGACAGGCCCAGGTTGACCCCGGAACTGAGTATTTTGGAGCCGGAGGTTCCGTTCGCAATATTATAATTGGTGACGGCATCTGTCACAGATCCACCCAGGCTAACGCCTGATCCGGCACGAGCCACATTGAGCTTCACCCCCAGGCTCTTGCTCCAGTCATCGGTGGCTTCGACGATACGGGCCTCGATCAATACCTGTTTGACCGGAATATCGGTCTTGGTTACCAGGTCGCGGATCTTGTCGATGACGCTTTGCGTGTCGTTGATGATCAGTGTGTTGGTTTTCGGATCGATCAGCGCACTGCCGCGCGAAGAGAGCAGTCCGTTATTGGTGGTATTGTTGGCCCCGCTGGTTATGCTGCTCCCATCCAGAATCTTCTTGAAGTCTTCGGCCGAGCGATAACGCAACACGAAGGTTTCCGAGCGTACCGGTTCCAGCGCGGTCAGCTGCTGCTTGCCTTCCAGTATCTGTTTGTCTCGCGCCAACAGTTCTTCACGTGGGGCGATATTGATGATGTTGCCGTTACGGCGCTGGTCCAGGCCCTTGGTCTGCAAGATCAAGTCCAGCGCCTGGTCCCAGGGCACGTCTTTCAGGCGCAGGGTGATATTGCCGGTGACCGAGTCGCTGGTGACGATGTTCAGGCCAGTAAATTCGGCAATCACCTGCAATACGGTGCGTACTTCGATGTTCTGGAAATTGAGCGACAGCTTGTCACCCTTGTATTGCGGCTTGCTGTTCAGTTCCGTCTTGCTGGCGCTTTCTACCACGGCCTTGCGCACCTCCACGACCAGCTTGCGTTCGGTCTGGTAGGAAGAGAACTCCCAGTCGCCTTGCGGCTGGATCAGGATGTGGCTGTTGCGGCCTTGATTGCTGGCGATCACCTTGTCCACCGGAGTGGCGAAATCGCTGACATCCATGCGCTTTTCCAAGGCGCGCGGCAGGCTGGCATTCATCACGTCCAGCACCAGGTTTTTACCATCACGGCGGACATCCACCGGCGTATTGTCGGCGGGAAGGGTAATTTCTACCCGGCCTTCGCCGCCTTTGCCACGGCGGAAGTCCAGCCCCAGCGGGGTGGTGGCCACGGCAGCCTGGGCCGCAGCCTCACCGGCTGCCGAGCTGTTGACAGTGGCCTGCTCTTGCGAGGTGGCGCTTTGTTGTACCGGAGCCATATTGTTGTTGATGCGGACCAGCAGCTTGTTGCCGGACAATGAGGTGCTGTAGGCCACGTTGTGAGCCAGGTTCAGCACCAGTCGCGAACGGCCATTGGCTTCTACGGCAACGGCAGACTTGATGATGGGGTTGCCCAGGTCGACGAAGTTTTTCGGCAATTTGACCTGGGTGTCAGCAAAGTCAAAGGCAAGCCGTGCCGGATTGGCGATGGCGAAGCTATTGGGCTTGATGGCCGGACCGTCGAAGGTGACTTGCAGCAACTGGCTGTCGCCATCGCTCTGGGCTACGTCGATCGCCGTAATGGATCCAGCATGGGCGACGGAAAATGCGATGGACAGACCCAGCCCGGATAACAGTTTGATTGAATGGTTTTTCATTATTTCTGCCCTTGTTCATCCAGGTACATGCTGGTTTCGCGTTGTACCCATTCTCCGTTCAGATCTTCCACAGTCTCGGAAAGCACGAGTTCGGTATCGCTGATGCGCTTGACCTGGCCAAAGTTGGGGCCGATGAAATTGCCCGGCTGTACGCGGTAGATGCTGCTTTCCGGGGTGCGGATCAGTGCATAGCTGATGCCGTTGCGCTTGAGCAGGCCAACCATCTTCAGCTTGTCCAGATCATAGTTTTCCAGCAGTTCGCGTGGGCGCTTGAAGTCCGGCGCATTGGCTGCGTTCTGTTTCTTGGCCATTTGCAGCTTGATGGGGTTGAATGGATCGGGCAGGTCAAAGGCGCTGTAGGCAAAGGGCTGGTAGGCCTGCGCCTGGGGTAGCGGGTCGATCTGTCCGCGCAGGCCTTGACTGGCCTGTTGCATCCAGGCGCGCAAGTCGTCGGTGTTGCCAGAGCCGCAGGCGCTAAGCAGCAGCGGACAAAGCAGGGCGGCGAGAGTCGGTTTCAGTGTCATTTCACTCTCACTTCTTCGGCGGCTGGGCCGCTGCCATCCGCTCTTCCGGTTCGAGCGCACGATAGGTTTTGGCGGTGGCTTCCATGGTCATGCGCGCCGCATCCTTGCCCTGCCCCGGGGTCAGGCTGATATCGCCAATGGTGACGATGCGTGATAGCTGTGCCACATCGCTGACGAAGGCGGCCAGGTCGGAATAGCTGCCGGTCAGTTTGATGGCAATAGGGACTTCCGCCATTTCAGTCGTTTTGACCTCGCCATTGGGGCGGAACAGCTCGAACTGCAGACCGCGGCCAATGCCTGCCTGGTTGATTTCAGTCAGCAGGGCATCCATGTCCGCCTTGGTGGGCAGTTGCTTGAGCAGTGCGCCAAACGACAGCTGGATTTCTTTCAGCTGCTGTTGCAGGGCTTCCAGGTTGATGGCCTGGCGCTTCTTGTCAATGAAAGTCTGCTTGAGTTGTTCTTCCTGCTGATGGGCGCTGTTCAGTTTGTCCATCTGGTCGCTCAGCACAAAGAAATAGCCCAGAAACAGAAAAACCCCGGCCATGAAGGTGAGTACGACCAGCTGGGCCGGCAACGGCCAGTTGGGCATGTCCTTCGGGTCGAGATTGCGGAACTCGTCTAGGGTCATGGCTTGGCTCCCTGCGGTGCCACCTGGCTGGCTGGGGCACTGGCGGTCGCGGGCAGTTTCAGCGTACTGGTGAGACTGAACTCGCTGACGCGCTGGTTGTTGACCATGGCGGACTTCACCTCGATCAGTTGCGGCTCGTTGAAGATCTGCGATTGCGCCAGGGTGCGCATATAGTTGGATACCCGGGCGCCGGACAGTCCGTAGCCGGAGAAGGAGAAGGTATTGCCGCTCTGTTTGAAGCTCTTCAGATAGATGCCATCCGGGGTCTGGCGCAGCAACTGGTCAAATATATGGACCGCGTCATTGCGTCCTTGCTGCAGCCTTTCCACCAGTTGCTTGCGTGCCAGCAGGTCGTCGCGTTGCTTTTTCAGCATGCCGATATCCTTGATCTGCTGATTGAGCTTGGTGATTTCGGCCTGCAGGAACTGGTTGCGCTCTTCCTGGCGCGACTGGCGGGCATCCAGCACGAAATAGCTGATGCCGATGATCAGCAGGGCGACTGCGACTGCACTGCCCAGCAGCAGCTGGAAACGCAGGCGATGGGCGGCTTTTTTCTGCTCGCGGTGCGGCAGGAGGTTGATGCGTATCATCAGTCAAACCTCCGCATGGCCAGGCCGCAGGCAATCAGCAGTGCCGGTGCGTCCAGCAACAGTTCTTTCAGCCGGATCGAGCTGGATTGCACCATGGAGGTGAAGGGGTTGGCGATCATGGTGCTGATCTGGGTGCGCGAAGCCACGGCATCATCCAGCCCTGGCAGCATGCTGCAGCCACCGCCCAGCAGGATGTAGTCCACGCGCAGGTATTGCGACACGCTGACGGTGGTGTAGAAAAATTGCAGTGCGCGCTGGATTTCCTGTGCCAGCGAATCGACGAAAGGATGCATCAGTTCCGATTCGTAGCCGTCCGGCATGGCCATGCTGCGCTTGCCGTTTTCGGCTTCATCAAAGCTGATGCCATAGCGGCGCTGGATGTCGCGGGTCAGCTGCTGTCCGCCAAATACCTGCTCGCGGTAGTAGATTTGCTGGCCGTTACGGATGACGTTGCAATGAATCTTGGTGGCGCCGATATCGAACAGGGCGAAAGTCTGATTCATGCCGTGATCGGGCAATTGCTGCTGGATCTGTTCGAAAGCGGTCATCATGGCAAATGATTCCACATCGACCAGTTGGGCGCGCAGGCCGGCCATTTCCACCACGGCCACGCGTTCTTCCACTTTTTCCTTGCGGGCAGCGCACAGCAGCACTTCCAGGTCGTCCAGGCTGCTGCTGGAGGGGCCAAGCACCTGGTAATCCAGGTTCACCTCTTCCAGCGGGAAGGGAATGATCTGGTTGGCTTCCGATTCGATCATGCCTTCCATGTCTTCGGACTGGCTGACCGGTACCAACAGCTTTTTGTAAATCGCCATCGAGGTGGGAATGGCGATGGCGACGTTCTTGATCGGGCTGCCCAGGCGCTTCCAGGCCTTGCGCACCGAGTCGGAAATTCCTTCGATATCAACCAGATTGCCTTCGGAAACAGCGTCCTTGGGCAGGGCTTCAATGACGTAACGCTCAATCTGATAATTCTTGCCGGATCTGGAAAGCTCGACTAGCTTGATGGACGTGGTGCTGATATCAAGACCGAGCAAGGGAACACTCTTGGACTTCCCCAATCCAAGCTGATCCAGCCAATCTGTCCCGAACCGTAATTTGTCGGATAGCATCAGTTAAGGCCCCGAATAGGTCTAGTGCGACAGTTTTTGCACCATCGCGGTCAATGTTTGTCTTGCTTATTCCCACAAGACGTTATAATCCGCTTTCTTCCGAAAGCCTATTTGTAATTATGTTCAAACGACTTCTTGCGATTTTGGCCGGTCTGGTTATTGGTGGGGCCGTTCTGGCAGCCGGTGCGGCAGCCATTGCGATCATCATAACCTACCCGCGTTTGCCAAGTCTTGATGTGCTGACGGATTACCGTCCAAAAATTCCACTGCGCGTCTACTCGGCAGATGGCCAGTTGCTGGGTGAGTTTGGCGAGGAGCGGCGCTCTTTTGCGCGCATCCATGAAGTCCCGCAACTGATGAAACAGGCTTTGCTGGCTGCCGAAGACGAGCGATTCTACCAGCACAGCGGCGTGGATTACGTCGGGGTCATGCGCGCTGCCGTCGGCAATCTGGTGTCCGGTCATGCCCGTTCCGGTGCCAGTACCATCACCATGCAGGTGGCCAAGAACTTCTTCCTGTCCAGTGAAAAGACTTTCACGCGCAAGTTTAATGAAGCCTTGCTCGCTTTCAAAATCGAACATACGCTTTCCAAGGATCAGATTCTCGAGCTTTACTTCAATCAGATCTATCTTGGGCAGCGCGCTTACGGTTTTTCTGCTGCGGCACAAGCTTATTTCGGCAAGCCAATCACCGACTTGAGCGTGGCCGAGATGGCCATGCTTGCCGGTTTGCCCAAGGCACCTTCGGCCTACAATCCCATCGTCAATCCTGACCGTGCCCGGCTGCGTCAGCAGTATGTGCTGCGACGCATGCGTGAGCTCAATTTCATTACGCAAGATCAATATGACGCTGCCGTAAAAGAGCCTCTGCAGCTGGCCAGCGCCACGGTCGATAGCAACCAGCCAGCCCTGTATGTGGCGGAAATGGTGCGTCAGGCCATGTACGAGCGCTACAAGGATGCGGCCTACACCGAGGGCTACAAGGTGTACACCACGCTGGACAGTCACCACCAGCAATGGGCCTATGACGCGCTGCGTGCCGGCCTGCTCGACTTTGATCGCAAGCAGGGTTATCGCGCACCGGAGAGCTATATCGACCTGGCCTCGGCTGAGGGGGAAGACCAGACCGAAGCACTGGATGATGCACTGTCTGAAATTCGCGACAGCGGCGACATGCAGGCGGCTATCGTCTTGTCGGCCAGCCCGGCTGAAGTGCGCGCTTATATGCGTGGCGGCAAGGTGGCGGTCATCAAGGGGGCGGGGCTGGAGTTTGCCCGTCGTGCGCTCAATCCCAAGCTGGCAGCCGACAAGCAGATCCGTCGCGGTGCTGTCATCCGGGTGCGTGCCCATGAAAAAGGCTATTGGGAAATCGTACAGATGCCGGATGTCGAAGGGGCATTTGTCTCGATGGATCCGCGTAGCGGTGCCATCAAGTCGCTGGTGGGCGGCTTCGACTTCAACCGTCGCAGCTTCAATCACGTGACCCAGGCCTGGCGTCAGCCCGGCTCCACCTTCAAACCCTTTATTTATTCTTCTGGCATCGAGCGTGGCATTACCCCATCCACTCTGTTCAATGATGCCCCGCTGACGGTGCCGGGCGCACCCGGTTCGCCCAGCTGGGAGCCGAAGAACGACGATGGCAAGTTTGCCGGTCTGATCAGCCTGCGTCGTGCGCTGACCCAGTCCAAGAACCTGGTGTCGGTACGGTTGCTGATGGCGGTGGGGACGGATTATGCCCAGCAATACATCCAGCGCTTCGGTTTCTCGCCCAAGCAGCATCCGGCCTATCTGACCATGGCGCTGGGTGCCGGTGCGGCCACGCCGCTGCAGATGGCCGAGGGTTATTCGGTGTTCTCCAATGGTGGCTACCGCATCAAGGCCTTCTTTATTGATCGTATCGAAGACCAATCCGGTCATGTGCTGGCCAAGACCCAGCCGGCAGTGGCCGGGCAGAACGCCACCCAGGCCATCGATCCGCGTAACGCCTTCATCATGACTTCCATGCTGAAGGACGTGGTGCGCTATGGTACGGCGGCCAAGGCCATGAGCCTGGGGCGCATGGATCTGGCCGGCAAGACCGGTACCACCAGCGACTGGAAAGATGCCTGGTTTGTCGGCTTCAATCCCAACCTGGTAGCGGCCACCTGGGTGGGCTACGACCAGCCGCGCTCGCTGGGCCGTTACGGCTATGGCGGCACGGCGGCCTTGCCGGTATGGATGAACTACATGGCCAATGCGCTCAAGGGCGTGCCCGAGGTGGAGCTGCCGGTACCGGCAGGCATCGTGGTGAAGCCAGGTGCTGGCCAGCGCGGTGGCGACGAGTACTACTATGAAGAGTTCCAGAAAACCAACCCTGAGCTGAAGATCGACAATCACGGCACGGTGCCTGGCAGCAATGCCTCGGATGCTGCGGTAGATGATGCGACGGCCAAGGATCCGAATGCGCCTGCAGCCAAGGATGCAGTAGAGAACGTCAAGGAGTTGCTGTTCTAGACGGCAGCTGCCTCCAGCGCATTCTGCAATGCAAATCACTATCCCGCCCTGCCATGCAGGGCGGTTTTTTTTGTTGGTGACTACAGGTCTGCCATGCCTTATTTGCATGTCACTCCGCAGTGGTCACACCGCTGGCAGCGCCGGCCGGCCTTGGCTGGCGTGATTGCTTCACGCCGATTAACATCTATAAACATGTTGGCTATAGGCAGTGTCATGTCGATTGCCTATCATCGCCACTTGTTCTAGGGTGGGCCTGCTGCCCTGTTTACTACTGCTGACCGCTCCTGGCTTGTTGTCAGGGGCGTATCCCGGAAATCCATCATGTCCGATACCGCTGCCAAGTCCACGCATACCCTGCGCAATGTTTCCCTGCTGTTGTTGGTGTTGGCGGCGGGCGGGTGGTGGTGGAACAGTCATCGCACGGCGGCGGCAGATGCCGCCAGCGCACAGCAGCGCAAAGGCGGCGGGCCGATTGCGGTGGCAGTGGCCACGGTGAGCCGGCAGGATGCGCCCTTGCAGCTGGGGGCGCTGGGCACGGTGAACTCGCCCAATACCGTTACCGTGCACAGCCGGGTGGATGGCCAACTGATGGCCCTGCATTTTGAAGAGGGGCAGCCCGTCCAGAAAGGCCAGCTGCTGGCCGAACTGGACCCGCGTCCCTATCAGGCCGCCCTGACCCAGGTCGAAGGCCAGTTGCTGCGTGATCAGGCCTTGCTGCAAAACGCCCAGCTCGATCTGGCACGCTACCAGCAGCTCCAGGCCCAGAACTCCATTGCCAAGCAGCAGGTTGATACCCAGCAAGCGCTGGTGCGCCAGTATCAGGGTACGGTGAAGCTGGATCAGGGCGCTGTGGCCAATGCCCGTCTGCAGCTCGATTACAGCCGGGTGACCGCCCCCGTAGCCGGCCGCGCCGGTCTGCGCCAGGTCGATCCGGGCAATATCGTGCATGCCAGCGACACCAATGGCGTGGTGGTGATTACCCAGACCCAGCCCATCAATGTGGTGTTTGCCATTCCCGAGGTCAGCCTCAGCCAGGTGCTGGCGGCAGCCCGTGCTGCCAAGGGCAAATTGCAGGTGGAAGCCTGGGACCGCGATAACCGCCACAAGCTGGCCGATGGCGAACTGCTGGCCATCGACAACCAGCTGAGCACCAGTACCGGTACGGTCAATCTCAAGGCCCGCTTTGCCAATGCCGATGAGGCGCTGTTCCCCAACCAGTTTGTCAACGTGCATTTGCAGCTGGGTGTACAGAGCGGAGCCACGCTGCTGCCGAGTGTAGCCTTGCAGCTGGGCAAGGTGGGCAGCTATGTCTATACCGTCAATCCGGACCAGACCGTCAGCATCAGCAAGGTGAAGCTGGGGGCGGTATCGGGCGACAACACCATTATCGAAGAAGGAGTGAAGCCCGGACAGAAAGTGGTGGTGGACGGGCTGGACAAGCTGCGTGACGGTGCCCAGATCAAGGTGATCGACCGTGCGGCGCAACAGGCCGGCAGCAACGAGGGAGCAGGCAAGGGCAAGCACCGCCAGCACGATGCCAGTGGCGGCTGGAGCGGCAAGCGCCAGCATGCCTCTGACTCTAACTAAGCCCAGGAATACGGTATGAATCCCTCACGTCCGTTCATCCTGCGGCCGGTGGCCACCACCTTGCTGATGCTGGCCATCCTGCTGACCGGCATCGTCGCTTGGAAGCTGCTGCCGGTATCGGCGCTACCCGAGGTGGATTATCCCACCATCCAGGTGGTGACCCAGTACCCGGGGGCCAGTCCGGAAGTCATTACCTCGTCCATTACCGCGCCGCTGGAACGGCAGTTCGGCCAGATGCCCGGCCTGAGTCAGATGACCTCCACCAGCTCCGGTGGTGCTTCGGTGATCACCCTGCAGTTCAGCCTGGAGCTGACGCTGGATGTGGCCGAGCAGGAAGTGCAGGCTGCCATCAACGCGGCTGGCAATCTCTTGCCCAGCGACCTGCCCAATCCGCCGATCTACAACAAGGTGAACCCGGCCGACACGCCCATCCTCACCATTGCCGTCAGCTCGGACACCCTGCCGTTGACCCAGCTGGAAGACCTGGTCGATACCCGTCTGGCACAAAAACTATCGCAAGTGCCGGGAGTGGGGCTGGTCAGCCTCAGTGGTGGACAACGTCCCGCGGTACGCATCCAGAGCAATCCCAAGGCGCTGGCGGCACGCGGCCTGACGCTGGAGGACATCCGCACCGCCATCGGCAATGCCAATGTGAATCAGGCCAAGGGCAGTTTTGATGGCCCGCAGCAGGCTTCCACCGTGGATGGCAACGACCAGCTGAAATCGGCCGAGGAATACAAAAGCATCATCGTGGCCTATCAGAACGGTGCTGCGGTGCGGCTGCGCGATGTGGCGCGGGTGGTGGATGCCGCAGAAAACTTGCGGCTGGCCGCCTGGGCTGGCAACACGCCGTCCATCATCCTCAATGTGCAGCGCCAGCCGGGTGCCAATGTCATCCAGGTAACCGACCGCATCAAGGCACTGCTGCCGCAATTGCAAGGCAGCCTGCCCGGTGCGGTGGATGTGAAAGTGCTGAGTGACCGCACCGTCACCATCCGTGCCTCGGTGGAAGATGTCGAGTTCGAACTGCTGCTGGCCATTGCGCTAGTGGTGATGGTGATCTTCGTCTTTCTGCGCAATGTGCCGGCCACCATCATTCCGGCGGTGGCCGTGCCCTTGTCGCTGGTCGGCACCTTTGGCGTGATGTACCTCACCGGTTTCTCCATCAACAACCTCACGCTGATGGCGTTGACCATTGCCACCGGCTTTGTGGTGGACGATGCCATCGTGATGATCGAAAACATCGCCCGCTATATCGAGGAGGGCGAAAAACCGCTGGCGGCAGCGCTGAAGGGCTCGCAGCAGATCGGCTTCACCATCATCTCGCTCACCTTTTCGCTGATTGCGGTGCTGATTCCGCTGCTGTTCATGGGTGATGTGGTGGGGCGCTTGTTCCGCGAGTTTGCCATCACGCTGGCGGTGTCCATCCTGATTTCTGCCTTCATTTCACTGACCTTGACGCCGATGATGTGCGCGCGCCTGCTCAAGCATGTGCCGGAGGAAAAACAGGGCCGTTTCTACCACGCCAGCGGTGCCTTCTTCGACCGCATCATTGCCCGTTACGGCCAGATGCTCAGCTGGGTGCTGGAGCGGCAAAAGCTCACCTTGCTGGTGGCGGTGGGAACACTGGTCATGACGGTCTTGCTGTACATGGCGGTGCCCAAGGGCTTTTTCCCGCTGCAGGATACCGGCGCCATCATGGGTAGCAGCGAGGCGGCGCAAACCATTTCCTTCTCGGCCATGGCGCAGAAGCAGCAGCAACTGGCGGAGGTTTTGCTGAAAGACCCGGCGGTGGACAGCCTGTCGTCGTTTATCGGGGTGGATGGCAATAATGCTTCGCTCAATAGTGGCCGGCTGCAGATCAATCTCAAGCCCAAGGCCGAGCGCGATGATATCCGCACCGTGCTGGCGCGCTTGCAGCAGCACGCGGCTGATGTGCCGGGCATGTCGCTGTATCTGCAGCCGGTGCAGGATTTGTCCATCGACACCCGCGTCAGCCGCACCCAGTACCAGTTCACCCTGCAGGCCACCAGCCCGGACGACCTGTCGCTGTGGGTGCCCAAGCTGGTGCACAAGCTGAATCAATTGCCGGAGCTGGCGGATGTGGCCAGCGACTTGCAGGACAAGGGCTTGCAGGCCTACGTCAACATCAACCGTGACGCGGCCGCCCGGTTGGGGGTGACCACCGCCGCCATCGACAATGCCTTGTACGATGCCTTCGGCCAGCGGCTGATTTCCACCATCTTCACCCAGACCAACCAGTACCGCGTGGTGCTGGAAGTGGATGCGCAAAGCCAGCGTGGCCCGCTGTCGCTCAAGGGCATTTATGTGCCTACCGCCAGTGGCGGCCCGGTGCCGCTGGATACCGTGGCCAGCATCGAGGAGCGCCCCACCGCGCTCACCATCAACCATCTGGGGCAGTTCCCCACCACCACGGTGTCGTTCAACCTGGCCAAGGGGGCGGCACTGGGGCCGGCGGTGGAGGCCATCCGACAGGCCGAGGCCGATCTGGGCATGCCGGCCAGCCTCGATACCAAGTTCCAGGGGGCGGCGCTGGCCTTCCAGGCTTCGCTCAGCAACACGCTGTGGCTGATCCTGGCGGCCATCGTCACCATGTATATCGTGCTGGGCGTGCTGTACGAGAGCTATATTCATCCCATTACCATCTTGTCCACGCTACCCTCGGCCGGTATTGGTGCCTTGCTGGCCTTGCTGGTGTCCGGCAACGATCTGTCGGTGATTGCCATCATCGGCATCATCCTGCTGATCGGCATCGTCAAGAAAAACGCCATCATGATGATCGACTTCGCGCTGGAGGCCGAGCGCGAGCAGGGCATGAGCCCGCGTGATGCCATCTACCAGGCTTGCCTGCTGCGCTTCCGTCCCATCCTGATGACCACCATGGCGGCACTGTTGGGCGCGCTGCCGCTGATGCTGGGGGGCGGCATGGGTTCCGAGCTGCGCTCGCCGCTGGGGGTCACCATGGTGGGCGGCCTGATGGTCAGCCAGGTGCTGACCTTGTTTACCACGCCGGTGATCTACCTGGCCTTCGACCGGCTGGCACGGCGTTTCCGCCGCCCGCCGGAAACCGCGGCAGATGAGGCCGGGGCATGATTCCGTCCGAACCCTTCATCCGGCGGCCGATTGCCACCACGCTGCTGACGCTGGCCATCCTGCTGGCGGGTTTCCTGGCCTTCAAGCTGCTGCCGGTATCGCCCTTGCCGCAGGTGGACTTTCCCACCATCTCGGTCAGTGCCAAGCTACCCGGCGCCAGCCCGGAAACCATGGCTGCCACTGTGGCCACACCGCTGGAGCGGGCGCTGGGGCGTATTGCCGGGGTGACCGAAATCACCTCGTCCAGCTCGCTGGCGTCCAGCCGCATTACCTTGCAGTTCGACCTCAACCGCGACATCAACGGCGCAGCGCGCGATGTGCAGGCGGCCATCAATGCCGCCCGTTCGTTACTGCCCACCGGCATGCCGTCCAACCCGACTTACCGCAAGGTGAACCCGGCCGATGCACCGATCATGATCATCGGCCTCACCTCCGATTCGCTGACCCGTGGCCAGATGTATGATGCGGCGGATTCCATCCTCGGCCAGAAACTGGCCCAGGTGGAGGGTATTGGCGATGTGAATATCGGCGGCGGAGCGCAGCCGGCGGTGCGGGTGGAAATGAACCCGCTGCAACTGAACCACTACGGCATCGGCATGGAAACGGTGCGCGCAGCCATCACCAGCACCAATGCCAACCGGCCCAAGGGCTATCTGGAAGACGAACAACGGCACTGGCAGGTGCAGGCCAATGATCAGGCTGGCAAGGCCAGCGACTATCTGCCGCTGGTGGTGAGCTATCAAAACGGTGCGGCGGTGCGGGTGTCGGACGTGGCCGAGGTGAAGGATTCGGTACTGGACGTGCGCAATGCCGGCCTTTTGGGCAAGCAGCCGGCGGTGATGATCATCCTGTTCCGCCAGCCCGGTGCCAACATCATCGAAACCGTGGAACGGGTGAATGCGCTGTTGCCACAGCTGCAGGCGTCGATTCCCGCTGCCATCAAGATGCAGGTGGTGATGGACCGTACCTCCACCATCCGCGCCTCCTTGACCGAGGTGGAGCGTTCGCTGGTCATTTCCATTGCGCTGGTGATCCTGGTGGTCTTCCTGTTTTTGCGCAATGGCCGTGCCACCGCCATTCCCGCCATCACCGTGCCGGTGTCGCTGGTAGGCACCTTCGCGGTGATGTATCTGAGCGGTTTTTCGCTCAACAATCTCAGCCTGATGGCACTGACTATTGCCACCGGCTTTGTGGTGGACGATACCATCGTGGTGCTGGAGAACATCTCGCGCCATATCGAAAACGGCATGAAACCGCTGCAGGCCGCCTTGCAGGGTGCGCGCGAGGTGGGCTTTACCGTGCTGTCGATGAGTATTTCGCTGATTGCGGTATTCATTCCCATCCTGATGATGGGTGGCATCATCGGCCGGCTGTTCCGCGAGTTCGCCGTCACCTTGTCGGTGGCCATCATGGTGTCGTTGCTGGTGTCGCTCACCACCACCCCCATGCTGTGTGCCCGCTGGCTCAAACCGCATGCCGAACGGCCGCCGGGCCGGCTGTTCCGCTGGAGCGAAAACGTATTCGAGCGCATGCTGGCCGGCTATCGGCGCAGTCTGGGCTGGGCCTTGCGCCACGGCCCGCTGATGATGCTGATACTGGGTGCCACCATTGCCCTGAATGTCTATTTGTACGTGATCGTGCCCAAGGGCTTTTTCCCGCAGCAGGATACCGGCCGCCTCACCGGCATGATCAAGGCCGACCAGAGCATTTCCTTCCAGGCCATGCAGCAGAAGCTGCAGCGCTTTATCGACGTGGTGGGGCAGGACCCGGCGGTGGACAAGGTGATCGGCTTTACCGGTGGCGGCCAGCGCAATACCGCCAATATGTTTGTCAGCCTGAAGTCGCTGGGTGAACGCACGGAAACGGCCGACCAGGTGATCGCCCGCCTGCGCAAGCGGCTGGCGCGCGAGCCGGGGGCACAGCTGTTCTTGCAGTCGGTGCAGGATATCCGCATCGGCGGCCGGGCGGCCAATGCCCAGTACCAGTACACCTTGCAGGGCGATGACCTGAACGCCTTGCGCAGCTGGACCCCCAAGGTGCAGCAGGCGCTGCAAAAGCTGCCCATGCTGGCCGACATCAGCAGCGACCAGGAAATCAAGGGCCTGCAAACCACGCTGACCTTTGACCGCGATGCCATGGCCCGGCTGGGGCTGACCCAGTCGCAGGTCGACGCGGTGCTGAACGATGCCTTTGGCCAGCGTCAGGTTTCCACCATTTACAATCCGCTCAACCAGTACCATGTGGTGCTGGAAGTGGCGCCGCAGTTCTGGCAGAACCCGGAAGGCCTGCGCAGCATCTATCTGCAGACGCCATCCGGCAGCCCGACTCCGCTGTCGGCCTTTGCCCGCTGGGAGGCGACCAATACCTCGCTATCGGTCAACCACCAGAGCCAGTTTGCCGCCACCACGCTATCCTTCAACCTGCCGCCGGGCACCTCGTTGTCCGATGCCACGGCAGCCATCGACAAGGCCACCGCCGCAATCGGCCTGCCTTCGTCGATACACGGCAGCTTCCAGGGCACGGCCAAGTCCTTTCAGGATTCGCTGGATAGCCAGCCCATGCTGATCCTGGCGGCATTGGTGGCGGTGTATATCGTGCTGGGCATGCTGTACGAAAGCGTGGTGCATCCGCTGACCATCCTGTCCACGCTGCCCTCGGCCGGGGTGGGAGCCTTGCTGGCCCTGCTGGCGACTGGTGGCGAGTTCAACATCATTGCGCTGATCGGCGTGCTGCTGCTGATCGGCATCGTCAAGAAAAATGCCATCATGATGATCGACTTTGCCCTCAGCGCCGAGCGCGAACAGGGCCTGAGTTCGCACGAGGCCATTCTGCAAGCCTGCCTGCTGCGCTTCCGGCCGATCATGATGACCACGCTGGCCGCGCTGTTTGGCGCACTGCCGCTGGCACTGGGCCATGGCGACGGTGCCGAGATGCGCACGCCGCTGGGCATTTCCATCGTGGGTGGCTTGCTGCTCAGCCAGCTGCTGACCCTCTACACCACACCGGTGGTTTACCTTTATCTGGACCGTTTCCGTCTGTGGTGCCAGCAATGGCGCGACAGCGCACGGGCGCAAGCTGCTGCAGGACACAAGGAATGACGCGCATGACTGCTTTATCCACGCGACCGGCGCTGGCCGCCTGCCTGATGGCCATGGTGCTGGCTGGCTGCGCCATCGGCCCCGACTACACCAAGCCCAAGATGGATATCCCCGCGGCCTACAAGGAAGACGGCCGCTGGAAGAGTGCCAGCCCGCAAGACGCCAGCCCGCGTGGTGACTGGTGGACCGTCTACCAGGACCCGCAGCTCGATAGCCTGATGGACACCCTCAACCGGCAAAGTCCCACCATTGCCCAGGCCGAGGCCAATTACCGCCAGGCCCGCGCCTTGCTGGATCAGGCCGAGGCCAGCCTGTGGCCCACGCTTGGCGTCACCGCCAGCAAGAGCCACGGCGTCAGCACCGCCGGTGGCAATGTCAGCAATCAATACAATCTGGCCGCCACGGCCAGCTGGGAAGTCGACCTGTGGGGCACGGTACGCCGTGCCGTGGAGGCGGGCAGTGCCAAGGAAGCCGCCAGTGCGGCCCAGCTCGAATCCATCCGCCTGAGCAGCCAGGCGCAGCTGGCCACGGCATATCTGCAACTGGTGGTGGCCGATGTGCAGCTCAGGCAATTGCAGGACAGCGAGGCCAATCTGCTGCAAAACCTGCAACTGACCCGTAATCAGTTTGCCGTGGGCATGGTGTCGGATGACAGCGTGGCCCAGGCCGAAAGCAGCTGGAAAACCGCCCAGGCGGCACGGGTGGACAAGCAATTGAGCCGCGCCCAGCTCGAGCACGCCATTGCCGCCGCACTGGGCGTGGCACCGGCCAGCTTCGCGCTGCCGGCCAGCAAGGCCCTGCCACACTTGCCGCAATTGCCGCCGGGCCTGCCCTCCACCTTGCTGGAACGTCGACCGGATATTGCGGCCGCCGAACGGGCAGTGGCCGAGGCCAATGCCGAAATCGGCATCGCCAAAGCAGCCTATTTCCCCACGCTTACCCTGTCCGCCAGTGCTGGCTACAAGGGCAGCAGCTTTGCCGACTGGGTCAGCCTGCCCAATCGCATCTGGAGCCTGGGGCCGCAACTGGCGCTTACCCTGTTTGACGGTGGCTTGCGCCGGGCCCAGACCGCAGCCGCCATCGCCAGCTACGATGCCAGTGTGGCCAGCTATCGCCAGACCGTGCTGAGTGCTTTCCAGGCGGTGGAGGATAATCTGTCAGCGCAGTCGCTATTGCAGGAAGAGGCGCAATACCAGCAGTCTGCGCTGCAGGCCGCGCAAAGAGCGGAAGGCATTACCCAGAACCAGTACCGTGCCGGCGTGGTGAGTTATCTGAATGTATTGACGGCGCAAAACAGCCGCATCAGTGCCGAAACTACGCTATGGAGCGTGAAAAACCGCCAGTACACCGCCAGCGTGGCACTGGTGTCTGCCTTGGGCGGCAAGTGGTGATGCCAGGCCTGACCCAACACAAAACAGCCCGCAAGGGCTGTTTTGCATGAGACGGCCGGCCGGGTGAGGCTCAGAACGGCCGCCGACCGCTCACCATCCCCGGCGCCTGCACGCTCCATTCACTGATCACCAGAAAGCCGTCCGCCACGGCAAACAGCATGGACAGGTCCACGCTGCGCACCAGCGTGCCGGGCTTGAAGGAATGAGTCTCCAGCCAGCCTTGCGCACGATGCACCACAAAGCCCACGCCATTGGCTTCGGCCTGGCAGTTGATGTCGCCAAAGGCGCGCAACTGACGCTGGATGCTAGCCAGCGGGCCGCTCAGGTCCAGCATGCGCTCGGCCTCGCTCCAGCGTGGCCAGTAGCTGCCTTGCTCTTGCGGCTTGGCCTGTTGCCAGGCGTTGGTGAAATCAGCGATGACGCGGCGGCCCAACTGCTCCAGCGCCAGCTGGCATTTCCACTCCAGCGTGTTTAGCGTTTCGTCCGCCGCCATGGCAAACCGTTGCTGGTCCAGCAGCGCACCGCTGTCAAAATCCTGCTCCACTACATGGCAGCTCACTCCCCACTCCGCCCTTTGCTCCAGAATCGCCCGCACCAGCGGAAACGGACCGCGAGCTTCCGGTAGCGGCGAAGGGTGGAAATTCACTGCATGGGCCAGATGGGGCCGCCAGTTGGGCACCCGCCAGTCGTAGCTGCCCAGTAGCAAGGTTTCACAGCCTTGCGTTGCCAGCGCGGCCAGATCGGCCTCGGTGATGGGCGACAGCTGCACGGGAATGCCCAGCCGGGCCGCCTGCTCGATCACCTGGCGGTTGTCATGGATCTTGCCATCCAGCGGAGAAGTGAAAATCTTCAAGGGTTGCCAGCCGGCTTGCAAGGCAATGTCCAGCAGCACCTTGAAGCGGTCGGTCAGGGTAATGGCAAAGCGCATGGTGGCATCCGGCGGCAAATAAGAATGGCAGGTATACCAGCTAAGCAGGCAGCGCTGCCATTCTTTCAAAAAACTTAACAAATATGCCGTGCAATCACCGCCGGCTAGTCGTCAGCTTGTTCCGCAAGAACAGTCCTGGCTTTACGTGTTTTGCAGGAATTTTCAGGCTTTTACCTTGCGTGCTGGCGCTATACAATGTGCGGCTCTTTTACTGTCTGCGCACTTTGTTCAACATCACGGCGGATCGATGCAGATCGCGCCAGCTTGCTGCTTGTCCGGTGCTGCCACTTTTATTATGTCCCTTCACCTCAGTTCCAGCGTCAATGCCGGTAGTTACCGCCCTGATATTGATGGCCTGCGCGCCCTGGCCGTGCTGGCCGTGGTGCTGTTCCACATCGGTGTGCCTGGTTTTGGCGGTGGTTTTGTCGGTGTGGATATCTTTTTTGTTATTTCCGGCTTCCTGATCAGTGGCTTGCTGCGGCAGGAACTGCTCAGCCAGGGGCGCATCGACTTCAAGGCCTTCTATGCCCGGCGTTTTCGCCGTCTGGGCCCGGCCTTGCTGCTGGTGGTGTGCGTGGTTTTGCTGCTGTCCTACTTTGTGCTGCTGCCTGACGACCAGAACAAGCTGGGCCGGGAAATCCGTGGCGTGGCCTTGTTGTCGGCCAACCTGCATTTCCTGCAGCATGCCTTTGATTATTTCAATTCCGCGTCCGACCTCACGGTCATGCTGCACACCTGGTCGCTGGCGGTGGAAGAGCAATATTACCTGGCCTGGCCCTTCATCTTGTGGGGGCTGTACCACCTGAATGGCCGTCAGCCAGACAAGGTGGCACGTAGCCTGCCACCCTTGCTGTGGCTGATTTTTTCCGTGTCGCTAGCCTACTGTCTGTGGTTGTCCTATCACGAAACCCCGCGCGCCTTTTACCTGATGCCCACCCGCGCCTGGGAATTCGCCGCTGGTGCCCTGCTGGCCATCACCCCGCTGCCTGTGAGCTGGAAACCACATGCCGCGCTGGCTAGCGGCGTCGGCCTGCTGTTGCTGCTGGGCTCGGTGCTGGGCCTGAACGAAGCCATGGTGTTTCCGGGCGTCATCGTGCTATTGCCGGTGCTGGGCAGTGTGCTGTTTCTGCTGGGTGGCCAGCTGAATGCGGACAATACCGTCAGCCGCCTGGCCGCACGCCGGCCCTGGACCGACATCGGCATCCTCTCCTATGGCTTTTATCTGTGGCACTGGCCACTGCTGGCACTGGGCCGCTACTGGGGACTGGGCGAACGCAGCCTGCCGCGCGACCTGCTGCTGGGCGGCGTGCTGGCCTTGCTGCTAGCCTGGCTGAGCTATCGCTATGTCGAGCAGCCCATCCGCCAGAAAAAACTGCGCGCCTTCACCGCCACCAAGGCCACGCTGTGGAGCGGCTTTGCCATGATCGTAGGGATGTGGTTGCTGGGTAATGCCGCCATGTTCCTGCTGCCACGCGCGCCGTGGTCGGGCCATCAGGCACTGCTGCAGGCCAAGGGCGATGCCATGGCCATGCATGGCAATTGCGCCATGCCCAAAGACGGCCTGCCCTTGTCACCGGTGGCGCAGTGCGTGGAAGGCCAGCGTAACGGCCCGGTACGACTACTGGCCTGGGGCGATTCGCACACCGATCACCTGATGCCGCTGTATGCAACCCTGGCACAGCAACAGCACATTGCCATCCTGCGCCGGGTCTACCACGGTTGCCCACCGCTGCCGGATGTCACCCCGGTGGGTGAGGGCAAGCTGCGCAGCTGGTGCACCAACTTCTCCCGTGCGGTGCGGGACGAACTGCCGCAACTCAAGCAACAGGGCGTCAGCGGTGTGCTGATGAATGTGCGCTGGAGTGGCTATGCCGCGCTCAATAAACCGGGTGAAAACAGCATTGCCGTGCTGGCCACCGGGCAGAACGGCATGCCAGACAGCGTATGGGGCAAACAGGTGGGTGTGGCACCGTTGGATCGCATCACCTCGCTGGCGGTACTGCAACAAGCGCTGCAACGCAATGCCGCCTATCTGCAGCAACTGGGGCTGAAGCTGGTGCTGGTATTGCCCGAGCCGGAAATGCAGCGCTCGCCGCCGGAATGCGTGATCCGGCTGGGTGCTGCCGCCTGCAATGTAAGCCGCCAGCAAGCCGAGGCAGAACGCGCCGACGTAGTGGCCATGCTGCGCCAGGTGGCCAGCCAGGCGCCCAATGTACGCATCTGGGATGGTTTCGACCATTTTTGCGATGCCACCACCTGCTACGCCAGCCAGAACGGCCACATCCGCTATCAGGACAAAAACCACATCACCGCCAGCATGGCCCGCTCCATGGCCGCCGATTTCAAACCGGTATTCGATTGGGCCTTGCAGCCACTGGCCAAACCCTAAAGCCATCTGCTCCGCTAAAACAAAGCCGCCGCTGAGGGCGGCTTTGTCATGGCACTGCCAGGGTGTATCAAGCGCAGGCGACTAGCCCGGACACACAATCCGTCGCAAATCGCCAAAGGCTTGCTCTCCTGCCTCCTTGCTTTCCCACTCGGTAGTCTGGTTCACCTGAATGACATGCTTGTCCGCATCCACCAGCCATTGCCGCTTGATGCGGACCTCCCCGGTGGCACAGCGAAATTGCAGCTCGTTATACATGCCGTAGGGGTCTGGCTTGCCGGGGTATTCATGGCGGGCGCGGAAAAAGGCCGACCCCTGCGCATCCTGCGCTACCGAGTTCTGAATCACTGTCAGCACGCCGTCCTGAATGGTCATGCCCGCCTTGTTACTGGATGGTATGCGTGCCGTGGCTCCCGTTTTCCCATTGATGACTGGCTTGCGACAGCTGTTCCAGCCTTTGCTACTCGGCCTTGGCCTCTGGCAGGTGGGCATCCGGTGTCAGTCCGCATTCCTGAACCATGTGGTTGACTGCCGGTGTGGATGTGGCCGCGCCAGCAGGCCTCTCCCAGGTGGTCAGCATCAGCGCAGCGCCCAGCATTAGCAGCAGCACCAGACCCCAGCCGTATAAAGTGCGCCAGAAGGGCGTTTGCCCGCCAGCGGGGTGGGTCGCTGCCGCAGCCTTGTTTTCCCGCTTGATGATGGACCAGCTCCAGACGGCAAAGCCAATACCCAGGCCCAGCATGAGCAGCAACAGCAAGCTGCCGACATCCATCGCCAGTAACAGCGAAGGGTTGGCTTGAATGAAATAAATGAACAGCCACAGGAAACCCACAGCCACACCCAGCAGGAGCAGGCTACCCAGCCAGGCCCCGCCCATGCCGATATTCCCCTTCCGGCTGGCGGTGGGCTGGCTGGATTTGCGCTGGTAGCTGGCGGGTAACAAGCCCAGCAAGGAGGTCGCCAGGCCGACGGCCAGCCACAGCAGCCAGTGCCACAGTGGAATGGCAGTAACATCCACCGCGGCATCATTCACCCCCAGCATTCGCCAGAATATGCCCCAGGTCATCAAGGCATAGCCCAGGCCGGCGAAAAAACGTCGGCCACGCTCGAACTGCCGCACCGATTCGCTGGAAGCCGCATCGGCAAACAGTGGCAAGAGCAAGGCAATGGCGGCAAAGATGACTGCGGTTTCCAGCAGACTGGCCGCCGGGCCATGGAAGGTACTGCCCCGACCATGCTTGCTGGGCAGATAAAATGCATGCCAATGCACGCTGCACGCTGCGTAGGCCAAGGCGACCAGGCTCAGGCCAATGCGCTGCCAGCCAGCCGTGTTATTGAAAGTCGGGTAAGGTTTGTCCGGATTGCTTGCCATGATGGTCCTCTATGCGCCAAGACAGGGTTTGCCGTACTGTCAGGCAGCAGGCACACCGGCCGCAGCGCAAACAGTAGCGCTTACCCGCACATTTTGACATCATTTTTGTGCAAATGTCATATTGACCGGCTGGGTCACCGCATGGCCAAGCCTGAGCACAGCGTCAGCGGCAAGACACGACAGGGAGGGGTAGGGCATGAACCGGGAGCTGGAAATCGTCGAACAACTGATACTGGGCCAGGATCCACTGCACCGAGGCCAGGCACTGCACACCCCCAAAGACGCAGCGCTGGATCAGGCCCGCGCCCACTACTACCAGCAGCTAAAGCGCGTAAGCAAGCAACAGCCTGCCCAGCTCGCTCCAGCAAGTGCTCCGGACCGCCCCGGCCACAAGCGGGCCGGCGAGCGCTGGAGCATTGCCGAAGACAACCGGCTGAGCGCACTGTGGGAAACTTCCAGCACCGTCACCAGTGCCGATCTGGCAGAAAAACTGGGCCGCAGCCGCGCCGCCATCCTCGCGCGGTTGGTGAAACAAGGGTATTTTTCCGACCAGAGCAGCGCCATGCAAGCCGACGACCAACGGCTGGAACAAGCTGGCCAGCCCGCCTGGTGGGCCAGTCAGCCGCCGCCGCTCGCCACGCCAGCACGCTCTGCCAATGCAGCCGCGCACACCGATGTCGCCACGGACATTCCCAACGCCGGCAAGGCCTGGAGCGCCAGCGACGACGCCCGGCTACGCTCCAGCTGGCACGACCCTGCCGCCCCCGACTGCGCCAGCATCGCGCAAAGCATGGGCCGCAGCCGCGCCGCCATCATCGCCCGGCTGGTGCGCATCGGCGAATATCCCGACCGCGATGCGGTGCGGGTGGCGGATAGGGAGAGGGGCGTCCGACAGGAACGGGGTGATTGAATCTTTTGATGAGAGCAGACAACTTTAGGATGTGCATAAAAAAAGCCGCAAACCCTTGCTGGGTGCGGCTCTTGTGGACTTTATCGGACTTCGCTGGAACTGTAAGTGGTGCCCCCGACAGGAATCGAACCTGTAACTGCCCCTTAGGAGGGGGCCGTTATATCCATTTAACTACGGAGACCTAAATCCGGTTCAGGCGTTGCGGTCCACCGACAGGCGGGCCAGTTCGACCAGTGCCTGTTTCACCGGGGTGTCCGGCAGTTCGGCAATGGCGGCCACGGCTTGTTCGGCGGCTTTGATGGCTTCGTTTTTGGCGTAGTCCAGCGCGCCGCAGGATTGTACAGCAGCCAATACATCGTGGAAACGGTCGCGGCTGGCGTTTTCCAGCGCCTGGCGTACCACGTTGGCGGCGGTGGCATCGCCCTGGCGCATGGTGTAGATCAGCGGCAGGGTGGCCTTGCCTTCGGCCAGGTCGTCGCCCAGGCTCTTGCCGATGGTGTCGGCATCGCCGCTGTAGTCCAGCACGTCGTCGATGATCTGGAAGGCCGTGCCCAGGTACATGCCGTAGTCGGCCAGTGCCTTGACCTGTACCTCGCTACCACCGGCAATCAGTGCGCCAACGCGGGCGGAGGCTTCGAACAGCTTGGCAGTCTTGTACTGGATGACCTGCAGGTAGTCCTGCTCGGACAGCGCGGTATTGCCGATATTCAGCAGCTGCAACACTTCGCCTTCGGCGATGACGTTGGTGGCTTCGGCCATCACCTGCAGGATCTGCATATTATTGGTGGTGACCATCATCTGGAAGGCGCGGGTGTAGAGGAAGTCGCCCACCAGCACACTGGCAGCATTGCCGAACAGGGCATTGGCGGTTTCGCGGCCACGGCGCATGTCGGATTCGTCCACCACATCGTCGTGCAGCAAGGTGGCGGTGTGGATGAACTCGATCATGGCGGCCAGTTCGTACAGATGCGCGCCTTCGTAGCCCAGCGCCTTGCCGGACAACAGGGTGAGTACCGGGCGCAGGCGCTTGCCACCCGCAGAGATAATGTATTCCGCCACCTGGCGGATAAGCACTACATCGGAATGCAGGCGCGCGCGGATGACGCCATCTACGGTCTGCATGTCTTCAGCGATCAGGGTACGGAATAGCGGGGTGGACACGGTTTTAGCCAGTTGTTTGGTTTTAGCGGAGCCAGAAGCGCGGAATGTTACCAGAAAAGCCTTGCAGACAGCCATGCCCAGCCTGGCTTTGCGGCTAAACTGATGAAATTATTGACAACTTTGAATCGGCTGCGTATAGTTTCGCGTTCTTCTCGCGTGATGCGGTGAAGATCCCTCTTTAGGAGCTAAGCGAATGTATGCGGTCATAAAAACCGGCGGCAAGCAGTACAAGGTTGCCATCGGTGAAAAACTCAAAGTAGAACAGATACCTGCAGACGTCGACAGCCAAATCGTACTCGAAGAAGTGCTGATGGTCGCTGACGGTGAACAGGTTGTTGTAGGCGCCCCGCTGGTAGCTGGTGCCACCGTTACGGCTACTGTCGTTTCCCACGGTCGTGGCGACAAGATCCGCATCTTCAAGATGCGTCGTCGTAAGCACTACCAGAAACACCAGGGTCATCGTCAGAACTTCACCGAAATCCGCATCGACGCGATTTCGAAGTAAGGATAAACAGTCATGGCACACAAAAAAGCAGGCGGTAGCTCCCGCAACGGTCGTGACTCCGAAGCCAAACGCTTGGGCGTTAAGGCTTACGGTGGCGAACTGATTCCGGCAGGTTCCATTATCGTACGTCAGCGTGGTACCCGTTTCCACGCAGGTGAAAACGTTGGTCTGGGCAAGGATCACACCCTGTTCGCCAAGGTTGACGGCTACGTTCAGTTCACCATCAAGGGTGCTCTGCAGCGCAAGATCGTTACCGTTGTTCCGTACACCGGTGTAGACGGCGAATAATCGCTTTCTGCAGACAAGAAAGCCCTATCCTGTGAGATAGGGCTTTTTTTTATCCGGCTTGCCGCTAAGGGCGGGCCTGTGGAGGGGCAAGGCGTGAGGGCTGGATGAGGCTCGCAACCTTGACGCCTGACTCCTCAAGGAGGATTTATGAAATTTATCGACGAAGCCCGTATTGAAGTGATGGCGGGCAAGGGTGGCAATGGTGCGGCTAGTTTTCGTCGCGAAAAGTACGTGCCTTTTGGTGGCCCGGACGGTGGCGATGGCGGCAAGGGTGGCAGTGTGTATGCGGTGGCAGATGAAAACGTCAACACGCTGGTGGAATACCGTTTCGTCAAAAAATACCTGGCGCAGGATGGTGAACGTGGCCGTGGTGCCGATTGCTACGGCAAGGGCGGTGACGACATCGAACTGCATATGCCGGTGGGCACGGTGATTGCCGACCACGATACCGGCGAGGTAGTGGCCGACCTGACTCACCATGGCCAGCGGGTGATGATTGCCCGTGGCGGCAAGGGTGGCCTGGGCAATATCCATTTCAAGTCGTCCACCAACCGTGCGCCGCGCCAGAGCACGCCGGGTGAAGAGGGCGAACAGCGTACGCTGAAGCTGGAACTGAAGGTGCTGGCCGATGTGGGCCTGCTGGGCATGCCGAACGCCGGCAAGTCCACCTTTATCCGTTCGGTATCGGCGGCGCGTCCCAAGGTGGCGGATTATCCGTTTACCACCCTGCACCCCAACCTGGGTGTGGTACGCATGGACGATACCAGCAGCTTCGTGATCGCTGATATTCCCGGCCTGATCGAAGGCGCTGCAGAGGGGGCTGGCCTGGGCCATCGCTTCCTCAAGCATCTGCAGCGTACCGGCCTGTTGCTGCATATCGTGGATGTGGCACCGTTCGATCCGGATGTCGATCCGGTACGCGAAGCGCGCGCCATTGTGGCCGAGCTGGAAAAGTACGATGAAGAATTGCATGGCAAGCCGCGCTGGCTGGTGCTGAACAAGCTGGACATGCTGCCGGTAGAAGAGCGCGACCTTACCGTGTCGGCCTTCCTGGAAGCCTATGGCTGGCCCAAGACCCAGCCGGACGACAGCCTGGGTTTCGATGTGGATACGCCGCGTGTGTTCGCCATTTCCGCGCTGACCCACGAAGGCACCCGCGAACTGGTGCGCGCCATCGACAACTATCTGCGCATCATGCGCGCCCGCGCCCGTGCTGCGGCCGAAGAAGCCGAGCGTCTGGCCGAAGAGGCCCGCCTGGCACGCAAGGCAGCTGCCCGTGCCCGCCAGGAAGAGATCGAGGCCGCCAAGGCGGCTGCTGCCGCGGCCAAGGCTGCCGGCGAAGACAAATAAGCAGCTGCTGACCATTTGCAAAGCCGGTTTCCCTGTCGGGAACCCGGTTTTTTTGCGTCTGGCTGATGGTCGGTTGGCAGGCGGAGGCGCGGCGCGGGGCCTTGCTGCTGGCGTGAGCTAAGTGTTTTTACTTGCGCTTGTTGTATTTTGTACTCAAAAATACAATCGAATGCGACTTGATTTTCCATTTCTGGGCGTTTACTTTGCCTGCTGTCCTCTCCGGTCAGGATGGATGCGTTATTTATCCTGTATCCGGAATCGAGGTTCTGGACAATTTGCGCTATTCATATAACCATGCAGGCAATCAGCTGACCTGCCCACAAGGCAGGGCATGTTGATGCGGCGTATCGGTATGTCGCGGTGGCAGGGGCTGCCCGGCATGTTGTGAACAAATAAAACAAAGCAGTAAGGAGAAGTCTGATGAGAAAAGTGATTACCGCCGTTTCTCTGGCACTGATGGCCACTTCTTTTGGCGCATTCGCCAAGGACTGGAAGGAAGTTCGTTTTGGCGTTGACGCCAGCTACGCTCCGTTCGAGTCCAAGGCTCCGGATGGCAAGCTGATCGGTTTCGACATCGATCTGGGCAACGAAATCTGTACCCGCATGAAGGCCAAGTGTGTCTGGGTGGAAAATGACTTCGACGGCATGATCCCCGCCTTGAAGGCCAAAAAATTTGATGGCGTGCTGTCTTCCATGTCCATCAACGAAGCGCGCCTGAAAGAAATCAACTTCTCGGCCAAGCTGTTCAATACTCCGACCCGCATGGTGGCCAAGGCCGGTTCCGGCCTGATGCCGACTGCCGCTTCGCTGAAGGGCAAGCGCGTGGGTGTTGAGCAAGGCACCATCCAGGAAGCTTACGCCAAGGCGCATTGGGCTCCGGGCGGTGTAGAAGTTGTTCCTTACCAGAACCAGAGCCTGGTGCTGGCTGACTTGGCTAGCGGCCGTCTGGACGCTTCGCTGCAAGACGCCATCCAGGCTGACGAAGGCTTCCTGAAAAAGCCGGAAGGCAAGGGCTTTGCTTTCGCTGGTGGTGACCTGAACGACCCGAAAACCCTGGGTACCGGTGCTGGTATCGGCCTGCGCAAGGAAGATACCGATCTGAAAGCTGCCATCGACAAGGCGATTGCCGGCATGCTGAAAGACGGCACCTACAAGAAAATCGAAAAGAAATACTTCAAGTTTGACGTATACGGCAAATAAGTCGTAACCCAGACTGAAGCACAGCGCCCCGGCGGAGTCTGACCGGGGCGCGTTTTCATAACGGGTACGGAGGAGATGCGTAACACCCACTGTTACGTCCGTATCCATATCGCCTTGCACACCAGTCTGACCCGCAGCCCCTGCTGCTGCCGCCTTTTGCCTGTGGCGGCCTGTTGTATGGGTAAGGGCTGTCTGCGGCCTGCGTGGGCAAGCGCATAAACATACAGGGGGAACGGCCATGTTTCTGGATGGATTCGGGCCTATCATCCTGGACGGTGCATGGGTCACGCTGGAGCTGGCAGTCATGTCGCTCCTGGTGTCTTTCGTCATCGGTCTGGGAGGCGCTGGCGCCAAGTTGTCGAGCAATCCGCTGCTCAAGGGCATTGCCACGCTTTACACCACATTGATTCGCGGCGTACCGGATCTGGTACTGATGCTGCTGATTTTCTACAGCCTGCAGATCGGCATGAACCATCTGACCGAATGGCAGGGTATGGAGCAGATCAACCTCAATCCCTTCGTGTCCGGCGTGTTCACCCTGGGCTTCATCTACGGTGCCTATTTCACCGAGACCTTCCGCGGTGCCTTCCTATCCGTGCCCAAAGGCCAGATCGAAGCCGGCATTGCCTATGGCATGAGCGGCTGGCAAACCTTTTCCCGCATCCAGTTTCCGCAGGTGATGCGCTTTGCCCTGCCGGGTATCTCCAACAACTGGCAGGTGATGCTGAAGGCAACCGCGCTGGTGTCCATCATCGGCCTGTCCGATGTGGTGAAGGCATCGATCGATGCTGGCAAGAGCTCCTACAAGGTATTCTTCTTCACCGTGGTGGCCGGTGCCATTTACCTGATTCTGACGTCGGTTTCCAGCCTGGTCCTGATGTGGCTGGAACGTCGCTATTCCACCGGCGTGCGGGAGGCTGAACTGTGATCGACATCATCCAACAATACTGGAAAGCCTTCCTGTGGACCGATGGCTACCATCTGTCCGGCCTGGCGGTCACCATGTGGCTGCTGGTGGTTTCCATCGCCTTCGGTTTTTGCGCTTCCATTCCGCTGGCCATTGCCCGCGTCTCGAAGTCCAAGTGGCTGTCGCGCCCGGTATGGCTGTTCTCCTACGTGTTTCGTGGCACCCCGCTGTACATCCAGCTGCTGTTTTTCTACACCGGCATGTACAGCCTGGATATGGTGCGCGATGTGGACATCCTCAATCACTTTTTCCGCGAAGGGTATAACTGCACCATTCTGGCCTTTGGCCTGAACACCTGCGCCTATACCACCGAAATCTTCGCCGGCGCCATCAAGGCCACCCCTTATGGCGAGATCGAGGCTGGCCGCGCCTATGGCATGAACAAGTTCACCTTGTACCGCCGCGTGATCATTCCTTCCGCGCTGCGCCGTGCCCTGCCGGCCTACAGCAACGAGGTGATCCTGATGCTGCATGCCACCACCGTGGCCTTTACTGCCACCGTGCCGGACATCCTGAAAGTGGCGCGCGACGTGAATGCCGCTACTTATGACTCGTTCAATGCCTTCGGTCTGGCGGCGCTGATTTACCTGTGCATCACCTTCATTCTGGTGGCCCTGTTCCGCAAGGCGGAAAGCAAGTGGCTGGCGCATCTGCGCCCGATGAAGGCCTGAGCAACAAGCAAGGATAAGCAAAGATGGAAAAGCTAGTCGTCAAAGACCTGCACAAAAGCTATGGCAGCCATGAAGTGCTCAAGGGCATCTCGCTCAAGGCCAAGGCCGGCGATGTAATCAGCATCATCGGTTCCTCCGGTTCCGGCAAAAGTACCTTTTTGCGCTGCATCAATTTTCTGGAAAAGCCCAACGCCGGCAGCATCAGCCTGAGCGGTGTCGACATCAGCCTGCAGAAAAACAAGCAGGGCGAACTGATTCCGTCTGACCAGAAGCAGCTGCAAACCATGCGCTCCAAGCTGGCCATGGTGTTCCAGCACTTCAATCTGTGGGGTCACATGACGGTGCTGGAAAACGTCATCGAAGCCCCCATCCATGTGCTGGGCCTGTCCCGCGACGAAGCCATTGCCCGCGCCGAAAAGTATCTGCGCAAGGTGGGGCTGGATGCCCAGGCCCAGGCCAAGTACCCGGCGCACATGTCCGGTGGCCAGCAGCAGCGCGTGGCCATCGCCCGTGCACTGGCGATGGAGCCGGAGGTGATGCTGTTTGACGAGCCTACCTCGGCACTGGACCCGGAACTGGTGGGCGAAGTACTGAAAGTGATGCAGACCCTGGCCGAAGAAGGCCGCACCATGATTGTGGTGACACACGAAATGGGCTTTGCCCGCAATGTGTCCAACCACGTCATGTTCCTGCACAAGGGGCTGGTGGAAGAAGAAGGCCACCCGGACGAAGTGTTCGGCAATACCAAGAGCGAACGCCTCAAGGCCTTCCTCTCCGGCAGCCTGAAGTAAGGCACTTTCCGGCCAGATCACAAGCGGCTTCCCGTTCGGGGGCCGCTTTTTTCATGTTCTGGTGCGGAGACCGGAGTGGCCAGTCATTCGACATGCGTTGACTTACCCCCGTCCGGCCTTGGACAATCCGCTTTTGCTTTCTCAAGCCGGAATGCCATTGGAATCGCTCGCCGACTTCTTCCAGCCGGGCATCGCGCCGGATTCGCTGTCCGGCGTCAATCGCCTGCAACAAGCCTGGCCTTATCTGTCTGTCTTCGTCACCCTGTTTCGTGGTGGTGACGAGGAGGTGCTGATGCGCCTGTTGGTGCTGCGCGAACTGGGTGGCCGCGCCGATGCCCCGCGCTGGACGCCGCAGGAAATCGCCCAGCGCTTTGCCTATCTCAACGACACCAAGCTGGCCACCATTCTGGGCCGCCTGCGCGAGGGTGAATTGCTGGTGTATGACAGCGATGGCGGCCAGTACCAGCTGTCCGAAGGCGCCCGCGTGGCGCTGGCGGCGCTGGCCACCCTGATCGACTTTGCCGGTGACGATGTCGAACTGGGCTATCTCACCAGCCAGGTGGCTGCCGGGCAGGCGGTGGGGCAGTTGTCCGATGACGCCCTCAAGCACCTGCTGGCGCGGCTGAACGAGCTGTACGGCGAGTTTGAAGAAGCACTGGAATCCCAGTCCGAATTCCGCATCCGCGCTGCCCAGCACCGGCTGGAAGCGGTGTGGCGCTGGGTGGCCAAATCAACAGAAGTCATCCGCAGCCTGACCGCCGACGACACCCTCAGCCTGTCTGCGCTGAATCAGGCCCAGGCCATCGCGCTGGCGCAAAGCCGCATGCTGGCGCTGGCCGGCACCTTCGAGCGCCGTCTGGCGCAGCTGGCGGCGCAGCGGGTGCATCTGGGCAGCTCCGGCCTTACCTCTACCGATATTGCCGACTGGCTGCGCCGTCAGGCGGTGGGCCAACTGGCCGATCAACTGACCGGCTGCCTGTCCATCAACCCGGAACCGGCCTTCATCGCTACGCCGGAGCTGGCCGACATGGCGGAATTCGAGCTGCTGGCGCGCGAGCGGGCCAAGGCCGGCAATACCACCTTGCCCGGCAGCGTGGCCGCGCCCCTGTCCGGCGAGTTGGAAGTGGAGCGCCTGTTCGCCGCCGAAGCCATGTACGACGAGCTGCTGACACTGGGCCTGCAACTGGGCGAGAGCGGGGCAGACCACATCCCCATCCAGCAGGCGGTGCTGGCCGACAGCTACAACGAAACGGCTTATCGCCTGTCGCTGCTGTCGCTGATTGGCGATCCGGAAAGTCATGGCGATGCCAGCATCGTGGCTGCGCTGGCCAAATTGCCGTTCACCCTGCACGGCGGCGAAGCCGTGATCGAACCCGAACACCCGGAAGTCGCCACGCTGTCTGATGCGCGCCTGCTTCCCCATACCCCGAATTAATCCATGGAACAGCAACTGAAAACCCTCACCGCCCGCCTGCTGGCCCAGTGTGTGGTACCGCGCAGCGATGCGCTGGCGCGCAAGGCGCTGCTGGATGACATTTTCCGCCAGGAGCTGGACAAACGGCTGGCCGATGTCGGCCTGCGGCTGGTGGAGAACCCCTACGCCGAATACATCGCCGTCGCCCTGCTGCCGGAAATGACCGAACCGGTATTCGGCAGCGGCGAGGCCTGGCTCAACAATAATCTGGGGCTGCCGCGCGATGGCGTGGCACTGCTGGTGATCCTGTGGGCGCTGATCATCCTGCCCAAGCGCGAACGGCAGATTGCCCGCGTGGAAGCCGGGCGCGAAAACCAGAGCGATATGTTTGGCGCACAAAAGCCGCTGGAAACCGGCGAGGGCGTGTCCACTGGTGTGTCGGAAGACGCGCTGTATGCTGATTTTGGCAAGGCGCTGGGCGGGCGTACCCGCTTCAATGCCAATCTGGGCCGCTTGGTGAACCTGGGCTTTGTGGTGCGCCGTAACAAGTGGCTGGACGAAGGCCCGATGCTGGACCTGATGATCGACTACAGCCAGCTGGCCCCGCGCATCATCGAGGGTGCCTTGTCCGAGGTGCTGACCCAGCGCCGCGAGCAGGCCGCTGGTGCACTGGCCGACAAGACCGCCAGCGCCATTGCCCTGGCGGTGGCGCAGCCGGCGGTGATGGATGATGGTTCCAGCCTGTTTGCCGATGTGGCAAGCCCCGATGACGACGTACAAGCCCCCGCGCAAGAGGAAGACCGCTGATGTTCCAGATGAAATCGGTAGAAATGGTGCACTGGGACTTCTGGCAACGACTGGCGGTGCCGCTGGACGCGCAGATTGTCACCATCATCGGCCCCAATGGTTCGGGCAAGACCACGCTGCTGGATGCCATGCGTACCCTGCTGGCCATCAAGTGTTCCGGCAAGCGTGATTACAAGCGCTATGTGCGCAACAACCGCGAGCCCTTTGCTTACCTGCGCGGGGTGGTGGATAACCCGCGTCGCCCATCCGGCGGGCTGTATCCCACCCCGTTTTTTCCCATTGTCAGTGATGCCGTCACCCTGCTGTGCCGCATCAAGAAGCAGGGCGGCGACTGGGTGCGCCATTACGCCATTCTGGATGGCGATGTGCCGCTGGAACTGGCCGAAGCGCAGGCGCAGTGGCTGGGTGTGCAGGAATACCGCCGCCGCCTGGAAGTGGCCGGCCTCACCCCGGCGGTGGGCGAGGTGCTGGCGCTGGAGCAGGGCGATACCGACAAGCTCACCGAATACAGCCCGCGCCAGCTGCTGGACCTGGTGTTTCAGGTGTTTGGCGACAAGGATGTGCTGGACAACTACCAGCGCGCCCGCGACGAACAGCGCGCCACCGAGCTGGAACTGGAAGCGCTGACCCGGCAGGAAGAAGCACTGGAAGTGCGGGTGGAAACCATGAAAACCCGCGCCGGGCGCTTCCTGGAGTGGCGGCAATTGCAGCAGACCATCAGCCGTCTGCAAGACGAAGCCTTGCCGGTACTGGGCTATCTGGATGGCAAGAACGCGCTGGGCCAGACCTGGCAAAACTACCGCGCCGCCTATGGCCAGCTTAGCCGTACCCGGCGCGAGCACCACGACACCCTGCAGCTGGTGGCCAAGCTCAAGGCGGCCGAAGTAGCCGCTGCCGAGGCCCGCGCTGCCGCAGAGCATGCCCGGGTGCAGGTGCAGGAGCAGTTCATGGCGGCCAAGGCCGAGCATGCCAGCGTCAGCGGCCAGCTGAAAGAGCGCGACCGCCTGCAGGCGCTGGCCAGCCGTGAATACGGGGCCGATGCCGCTGCGCTGTCCGACAAGCTGGCTGGCTTGCGCGGCGAGGCCGAGCAGCTCAAAGACGGCCTGCGTGATTTGAACCGCCAGCGTATCGACCTGAAAAATCATGTCGAGGCACTGGAAATCGGCCGTGGCCGTTCGCCGGAAGAAGTACGCCAGTTCAAGGCCGCGCTGGACGAGGCCAATATCGGCCACGCCATGCTGTCCGACATCATCGAGGTGATGGACGCCGGTTGGCAGGGCGCGGTGGAAGCCATGCTGCGCCCCTACCGCCATGTGGTGTTGCTGGAAAATCCGCAGCAAAAGGGCGAGGCCTGGCGCTTGGGCGAAAAACTGCGTTTCCGCCATTTCGTGGTGCCGGAGCGCAGCAGCCCGCCGCCGGCGCGCAAGGGCAGCCTGCTGGAAGTGATCCGCTTTTCCGCCAATGCACCAGACTGGCTGTATCAGCAGCTGAACAAGGTCAGCCGGGTGGAAAATGCCCAGGCCGGCGCAGGCGTCGATGGCGACTGGATTACCCGCGACGGCTATTTCCGCGAACGGCGTGGCGCGCGCCATATCGGTGTGGCCGCACATGAGTTTGCCTTTGGCGAAGGCGCACGCCAGTCGCGCCTGCTGGCGCTGCGCGATGAGCTGAAGCAGCTGAATGTGCGCATTCTGGCCGATGAAGAACAACTGGTGGCGATTACCCGCGAAGCGGCTGGCCTGGCCGAATACCTGGGCGGCATGGATGCCATCCGCCAGCTGGATAGCCGTGCCGAAGAATTCGCCGCACTGGCCACCCGTCTGGCCAGCCTGCAACAGCAACAGCAGGAACTGGGCGCACAGCTGGCCGAAGCCAGCAGCACCAAGGATGCGGCGGATCAGCGTTATGGCGATGCCCGGCTGGAGCACGACCGCATCTGCCAGCGCGAACAGGAAAGCCTGTCGCGTTACGACGGCAAGCGCCAGGAGGTGGAAAACCACCGCCGTCAGCTGCGCCGCCTGCTGGCCGAATTGCGCGAATGGGCCACGCGCCTGCCGGCTGATGCCTTGGCCGCCGAGCATGTGGCCGCGCTGGAAGACGAGTACGAAAGTGCCGCCGATGCGCGCCATCAGCTGAATTATCTGCAAGAGCGGCTGCAAGGTGGCGAATGGGAAACCGACGAGTCGGTACTGGCGCTACGCGACAAGCTGGCCGACGATCTGACGCAGATCGACCGCGAACGGCAGCGCCGCCAGAGCGAGGTGGACCGCTCGCGTGAACTCACCGACGACGCCCGCGCCGCCTATATGGGCAAGCTGCGCGCCACGGTGCGCGCCTATGGTGCCAATATCAAGCGTCTGGGCGAACTGGCCGGCATCGGCGTGGATGTCGAATTGCCGACGCTGGAAAACGACGATGCCGCGCTGGCGCAGGCCGGGCTGACGCTGCGCTTCAACTTCGACCAGAAGGGCCTGATGGGCATGAACGACGGCGAAGCCTCCGGCGGCCAGCAGGTGATGAAGTCGCTGATCTTGCTGATCGGCCTGATGATGGACGAGGCCAATCCCTCCGGCTTCGTGTTCATCGACGAGCCTTTCGCCCACCTGGACATCTTCAACATCGACCGGGTGGCCGGCTTCCTCAAGGCCACCGAGGCGCAGTATCTGATCACCACGCCCAACACCCACAACATCAATATCTTTGCGCCGTCGGAACTGACGCTGGCCACCCGCAAGAAGCGGCCGGGCGAGCAGTGGGCCCCGCCCATCCTGCAAACCCGCCGCCGCGTGGACGCTGCTGCGCCCGACGCCGAGGCCTGATGCCAGCTCGCCGGCAGGAAACTTGTTTGCTGCTGGCGGTCTACTCTTTTCACCCTTCACTGGCAGAACCCCATGTCCAGCTGGCTTGCCCGTATTTCCCCTGAACTGGTCGAACGCCTGCCCATCGGCGCACGCGGCCACCATCTGCTGCTGCAACCCACGCTCGCTCCCACACCGCTGCTGTTGCCGCAGGCCGACCAGGCCCTGCTGCAGCGCTGGCTGGCCTTGCGCGTGATGCGCCAGCGCTGGACCAGCTTGCTGGGGCAGGGCAGTGATGCGGCGCAAGCGGAAGACCTGCTGCGGCGCTTACTGGAATGCGGCTGGTGCGAGGTGGAGCTGCATGCCGAACCGGGCCGGCTCGGCCAGTGGGAGCCGTTTTGGGTTAGCTGGCGCGAGGTCTACCAGCTGCGCAGCCTGATCGGCCTACCGGATGCCGATGCCCGCGACGAAGTCGTGCAACTGTGGCGCGGCTGGCAGCCGCAGAACGCCATCCTGCAAGGCCTGGCCGACAGCCTGGCCCAGCGCCTGCAATCCTCCACGCTGGAGCGGCGGCTGAAAATCGCCCAGGCGCTGGATGGCTGGCTATCGGCCGGACTATGGGGCACCGAGCGCCAGTTCTCGCAATATGCGCTGGGGCGCAGCAAGGCCTTTGGTGAGGCCGACCGGCGCTGGCTGGCCGAGTTCGGCATTGCGCTGGAAGCCTGCGGCATCTCGCGCCATACCCCGCATGTCTTCCTGTCTGGCCCGCTGGAGCTGTATGCCGCTGGCCAGCTGCTGCTGTCGGCCGGGCTGTTGCAAAGCGGGCTGGCGCTGGCACCGGAAGCACTGCAACAAGTGGATGCCATCCGCGGCCCGCTGCAGATGGTGCGCATCGTGGAAAACCTCAGCGTGTTCGAGGTGCTGACGCGGCAGGCCGAACCGGTGCTCACCATCTGGGTGCCGGGTTACCCGCACCGGCGCTGGCTGCAGGCGGTGGGCCATCTGCTGGCGGTATTGCGCTTGCCGGTGCAGGTGGCCTGCGATCTGGACCCGGCCGGGGTGGCCATCGCCCTGCAGGTGGGCGAGCTGGCCGGGCAGGCCGGCTGCGCCTGGCAGCCTTGGCGCATGCAGGCCGACGAGCTGACACTGGCGCATGGTGGCCAGCCCTTGAAAGAGGAAGACCAGCAGGCACTGGCTAGGCTGGCCCGGCTGCCGCTGCCACCCATGTTGGCTGATCTGTGCGCCGCCATGCTGGAGCGCCAGCTGAAGGTGGAGCAGGAGGCGTTGTTCATCGGCCACTGCGAGGAGGGGCAGGCTGGCTGAGCATGGCCGTGCCTGCAAAGCGGATGACAGAACCGAGCGCTTGCTTGATAATCATCGGCACTGCATCTTGAGCGGAGCAACCATGCGTACCCTGACTTCCCTGCTTGGCAATTCCCAGAAACTGGACGGCGGCGCCATGTTCGGCAATGCGCCGCGCGCCATGTGGAGCCAGTGGCTGGTTCCGGACGAGCAACACCGTGTGCCGCTGGCCTGTCGCTGCCTGCTGGTGCGCGAGGAAGACGGCCGGCGCATTCTGCTGGAGGCCGGTATCGGCGCCTTTTTTGCCCCGGAGCTGAAAACCCGCTACGGCGTGGTGGAAGACGGCCATGTGCTGCTGGACAACCTGGCGGCCGCCGGTAGCAGCCACGAAGATATCGATGTGGTCATCCTGTCTCACCTGCATTTTGATCATGTCGGCGGCCTGCTGGCCGCCTGGGATGGCGGCCCGGCGCGGCTGCTGTTTCCCAAGGCGCAGTTCGTGGTCAGCCGCACTGCCTGGCAGCGTGCCAAGGAGCCGCATGCCCGCGACCGCGCCTCCTTCATTCCCGAACTGATTACCCTGCTGGAAAACAGTGGCCGGCTGGTGCTGACCGATGGCGAAACGCCAGACTGCCTGCCGGTGGATTACCGCTTTCACCTGAGCGATGGCCATACCCCTGGCATGCTGTTGACGGAAATTCCGCTGGGCGAAGGCCCGGTGCTGTATGCCGCCGACCTTATCCCCGGCGCGTCCTGGGTGCATGTGCCCATCACCATGGGTTACGACCGCTTCCCGGAACAGCTGATCGATGAAAAGCGTGGTTTGCTGGATGACTTGCTGGCCCGACAAGGACGGTTATTCTTCACGCATGATCCGCAACATGCGCTGGCCCGCGTGGCGCGTGATGGCAAAGGGCGGTTTCACGCTGCCGATGCGCTGGCACGGCTGACGGCGCTGGCCAGCTGACTGTGGCATTTGTTTAACATTTTGCACGCTGGCAGCGGTCTTGCAGCGTGCTCGTCGGCGGCGGCCTTTCCCGGCTGGGGCCTGCCGCCATCCTCCTGCCTGCTCTGCAAGTGATTGTATTATTTGATCAAACAATTACGTAAAAGATATGTGATATTCGGTAAGTTGTTGTTTGTATGATTGTATACAATAATTTTTGATCAATTGTGTTGGAAATATTTCACAAAAACATCGACAGACCATCAGCTGCCCGCTTATGCTGACCGCTTCTGACTGGATGCTGTCCGGCGCGCCTTGACGGCGGCCGCAGCAGCTCCTTGCAGTTTGTTGATGGGGAATACATCTCGTGGGGGATGTCGTTGACCGGGGCTACGGCTCCGGTTTTTTTTTGCTTGGCCAGCGATGCAGGCAAAAGACGTCGTGTCGATGCCAACCGTTATGTGATGCGCCCCAATCCCCGTGGCGCGCGCCGTTGTAGCCGGGATCGGGCAAGGTTTTAAGCCGCCGCACTGTTTGAGCCATTCGACCTTAGTGAATGGCGAGTCCGGCGGCGCCTTGCCCGGCGCGGATACTGCGGAAATACCCGCAACCCGGGGTCGCCTAGGGGAGCTGGCGAGGCAGCTCCCCTGCCTGCACGGCGGGCAGCCCCGCCATGAAAACAGTTCCGCGTAGCGGGCAGAGGAACTGGGAAGACGCAATCTTCATCCCGGTCTGCTCGCAGACATGAGTGCAGACATGAGTGCAGGCATGCTGCACCGCAAAATAGTTGCCAGCCTTCCACCCGGCATGGCATGGTTCAAGCCATGACTTCACCGCGTTCTTCCAACACAATTGCCTATTGCCTGCTCACCTTGGCCGCCCTGTTCTGGGCTGGCAATTTCGTGCTGGGCCGTGCCGTCCATGCCAGCATCCCACCCTTGACCCTGTCGTTTGGCCGCTGGCTGATTGCCTTGTGCATCCTGCTGCCGCTGGGACTCAAGCCCCTGTTGGCCCAGCGTGCCCTGTGGCAGCCGCACTGGCGGCGCATCATCCTGCTGGCCTTGCTGGGCATCGCCGCCTTCAATTCGCTGGTGTATCTGGGTTTGCAGTCCACCAGCGCCACCAACGGGGTGCTGCTCAATTCCTTCATCCCCATCCTGATCGTGCTGCTGGGGGCCTTGTTCTTCCGCATGCCGCTGAATCGTGGCCAGCTGCTGGCAGTGCTGCTGTCCTTTAGCGGCGTCTTGTTGCTGGTGGCGCATGGCGAGCCAGCGCGCTTGTTGGCTCTGGATATCAATCAGGGGGATGCACTGGTGTTTGCCGCCATGCTGGCCTGGGCGCTGTACACCCTGCTGCTGCGCGGCCTGCCGGCGGAGCTGGACCGGCTGGGCCTGCTGACCCTGCTGGTGGCCATCGGCTTGCTGGCCATCCTGCCGCTGTTTTTGCTGGAATATGCCCAGGGACGGCGGGCCGTGCCGACTCTGTCCACGCTGGCCAGCTTTGCCTATGTCGGCACGCTGCCTTCGGTGCTGGCTTATTATTTTTACAATCTGGGTGTGGCGCGGGTGGGGGCGGCGCGGGCCGGCAGTTTCATCCACCTGATGCCGGCATTTGGTGCCGTGTTGTCCATGCTGCTATTGGGTGAAGCCATTCATGGCTATCACCTGCTGGGAATTGCTGCCATTCTGGGCGGCGTGTTGCTGTCGGCACGCAGCGCAGGACGTTAATGTATGCAGGCTGCGTTTGGCGTAGCCGGGAAAGGTTGAATCATGAGTCGTTTCTGGAGTCCGGTGGTGCATCAGCTCACGCCCTATGTGCCGGGCGAACAGCCCAAGCTGGATACGCTGATCAAGCTCAATACCAATGAAAATCCCTACGGGCCGTCGCCCAAGGTGCTGGCGGCCATCCGTGCGGCCACCGACGACAGCCTGCGCCTGTATCCGGACCCGAGCGGCGATAAGCTGAAAGATGCCATTGCCAGCTACCACGGTGTCAGCCGCCCGCAGGTGTTCGTGGGCAACAGCTCGGACGAGGTGCTGGGCATTGTGTTCCAGGCACTGCTCAAGCATGAACAGCCCTTGCTGATGCCCGACATCAGCTATGGTTTTTACCCGGTGTACTGCGGCCTGTTTGGCATTCAGGCGCAGCAGGTGCCGCTGGATGACAGCCTGAGCATCCAGGTGGAAGACTACCGCCAGCCCTGCGGCGGGGTGATTCTGGCCAATCCGAATGCGCCCACTGGCCGCCTGCTGCCGCTGTCCGCCATCCGCCAGCTGCTGGATGACCATCCCGACCAGGTGGTGGTGATCGACGAAGCCTATGTTGATTTTGGCGGCGACAGCGCCATCGCGCTGGTGAATGACTATGCCAACCTGCTGGTGGTGCACACCCTGTCCAAATCCCGCTCGCTGGCCGGGCTACGCGTGGGCTATGCCATTGGCCAAACCGAGCTGATCGAGGGGCTGGAGCGGGTGAAAAACAGCTTTAACGCCTATCCGCTGGACCGGCTGGCGCTGGCTGGTGCGGTGGCGTCCTTCGAGGATGACGACTACTTCCGCCACACCTGCCAGGCGGTGATGCGCACGCGGGAACAACTGACTGCGCAATTGCAGGCACTGGGCTTTGAAGTATTGCCCTCGGCGGCCAATTTCGTGTTTGCCCGCCACCCGCAGCACGATGCCGCCATGCTGGCCACCGGCTTGCGCCAGCAGGCAGTGATCGTGCGCCACTTTACCGCGCCACGCATCAATCAGTATCTGCGCATCAGCATCGGCACCGATGCCGAATGCGCGCGGCTGGTGCAAGTGCTGGGCAGCCTGTTGTCCTGAGCCGCGACCCACCCCCGGCAGAATCCCTTCATCTTCATAAGGAGCAGACATGAGCGAACAAGACCGCGCCGCCGGCAAGGCCCGCCGCACCCAGGTGATGGGCGAGGCTTTTGTCGAACGGGCGATGAGCAATCTGGATGGTTTTTCCGCCCCCTTGCAGGACTGGCTGAACGAGCATGCCTGGGGCAGCACCTGGCAGCGCGAGGGGCTGGACCTGAAAACCCGCAGCCTGATCACCTGCGCCATGCTGGCCGCGCTGGGCCGCAGTACCGAGCTGAAAGGCCATGTGCGCGGTGCCATCAATAATGGTGCCAGCCTGGTGGAAATCCGCGAGGTACTGTTGCACAGCGCGGTGTATGGCGGTGCCCCGGCGGCGGTGGAGGCTTTCCGCAGTGCGCGTGAAGTGCTGAACGAGCTGGGACTCAAGCTGGAAGAATAGACGGACTGGTATCAGGGTTGATTTTCTGCCGCCAGGCCCCACACTGAGTGCATCCCCACCCCTGTGGCCAGTCACAGCATTGGCTGCTCTTGCTTGAAGGACATGAAGATGGCATCTGTAACCCTGCGCGGTAACCCGGTTGAAGTGGCTGGCACCCTGCCGGTCAAGGGCGACAAGGCTCCGGCCCTGACGCTGACCAATGGTGATCTGGCCGACGTGACCCTGGCTGATTTCGCCGGCAAGAAGAAAATCGTCAACATCTTCCCCAGCGTCGATACCCCGACCTGCGCCACCTCGGTACGCAAGTTCAATGAAAAGGCTGCCGGCAAGGCCGACACCGTGGTGCTGTGCGTATCCGCCGACCTGCCGTTTGCCCAGAAGCGCTTCTGCGGCGCCGAAGGCATCGAGAACGTGGTGAACCTGTCCACCTTCCGCAATGCCGACTTCCTGCAAGCCTGGGGCGTGAAGCTGGCTGCCGGCCCGCTGGCTGGCCTGACCGCCCGCGCCGTAGTGGTGCTGGATGCCGACAACACCGTGCTGCACAGCGAGCTGGTCGCCGAAATCGGCAGCGAGCCGGATTACGAGGCCGCCCTGGCTGCGCTGTAATCAGCCCCGCGCTACACGGTAAACGTAAAACGGCAGCCATTACTGGCTGCCGTTTTTCATGGGCAAATCACCACCTCAGCCGGCGTCGTGGGCCTGGGCGGTATGCGGTCCGCTGTGGCTGGCGCGGATGGTGGTCTCGCCCTGTGTGCTGCCTAGCACTTCCGGGCGACTGCCCAGTTGCGACAGCTTGTCGCGGTGGCGCTCTGCCAGGCGCTGGTAGTGTTCGTCGGAGCGGCGGAAGAAAATCAGCTCCTTGTCGGTCATGCGCCTGACCTTGGTGGCCTCCACCGCCGCCTCGTGCGCCAGCAGGCTGCTCTGTTCGGCCATGTCGCGAATGCGCAGTCCCAGCTGGCTGATATCCTCGACGGCGCGGCCCAGTTTTTGCAGCTCGGCCACCGTGCTTTCCAGCTTGGCTTGCAGGCGCGTGCTGGACAGGCCGCCCGCTTCGCGGCTTTGCTGCAGGATGTCGGCACTCAGCCCGGCCAGCAGCTGGGCCACTTGCTGGCTTTGCTCGCCATACTGGATTTGCTGGCGCGTCTGCTCCACCACGCGGGTGGTCAGCTCCAGCACCTGCTGGCTTTGGCCTTCGCTGTGGATGGCCGAGACATGCACGTCCTGCATCACCTCCAGCAGCTTGTCCAGTGCCAGGTTGACATGGCGGGCGGCCTGGCCAAGCTCATCCTGGCTGGTGTCGGGCAAGCGGGCAGCGGTATTGCCGGCGGCAATCTTGTCGGCAGCCAGGCACATCATCAGAATGCGGTTTTTCAGGGCGCGGGCGGTCGCCAGCTGCAGCAGCACCACGACGATGCCCACCAGCACCAGCGGGCCGAGAATGGCAAATAACAGCCGGCCCACCGTGGTCTGCATGTCGGCTTCGACCATGCTCAGGCCATCGTGCTCGGCCTGCAGTTGCTGATCGATGGCTTCGATCAGCGGCAACATGTGCATCTTGTAGGCGGCATCCGGAATGTTCAGCGCATCTTCCGGCGAGGTTTCGGCAATCTTCAGTGCGCTGGCAATCTGGCGGGTAAAGGCTTCCCAGCGCTGGGTCAGTGTCTGGTCGAAGCTGTCGCGCCGTTCGCTGGGCAGGGCGGGCAGGATGTCACCGCGCAGTTGCTGTACCTGCCGGCTGGTATCGGCCAGCTGGCGGGCGGTGCTGTCCAGCATGGGGTCGGCGCGCGCCAGGCTGAGCATGGCGGCTTTCAGTTGATTCAGGTGGGCCGACAGCGCCTGACGCTGGCGGTATTGTTCGAATTGATGGGTCAGCGAATACAGTTGCACACCGGTCAGCGACAGTGCCAGCACCAGGCTGAGCAGGGTGAAGGCAATGGTAAGCCAGAGGCGTTTGACGAGCGACATGGCAGGCTGTCCACAATGGAAAGCCAACACGCTACGGCAAGATCATGACGCGGGTGTGACGGTTTTATGTCAGGTCACACCCGGATGGCGGACTAGGCTGCGTGCAGGCGGAACCAGCTGAGCGCCTGGTTCAGCACGCTGGCCGATTCTGCCAGCTGGCGCATGACCGGGCTGGCGTCGCGCATCTGTTCGTCGATGGTACTGGCCAGGTGCGCCAGTTCGAAACCGTGCTGGCGGATGCTGTTGCCGGCCTCGCTCTGTTGCTGGCGCGAATGGCTGATATTGCCCATCAGCTCGTCCAGCCTTGCCAGGGTTTCATCCACGCTGGAGAGGGCGGCATCCAGCGATTGCTGGGCATGCTGGTTGTCGTGGCTGGCCTTGCCGGCGGTATCAATGGCATCGCCCAGCGATTGCTTGACAGTTTCCACCTTGGCCAGGCTGTCGAAAATGCGCGAGGTGGCGCTGGCGGTACGCTCGGACAGCTTGCGCACCTCGTCGGCCACCACGGCAAAGCCAC
>NZ_RFAR01000102.1 GCF_003693445.1 Aquitalea palustris | reverse complement strand
TGGACGAAGCCGACCGCATGCTGGACATGGGCTTCATCCAGGACATCCGCAAGATCATGAGCATGTTGCCCAAGGAGCGGCAGACCCTGCTGTTCTCGGCGACCTTTGCCACGGAAATCAAACGCCTGGCTGCGGACTTCATGAAAGACCCGCAGACGGTTGAAGTCGCCCGTCAGAACGCCACCAACGAGCAAGTGGAACAGCTGGTGTATTCGGTGGATGCCGGCCGCAAGCGCCATCTGCTGAGCCATCTGATCAAGACCCGCGACATGAGCCAGGTCATTGTGTTCTGCAAGACCAAGATCAGTGCCGACCAGCTGGCGCGTGATCTCAAGCGTGATGGCCTGGTGGCGGAAGCCATCCATGGCGACAAGGCCCAGGCCTCGCGCCTGGAAATCCTGTCCTCCTTCAAGGAAGGCAGCCTGCGCGTGCTGGTGGCCACCGATGTGGCGGCCCGTGGCCTGGATATTACCGAACTACCGTTCGTGGTGAATTACGAGCTGCCCAATTCGCCGGAAGACTATGTACACCGTATCGGTCGTACTGGCCGTGCCGGTGCCAGCGGTATCGCCATTTCCTTGATGAGCCCGGCGGAAACCCGCCAGCATGAGGCCATTGAAAAGCTGACCCGCCAGACATTGAAGCCGCAGGTAGTGGAAGGCTTCCAGCCGGGTGCAGCCGCGCCGCGTGAAGAAGCCGCACCGCGCCGCGAGTCCTCTCGTGGCGAGGGTGGTCGTGATTATGGTCGCGAGGGCGGCCGCGAAGGCCGTAGCAGCCCGGCGCGCTCCACCCCGCGCGAATCACAGCGTGATCCGATGTCCTTGCCGGCTTCTGCCCTGATGGTGGGCAAGTCGGGTGAGGGCCTGAAAACCATCAATCCGACCGCTGGTAGCCGCCGTAGCCGCAAGGCACAGCGCGAAGTGCCGGCCTTGCTGCTGCCGCCGCGTTACAAGGTGGAAGTCAACCGCTGAGTATTGAGCACTGCCAGCCCAAAACCGCCCGTCGCCAGACCGGCGGTTTTTTCATGTCTGATGGAGAGGCTGGATAGAAATGGCGGGCAGAAAAATGGCCCCGTGAGGGGCCCCAAGGAAGCAATGCTCCGTGCGTACAAATCAGACAAAAATCACCAGCGCGGCCATGGCGCCATGGGCACCCATTACCAGGCTTTGTTCGATATCGGCGGTGCGGGACGAGCCGGAAATGAAGGCACCAAAGCCATGCTCCTCCATGTCGATGCGGGCATAGGCATCACGCATGGTGTCTACCATGGCCTCACGCGGCACCACCAGCACCAGCTTCAGGGTGAGGAAATAGATGGAGCGGAAGCGGTTGTCCGGGTGGCTTACCCAGACCGTGGCATTTTCTGCCACTGCCAGCTGACCGGGGACGATGGCGACATCGACATCGTGCCAGGCATGTGGATCATCCACTTCTTCATGCTCAGCCACAGTCAGGTCAACGGTGCGACCGGCATCCGGCCAGCGTGCAGCCACGATATCGGCCACGCTCTGGCCATCCTGCAACTGGACGGCATCGCCGCCCAGGTTGCGGATCAAGGTGGCAAAGGCCTCAAACTGGTCGTCGTAGCGGATGAAGGGGACGGCGTGAATATCGGGCAGCGCCGAGGCTTGCGGGCGGTTCTGGCGGATACGGGCCAGTATGTTGTCACGGGCGCTCATTGCTGCTCCTCCTTGTCCTGCTTATTCTGGCTGCGCTGCTGATACTGTTCCTTGAAGCTCTGGGCTGGCATTGGTGGCAGATCACGGCCAGCGCGGCTCCAGGCGCTGTGGCGGGTGAGGCTTTCCGGGATGATGGGCACCACCTTGCGCATCACCTTGCCGCCCAGATCGAACAGGGCCGGATGCTGGGTCAGGAAGCGCATGGCCAGCAGGCCCATTTTCTTGCCGGTGGGCAGCAGGTTCTGGTCGAAGGCTTTCTTGCGATGCAGTACCAGTTGTTCGTGCAGATTGATCTTGACCGGGCAGACATTGGAGCAGGAGCCGCAGGTGCTACAGGCAAAGGCCATGCTGCCGTGCTTCTTCATGTCGCGGCTGGGGCCCAGGGTAGAACCGATGGGGCCGGGAATGATGTAGCTGTAGCTGAAGCCGCTGCTGCGCCGGTAGACCGGGCAGGTATTCATGCAGGCGCCACAGCGGATGCAGCGCAGGCTTTGGTAGAAATCTTCATTGCCCAGAATGTCGCTGCGGCCATTGTCGACGATGACGATGTGCATCTCGCCACCAGGGCGGGCCTGGTGGAAATGCGAGGTATAGGTGGTAACCGGTGAGCCGATCGCCGAGCGTGCCAGCAGCCGGGTGAACACCCCCAGGTGTTCCAGCTTGGGAATGATTTTTTCCAGCCCCATGCTGGCGATATGGATGGGGGGCAGGCTGGTGCCAAGGTCGGCATTGCCTTCATTGGTGCACACCACCACACCACCGGTTTCGGCAATGGCGAAATTCACCCCGGTCAGGCCGGCATCCGCCGTCAGGAAATGCTCGCGCAGATTGGCCCGTGCTGCGTGGGTGAGGTAGGTCGGGTCGTTATTGCCGGCCTCGGTGCCCAGTTCTTTATGGAAAAGCTCGGAAATCTGCTCTTTCTTCAGGTGGATGGCTGGCATCACGATATGGCTGGGGGCTTCGTGGCGCAATTGCACGATGCGCTCGCCCAGGTCGGTATCCACCACCTCGATGCCACGCTGCTCCAGATAGGGGTTCAGCCCGCATTCTTCGGTCAGCATGGACTTGGACTTGACCAGCTTCTTCACCTGCCGCGCTGCCAGAATGCTGTGCACGATGCGGTTGTGTTCGTCGGCATCGGCTGCCCAGTGCACGGTGACGCCGTTGTTCTGGGCATTGGCTTCAAACTGGGCCAGGTAGTCATCCAGCTGCGACAGGGTGTGGGCCTTGATCTCACGTGCCAGCCGGCGCAGTTCTTCCCATTCCGGCAGTTGTTTGGCCTGGGCATCGCGCTTTTGCCGCACCCACCAGATGGCGCTGTCGTGCCATTTGGCCTGGGCGCGGTCCTTGAGGAATTCAGCCGCAGCTTGCGGGTGTTTTACGCTGTCGTCTTTCATGCGCCTGCTCCGCGACCGGTGAGGATTTCCACAATGTGCAGCGGGCGGATGCGCTTGCCCTGATGGCGGATGATGCCGCCCATGTGCATCAGACAGGAGGGGTCGGCGCCGACGATATATTCCGCACCGGTGGCCTCATGCTGGGCCACGCGGTCTTCACCCATGGCGGTGGATAGTTCCGGTTCATCCACGCAGAAGGTGCCGCCAAAACCGCAGCATTCGTCGCGGCGCTCGGGCAGCAGTACTTCCACGCCATCCACCAGCTTGAGGATGTTTTCCAGCCGCGACTGATAAGGAATCATCAGTTCGGACGGGCTGGCGTGGTGCAGTTCGCGCAGGCCGTGGCAGCTCTGGTGAATGGAGACCTTGTGCGGGAAATACACCGGCTTGGGCAGTTTTTCCAGCTTGAGCACGTCCTGCAGGAATTCGATGATCTCGTAGACCTTGGGCTTGAGCTGCTGATAGGCCGGATCGTCCGCGATATACCAGTCGTAGTGGTGGGTGACGTGCGAAACGCAGCTGCCGGATGGCGCGACCACATAGTCGTATTGCTGGAATACGCTGGTAAAGCGCCGGGCAGCATCACAGGCGCCCTTGCTGTCGCCGTTGTTGGCCAGCGGCTGGCCACAGCAGGACTGCTCCATGGGAAACGCCACTTCGCAGCCCAGGCTTTCCAGTAGCTCGAGCGTGGCCATGGCCACATGAGGAAAAAGTTCGTTGATGAAACAGGGAATGAACAGGCCGATTTTCATGGTGCGCGGCGCCTCCGACAGGCTGGAGCAGGGGACTGGTTGCATTTAATCCCTATTTCCCCCGCTCTGCCAATGCGGAATTACCCTTGAGCCTGCTCCTGCCGTCTTCAGTTCACCTGATCGCTCTGGTTTTTCATCTCGGCAAAGCGGCTGATTACCTGCACCACGCCCTTGGCCTGCTGGTTGATCTGCGAAATGGTCTGCCCCACGCGCTGGGATAGTTCCACGCTGCCATTGGCCTGTTGCAGCAGGCTTTGCATGCTGGCCACCGCCGTGTCGGTATGGCCCTGGATATCGCGCACCATATGGCTGATTTCACCGGTGGAGGTGCTGGTGCGTTCGGCCAGCTTGCGCACCTCGTCGGCCACCACGGCAAAGCCAC
>NZ_RFAR01000101.1 GCF_003693445.1 Aquitalea palustris | reverse complement strand
GGTTCCGCAAACGGGCTATCGCCGGTAGAGTTTGAGAAGCAATATTTCCAAGTATTACATAGCGCTGTGTAGTCCCGGATCAGCATAGCAATGCGAATTTACTCCCAACGACCACCACGTTTTGATGGAGATACTTCTTCGGAGTACCGCAGTAGCAACTCGCCAAATGTCCTGTTAGGTACTAAGCCAGCACGGCTCTCCGCCAGATCATTTTCTATAGCAGCAGCCCACACAGCAGCTTCGGCCTTGGTTCTGAATGTAGCCGTATCATTGAGCCCGCCTTTACGGACGCGAGGCTGCCTTACGCTTTTCAAGCGTAGCCATGTGCGACAATCCATGCGATAAAATCGCGACAAAGAGTACAGAACTATGAGGAATTTAACAGTGTAAAGCAGAGATATTGACAGAGTAGAAAAGAGCTAAAAGCCTTTATCTACGGTCATCTTAGAGGAATACAGATACTCAGGAAAAACATCAGTGGTGCGAGCGGAGAGACTCGAACTCTCACGCCTTGCGGCGCTGGAACCTAAATCCAGTGCGTCTACCAATTCCGCCACGCTCGCCCATCAGCAGCACTCGAGAGCACCGCGAAAGAGGCGGCAAATATACCTCAGGATCCCCTGCTGTTCAAGCACTATGTCAAATGAACCATTGTCATGTTTTCATGTCACAATGCAGGCATATTGTTTTGCAACAGCGCAACAAACATCCAAATCAAGAGAGGGCAGCATGCAACCGGACCTGCACAATACCTACCAGACCAGTACCACCAGCGGCCTACGCAACAAGGTTCTGCGCAATACCTATGCGCTGCTGGGTCTTTCGATGATTCCCACCGTGATGGGTGCCCTGATTGGCACACACCTCAATTTCGCCTTCATGGCGGCCAGCCCCATCATGGGCATGCTGGCCATCATGGCGGTATTTTACGGCCTGGTTTTTGCCATTGAGAAAAACCGCAATAACTCGCTGGGCGTATTCCTGATGCTGGGCTTTACCTTCATGATGGGCCTGCTGCTGGGCCCCTTGCTGCAATTTGCACTGCGCTTCAGCAACGGCGGACAGCTGATCATGACGGCCGGCGCAGCGACTTCACTGGTTTTTGTCGTCATGGCCGGCATCGCCAGCACTACCAAGCGCGATCTGTCCGCACTGGGTAGCTTCCTTACCATTGGCGCCATCGTGCTGATGGTCGCCGTGGTGGCCAACATCTTCCTGCAAATGCCCGGCATGCAGCTCGCCATTGCTGCCGCCTTTGCCCTGTTCAGCTCGCTGATGATTCTGTGGCAGGTCAAGGTAGTCGTGGACGGTGGTGAAACCAGCTATGTATCGGCTGCACTGTCGATCTACATCAGCATTTACAATCTGTTTACCAGCCTGCTGCAATTGCTGATGGCCTTCAATGGTGAACGTGACTAAGCCCAAACACTGGTTCAGTAAAGAAGCGCCCTTATATTGGGGCGCTTTTTTTAACCTTCCCGTCTCAACCCTCTAGTCCGGGTTGCCATTCCGGCCAGTAGCCCTCCGGGCTGAAACAATCACTAGCCACCGCCACACCTGGCAGCGCCAGCAAACGACCATCTGCGGCATACAACAAGGGCCATTGCCGGCGCAGCAAGGGGGGAATACCTGCCTCCTGCAACAGTTTTTTAACCGGCTTGCGCCCCACCGCCTGTTGCAATACCTCACCACCCAGGCGCGGACGCAATTGCAAATCCCCGACAAGTGATTGCAAGGTCAAACCACCACGCCGCACCCAGCGCAAACTGCCACCCCAGTCCGACAGGCGACACACTGGCCGCTCCGGATCAAACTGCAACGCACATGCTGACAGGGATGGCAGCACCGGCACCGCATGCAGCAGTTGGCGATAACGCACCACCACAAGTTCTGGCAATTGCAAGCAGGGCTGACTGGCCGCAGCAGCCACACGCAGTTGTCGCAAAAACTCCTGCAACTGTTCCGGCGCCACTTGCGACTGCCCCATACTCCGCAACCAGGCCATCAGCAGAAAGCCCTGCCGCACTGGTGAAAAGGACAGTACTCGCTCGACATCCAGCGCAGCACCAGTGGTGCAACTGGCCAAATCAGCGGCCGCCACCTCATCCACCAATTGCGATGCCTGTGCCATATGCCAGGCAGTACGTCCAAGCTGTTGCCGGTAGGACGGAACATGCTGCTGCAGCAGCGGCATGATGCGGTGTCGCAATAAATTGCGGCGGTAGGCTATGTCGGCATTACTGTCATCCTCGACCCAACTCAACCCCTGCTCACTGGCATACCGCTCGAGCTGTTGCCGGGTAAAACCCAGCAATGGTCGCCATAGCTGCAAGTGCTCCAAGCTGCGTAATGCCGGTATGCCAGACAACGCACGCACCCCACCACCACGCAGCAGCTGTAACAGCACGGTTTCGGATTGATCGTCCAGATGGTGCGCCAGCACCAGCACCTCGGCCGTGGATTGGGCATACACCGCGTAGCGCTGCTGCCTTGCCTGCGCCTCCAGGCTCTCCCCAGCAGCACGACTGACAACAACCCGCGCCACACGCAAGGGAACGTCCAGCTGTCGGCATATCTCCTGACAGTGCAGAACCCAGTCATCAGCCGCTGCATTCAGGCCATGATGCACATGCACTGCAGAAAGCCGCAGTTGCGGCTGGTACTGACGCGCACGTGCCAGCAGCGATAACAGCACCATGGAGTCGAGCCCACCACTCAATCCAAGCTCAAAAGCACAAAGGCCGGACAAATTGTCCGGCCAGTGGGCTAACAGGGCGTCTAGCAGATCAGGCTGCATCTTCCTTGTAACGTCCATAACTCATCAAACGCTCGAAACGCTCTTTCAGCAGCACCTCGATCGGACGATTGGCAAAGTCCTTCAACTGCTCTTGCAGCATGCGCTTCATCGCATTCATCATTTGCGCATGATCGCGATGTGCACCACCAACCGGCTCGGTCACCACGCGGTCAATCAGACCGAGGGTTTTCAGACGATTGGCTGTAATACCCAGTGCCTCGGCCGCTTCGGATGCTCGCTCGGCTGTTTTCCACAGAATGGAAGCACAGCCTTCGGGCGAAATCACCGAATAGGTAGAGTACTGCAGCATATTGACCTGATCGCCGACGGCAATCGCCAGCGCACCGCCAGAACCACCTTCACCGATAATGGTGCAGATGATAGGCACACGCAGTCTGGCCATCTCGTAGAGATTACGGCCAATGGCTTCAGACTGGCCGCGCTCTTCTGCGCCAATACCCGGATAAGCACCCGGGGTATCGACGAAGGTCATGATAGGAATGCCAAATTTTTCGGCCAGCTTCATCAGGCGCAGGGCCTTGCGATAGCCTTCCGGGCGTGGCATGCCGAAATTGCGGTAGATCTTTTCCTTGGTGTCACGGCCTTTCTGATGGCCAATCACCATTACAGACTGGCCATTGAAACGCGCCAAGCCACCCACGATTGCCGGGTCGTCGGCAAAGGATCGATCACCATGCAGCTCTTCGAAATCCGTGAAGATGCTGCGCAGGTAGTCCAGTGTATAAGGACGCTGCGGGTGGCGAGCCACCTGGGAGATCTGCGAGGGGGACAGTTTGGCATATAGAGTCTTGGTCAGTTCCAGACTCTTCTTTTGCAGGCGTGCGATTTCTTCGGAGATATCCAGTACGGAGTCATCCTGCACGAAACGCAGCTCTTCTATCTTGTTCTCGAGCTCGGCAATCGGCTGCTCAAAATCGAGAAAGGTCGGCTTCATTATTCACATCATCCGATTAAGCGAATCGGGCAATCATACATGAGTGCAAAAGAATCCGTCACGCCCCTGTCTGACAAAATTCAATCAGCATGAACTGTCTATTTGAGATTTGCCCGTTTTATGCAAAAAAATGAAACCAACCCCTTGCGCTGAAAAAACGACTGTGCTTTAATTCGCCTCCTCGCTGAGACGCAAACGCAGACAGCGAAAGGTTTCAGGGCGTTTAGCTCAGTTGGTAGAGCGTCTGCCTTACAA
>NZ_RFAR01000100.1 GCF_003693445.1 Aquitalea palustris | reverse complement strand
TCGCTCAGACAGGGCAGGCGCTTAACACCTCGCCCCGGTCACCCGTCGGCATGCTTGACGGGGCGCCGTTGGCGCATTGGTGCGGTGCTGGCGGTAGCGAAGCACGGTGTAGATGGAGAACTGATGCAGGCTAAGAATAGGGTAATGCCATTGTGCTAGTATGGCGGGTGTCGGCCAGGTGCGGACATCCTAGTTAAGAATTCCTTTCCTCGACGGTTTTTCGTCATTTCAATCATGATTGAAAACTTAATTTATAACTGTATATCTATATTTTTCACGCTAGGGAAAATAATAATTACAGTAAAGACCATTAAATGAATTTTCTTGTTTTTATTTTCGACATCCTGACTGGTGGATTTATAAAAAACACCCTTTCCAGATTGGGGGTTTACTCTTCAGTTTTAGCTTTATTTTTTCAGATAGTATTATTTGTAGTGTTTCTATTTGCAATAAAATTATTAACTTATTTATAAGAAAAATTTGCTCTTTAAAAGTAATTAAATCAAAAACCACCAAAACTGATCGCATCCAAATAAGTAGCGGTCTTTGGCAATTTAGTACATTAATGATAGGCGACTGTCGGCCAGGAGCAGACTGTTACGATGATGCACTTGCAAGTGCCACTTCATATATTGTGGATATTTACGCTCAAGATAAAGTTGGAGCGATATAAATGATGAATATTAAAAATTTTTCAATGGTATTTATAAAAATATGCGTAGGTGCTGCAATATTAGGATTCCCGTTTTCATATATATTTGTTGTTGTTTTTAATGTAGATCCAAGTCAGTTACTTTCCTGCTCAAACCAAGGAAGGGGAATGTTTTTCTGGCAGGTTGTTTCTCGATATGCTTTGACTTTACTATCTATTGTGATGAATGTTGGATTTTTCTTAGATAAGTCAAACATGAGCAGAAGTGCCGTATTTTTTAAGGAAAGGACTGATTCGTTAGTAATTGGTTTTTTTAGTTTTTTTAGTTGCCTTTGTCTATTTTTTCGATGGTGTTGTGCATTATAATTATTTCTGCGGAAATCCAAAATCTGGATGGGTTACTTCGTGCGTGGTTTCATATGGCGAGGCAGTTATGCTGCATTTTTCACTATTTTTTTAATCTTTATTTTTATTTCAATGAAAAAAAGAATGTCCAAATAGTAATGGATATTTCGGGGCGTAATGACTGTTTTGGGTCGTTTGAAGTCATTAACGGAGAGGAATTGTCAGCAAATCTGCAACTCATAGATTATGATCTTAACATCTAAGAAAATACAAATCTTTTATTAAGGTAAATTTTCGATGAAATGTCCTTGGTGTAATAGTGAACTCGGGTTTTACCTTTCAAAGGGAACTGCAAATTGTCCGCGTTGCTCAGGTAAAATAGTAATGGCATTCAAAGCAAGTCGCATAGTGATACTATCACCCATTGCAATTCTTGCAGGATATTGTCTCTCCAGATTGCTTGGCGGGCTTGGATATCTGATAAGTGGCGGGCTGCTTCTTTTATGTTCTGCATACATAGAAAAGCATTACTGAAGAATGAGAATACAAGCCATAGCAATCAACGCTTTGTAACATGACCGCTTTGGGTCGAAAGCAGAAGTTCACTTTCAGTAGTTTTGATTCTGCACACGAAGTCACCCACATCGTCTGATTCTCGACCGTACCGACGCCATTCTTGGGCCCCATCAAGCATGCCGACGGGTGGCCGGGGCGAGGTCTTAAG
>NZ_RFAR01000099.1 GCF_003693445.1 Aquitalea palustris | reverse complement strand
GCGCGCCGCCGCAGACAGTACATGGCGTACGGCAAGGCTGGCGCGGGGGCTTTGTTATCGGGTCTTAGCAAACCACCATCAATGCCGGCGTGCCAGCCGCTGCAATACCGCTACCAGGGTATCGACTTCCTCGCAGGTGTTATAGAAAGCCAGCGAAGGCCGCACCGTGGCTTCCAGCCCGAAGCGCCGCAGAATCGGCTGGGCGCAGTGGTGGCCGGAGCGCACCGCAATGCCTTCCTGATTCAGCGCCTTGCCCACTTCCTCGGTACGATAGCCCGGCAGCACAAAGGACAGCACGCTGGCCTTGTTGGCTGCCGTGCCAACCAGGCGCAAACCCGGTACCGACTGCAGGCCGTGGGTGGCATACACCAGCAGGTCGTGCTCGTAATGGGCAATCGCTTCCAGCCCGATACGCTCGACATAGTCGATGGCCGCCCCCAGCCCCACCGCGTCCGCGATATTGCCAGTGCCTGCCTCGAACTTGTTGGGCGCCGGCTGATACAGCGTTTTCTCGAAGGTGACATCGGCAATCATGTTGCCACCCCCTTGCCACGGCGGCATGCTGTCCAGCAACTCCTTCTTGCCGTACACCACGCCGATGCCGGTGGGTGCAAACACCTTGTGTCCGGAGAACACAAAGAAGTCTGCATCCAGCGCCTGCACATTCACCCGCATGTGCGAGACCGACTGCGCCCCGTCCACCAGCACCCGCGCCCCGGCGGCATGCGCCAGCGCCACGATTTCCTGCACCGGCGTCACCGTGCCCAGGGCATTGGATACCTGGGTGATGGCCACCAGCCTGGTACGGCTGTTCAGCAGCTTGCGGTATTCGTCCAGCAGGATCTGGCCGCTGTCATCTACCGGAATCACCCGGATTTTGGCACCGCTGGCTGCTGCCAGCATCTGCCAGGGCACGATGTTGGCGTGGTGCTCCAGCTGCGACACCACGATTTCATCGCCGGCGCCGATATTCTGACGCCCCCAGGTATTGGCCACCAGGTTGATGGCTTCGGTGGCACCGCGCACGAAAATCACCTGATCCGGGCTGGGCGAGCCAATAAAGCGCGCCACCTTGTTCCGGGCCGCTTCATAGGCATCCGTCGCCCGTGCCGCCAGCTCATGCGCGGCGCGGTGGATGTTGGAGTTTTCGTGCTGGTAGAAATAGGCCAGCCGGTCGATCACCGCTTGTGGCTTGTGCGTGGTGGCGGCGTTGTCCAGCCAGATCAGCGGCTTGCCATTCACCCGCTCCGCCAGGATGGGGAAGTCACGACGCACGGCGTTCACATCAAAGCCATGGCCGCGACTGGCCACCTTGCGGTCGAAATCTGGTGCCTTGCCATGCTGCGGCCACTCCTCGACAAAGTAATAGCCGTGGCTATTACCCTGCGCGGGTGCCGCTGCCACTGGTTGGCGACTGTCACCGGCCAGCAAGGCACGCAGCTCATCCGCACCGGGCAGGCCAAAGGACTGCGCCGTTACCCGGTCATCCACCGCCACATCCGGTGCAGCGGAGGGATAAGCCGAGGATTCGCCGATAAAGTAATACGGCGAGGACGGCACGGCTGACCCGGCCAGCGACGGCGCGGAAGGCTGGGCCGCCGCCACTTGCGGAATGGCCGCGCCATAGCCTTGCGGCACAGCGTAGGCATGCGGACCACCCCGGCCAAAGCCATCCAGCGCCGCCGGTTCCGGCGTGTGTGCGGCGGCCGCGGCCGGCTGTGGCGACAACTGCGGGCCAGCCACGTCCAGATTCAGCCCGTTGGCTGCAGGTGGCGGGCTGCCCGGCAGCTGCCCCGGCAAGGCGCTGAAGAAGGCATTGGCCAGATTCGCCAGCTGGGCGATGTCCGGCAGGCCCTCAGGCTTACTTGTAGGTATCTGGGTAGTCATGGTACTTGCCAATCTCCACGTCTTCGAGCACGGCCAGCGCATCTTCGGTCAGCACGGCCAGCGAGCAATACAGCGAAATCAGGTAGGACGCGATGGCGTTGCGGTTGATGCCCATGAAGCGCACCGACAGCCCCGGGCTCTGCTCGCCAGCCACACCCGGCTGGTACAGGCCGATCACACCCTGACGCTTTTCACCCACGCGCAGCAGCAGGATTTTGGTCTTGCCGTCTTCGTCGATCGGCAGCTTGTCCGACGGGATGATGGGCACACCGCGCCAGGTGATGAACTGCGAACCGAACAGGCTTACAGTCGGCGGCGGTACGCCACGGCGGGTGCACTCACGACCGAAGGCGGCAATCGCCAGCGGGTGGGCCAGGAAGAAGCCCGGTTCTTTCCACACCTTGGTCAACAGCTCGTCCAGATCGTCCGGGGTCGGTGCGCCAGTCAGGGTGGAGATGCGCTGGGTGTCGTCCACATTGGCCAGCAAGCCGTATTCCGGGTTATTGATCAGCTCGGATTCCTGACGCTCCTTGATGGTTTCAATGGTCAGGCGCAGCTGTTCCTTGATCTGGTCGTGCGGGCTGCTGTACAAGTCGGATACGCGGGTGTGCACGTCCAGTACGGTAGTCACTGCATTGAGGAACAATTCACGCGGCTGTTCTTCGTAATCGACAAAGGTTTGCGGCAGTTCGGACTCGTCGCGCTGCGAGCAGGCCACCTGCACGCCAGCGGCATTTTTCACCCGGTTCAGACGGAAAATGCCCGCTTCTACCGGCGACCATTGCAGCAGGTGCACCAGCCAGCGCGGGCTGATGGTGGACAACTGCGGTACGGTTTTGGTGGCATTGGCTAGCTGGCGCGCGGCGTTGTCGCCCAGTGCCTGTTTGACGTCCTGATGTTGAGACATGTCAGCTCCATGAAGGTGGTTGAAAGAAACAAACTGCAGGCTGCACAGCCCCCTTGCCGGCGGCCTGCAGGCAAAGCTCCGCCCTGCCCGCTGTCTGTGCAGCGTGGCGAGGTGGTCAAACAGTGAATAGTGGTGAGGTTAAGAGCGGCTAACAAAACAGCGTAGCGCCCCTGGGGCAAGGCGGCGCAACGCAGCAGCAGGTTTTT
>NZ_RFAR01000098.1 GCF_003693445.1 Aquitalea palustris | reverse complement strand
ACCCTGAGCGGCACGTCTGTGTCGGCTCGCGCTGACGGGACCGGGCTGTGTTGAATTTGTTGTTTCAACGAGCCAACGACTGAGACGACACCCCGCACATCCTATTTCTACTGCTGTCTTGGCCTCGTCAGGAGAGCAAGTCATCAACGATGCTTTTTGTTTTTCAAAAATCAACCACCGCACCAACGCGCCCACTTGGCCCCGTCAAGCATGCCGAGGGGTGGCCGGGGCGAGGTGTTAAGCGCCTGCCCTGTTTGAGCGATTTGACGTTAGCAAATCGCGAGTTC
>NZ_RFAR01000011.1 GCF_003693445.1 Aquitalea palustris | reverse complement strand
GGAAAGCGAGGCTCCCTTGCAGGGCAAGGGCGGGGGGATTGGGAATAGATTAGAAGGCTGCGGAATCAATTGTTTAGTCGAAAGGCCCGGCTTTGCCGGGTCCAATACAATCGCACCAAATAACTTTGTCAGCAGCCTAGGATTCAGGACAACAAAGATCGTATACAGACTGTAAGCCCTACTTACCAATGATCGGGAACGCCATGACACATTACGCTCATCTGCAAGTGGAAATACGCGGCCACACCGCCCAGGTCACCATCGACAACCCGCCAGCCAATACCTGGAACCGCGCCAGCCTGAACGCGCTCAAGCAACTGGTGGCAGACCTGAACGCGGACGACAACATCTACGCGCTGGTGATCACCGGCAGCGGCAACAAGTTCTTCTCCGCCGGGGCCGACCTCAACCTGTTTGCCGACGGCAACAAGCTGGTGGCCACCGAAATGACCATGCTGTTCGGCGAGGCCTTCGAGGCGCTGGCGGCCTTCCGTGGCGTCAGCATTGCCGCCATCAACGGCTATGCCATGGGCGGCGGGCTGGAATGCGCGCTGGCCTGTGACATCCGCATTGCCGAAGTACAGGCGCAAATGGCGCTGCCGGAAGCTGCAGTCGGCCTGCTGCCCTGCGCCGGCGGCACCCAGCAGCTGCCGTGGCTGGTGGGCGAAGGCTGGGCCAAGCGCATGATTCTGTGTGGCGAGCGGGTGGATGCCGACACCGCTGAGCGCATCGGCCTGGTAGAAGAAGTGGTCGGCCAGGGCCAGGCGCTGGAAGCTGCGCTCAAGCTGGCGGAAAAAGTGGCACGTCAGTCGCCCTCCTCGGTCAAGGTGTGCAAGCAGCTGGTACAGCGCGCACGCATCGAACCGCCCGGCTATAACCTGATTCACGAACGCGAGCAGTTCATCAAGCTGTTTGACACCGCCGACCAGCAAGAAGGCGTGCAAGCCTTTCTGGCCAAGCGCAGCCCGCAATGGCACAACCGCTGACAGGAGCCGCCATGCACGACGCCGTGTTGTTTGAAGAAGTCCGCTGTGCCGATGGCAAGCGCCTCGGCATTGCCACCCTCAATAGCGAAAAATCACTGAATGCGCTGACGCTGCAGATGATACGCCTGCTGCAGCCGCAGCTGGCCGCCTGGGAAGCCCACCCCGATATCGCCGCCGTGTTGCTGCGTGGAGCCGGCGAAAAAGCCTTTTGTGCCGGGGGCGATGTGCGTGCCCTGCGCGAAGCGCTGCTGAGCGACGACAGCTATCCGCAGCCGCAGGCGCTGGAGTTTTTCCGCGAAGAATACACGCTGGACTACCACATCCACTGCTATGCCAAGCCGCTCATCGTATGGGGTCACGGCATCGTGATGGGTGGCGGGCTGGGGCTGATGGCCGGGGCCAGCCACCGCGTGGCCACCAGTGCCACCCGCATTGCCATGCCGGAAATCACCATCGGCCTGTATCCGGATGTAGCCGGCAGCTGGTTTCTGCAACGCATGCCCGCCCGCGTCGGCCTGTTCCTCGGCCTGACCGGCGCACCGCTCAACGCCCACGATGCGCTGATCTGCAATCTGGCCGATCACGTGCTGGCCACTGACGCCTGGCCGCAGTTGCTGGAGCAGCTGCAGCAGCAATACTGGGACGCCGATGCAGCCACCCGCCACGCTCAGGTGTCCGCCCTGCTCAGCCAGCTGGAACAGGCCGCACGCAGCAGCCTGCCACCATCCAATGTGCAGCCCAATCTGCTGACCATTCATCAGCTGATGAGCATGGGCAATCTGGCCAGCGTGGCCGATGCCCTGGGCACACAACCGTTCGACAACGACTGGCTGGCCAGCGCGGCCAAAAACTTCCGTCACGGCTGCCCGGTATCCGCCGCCGTGACCTGGGAAATCTTCCAGCGCGCCCGCCACCTGTCGCTGGCTGAAGCACTGCGCATGGAGCTGGTGCTGTCGCTCAACTTCTGCCACAAGCCGGACTTCCGCGAAGGCGTGCGCGCACTGCTGGTGGACAAGGACAGGCAGCCGCAATGGCATTACCGCCAATTGGCCGACATCCCGCAGGACTGGGTGGACAGCCATTTTGTGGCGCCGTGGCCGGCCGATCAGCACCCTATGGCCTCGCTGTCTTAAGTACAAGAAAAGAGGAGAGACGCAATGACACACATCGCCTTTATCGGCCTGGGCAATATGGGCGGGCCAATGGCGCTCAATCTGGTGGCCAAGGGTTTTAGCGTAGCCGCTTTCGATTTGTCAGCCGAGGCACTAGCCAGGCTGCAAACTGCCGGCGCGCGTGCCGCCAGCAGCGCGCTGGACGCCGTGCAAGGGGCTAGCGTGGTGATTTCCATGCTGCCCGCCGGCAAGCATGTGCAGGCACTGTATCTGGGCGAGCAAGGGCTGTTTGCCAGCCTGCCCAAGGGTACGCTGGTGATTGACTGCAGCACCATCGCCGCCAGCGATGCTCGCAAGGTGGCGGAAGCCGCCGCAGCCGCAGGCCTGCGCATGCTGGATGCGCCGGTTTCCGGTGGTACTGCCGGGGCCGCTGCCGGTACGCTCACCTTTATTGTTGGCGGCGCCGAGGCAGACCTGGCCGAAGCGCGCCCGCTGCTGGAGACCATGGGCAAGAACATCTTCCACGCCGGTGGCAATGGCGCCGGGCAGACAGCGAAAATCTGCAACAACATGCTGCTGGGTATCCTGATGGCGGGCACTGCCGAAGCGCTGGCACTGGGGGTGAAAAACGGTCTGGACCCGAAAGTGCTGTCGGACATCATGAGCAAAAGCTCTGGCCGCAACTGGGCGCTGGAGCTGTACAACCCCTGGCCCGGGGTAATGGACACCGCCCCAGCCAGCCGTGGCTATAGCGGCGGCTTCATGACCGCGCTGATGCTGAAAGACCTGGGCCTGGCCGAAACCACCGCGCTGGACAGCCATGCCGCCACGCCGCTGGGCACGCTGGCGCGCAATCTGTACGAAAGCCATGCAGCAGCCGGCCACGGCCAGCTGGATTTTTCCAGCATCCTGCAATATTTCCACCCGCAAGACTGAGTACAGAGCCAGGCAAGGCCCGGCCATGCCGGGCCTGTTTGTCACTCACGCCCTCTGCCCGCCAGCTAGTGAATCTCGACCTCCACCCACAAGGCGGGTACCGGCCCCGGTAGCGTGATGCTGGCTTGCTCCCGACCGCTGACAGTCAGCGCAGCCAGCCGCTGGCCATTGGCATCCAGCGCCCAGGCCCTGACACGGGAGGCCGCCACCGGCAAGCTGATACGGGCCTTGATCGCCTCGGCCAATACCGGGGCATTGCCCCATTGCCGGCCTACACTGTCGTGCTTGTCATCCAGCCAGCGCATGCCGGTGTTTGCCTCCATGCCCAGCGCCGTCAGCAGTACATGCCCTGGCGTGGCAAAACCTTTTCCCTCCAGCGCGGTAGCCAATAGCACGGCATGGCCGCTGGCGGCATCCAGCAACTGCAGGCCAAGCCCACCCAGCCGGATTTCCTGCTTGCCTGGCGCGCCAATCAGCCCCTTGCTGTTTGGCGCATCCAGCAGCACGACAGGCGCGCCCCCCGCTCCCCACCATAATTGATGGTTGACACTGGCCACCGGCAGGCTGATGGCGGCGCCTGGCGGCGATGAAAGCGATACCGGCCCCTGCAAGACCGCATTGCGCGGTACTCCCAGCCATTCTGCCGAGGGCATGACGCGCTGCCGCAGCAGCGTATCCAGCATGACACTACGGGGAGGCAGCGCAGCTGGAGCCAGGCCTGGGCTGCCAATGTCTCCGCGCCGGAACAGCGCGGCACAGGCCGGCAAGGCCGACATCTTGGCCGGATCGCCCGCAATGTCAAAAAAACCCGGAATACCGGCATGGCTGAGTCCCGTGGATTGGTAATCAAAAACAAACAGCGCATCCCAATCTTGCAGCGCGGCATAGGCGGCCAGCAGGGGCAGTCCTTCGGCAGCATGATCTGCCGGTGCCGGGTGGTTGTACTCGGTCACCACAAAGGGCTTGCCCGCCACCCGGCGCAAGGCCAGGTCGGCCAGGGTTCCGCCACCGTCCACCCCGGCCATGGCGCTATTGCCGATGCTCCAGTTGGCGGGGTCCCAGGGTCGGCCGGGAAAGCGCGGGTGCTGCCAGTAAGCATGCCCATCCACCACGTCCAGCATGGCCTGGATGGGTGCCGGGCTATAGCTGACCTGGGTGCCGATCAACAGCGCCTTTACCCCCAGATCATGGCGCAGATAATCGCGCATGCCCTGCCAGTAAGCCGTTTCCCGGTCCCACAGGAAGGCCGCCCAGTCCCGCATTTGTGCGCCGGACAAAGCAAGTTGCCTGCGGGCCAGGGGCAGGCCGACATTGCTTCGGTTCTCGCCTGCCGCCAGGGCAACGGCCCCACCTGCCTGCAGGCTGGCGGCGGCAATCCATAGCCGGCCATGCTCATGTCCCAGCTCTCCCAGCGTCAAGCGGGCAAGGTTTTCTTCGTCCGACGGGGTAAACACCAGATCAAAGTCCTGCCACGCCTCGCCAACGGCAAGACGGGAACGCCACAGGGATTTCCACGGCGCATGCGCCTGCATGGCGATGGCGGCCAGTTGCAGGGGGTGATCGGCACGGATGCGCAAATGCAGGGTGTAGGGCTGGCCGGCATGCAGGACCAGATTGTTCTGGTGGAGCTGGACATGCCAGTCCTCGGCACCGGCTTGCTGCATGTCCAGCTGCAGCACACTGCCTTGCTGCAGGCTGGCACGTGCGCCGCCCACGGTTTGCAGTACCCAGCGACCGGCTGTCAGCATGTCTTGCCCGGACTTGCCATTACGAGCTCCCCAGGCATGGGTCAGCGCGGCGTCTGTGGGATAACGGGCCAGCAACCAATGCTGCCACTGCGAGCGTAACTCCGCAGCGAAGGGTTCACTGATGGCATCCAGCGTGCCGGCCAACCACTCATGCAGCAAGCCGTCTTCATTATTGATTTCCACCAGGGCAATGCCGCTGTCTTCAGCGTAGATGCGCCCGGTGTAGGGGTTGCGGTGACGCAGCAGCATGCGCGCATAGTCCCGCTGCATGGCCTGCATGGGCGGGAAGAACAGATCGACGCCCTTCCAGTATTGCGGACGTGTCCTGCCATCCACTCCTGGCCATGGCGTAAAGCCGGGATAGCTGCGCCCCACATGCAGGTTGAGGTCGATATAGATGCCGTGCTTTTCCAGCGCGGCCAGCAAGTAGTCAAAGCGCTCCAGCGCATCCTCGTCCAGATGCAGTTTGTCTGCACTCAGCAGACCTTCCGGTGCCGGACGGCTGTCCAGATGGTGGAGCCGGACGGCATTGATGCCGAAACTGGCCAGCCTGGCCGCCATATGGTCGGCATCCTCGTGGCTGGGCATGGCTGCACCGAATGCGAGATTGACACCCAGCAAGCGTATCCGCTGTCCATCGCGGAAAAGATGGCCGTCCTGTACGCGAATCCGCGCATCAGCACGCTCCCGGCCCAGGTTCCAGCTGCTCAGATCCGGCACACCACTGACGGCGCGCAAGGGGTCCATCGGGTAATTGAACAAGGGGGAAGCCAGCAGCGGCATTGACAGCAACAGGCAGGAGACAAGCCGGATCAGGCTGCGCATTCATTTCTCCACCAACGATAGACAGAATTTCGCGTCCGGCATGGCCATAAGCGCGGCCAGCCGCATCAGCCAAGCATCAGGGCACTCAGTACCACGTCATATTAATCAGAAACAGGCTGATTTGCAGAGCAAGTCTGCCGATGATCCGGCCAGCCGGCAGATCACGAAACGGGAGGGCCAAACCGCGCAGATAGGCCTGGCGGGACAGGAGCGGGAAACCGGGCGCTTGCTGCGCGGTCCAACATCGCTCATGACAAGGTACTCACCCACCCAGGAAGATAGCCATGAAAACAAATCCATTCCGTGTGATCCCTGCCCTGCTGCTGAGCTGCACTGCCCCATTCAGCCTGGCGGCAGGTGTCGTCAATGTCTACAACTGGTCCGACTACATTGCCAAGGACACCATCCCCGGTTTTGAAAAACAGACCGGCATCAAGGTGCGCTACGACAACTACGACAGCAATGAAACTCTGCAATCCAAGCTGCTGACCGGCAGCTCCGGCTACGACATCGTCACCCCTACCTCGGACTTCATGGCCAAGCAGATCCAGGCTGGAGCCTTCCAGAAGCTGGACAAGAGCAAGCTGCCCAATCTGCGTAATCTGGACCCGGCGTTGATGGCCAAGATAGCCGGGGCTGATCCGGGCAATCTGTATGGCGTACCCTGGGCCTATGGCACGGATGGCCTGGGTTACAACCTGACCAAGGTGCAGCCGCTATTGGGCAAGGACACCCCGCTGGACGACTGGGACAATCTGTTCAACCCGCAAAAAGCAGCAAAACTCAAAGGCTGCGGCATTTCGGTGCTGGACGATGCCAAGGCAGTGTTTGCCACCACCCTGCACTACCTGGGCAAGTCTCCCAGCAGCCGCAACCCGGCCGACTACCAGGCGGCCTTCCAGACCCTGCAAAAGATCCGCCCCTATATCAAGCGCTTCAGCTCCTCCGGCTATATCAACGAGCTGGCCAATGGCGATATCTGCATGGTGCTGGGCTACTCGGGTGACGTGGTGATCGCCAAGACGCGCGCAACCGAAGCCAAGCGCCCTTATCAACTGGCTTATTACATTCCCAAAACCGGTGCCCCGCTGTGGTTTGACGTGATGGTGATTCCCAAGGGGGCCAAGAATGTCGATTCCGCACTGCAGTGGATCAACTACATGCAGACCCCGCAAGTGAATGCCGGCATCACCAATACCGTGTTCTACCCCACCGCCAATGCCGCAGCGCGCAAGTTCGTGAAACCGGAGATTGCCAACGACCCGGCCATCTACCCGCCGCCAGCCCTCATCAACAAGCTATTCCTGCTGGAGCCACTGCCGGCCGATATCATGCGCCTGCAAAACCGCTTGTGGACGCAGTTGAAAACCGGGCGCTGATCAGTCAGGTCCAGCAAAAACAAAAAGGGGCGTAAAGCCCCTTTTCTAGTGGTGTCGCTCACCAGCTCAAGCGCGTTCCTGCAAGGTGTAGCCCGCCGCCGTCAGCGCCTTGCGCCATTCGGCAAGGGCAATCTCCACCAGCTGGCGCTGGCCGGTGAAACCGAAATCGATATGCATCTGCGGGATGGTGTCATTGCCAAAGCTGGGCAGGCTGGACAGCTTGAGGGCAGGATAGCGCTGGCTGAAATCCTGCATCAGGGTAATCAGGTCGCCCTCGCGTGCGTTCAGCGCAATCACCCCGGCTTCCACGTCCGGGCTGTCATTGAACAGATGACGGTACTGCTCATCCAGCACCCATTCGATCATCGGCCAGGCCATGGCCGGGAAGCCAGGCACGAAATGCACATCGCCATGCGAGAAGCCGGCAATCTGGTTCACCGGATTGGGGATGATGCGGCTGCCCTGCGGAAACTTCGCCATATTGATGCGGTGCGGATAGGCATCCGCACCGAAGCGCGCCTCGATCAGCGCCCCCGCCTCCGGGTGGACCTCCAGTTCCAGGCCCAGCGCCTGGGCCGCGCAAGCGCGGGTGTGATCGTCTGGCGTTGCCCCGATGCCGCCAAAGCTGAACACCAGCTCGCCACCGGCAAAAGCACGCTCCAGCGTGGCATGGATGCGGGCCGGATCATCGCCCACATAGTCAGCCCATGCCAGGTTCAGCCCACGCGCCGCCAGAATGCGGATCAAAGCCTGCAGATGCTTGTCCTGACGCTTGCCGGACAGCAGTTCGTCACCAATGATGATGGCACCGATTTTCACGCACTCACCTCGTCAAATCAGGGCTGCGCAGCGGGCTGATCCACTTGGCCATGCAGCCAGCCGCGCGCCTTGTAGAAAAAAATTCCCAGCCACTCGCGCAAGGCAGAGTGGCACTCCTGCATGGCCCGGCCAGTGGGCAGATACCAGGCCAGCCCCCCGCCATCATAGCGGACAAAGCCGGTGGGCGCGGGCAACACTTGCAGGCCTTCGGCAGTAAAAAACGGCAAGGCGCGGCGCAGATGCCAGCCCTGGCTCACCAGCACGATACGGCCGATGCCATCCTTTTTCAGCAGACGGGCACTGTAGCGGGCATTTTCCAGCGTGGTGTTGGACTGCATTTCCACCCAGCGTACCGGCAGGCCGTAGTCCTGCTGCAGGGTACGTGCCATGACCTCGCCTTCCGGCTCGCCGCCCAGCGGGGAGCCGCCGGTCACCAGCAGCGGCAACTGGCTGCGTCGGGCCAGCCAGGCAGCATAGCGCAGGCGGCTGAGGGTATCGGCGCCTGGTTCGTTACGGCCGTACTCGGGAGCCGGCTTCTTGCCGCCCCCCAGTACCACGATGGCCTGAGCCTGCTGTAATTGTGCCTGTGTGATCGGCGGATACTGTTCGAGCCCGGCACTCAGCCACATGGCCGTGCGGGGGATGGACAGGCCATAGGCCAGAAACAGGCCGCCCAGCAGCAGCAGCCAGCCGGCCAGCGGGCGCGGACGCAACAGCAGTGCGCCGGCCAGTAGCGGCAGGATGAATAGCAGCGGCGGCAATAAAAAGGCCCCGAAGAGCTGGTGAACCAGTACTTCGGGGCTAATCGTTGCTGTCATTGAAGACTCGTTTGCTTACTCGCCGAGGTAGGCGTTACGCACGCGTTCGTCGTCGAGCAATTCGCGCGCCGGGCCACCCATGGTGATACGGCCGCTTTCCATTACGTAGCCACGCTGGGACACTTCCAGCGCCAGCTTGGCGTTCTGCTCCACCAGCAGCATGGTCACGCCTTCCTTGGCAATCATCTGGATGATCTCGAAGATCTTTTCCACGATGATCGGCGCCAGGCCCATGGACGGTTCGTCCAGCAGCAAGAGCTTGGGCTTGGACAGCATGGCACGGCCCATGGCCACCATTTGCTGTTCGCCACCGGACAAGGTGCCGGCCAGCTGCTTGAAACGCTCTTTCAGACGCGGGAACAGTTCGTACACGCGTTCGATTTCGCTCTGGATCGCCGCCTTGTCATTACGGTAGTAGGCGCCCATTTGCAGGTTTTCTTCCACCGTCAGCTTGCTGAAGATGCCGCGACCTTCCGGTACCATCACCAGCCCATGACGCACATAGTCATAGGAGGGAATGGTTCCGTTCAGCTTGCCATCATAAGTGATGCTGCCACCGGAAGGCTTGACCATGCCGATCAGGGTTTTCAGGGTGGTGGTCTTGCCGGCGCCGTTGGCACCGATCAGGGTCACCAGTTCGCCCTGGTCAATATGGAAATCGATCCCTTTGACAGCCTGGATGCCGCCGTAGGCCACTTGCAGGTTTTTAACTTCTAAGAGACTCATGCGTGTGCCGCTCCCAAATAAGCCTCAATCACTTTCGGGTTTCTGCGTACTTCTTCCGGGATGCCTTCGGCAATCTTCTTGCCGTAGTCCAGCACCGCGATACGGTCACACAGGCCCATCATGAGCTTGACGTCGTGTTCAATCAGCAAAACCGTGGTGCCGCTCTTGGCAATCTTGCTCATCAGATCCTTGAGCGATTCGGTTTCACGCGGGTTCATACCGGCAGCCGGTTCGTCCAGTGCCAGCAGCTTGGGCTCGGTAGCCAGCGCACGGGCAATTTCCAGACGGCGCTGGTGGCCGTAGGACAGGTTGCGGGCACGCTCGTTGGCCACATCGGCAATACCGACGTATTCCAGCAGTTCCCAGGCCTTGTCGGTAATGGCCTGCTCTTCGGCACGGGTACGGCGGTCACGCAATACCGCGCCCAGCGCACCAGCCTTGGAACGGATGTGGCGACCCACCATCACGTTTTCCAGCGCAGTCATTTCCGCGAACAGGCGAATGTTCTGGAAAGTACGGGCAATACCGGCTTCCACCACGATATGCGGCTTGGCCTGGAACAGGTTCTTGCCGTCGAAGGTGAAGGAGCCTTCGTCAGGCACGTACAGCCCGGTCAGCACGTTGAACAGGGTGGTCTTGCCGGCGCCGTTGGGGCCGATCAGACCGTAGATCTCACCCTTGTTGATGGTGAGGCCAACGCCGCTCAGCGCGTGCAAGCCGCCAAAACGCTTGTTGATGCCTTCAATTTTCAGCAGTACTTCAGCCATGACTTAACCTTTCTGCGCCGCCGCGTCTTTGGCGTCCTTGAACTCGGCCTTGCGGCGTTTGGACGGCAGCATGCCTTCCGGACGAACCAGCATCATCACCACCATGGCCATGCCGAACAGCAGCATGCGGGCGTTTTCCGGGTCGATCAGCATGCGACCCATGGTCTTCATCTGCAGCGGGCCAATCACGTCACGCAGGATTTCCGGCGCGATGGTCAGCACGACAGCGCCCAGGATCACACCAGCGATATTGCCCATGCCGCCCAGTACGATCATGGCCAGAATCATGATGGATTCGAGCAGGCTGAAGGATTCCGGCGAAACAAAGCCCTGGAAGGCAGAGAACAGGCCACCTGCCACACCACCGGACAGCGCGCCCAGTGCAAAAGCCAGCAGCTTGATGTTGCGGATGTTGATACCCATGGCGGAAGCCGCCACCTGGTCTTCACGCAGCGCCACCCAGGCACGGCCGATACGGGAGTGCTGCAGGCGGGAAGCCATGATTACCACCAGCACGGTCAGCGCCAGGAACAGGTAGTAGTACAGGTAAACCGGCGGCAGACTCAGGCCGAACAAGTTGATCGGGGTACCCAGATCCACACCCGCCACATGGATGGGGTCGATCAGGTTGATACCTTGCGGGCCGTTGGTGATATTCACCGGCGCATTCAGGTTGTTCATGAAAATACGCACGATTTCACCGAAACCCAGCGTCACGATGGCCAGATAGTCACCCTTCAGGCGCAGTACCGGAGTACCAAGCAGGATCCCGAAGAAGGCGGCAAACAGCGCACCCAGCGGAATGGTGACATAGAAAGGCCAGTGGATGCCGAAGTGCGGCGAGCCCAGCAGCGCATAGGTGTAAGCACCCACGGCATAGAAGGCGATGAAGCCCAGGTCGAGCAGGCCGGCAAAACCCACCACGATGTTCAGGCCCAGTGCCAGCATCACGTACAGCAGCGCAAAGTCGACGATACGTACCCAGGAATTACCCAGTGCGCCGCCTACCACGAAGGGCAGAACACACAGGGCAATACCGCAGGCAATGAACAGCCCGAGTTTTTTGGAATCGAGTGCCTTGGTCATATTATTTCTCCCCCGGATCAGGCACGGTCAGCCATCTTTTCGCCCAGCAAGCCGGACGGACGGAAAATCAGCACCAGGATCAGCACCATGAAGGCAAAGATGTCCTGGTAGTTGGAACCCAGGAAGCCACCGGTCAGCTGGCCGATATAGCCGGCGCCCAGGCTTTCGATGATGCCCAGCAGAATACCGCCAGCCACCGCGCCACCCAGGTTGCCGATACCACCCAGCACCGCTGCGGTAAACGCCTTCAGACCGATCATGAAGCCCATGTAGTAGTGCGCTTGCGAGTAGTTGGTGGCAACCATCACACCGGCAATCGCGCCCAGGGCGGAACCCAGCATGAAGGTGGCGGAGATGATGGTGTTGACATTCACGCCCATCAGGCCGGCCACGCTCGGGTTCTGGCTGGTAGCACGCATGGCGCGGCCCAGCTTGGTCTTTTCCACAATCACCAGCAGACCAGTCATCAGTACCACGCACAGCACCACGATCATGACTTGCAGCTTGGTAATGCTGGCACCCATGATGCTGACGGTATCGGAGTTGAGCAGGTCAGGGAAAGGAATGTAGTTGCGGCCCCAGATCAGGATGGCCACCTGCTGCAGCGTGATGGACAGGCCGATCGCGGTAATCAGCGGGGCCAGACGTTGTGCGCCACGCAGCGGACGGTAGGCCACGCGCTCGATGACGAAACCGAGCAGGGCACAAGCCGGAATGGCCACCAGCGTACCGATCAGCACGATGGCCCAGCCCGGCAGATTTACACCGGAATGCGTCAGCGTAGAGACAACGGTAATGCATACCATGGCACCAAACATCACGACTTCGCCATGGGCGAAGTTGATGAGCCCCATGATCCCGTACACCATGGTGTAACCCAGCGCGATCAGCGCATAGATACTACCAAGTACCAGACCATTGAGGATCTGTTGGATAAAAATGTCCACGTGGGAGATCTCCTTTGATTAAACGACCCAGCAGCTTGTAGGGCTTACCCTCTTCTTATGCCACCTGTAGTTGTATAGCCTGTCGTATTGAACCATTTTTCTGGTTTCTGTCTGACAGCCGCACGGATTATGCGTGTGGATTCAATCGACTGTCAATCTTAAAAACCGGCAAAAAACAGCTAAAAAGCAAATCATTTAAAAACTTTGCATGTTGTTGATTTTATTGATTTTTTTCAGACAATAACGCTGCGCCGCAACAAGATAAAATTGGATATCTTCGCTACGCCGTGCCACACCTGCCCAAGCATGCATTTTCACATTTTTGACATGTTTCCCCTTGATATTCTTCGTTTTCGAAAAGATATGTTCATTCACATTCCAAAGTGAACATAGAATTTTCGCAGTCATTCGAATGTATACAATCTTCGGGATACAATCCAAAGCATTACACTAAGGCATGGCTGGCGAGAAAATTCTCATGGCTGCGCACGTATCCTGATGCATGGATCCCGATAAAACCCACTCTACGTCCCCCTAGAGCAAAAGTCGGGCCAGATTTTTACGCTGAAAAAGCCCTACCCTGCCCCATAATGCGGCAGAAATCTCCCAAGCGCCCCAAAAAGAATCCCGGCTGCACCAGCGCGGCCATCAAGCGCCATCGCCACCATGAACAAAGCCACCCGCAGGTGGCTTTGTTCATCAGTCAGCTGGCGTCAACGCCCCCCAAGCCGGCTAAACCAGCTGGAAGGGGTAGACCGAACCCAGGCGCAAGATCTGCGTCAGTTCGTCCAGCGCGCCACGGCACTCGTTCAGCAAGGAGGGATCGGCCAGATCATCCCCACTCAGGCGGTCGCGATAATGCTTGTCCACCCAGTTGTTCAAGCTCAGGAACAGCGGCTCGCTCATCATCACGCCCTGGTTGACAGCGGCGATCTCCGCTGCGGACAGCGCCACGCGCAAGCGCAGGCAAGCCGGGCCGCCACCGTTTTGCATGGACTGCTTGAGGTCGAACACGCGGATTTCATTGATCGGGCCGCCGCTGGAGGTCATCTTTTGCAGATAGCTCCATACACGCTCGACGTTGCGGCACTCCTCAGGCACTACGATGATCATGCTGCCATCCGGTTTGGACAGCAGCTGGCTGTTGAACAGATAGCTCTTGACCGCCTCTGCCACGCTCACTTCGGCATTCGGCACCTCGACCGAAACAAAGCGCCCCCCCAGCGCCGCCAGCTTGCGCGACAGCTCTTCCAGCACCCGCGGCTGGTCGAGGAAGGACTTCTCGTGGTGGAACAGCACATTGCGGTTGCCCACCGAGATCACATCGTTATGGAAGACGCCGGCATCAATGGTGGCCGGATCTTGCTGGGCATACACCACTCCCGATTCGGACAGGCCGTGCAGCCGGGCTACCGCCTGGCAGGCTTCCAGCGTCTGCCGCGCCGGGAAGCGCTGCGGGGCCGGGTAGCGGCCATCAAAGGCTGCCGCACCGAACACGAAGAACTCCACCCCGGCACCATCATATTCCGCACAGAAGCGGGTATGGTTGGCCGCGCCCTCATCACCAAAGTGCATTTGCGCCGGCAGCGCCTCATGTACCATGAAGCGCTGCTCATCGGCAAACATGGCCGACAGCAAACGGCGGGTGGTCGGATGCTCGATGGAACGGTGGAACTTGTTGTTCAGATTGGCCGGGGTAAAGTGCACGCGCCGGTCAGCGGTATCACCAGACGGGCTGACCGTAGCGGCATTGGCTGTCCACATGCAGGAGGCCGACGAGGCTGCCGCCAGAATGGCCGGGGCTTCCTTGGCGGCACGGGCCACCACTTCACCATCCGTACCGGAAAAACCCAGCCGGCGCAGGCTGGCCACATCCGGCCGCTCATGCGGAGCGAGCACCCCCTGCTTGAAGCCCAGGTCGTGCAGCGCCTTCATCTTGGCCAGGCCCTGCTTGGCCGCCAGCCTGGGGTTGGACACCGCCTTGGTATTGCTGGTGGAAGCCACATTGCCGAAGGACAGGCCGCTGTAGTTGTGGGTCGGGCCAACCAGGCCGTCAAAATTCACTTCATAGGCGTTCACAGTGTAATCCCCGGAGAAAGTTGAGCAGGCACGGTCAGGCTGTCGCACTCCAGCGAAGCCACCGGGTAGGCACAATAATCAGCGGCGTAATAGGCGCTGGGACGATGATTACCGGAAGCACCGATACCACCGAACGGCGCGGCACTGGAAGCACCGGTCAGGGGCTTGTTCCAGTTGACTACACCGGCACGGCTTTCCAGCAGATAGCGCTCGTACAGCGCGCGGCTGTCCGACAGCACCCCACCGGCCAGACCAAAACGGGTGTCGTTGGCAATGGCGATGGCTTCATCAAAATCGGCATAGCGGATGACTTGCAGCAAGGGGCCGAAGAACTCTTCATCCGGGCGCTCCACCGCAGTACTGTCGATGATGCCAGGCGACAGGATGGCAGCATCCGGCGTCAGGCGACGCATTTCCAGCAGACTCTTGCCACCGTTTGCCAGCAGCCAGGCCTGGGCCTTGAGCAGGGCTTCGGCAGCGGCATTGGAAATTACCGCCCCCATGAACGGTGCCGGTTGTTCGTCGTACTTGCCCACCTTGAGCTTGGCGGTGACTTCCACCAGCCGTGCCAGCAGCGCATCACCCCAGGCGCCTTGCGGCAGCAGCAGACGGCGGGCGCAGGTACAGCGCTGGCCGGCCGAGACAAAAGCCGACTGGACAATGTGGTGCACAGCGGCATCGACATCGGCCACGTCTTCCACGATCAGCGGATTGTTGCCGCCCATTTCCAGCGCCACGATCTTGTCCGGCTGACCGCCAAAATTACGGTGCAGCAACTCGCCAGTAGCCGAGCTACCGGTAAAGAACAGGCCATCGATGCCCTTGTGGCCAGCCAGGGCGATACCGGTTTCGCGAGCACCTTGCAGCAGGGCAATCACGCCGCTCGGCAAGCCGGCTTCCGCCCACAGCCGCACGGTTTCCTGCGCCGTCCACGGCGTCAGTTCCGAAGGTTTGAACAGCACGCAGTTACCGGCCAGCAGCGCAGGCACGATATGACCATTCGGCAAATGGCCGGGGAAGTTGTAGGGGCCAAACACCGCCACCACGCCATGCGGCTTGTGACGCAGCACCGCCTGGGCATCGCCCATGGGAGCAGCACGCTCGCCGGTACGCTCCTGGTAGGACTTCACCGAGATCTCCACCTTGTTGACCATGGTGGTGACTTCGGTCAGCGCTTCCCACAGCGGCTTGCCGGTTTCCTTGGCGATGATGGTGGCCAGCACCTCCTTGTTGGCCGTCAGCAGTTCGCCAAAACGGCGGGCGATGGCAATGCGCTCGTCCAGCGCGGTGCGGGCCCAGCTCTTGAAAGCCTGACGTGCCGCAACAACAGCCTGATCAACCTGCGCGGCATCCGCGCCCTGCCCTTGCCAGATGACTTCAGCCGTAGCCGGATTGGTCTTGCTCAGGGCCGCGCCGGCGCCGGCCAGCCATTGGCCATTGATAAACAGGGTGCTCATACATTCTCCTTGGGCGACAGCGCTACGACGCGCACATGCTCGCCTTCCTGCACGTTCAGGGCCTGCGCCTGATCCGGTGTCAGGAAGAATTCATGGGTAGGTGCCGGGGCTTCGGCCAGAATCACCCGGAAACCGGTCAGCGATTCATTCGACACCAGATAATGACAACGCTCGCCTGCCGGCAGCGGGTCTGCCAGCTTCACCGCCAGGGTGCGGCTTTCCTTCACCGCGCGGATTTCACTGGTATACGCCTGCACGGTAGGGCCGGCATCGAAAATGTCGACATAGCCTTCGTAGCGGAAGCCTTCGGACTCCAGCATGGCCACCGCCGGGCGCGTGTTGTCATGGGTCTTGCCAATCACCGCCTGGGCATCGGCCGGCAGAAAATCCACATACACCGGATGCTTGGGCATCAGCTCGGCGACAAAGGCTTTCTGGCCAACGCCGGTCAGGTAATCTGCTTCGGCAAAATCGATGGAGAAGAAGTGCCGGCCCAGCCCTTCCCAGAAGGGCGAACGGCCATCGGCATCGGATACCCCGCGCATCTCTGCCACCACGGTCTTGCCGAATAGCTGCGGGAATTGCGCCAGAAACAGGAAGCGGCTCTTGGACAGCAAGCCGCCATTACGGTTGGCACGGAAATCAGGGTGCAGGAACAAGGTGCACAGCTCGGAGTAACCGGTGTGGTCGTTGGACAGGAACAGGGTTTCGTGGCGCGAATACACCCCCAGCTCGTCCGAGGCATGCACAATGGTGCCCACGCGGTAGTTGTACCAGGGCTCTTTCAGGCCAACAGCAGCTTCCAGCGCGCAGATACCCCCTACTTGCCCTGTTTCGCTATCTTCCAGCACAAATACATAGCCTTGGTCGGCACGATCCAGCTCGCCAGCAAAGGACAACACCGAACGGCTGATGCGGCGCGACAGCCGCTCTTCATTCACCGGCAGCGAAGTCAGGCCGACACCGGCACTGCGCGCCAGATTCATCAGACCAGCCAGATCGCCATGTGCGATGGGACGGATAATCATCATGCTGCTTCTCCTCAGCCTTGCTGCAAACCGACGACGCGCACAGTGTCACCACTGCTCACACCCAGGGCCTGGGCCGCGTCGGGGTTGATGAAGGCCACGCCATCGACCACCGCCACCCGTATGGCTGCGGCGGCAAAGTCGCCTACCTGTTGATTGCATACCAGATGCACGCTGGCTTGGGCCGGCAGGCTGGCCGCCACTTCCACCGGATAGCAGCGATTGCGCTCCAGCGTTTGCAGTCGATCCAGCTCGGCAGTCAGCACCGCGCCGCCATCAAAGATATCGATGTAGTTGTCCGCCTCGAAGCCTTCGGTGGTGAGCAACTGACAGGGACGCTCGAAATTGGCATGAATCTGGCCGATGGCGTTTTGCGCATCATCCGGCAGCAAGGGAACATAGATCGGGTAGCTGGGCATCAGCTCGGCAATAAAGGTTTTGCTGTGGCCAACAAAGGCCTGCTCCACCTGCAGGAAATCCATATTAAAGAAGCGGCGGCCAATGGCATTCCAGAACGGCGACTGACCTGCATCATCATGAATGCCCTGCATCTCGGCAATGATGCGGCGGCCAAAGCGCGCACGCGCCGTGGCAACAAACAACAGGCGGGCACGCGACAACAGTTCGGCCGCGATGGGCTCCAGTGCAGCATCGGCATAAAACCCGCATAGCTGCACCATGCCGGTAAGGTCGTGACAGATGTTCAGCACATGCACACGGTTGTTCACCTTCAGCGTGCGCGAGGCATGCACAAAGGTTTCGCTACGGTAGCTATAGAAAGGCTCGTCAAAGCCGGCACAGGCGCTGATGGAGGCGGTGCCAACCACTTCGCCGGCCGACTCCAGCACAAACATATAGTATTCGCTGCCGGTTTCGGCGGTAGCTTCAAACTCGAAGGACGACGCGGACTTCTGGATGCGTTCGAACAGCTTGTCCCGGTTATTGGGCAAGCTGGTCACACCGATGCCGCTGGCAACAGCCAGACGCTCGATGGCCGGCAGATCGGCAGTGCGGACGGGGCGCACGATAAACATGGGAACCTCCCTCTGGGGGAAAGCCGCTACGCCGTATCACGGGCGCAGCCGTACCCGCAGCCACGGAAAACCCGGGCTGCGGTGACTCTTGCTGGGGAAAACGGGCTTACTTGGCGGCGACGAGTTCAGCCACGGCAGCATCAAAGCGCTGCAGGGCTTCATCGATATCGCGCTCTTCCACCACCAGCGACGGTGCCAGACGCACAACATTCAAACCGGCAACCAGCAACAGCAGCTGATGCTTGCTGGCGGCGTTGACAAAATCCTTGGCACGGCCGGCATATTCATCCGTCAGCACGCAGCCCAGCAGCAGGCCCAGGCCACGTACTTCCTTGAATACCTGATACTTGGCATTGATGGCATTCAGGCCATCGCGCAGACGCTGGCTCTTGGCACGTACGCCGTCCAGCACTTGCGGGGTATTGACGATTTCGATGACCTTGAGCGCTACGGCAGCAGCCAGCGGGTTGCCGCCATAAGTCGTACCGTGGGTGCCCACGGAGAAGCTCTTGGCAATTTTATCGGTAGTCAGCATGGCACCCACCGGGAAACCACCACCCAGCGACTTGGCGCTGGACAGGATGTCCGGGGTCACACCGTACTCCTGATAGGCATACAGCGAGCCGCTACGGCCGACGCCGGTTTGCACTTCATCAAAAATCAGCAGGGCATTGTGCTGGTCGCACAGTTCACGCGCGGCTTGCAGGAAAGCCTTGTCGGCCGGCAATACGCCGCCCTCGCCCTGTACCGGCTCGATGACCACGGCACAGGTCTTGTCGTTGATGGCGGCCTTGAGCGAATCGATATTATTGAATTCGAAGTGGCTGATGCCGGCCGGTACCGGGGCAAAGCCCTCGGTGTACTTGGGCTGGCCACCCACGCTTACCGTGAACAGGGTACGGCCGTGGAAGGAGTTCTTGCAGGAAATGATTTCATTCTTTTCCGGGCCGAAATGATCGGCGGCGTATTTGCGGGCCAGCTTGAAGCAGGCTTCATTGGCTTCGGCACCGGAGTTGCAGAAGAAGGCGCGGTCGGCAAAGGTGGCAGAGGTCAGCGCATGCGCCAGTTTCAGTACCGGCTCGTTGGTGAACACATTGGACACATGCCACAGCTTGCCGGCCTGTTCGGTCAGCGCAGCCACCAGCTCAGGGTGGCAATGGCCCAGCGAATTCACGGCGATACCACCGGCCAGATCGATGAATTCGCGACCATCCTGATCCCAGACGCGGGAGCCCAGGCCCTTGACCGGAATAAAAGCCGCCGGGCCGTAGTTGGGTACCATGACCTGGTCGAAATCAGCGCGGGTGATCGAATTGCTCATCTTTATAGTTCCCTTCCTGCAGAGTCCTCCGCTCCTGCCTGTGGTGCTGGGCAGAAAACGGCATTGTTATGATTTAATACGCTTGAAATGATTCTAATCGAATCACCAAGCCAACCCATATCCGGTTTGCGACATCAGCTTATAAAATTACTTGACCTATCTCAAAGCAGACAAGCCAGAACAATTTCCATCTTATTCAAAGACTTGCAGCAGATTGTAGCGTCAACAGCGGTGCAAGCAGCCCAGAATAGTCAATTTTCCCAGCTGGCACTGCGGCAATGGCGACATGCAACAACAGCTTGCCTGCCGGCAGGCTGACACACTACAGGCGTAAAAAAGCCCGCATCGCTGCGGGCTTTCTTGTTTCCGGCAAAGCGGAATTACTGCTGGGTCTTCAGACCGAAGGAGTCGGCGGTTTCGCGCGCTACCTTGGATTCGTCTTCCAGCAGGGCCTTGATCGACAGGCGGATACGGCCGCGATCATCCATTTCGATGGCCTTGACCTTAACGATCTGACCTTCCTTCAGGTAGTCGGACACATTCTTGATACGCTCGTTGGCGATCTGCGAGATATGAACCAGACCATCCTTGCCCGGCAGAATGGATACGATGGCGCCGACATTGTTGTCGAGAATCTTCACCACGGTACCTTCGTAGATCTTGCCTACTTCGACTTCAACGGTGATTTCCTCGATACGCTTCTTGGCAGCTTCGGCACCTTCGCCGGAGATGGAAGCGATGGTGATGGTGCCATCTTCATCGATGTTGATTTCGGTACCGGTGTCCTTGGTGATGGAGCGGATGGTTTCGCCACCCTTGCCAATCACTTCACGGATTTTCTCCGGATTGATCTTCATCACGTACAGACGCGGAGCGTGGGCGGACAGCTCTTGCGGGCCATCCACGGCTTCCTTCATCAGACCCAGGATATGCTCGCGGCCTTCCTTGGCTTGCGCCAGGGCAACCTGCATGATTTCCTTGGTGATGCCCTGGATCTTGATGTCCATCTGCAGTGCGGTGATGCCTTCGGCAGTACCAGCCACCTTGAAATCCATGTCGCCCAGGTGATCTTCATCACCCAGGATGTCGGTCAGCACGGCGAAACGGTTGCCTTCCAGGATCAGACCCATGGCGATACCAGCCACGTGCGCCTTCAGCGGCACACCGGCGGACAGCAGCGACAGGCAGCCGCCACATACCGAAGCCATGGAGGACGAACCGTTGGACTCGGTGATTTCCGATACCACGCGCATGGAGTAACCGAATTCGGTTTCCGGCGGCAGAACGGCGATCAGCGCGCGCTTGGCCAGACGGCCGTGGCCGATTTCACGACGCTTCGGCGGGCCCATGCGGCCGGCTTCACCGGTGGAGTACGGCGGGAAGTTGTAATGCAGCATGAAGCGCTCGGTGTATTCACCAGCCAGCGCGTCGATGATTTGCTCATCCTGCTTGGTACCCAGCGTGGTAACCACCAGACCTTGGGTTTCGCCACGGGTAAACAGGGCGGAACCGTGGGTACGCGGCAGCACGTTGCTGCGGATGCTGATCGGGCGGACGGTACGGGTGTCGCGACCGTCGATACGCGGTTCGCCAGCCAGAATCTGGCCACGGACGATTTCCGCTTCCAGACCCTTGAAGATGCCCTTGATCTCGTTAGCCTTCAGGGTGTCGGTTTCTTCATTGATCAGCGCAGCCTTCACGTCGCTCCAGGCTTCGTTGATGGCCACGGTACGGGCTTGCTTCTGACGCAGGCGGAAGGCATCAGCCAGCTTGGCACCGGCAATGCCACGCACCTGGGCGATCAGCTCTTCGTTTTGTACCGGAGCAGCCCAGTCAAACATCACCGGGTTGACTTCGTCAGCCAGTTCGTTGATGGCCTTGATGGCGGACTGCATTTGTTCGTGACCGAACACTACAGCACCCAGCATCACGGCTTCGGACAGTTCCTTGGCTTCGGATTCCACCATCAGCACGGCACGTTCGGTACCGGCCACCACCAGATCCATGGCGGAAGTCGCCAGTTCGGTCTTGGTCGGGTTCAGGATGTATTCGCCATTGGCGTAGCCCACGCGGGCAGCGCCGATCGGGCCGGCAAACGGCAGGCCGGAGATGGCCAGTGCAGCAGAAGCACCAATCATGGCCGGGATGTCGGAATCCACTTCCGGATTCAGCGACAGCACGGTGGCCACGATCTGTACGTCGTGGTAGAAGCCTTCCGGGAACAGCGGGCGGATCGGACGGTCGATCAGGCGGCTGGTCAGCACTTCCTTCTCGGACTGCTTGCCTTCGCGCTTGAAGAAGCCACCCGGGATTTTACCGGCAGCGTAGGTACGCTCCAGGTAGTCCACGGTCAACGGGAAGAAGTCCTGGCCCGGCTTGACATTTTTGCCACCAACAACGGCCACCAGAACCACGGTTTCATCAACGGATACAATAACGGAGCCGGAAGCCTGGCGCGCTACTTCGCCGGTTTCCAGGGTAACAGTCTGGTTACCATACTGAAACGATTTGGTAATTTTATTGAACACAGGGTATCCCTTAGTCAAAATATGTTTTTTCAAGCTGAAAACACAACGGGAACCCCTAAAAATTCAGACCGACCGCGATCAAAATTTCTAGAGGCTCCCCCCGTTGTCACAGTAATACAGCGTGCTTGAAGGCCAGCGTGAAAAAGTCGCAGACTTGCTGCGACTTTTTCAAACCTGAACCAATTACTTGCGCAGACCCAGACGGGCAATCACGGCGCGGTAGCTGTCAGCATCGGTGCGCTTGAGGTAGTCAAGCAGACGACGACGACGGCTAACCATTTTCAACAGACCACGACGGCTGTGGTGATCCTTGGTGTTGGCCTTGAAGTGCGGGGTCAGATCGTTGATACGAGCGGTCAGCAGTGCGATTTGCACTTCGGACGAACCGGTATCGCCTTCCTTGTGTTGGAAGTTTTTAACGATTTCTGCTTTTTGGGTGGCGGTCATTGCCATTTTGGGTAACTCCAAATCAGGTAAGGATCTTGCGATCCGACAAGTGCAGCGAGCCGGTTGCCCAACCCATCCGCACTTCGCTAGCAGGCTGCCTGTTTGACAGCCAGCAGTCTGATCGGGTGCAGCATGTCATCATCACGCACCTCGGCCAGACCAAGAAACTCCGCGTTTGCATCGCTGTAAACCCGGAAGCGCGTCATTTTCTCACAGTTGCCGGCAAAACGCACGGCCTGCCCATGAATAAAACGCCCGGCCATGGCTTCATCCAGCGTAGTAGCGGGAAAATGTTGCACCAACACATCGGCAGGCAGTAGCAAAGCCTCGCGCCCGGCCATGTCCAGCGCCTCGACGGCGGCCAGCGCGTGCGCGTCGGACAATTGAAAACCACCAGTAGTCGTACGGCGCAGGCCGGTCAAATGGGCTGCACAATCCAGTGCAATGGCAATGTCTTCGGCCAGAGTACGGATATAAGTACCCTTGCTGCACAGCACGTCGATTACTGCTTCCACACCATCAAAGCTGATCAGCTTGAGCGAGTGAATGGTGATGCGGCGTGGCTCGCGATGGATTTCAATGCCTTCGCGAGCATATTCATACAGCGGTTTGCCCTGGTGCTTGAGCGCCGAATACATTGGCGGCACCTGGCTGATCTCGCCGACGAACTGCTGCATCACCTGCAGCAGGCCCGCCTCATCAAATGCAATCGGACATTCCCGAATGACATCGCCTTCGATGTCACCGGTGGTAGTCGCCGCACCAAAGCGCACCGTGGCACGATAGCCCTTGTCGGCATCCAGCAGGTAAGAGGAGAACTTGGTGGCCTCCCCCAGGCACATCGGCAACAGGCCGGTGGCCAGCGGATCCAGCACGCCGGTATGGCCTGCCTTGGCAGCGTTCAGCAACCAACGCGCCTTTTGCAACGCGTTATTGCTGGAAATATCATAGGGCTTGTCGATCAGCAGCACGCCATCGATCTGGCGGCGGTTGCTGCGCGGCTTGCTCATTCCTCGCTACCTTCCTGCTCTTGCGCGGCCGTTGCGCCCTCGCCTTCAGCAGCGCTGAATTTTTCAGCGTCTTCACGCGCCACCTGATTGATCAGGCTGGTCATGTGCATGCCGCGCGATACCGACTCGTCGTAGACAAAGTGCAGTTGCGGCGTGGTAAACATCTTGATGCTGCGACCCAGCTCGGAGCGCAGGAAACCGGCGGAGTGATCAAGCGCCTCCTGGCTGACTTCGCGGGTCTTTTCGTCCATCACGGTGTAGAACACCTTGGCGTGCGAGTAGTCACGCGTCACCTGCACGGCGGTAATGGTGATCCAGCCCACGCGCGGGTCTTTCAGACCAGTGCGGACCAGTTCGGCCAACTCGCGCTGAATCTGCTCAGCAATGCGGTCGGAGCGGGAGAAACCTTTTCTGGCTTTGGCCATGATTTCCATCCTGTCGGTATAAAAGCGGCCAACAGCCAGCCGGGCAGATACCCGGCCTTGTGTCAGCCGCCTTGAATGCAAAAGGCGAGCGCCTTCGAGCCTGAGCCCGAAGCGCGCCCGCCGGTGAGCTGCCGCTTACAGCGAGCGAGCCACTTCCACGATTTCGAAAGCTTCCAGTTGGTCGCCTTCCTGGATGTCGTTGAAGTTCTTCAGCATCAGGCCACATTCGTAACCTTGCTTCACTTCCTTCACGTCGTCCTTGAAGCGCTTCAGCGAGTCCAGTTCGCCGGTGTGCACCACCACGTGGTTGCGGATCAGACGGATCGAAGCAGTACGCTTGATCAGGCCGTCAGTCACCATACAACCCGCGATATTGCCTACCTTCGACACCGGGATCACCTGACGGATCTCGACGGTACCCAGGATTTGTTCCTTCTTCTCCGGAGCCAGCATGCCGGACAGGGCTGCTTTCACTTCGTCCACAGCATCGTAAATGATGCTGTAGTAACGAATGTCCACGCCTTCGTTCTCGGCCAGCTTGCGCGCAGCAGCGTCGGAGCGGGTGTTGAAACCGATCACGATAGCCTTGGAAGCAATCGCCAGGTTGATGTCCGATTCCGAGATACCACCCACGCCGGAGTGCAGGATGCTGACACGCACTTCGTCGGTGGACAGCTTCTGCAGGCTGCCAGCCAGGGCTTCGTAGGAACCCTGTACGTCGGCCTTGATGATGATGGACAAGGTTTGCACCTCGCCACTGCCATCGGCCATCTGGGCGAACATGTTTTCCAGCTTGGCGGCTTGCTGCTTGGCTAGGCGAACGTCACGGAACTTACCCGCACGGAACAGGGCGATTTCACGCGCCTTGCGTTCGTCGGTCAGCACCATGGCGTCTTCACCGGCTTGCGGCACGTCGGACAGACCCAGAATTTCTACCGGGATGGCCGGGCCAGCGGTGTCGATGGCCTTGCCGTTTTCGTCCATCATGGCGCGAACGCGACCAAATGCCGTACCAGCCAGCACCACGTCGCCCTTCTTCAGGGTGCCGGACTGAACCAGCAGGGTGGCTACCGGGCCACGACCCTTGTCCAGACGGGCTTCCACGATGATGCCCTTGGCCGGGGCTTCGATCGGTGCATTCAGCTCCAGTACTTCGGCTTGCAGCAAGATGGCTTCCAGCAGTGCATCGATGTTGGTGCCTTGCTTGGCAGAAACTTCGATGAACTGGGTATCGCCACCCCAGTCTTCCGGCACCACTTCGTGCGAAACCAGTTCCTGACGGATGCGTTCTACATTGGCACCCATCTTGTCGATCTTGTTGACTGCCACCACCATCGGCACCTTGGCAGCCTTGGCATGGTGAATGGCTTCAATCGTCTGCGGCATCACGCCGTCATCGGCAGCCACGACCAGCACCACAATGTCGGTCGCCTTGGCACCACGAGCACGCATGGCGGTAAACGCTTCGTGACCCGGGGTATCCAGGAAGGTGATCATGCCGCGCGGAGTTTCCACGTGGTAAGCACCGATATGCTGGGTAATGCCACCGGCTTCGCCCGCAGCCACTTTGGCGCGACGAATGTAGTCCAGCAGCGAGGTCTTGCCGTGGTCGACGTGACCCATCACGGTCACTACCGGCGGACGCGGCAACACAGCCACTTCCACTTCTTCGCCTTCCGGCTTTTCCAGATAGGCTTCCGGATCATCCGCCTGCGCCGCACGCGGCTTGTGGCCCATTTCTTCCACCACGATCATGGCGGTTTCCTGGTCCAGCACCTGGTTGATGGTCACCATCATGCCCATCTTCATCAGGACCTTGATCACCTCAACAGCCTTGACGGCCATGCGGTGAGCCAGATCGGCCACGGAGATGGTTTCCGGCACCAGCACTTCATGAATGATGGGCTCGGTCGGGGCCTGGAAAGCATGCTGGTTGTTCTGCTTGTGCTTGCCCTTGCCACCGCGGGATTTCCAGTCGCTGCCGGCATCGCCACCCTTGGTCTTCAGACCACGGCCCTTCTTGCCTTCTTCCCAGCGCTCGTTACCCTTCTTGGCGCCGCCCTTCTTGGCATCCGGACGACCGGCTACCGTAGCAGGAACGACCGGGGCACCCGGCGCTGCAGCCGGACGCGGGCCGCGATTGTCGGCACCAGCCGGACGCGGACCACGGTTGTCGGCACCAGCCGGGCGCGGACCACGGTTGTCACCAGCCGGACGCGGGCCACGGTTGTCGCCAGCCGGGCGCGGGCCACGGTTGTCGCCAGCCGGACGCGGGCCACGGTTATCGGCACCAGCCGGACGCGGACCGCGCTCATCGCGGCGCTCGTCGCTGCGCGCCTCAACCGGCTTCGGTGCTTCAACCGGCTTGGGAGCCGGCGCCGGTGCGGGTTGCTGGGCAGCCAGACGAGCTGCCTGACGGCGCTCTTCGCGTTCGATCTTTTCGCGCATCAGCTCTTGCTGACGGGCACGGAAAGCAGCCTGACGCTTTTCTTCCGCTTCGCGGGAGGCTACTTCTTCCGGCGACAGAATGGAGGCCACGGTGCGTACCGGAGCCGGAGCCGGCTTGGCAGCAGGTGCAGCTTCCTTGGCCGGGGCTTCCGCAACCGGAGCTACCGGTGCGGCGGGCTTGGATTCCACCTTGGGTTCAACCTTTACTTGCGGTTCCGGCTTTGCTTCCGGCTTGACTTCCGCCGGCTTGGTCTCTGCCGCCGGAGCGGGGGCAGAAACAGGTTCGGCGGCCTTGGCTACCGGGGCGGCAGCCGGCGCAACTTCTGCCGGTGCAGCTGCCGGAGTGTCTTCCGGACGAACCACGACACGCTTCTTGCGCGTCTCCACTTTTACCGTACTACCGTCAGCGGTCTTGATTTCACTGGTGGACTTGCGGGTCAGCGTAATACGCGACTCATCACGGGCGCCATGCGAACGCTTCAGGTAGTCAAGAAGCTGGGATTTATCCTGCTCGGAGAGCGTATCATCCGGCGCGCGCTTGGCCACACCCGCTGCACGAAGCTGTTCCAGCAATCGTTCAGGCGTGAGGTTCAGCTCACCGGCAAACTGTTTTACATTCGTCAATACCATGCGTCTTCCCAAATTCCGTAAATACTTCCCGAAGAAGCCTTACTGGTTGAACCAGTGTTCGCGCGCTTTCATGATGATTGCACGTGCAGCTTCAGCTTCAATGCCGGTCATGTCCACCAGATCGTCGACGGCCAGATCGGCCAGATCATCTCGCGTGGACACGCCGTTTTCGGCCAACTTGCGAACCAGCTCGGCATCCAGACCCTCGATATCCTTCAGGTCTTCGGACACACCTTCGACTTTCTCTTCGGACGCAATGGCCTGGGTGAGGATGGCGTCACGTGCACGGCTACGCAGCTCATTCACCAACTCCTCGTCAAAACCGTCGATCTCCAGCATCTCGGCGATCGGCACATATGCCACCTCTTCCAGGGTGGCGAAACCCTCTTGCACCAGAACAGTGGCAGTTGCTTCATCCACGCTCAGGCACTTGACGAACAGATCACGCAATTGCGCGTCTTCCGCCTGGTGTTTCTCTTCCGCTTCGGTAACCGTCATGATGTTGAGGTACCAGCCAGTCAGCTCGGCAGCGAGCTTCACGTTCTGGCCGCTACGACCGATAGCCAGAGCCAGCTGGTCTTCCTCGACCACCACATCCATGCTGTGGTTGTCTTCATCGATCATGATGCGGTTGACTTCAGCCGGGGACAGTGCGTTGATCACGAACTGTGCCGGTTCCGGTGCCCACAACACGATATCGATACGCTCGCCAGCCAGTTCCTGGGTAACGGCCTGAACGCGGGAGCCGCGCATGCCGATGCAGGTACCTTGCGGATCGATACGGGCATCGTTGGCCTTGACGGCGATCTTGGCGCGCAGACCGGCATCGCGGACCGCTTCCTTGATCTCCAGCAGGCCTTCTTCGATTTCCGGCACTTCCAGCTCGAACAGCTTGATGATGAACTGGCTGGAAGTACGCGACAACACCAGCTGCGGACCACGACCCATGCGGTCGATGCGCAGCAGGAAGGCCTTGACGCGGTCGCCCACGCGCAGGTTTTCCTTCGGAATCATCTGATCGCGGGGCAGTACGGCTTCCAGCTTGCCGCATTCGATGATGGCATTGCCACGTTCGATGCGCTTGATGGTGCCACTGACCAGATGCTCGCGGCGCTGCAGGAACTCGTTCAGCAGCTGTTCGCGCTCGGCATCGCGGATGCGTTGCAGGATGACCTGCTTGGCGGTCTGCGCACCAATACGGCCGAATTCCACGGCTTCCATCGGCTGTTCGATCACGGCACCCACCTCGATGCGCGGATCATCATCACGCGCGTCGGTGATGGTCAGTTCACGGCTTTCGTTTTCGATCAGCTCGTTCTGCACCACCGTCCAGCGGCGGAAAGTCTGGTACTGCCCGGTATGGCGGTCGATTTCGACACGCACATCCATTTCGTCATCGGTAAACTTCTTTTTGGTTGCCGAAGCAAGCGCCATTTCAAGGGCGGAAAAGACCACGTCCTTGCTGACGTTCTTTTCGCTTGCCAGGGCATCAACCAGCAACAAAATCTCGCGACTCATGCATTCCTCCGAATTTTTGTCCTTATGCGTGGCGTCAGAGCCCGCCTCCGCTCAAAACTCAGGCTCTAGCCTGGCTTTGTCGATATTGGTCAGGGCAATTGCCACGATGCGGCCGCCTTCCACTTCCAGCTTGACGGCGCCATTTTCAACCCCGGCAAGACGACCGGCAAACTTCTTTTGCTGCTCGACCGGCATGCGCGTCTTGATCTTGGCAAGCTGTCCGGCAAAGCGCACGAAGTCGGCCTCTTTCTTGAGAGGACGATCCAGCCCCGGGGAGGAAACCTCGAGCCGTTCGTAATTAACGTTTTCAACCGTAAACAGACGGGTCAGGTGGTTGCTTACCAGCACACAGTCTTCCACCGTGATACCACCGGGCTTGTCCATAAACACGCGATAACCGCCACCCTGGGTCATTTCGAAATCGACCAGCTCATAGCCTAGACCTGGCAGGGTGTTTTCCAGCAGCAAACGAACATCCATTGCTTCTTTCCACAAATAAAAAATGGGCGAAACGCCCATCCCTAAACATCGCGATTGTAACCCATTCCCGCGAAAAAGAAAACCGAAGCCTGTCAAGCCCCTACCCACCGCCGCCGCGCACAGGTTCTGCGCTTTGCGCGAGTTTTTCACATACTGTAAATTACCCGCAACCCGACGGAGTGCGGGTATATAAGAACGGGCGCAATGCCCGGTCGAAAATTCAGAAACAAATATATAGAAGACGCTCGCCAGCACGACCAGCGCCGGCGCGGCACTCTCGAATCAGCACGATGGAGAAACCCTAGATATGGAAAAGGTTTGGCTAAAGAATTACCAGCCGGGGGTAGCACACGAGATCGACATCAATCAGTTCCAGTCGATTGTCGAGGTGTTTGATCGCAGTGTAACGAAGTTCCGCGACCGGCCAGCCATGGCCAATATGGACAAGGTGCTGAGCTATGGCGAGCTGCAAGCGCTGACCGTGCAGTTTGCGTCCTTCCTGCAGAACACGCTGAAGCTGCAAAAGGGCGACCGCGTGGCCGTGATGATGCCCAATCTGCTGCAGTACCCGGTAGCGGTGTTCGGCACCCTGCGCGCCGGCGGTACCGTGGTCAACGTCAATCCGCTGTACACTCCGCGCGAACTGGAGCACCAGCTCAACGATTCCGGTGCCGAAACCATCGTCATCCTGGAGAATTTCGCCAATGTGCTGCAAGACGTGATTGGCCGCACCAAGGTCAAGAACGTCATCATTGCCTCGATTGGCGACATGCTGGGCTTCCCCAAGCGGCTGCTGGTGAACTTTGTGGTGCGCAACATCAAGAAGATGGTGCCCGCATGGCAACTACCCGGCCATATCCGCTTCAACGACGCCCTCGCAGCGGGTGCATCGCACAGCTTCAAGCCGGTAGAGATCGGCCATGAGGATATCGCCTTCCTGCAATACACCGGCGGCACCACCGGCATCTCCAAGGGGGCCATGCTGGTCCATCGCAACATCATTGCCAACATGCTGCAGGCCGGCAGCTGGGTGAAGGCGGTGGCGCGCGAGGGGCAGGAGGTCATCATCACCGCCCTGCCGCTGTACCATATCTTTTCACTGACGGCCAATCTGATGGTGTTCACCGAACTGGGGGCACTGAATATCCTGATCACCAATCCGCGCGACATCCCCGGCTTCGTCAAGGAAATCAAGAAATACCGTGTCACCGCCATGACCGGGGTGAATACCCTGTTCAACGCACTGCTGCATAATCCGGACTTCCTGACGGTCGACTTCTCCAGCTGGCGCCTGGCGCTGGGTGGCGGTATGGCGGTGCAGAAAGCCGTGGCCGACAAGTGGAAGCAGGTTACCGGCGTGACGCTGGCCGAAGCCTATGGCCTGACCGAAACCAGCCCGGCGGCCTGCATCAACCCGCTGGATATCAAGGCCTATAACGGCACCATCGGCCTGCCGGTTCCCTCCACCGACATCGAGATTCGCGGTGCGGATGGCCAGGCACTGCCGCAAGGTGAGCAGGGCGAGCTGTGCATCAAGGGCCCGCAAGTGATGAAGGGCTACTGGAACCGTCCGGACGAAACCGCCAAGGTCATCGACGAGCGCGGCTTCCTGGCCACCGGCGACATGGCCATGGTGACACCGGAAGGCTTCGTCAAGCTGGTGGACCGCAAGAAGGACATGATTCTGGTATCCGGCTTCAATGTTTACCCCAATGAAGTGGAAGACATCATCGCCAGCCACCCCGGCGTGCTGGAAGTCGCCTGCATCGGCGTGCCAGACGAGAAGTCCGGCGAGGTAGTCAAGGTATTCGTGGTGAAGAAAGACCCGGCCCTGACAGAAAAAGATGTCATCCACCATTGCCGCGAAAACCTGACCGGCTACAAGGTACCGAAGATGGTGGAGTTCCGCAGCGAACTGCCCAAGACCAATGTCGGCAAAATCCTGCGCCGCGCCCTGCGCGACCAGGAAGTCGGCAAACAGGCCTGAGCCAGCCAAGCCCGCGCAAGCGGGCTTTTTTCTTGCCTGCTGTCGCTCGGCGCCGACTGCAGGCACAATACGGCTATAACAAGGACAGCGTGCTGTCCGCCACAACAAATCTCTTGCATATCGGGAATACCAACCATGCTGATGCTGCCGTTCTTCAAGCTGATGGCCGACAAACAGGCCAGCGACATCTTTTTCACCGCTGACGCACCGCCACAGATCAAGATCGACGGCGTGACCCTGCCCATCAACGACAAGCCGCTGTCCGCCGACATCGTGCGCCAGCTGGCCTACAGCCTGATGAACGAGGTGGAAATCGCCACCTTCGAGCGCGAACTGGAAATGAACTTCGGCCGCCTGGTCGACACCCTGGGCAACTATCGCGTCAACATCTTCAAGCAACGCGGCACAGTAGCCATGGTGGTGCGCTTCATCCGCCCGAGGATTCCGTCGCTGGCCGAGCTGAACCTGCCGGATACACTGCAGGAACTGGTCCTGCAAAAGCGCGGCCTGATTATCGTGGTGGGTGCCACCGGCAGCGGTAAAAGCTCGACCGTGGCGTCCTTGCTGGAGCATCGCAACCAGACCCAGTCCGGCCACATCCTGACCGTGGAAGATCCGATCGAATTCGTCTACCGCCATCAGAAATCCATCGTCAACCAGCGTGAAATCGGCGTGGATACCTTCTCCTACCAGAACGCCCTGAAGAACGCCATGCGCGAGGCTCCGGACGTACTGATGATCGGTGAAGTACGTGATGCGGAGACCATGACCCACGCCATCAATTACGCACAGTCCGGCCACCTGTGCCTGAGCACCCTGCACGCCAACAACAGCTATCACATGCTCAACCGCGTCATCAGCATGTTCCCGACGGAAAGCCGCAATGCCTTGCTGATGGACCTGTCGGTCTCCTTGCGCGCGGTGATCTCCCAGCGGCTGATTCCCACCAAGGACGGCAAGCAGATTCCGGCACTGGAAATCCTGATCAATACCCCGCACATTGCCGAGTTGATCCGCAACGGCGAGGTGGACCAGATCAAGGAAGCCATCGAAAACAGCATGAGCGAAGGCGCGCAGACATTCGAACAATCCCTGTTCCGGCTCTACCAGCAAGACCGCATTCTGCTGGACGATGCCTTGAAAAATGCCGACTCGCCCACCAATCTGTACTGGCTGATCAACCATGCGCAGAACAAGCAGGCCGAAGCGCAAACCGCCAGCAAACAACAGCAGGAGCGGCAAGACAGCGACAAGACCGCCACCAGCTTTGACGGATTCACCCTGGATTTATAAAGCAAGCACACACACATGATCACCCTCTACGGCATCCCCAATTGCAATACGGTCAAGAAAGCCCGCCAGTGGCTGACCGAACAGCAGATCGACTACGTATTCCACGATTTCAAGAAACAGGGCGTCAGCGCTGCGCAATTACAAGGCTGGATAGACGCCATCGGCCTGGACAAGCTGATCAACCGCCAGGGCACCACCTGGCGTGGCCTGTCTGAAGAACTCAAAGCCCAGGCGGCCACGCCGGCCGGGGCCATCGCCGTGCTGCAGGCGCAGCCCTCCATCATCAAGCGTCCGGTGCTGGAGCGCCCGGACAGGGTCAGCGTAGGCTTCAACGAAGCGCAATGGGCCGAGGAGTTCGGCGCATGAGCAAGACACTGGACCTTACCTGCGAACTGATCCGCCGCGACTCGGTCACCCCGCGTGATGCCGGCTGCCAGCCACTGTTGGCCGAGCGCCTGCAGGCGCTGGGCTTTGTCATTGAAAACATGCGTTTTGGCGAGGTGGACAATCTGTGGGCACGCCGCGGCAGTAGCGGCCCGCTGCTGTGCTTTGCCGGCCATACCGACGTGGTGCCGAGCGGCCCGACCGAGCAGTGGGACAGCCCGCCATTCGAGCCGCGCCAACGCAACGGCCTGTTGTACGGCCGTGGCGCAGCTGACATGAAAGCCTCGCTGGCTGCCTTCATCACCGCCATCGAAGCCTTTGTGGCCGATCACCCGCAGCACAGCGGCAGCATTGCCCTGCTACTGACTTCGGATGAAGAAGGCGTGGCGACGGATGGTTCGGTCAAGGTGGTGGATACGCTGGAAGCACGCGGTGAGCTGATTGATTACTGCATCGTCGGTGAGCCCACCTCGGACCAGCAACTGGGCGACACCATCAAGAACGGCCGCCGTGGCTCCTTGTCCGGCCGGCTGGTAATCCACGGCATCCAGGGCCACATTGCCTACCCGCATCTGGCCAAGAATCCGGTGCACCTGATGGCCCCGGCACTGGCCGAGCTGGCCAGCACCGAATGGGACCAGGGCAATGCATTCTTCCCGCCCACCAGCTGGCAGGTGTCCAATATCCACGCCGGCACCGGCGCGGTGAACATCATTCCCGGCCTGTGTGAAATCCGCTTCAATTTCCGTTTCAGCCCGGAAAGTACGGTGGAATCGCTGAAAGACCGCGTGCACGCCATTCTGGATCGTCACGGTCTGGGCTATGAACTGCACTGGTCGCTGTCCGGCCTGCCCTTCATCACCGCCCCTGGTGCACTGACCGATGCCCTGAGCAGCGCCATCCATCAGGTCACCGGGCAGAGCGCAGTCCTCTCCACCACCGGAGGTACTTCGGATGGCCGCTTCATCAAGCGCATCGCGCGCGAGCTGGTGGAGTTCGGCCCGGTCAACGCCACCATTCACAAACTGAACGAATGCGTGGAAGTCGCCCACCTGGAACCGCTGGCGGAAATCTACCAGCGCACACTGCAACAGCTGCTGCCGGACTGAAGCCTCTCCCGCTCGCCATTGGCCTATGGCTGTGGCCCGGCGGGATAGCACTGCGGGCAAGCCGGATTACCGCATTTCAGCGCGTACTTGCCCAGCAGCCGGTGCAACTGGCCGGAAGGATCGAGACATTGATATTGTCCGGCCGGCACCGGCTGCACCGCTGCGGCAGGCTCGGCCTGCTGTGGCGGCTGTGCCGCAGGCAGGCTGGCCGCATATGCGCCACCTGCCAGCAGCAGGAATGACACGCTGAGGTAGTGCGCCTGTGTCATGATTTGCTCACCTTTTATTCGGCCTATCATCCTGGCCAGTGTAGCATTGCCGACACAGCCAGACGCACTGATCGCCCCGAACCCGGAACATGAAGACGCCAGCCACTCTCCCATCCGTTTCTGCCGACTGCCACCACGAGCGGTACAGCCGTTGCTGCAGCCTGCTGGCCATGCTGGCGGCACTGGCTTGCCTGCTGTGCAGCCTGCTGCTGGCCGAGTGGCCGGCACGTCTGTTGTGGCTGAGTTACGCCGCCACACTGGGCCTGCTGGCTGGCCTGCTCAATGCGGTAGCTAGCCGGGCGGGCTGGCGCCGTCGCCGCCACGGGCTTGCCGCGCTGCCGCTGCTGCCCTTCACCCTGCCAGCCTGGCTAGTCATTCGCCCGCGCCGCAGCCGCGCTGCCTACCAGCAGAACCAGCCGCTGCGCCGCCTCTTGCTATGGCCACGACTGCGACGACTGATCGGCCGCCACACCGGCTGGCCAGTGATCTGGCAGGCCTTGGGCAGCCTGCTGGCACTTTTGCTGTCTGTGCTGCTGGTGCAGGCCGATCTGAGTGCCGGCAGCACCAGCGGCATCAGCCGCCAGCCCTTGTTGCTGCCAGCGCTGTGTGGACTGCTGGCCGCTTTCGGCTGCCTGCTGCTGGAGCGCAGGCTGGCACAAGAAAACGCGACCGAGTGGCCGGAGGCCCCGCTGCTGCTCAAGCTGACACGCGCCATCATTCTCGCCCTGCTACTGCCTGCGCTGTGCGGATTCGGCCTGATGCTGGGCCTGGACTGGCTATTGCCCGGCCTGCCGCTAGCCGGCTACTGGCTGCTGCTGCTCAGCGCCGAACTACTGCTACGCGCGCAGCTCAGCGGATTCCGCCCCTATCACCGGCAGCAGGCAAGCCCGCCGGCCTTCAACAGCCTGCTGGCCTCGCTGATGCAGCGCAGCAACCCGGCACTGCGGCTGCGCCAGCAGTTGCAACAGGGACTGGGCCTGGAATTGCGCCACAGCTGGGCTTTGCGCTTTCTCGGCAGTGCGCTGCGCCCGCTGGCCGTCGGCTTGCTGTTGTGCGGCTGGCTGCTGAGCAGCCTCAGCATCATCGGTACCGCGCAGCGCGGCATCTATCAGCGCTTTGGCGCCGCCGTGGCGGTGTGGCAACCCGGCCTGCACCTTGGTTTGCCGTGGCCGCTGGGCCGCGTCAGTTATATCGAGAATGGTCAGGTCCATCAGCAGGCCAGTACCCTGCTGCAAAACGAAGACGATGGTGGACAGAATGCCAGCGCCAGCAATAACCGGCTGTGGGATGGCCAGCACCGCGCCGAGAGCATGCAGCTGATTGCCAGTGGCCGTGGCAGCAGCCAGTCCCTCCAGTTGATGGGGCTGGATGTGCGGCTGGTCTACCGCCAGGGCTTGCGCGATGCAGACGCACTGGCGCTGTACCGGCTGGCCGATGCGCCGGCACTGCTGCACAGCCTGGCCGAACAGACCATGCTGCATTACTTTGCCGGCCAGCAACTGGATCAGCTGCTGGGCGAGGGGCTGTCAGCCACCGCGCTGCAACTGCGCAACCGCATTCAGCAGCAGCTGGACCGCTCCGCCGCCGGCATCGAGCTGCTGGCGGTGGTGATTCAGGCCATCCATCCGCCAGCCGCTGCCGCCAATGCCTATCATGGCGTGCAGGCCGCGCAGATTCAGGCCCAGGCCAATGTGGCGGCCGAGCGTGCCCAGGCGGTGCGCAGCCACAGTGCCGCCGTGCAGACCGCCCTGCGCCAGAGCGCCGCCGCCAGTGCCGCCGCCGCCGAACAACTAGCCGCCAGCCGCGCCGATGCCATTGCCTTTCAGGCCGACCAGCAGGCATACCAGCTGGCGGGCCAGACCTTTTTGCTGGAACGCTACCTGCATGCACTGGCACACGGGCTGAGTCACACCCGACCGCTGATCATCGACCACCGCATCAAGGCCGCCGAGCTGCCCACCATAGACCTGCGGCCAGCCGGCAGTACGCCGACGCTGCCCGGCGTCGAAGTCAAGCCGCCGCCCATTGCTACCGAGCCTGCCGCCCGTGCGGCGGTGCCGCGCCCCTGAGGAGTCCGTGTTGGACCATTCCGCTCACCATCACCACACAAGCACGCCACCCCTGCCACGCCGCAGCCTGCTATGGCGACAGCTGGCTGCCGTGGCCGTGCTGTTGCTGGCTGCCCTGGCCTGCTGCCTGCTGCAAGTTCACTCTGGCGAAGCCGTGGTCATTACCCGTTTTGGCGACCCGGTACGCGTACTGCTGCAACCGGGCCTGGCATGGCGACTGCCGCCACCGCTGGAAAGCGCCATCCCGGTTGACCTGCGCCTGCGCACCACGTCCAGCGGCCTGCAAGATGTCGGCACCCGCGATGGTTTGCGCGTCATCATGCAAAGCTATGTGGCCTGGCAAGTACCAGCCGATGCCACCCACATCACCCGCTTCTTGCGGGCAGTACAAAACCAGCCGGAAGAAGCCTCGCGCCAGATTGCCACCTTTGCCGGCTCGGCCATGGAAACCGGCAGCAGCAGTTTTGCCCTGTCCAGCCTGGTGAATACCGATGCCAGCCAGCTGCGCATCAGCCAGCTCGAACAGCGGCTGCGCCAGCAACTGGCCCCGCAGCTGCTGACCAGTTATGGCGTGCGGGTGGTGGATGTCGGACTGGAGCGGCTGACGCTGCCTGCCGTCACGCTGGATGCCACCGTGGCACGCATGCGTGCCGAGCGCGACACCATCGCAGCGGAACGCACGGCCAGCGGCAATGAAGAAGCCGCTGCCATCCGCGCCAATGCAGCACGCGATGCCCGCATCCGCCAGGCCGATGCCAGTGTGGCGGCAGCGCAGATCGAAGCCGGTTCACGGGTGGAAGCAGCCCGCATCTACGCCGAGGCCTACCAGCGCGCACCGGAGCTATACAAGACACTGCGCTCACTGGATACCCTCAACGGTGTGGTCAACAACTCGACCCAGCTGGTATTGCGCACCGATGCAGCCCCCTTCCGCGCCCTGGTGGATGGCCCGCCAGGGCTGACGGCACCCAAGAGTACAAAGAGCCGCTGATGCCGAGCACCGAACACACCGCCAGCCCGCTGGAACAATCGCTGCGCCTGAGCTACCGCCTGCTGCTGGGCGTGACGCTGCTGGCCGGCCTGGCCTGGCTGTTTGGCCATGTGCGACCGATACCGGCCGACAGCCAGGCCGTCGTCCTGCGCTTTGGCGCGGTCGAGCGGGTTCAGCATGCCGGGCTGTTGCTGGCCTGGCCCAGCCCGATCGAGGAAGTCCTGCTGCTGCCCGCTGGCGAACGGTTGCAGCAGCGCCAGATCACCGGGCTGGCCCGCAACGCGCATGCGCTGGCACTGGATGGTGCCGGCACCGCCCTGCGCCAGATGGGCGACGAGCTGGCGGGTTCGGGTTATCTGCTCAGCGGCGATCTGGGCGTGGTACAGCTGAATGCCACCGTCTACTACCAGATTGACGATGCCATGGCCTATGCCGTGCAGGGCGAGCAGGCACTGCCGGCGCTGGACCGGCTGGTCAGTGCCGCCGCCCTGCAACTGAGTGCCGGACGTGATCTGGACAGCATCCTGGTCAGCCGTGGCAGTACTGCCTCTGGCCAACTGGCCATACAACGCGAACGACTGCGCGCCGAACTGGTGGCGGCCGCCAACCAGCGCCTGCAAGCACTACGCCAACGAGGCGTGGCGCTGGGTATCCGCATCGTGCGCATCGACCTGCTATCGAGCCTGCCACACCAGGCCCAGGCCGCCTTTGATGCGGTGCTGACCGCCGACCAGACTGTGGAACGGCAGCTGGCACTGGCGCGCACTGCCGCTGCCCAGCAGCAGCAGCAGGCCAGTGCCGCCGTCAGCACCCTGCTCAACAACGCCCACGCCCGCGCCAATGAACGACTGGCACTGGCCCGCAGCGAAACCACAGAAATCAGCGCACTGGCCAGCCACATGCAACAGCCAGACGGGCCAGAGCTGCTGCGCCAGCTCTACCGCAACCGGATACAGGGCGTGCTGGCCAAGGCTGGCCAGCTCAGCACCATCGCGCCGGACAGCAGTAGCCGGCTGATCCTGCCCGGAGTACGACCATGAGCTTGTGCTGCACCCCCGGTGGCAAGGGCCTGCTCAGCCCGGCCGAACAACAAGGACTGGGCCGGCAACTACTGCTGGCCATGAGCGCCGTCGGCCTGTTGCTGCTGGCGGCGTACTGGCAGTTTGCCGTGGACAATGGCAGCGCGCTGGCGCAATGGCTGACTGCGGCCGCCGCCCTGCTGATGGCCGGGCCGGCCTTGCGTGCGGCCTGGCGCAGCCTGCAGCATCCCGATCTGCATGGCCTGACCGACCTGCTGGTGGCGCTGGCCATCATCGGCGCCTGGGCCAGTGGCGACCTGCTCAGCGCCGCCCTGCTACCCATCCTGATGGTGCTGGGCCATGTACTGGAAGAACGCAGCCTGCTGGGTTCGCAAGAGGCCATCCAGGCACTGTCCACGCTCACCCGCAGCCGCAGCCGCCGCCTGCTGGCCGATGGCCGCCACGAGGACGTCGACAACAGCCAGCTGCGTAGCGGCGACTGTGTGGAAGTCCGCCCCGGCGACCGCATCCCGGCCGACGGCATGGTGCGCCAGGGCCACTCCAGCCTGGACACCTCGGCCATCACCGGCGAATCCCTGCCGCAAGATGTGACCAGCGGCAGTCAGGTGTATGCCGGGGCAGTCAATCTGCAAGGGCTGCTGCAGGTGGAAATCAGCCAGGTGGGGGAGCAGTCGGCCCTGGGCCGCATCACGGCCTTGATGCGCGAGGCCGAAATGGCCAAGCCGCCAATCACCCGGCTGGTGGAAGGCCATGCCGGCGCTTATCTCGGCCTGGTGCTGGCGCTGGCAGCGCTCAGCTGGTTTATCAGCCGTGATACCCAGGCCATGCTGGCGGTGCTGGTGGCCGCCTGCCCCTGTGCGCTGGTGCTGGCCACACCGGCTGCAGCCGTCGCCGGCGTGGCAGTGGCGGCGCGCCATGGCATCCTGATTCGTGGCACGGCTTTTCTGGAAGAACTGGCCGATGTCTCCGCGCTGGTCATCGACAAAACCGGCACCCTCACCAGCGGTCAGCTCAGCCTGCAGCGGGTGGAAGTGCTCGACGCCGGCCCGGGGCCGGACATCCAGCTGCTGGCAGCCAGCCTGGGAGCCAGCAGCAGCCACCCGGTCAGCCGGGCGCTGGCCACGCTGGCCGGCACACAGCCGCTGCTGCCACTGACTGCCGTGCAGGAGATGGCCGGCATGGGCTTGCAGGCCGGCACCGCCTGGGGGCAGGCCGTACTGGGCCGGCCGGCGCTGCTGCAGCAGATGGGCATCAGCCATCTGCCACCGGCGCGTGGCGCGGCTTCGCTGGTCGGGCTGGCACTCGATGGCCGCTTGCTGGCCTGGTTTCATCTGGCGGACACCCCGCGCCCGGAAGCGGCAGAAGCCATGCAGCAGCTACGGCAGCTGGGCCTGCAACGCCAGCTCTTGCTGACCGGCGATCACGCCGCAGCAGCCGAGCCGCTGGCGCAGGCGCTGGGTATAGAACGCGTAGTCGCCCAGGTATTGCCAGCCGGCAAGCTGGCCGCGGTACAGGCGGAAATCAACGCCGGCTACCGCCCGCTGGTGGTGGGCGATGGCATCAATGACTCGCTGGCGCTCAAGGCCGGTGCCGTCGGCATTGCCATGGGCGCGCAGGCGGCCGATATCGCGGTGGCTGCGGCCGACGTGGTGCTGATCAGCAAGGATCTGCGCCGGCTGGCCACCGCCATCCGCCTGAGCCGGCAGTGTCGCCGCACCCTGTCGCTCAATGTGGCACTCGGCCTGGGCTGGACCGCCCTGCTCACCCTGCTGGCGGCGCTGGGCCTGCTTGGTTCGGCCGGGGTCTTGCTGGCGGCACTGCTGCATAACCTGAGCAGCCTGCTGGTGATGGCCAATGCCGGACGGCTGCTGCGCTTTCAGGACCGACTGCCCGCGCTGGCGGCCCCAGCCGGCAAGACATGAACACCGGGCACCCGGCCACTGGCGCAAGCCTGCAGCTTTGCGTCCCGGGCGTGAATGCCAACCCTCTCCCGCTGACTTACCATAAGGCCACCATGGAACTCGAAATCGCCAAAATCTTCATTGCCCTGCTGGTGCTGGTTAATCCGCTGGGGGCCATTCCCATCTTCATCAGCCTGACGCCCAACGCCAACCAGCTGGAGCGCAAGCGCATTGCCAAAACCACCACGCTGGCGGTGGCAGTGGTGCTCTGCCTGTTTGCCGTGGTGGGCGAAACCCTGCTGCATTTTCTGGGCATCAGCATTGGTTCTTTCCAGGTGGGGGGCGGCTTGCTGGTGATGCTGATTGCCATCGCCCTGATGAACGCGCAGCCGGCACCCACCAAGACCACCAAGGAAGAACAGTCGGAAGCCGAAGCGAAGACCAATATCGCGGTCGTGCCCCTGGCCATTCCGCTGCTCACCGGCCCAGGCACCATTTCCACCGTCATCATTTATGCCTCCACGGCCCACTCCTGGGTGCAGGTGGTGTATCTGCTGATCAGCAGCCTGCTGGTGGCCGTCACCTGCTATGGCGCGCTGGTACTGGCCTCGCCCATCAGCCGCCTGCTGGGTCAGACCGGCATCAATATCGTTAACCGGGTGATGGGCATGCTGCTGGCTGCGGTATCGGTGGAGATCATTGTTGACGGGCTGTACCGGCTGTTTCCGCAGCTGTCACGCTAAAGTGCCCGCCAGATTGGCCGCATCTGGCGCACTTGATCTGGCGCAAACCATCTGTATCGAATCTGTCATTACCCGGCCATGAGCAGACTTTGGCATAACAGATCAACTCATTGATATATAAAGAACATCTGGCATCTGTACACACAAACAGACAGACAACTGTGCATTGTCTGTCATGGTGACAGCGCCTACAAAGTGCGGGTTATCTTTCCGGACCCCGCACCATGACCCAGCCCGTTCCCATCAAGATTTATCCGCGCCTGACCAGTGGCCGCTTCAACACTATCCGCGTGGCACTGGTTGTCCTGACCCAACTGGTTTTCCTCGGCCTGCCCTGGCTGCGCTGGAATGAGCGCCAGGCGGTGCTGTTTGATCTGGATCGCCACCAGTTTTTCATCTTCGGTGCCAGCTTCTGGCCGCAGGATTTCGTGTATCTGGCAGCCTTGCTGGTGCTGTGCGCGCTGGGCTTGTTCTGGTGGACTACGCTAGCCGGGCGATTGTGGTGTGGTTATTCCTGTCCGCAAACGGTCTACACCCAGATCATGCTGTGGCTGGAGCGGCTGGTCTTGGGCGACCACAAAGCAAGGCGCAAGCTGGACGCTGCCCCCAACAGCGCCGGCAAACTCACGAAAAAAGGGCTGGCCCACGGCCTGATGCTGCTGTTTTCACTGTGGACCGGCTTTTCGCTGGTGGCCTACTTCACCCCGGCCAACCAGCTGGCAGGCAGCCTGTGGCAGGGAACGCTGGGGCCGTGGGAAAGCTTCTGGATCTTGTTCTACGCCGCGTTTACCTATCTGCTGGCCGGGCAACTACGGGAAAAAGTGTGCACACACATGTGCCCGTATGCCCGCTTCCAGGGTGCGATGTTCGACCGCGACACGCTGATCATCTCCTACGACAGCCAGCGCGGCGAACCACGCGGCAAGCAGGCAGACAAGTCCGCCGGCGGCTGCATCGACTGCGGCATCTGCGTGCAGGTTTGCCCCACTGGCATCGACATTCGCAATGGCCTGCAATACGAATGCATTGGCTGCGCCGCCTGCATCGATGCCTGCGATCAGGTGATGGACCAGCTGCATGCCCCGCGTGGGCTGATCCGCTACACCAGCGCTGCGGCACTTGAAGGCCAGACTGACATCAAGCCGGCCTGGCGGCGTCCACGCGTGCTGTTTTACAGCGGTCTGCTGCTGGGCATCAGCGTGCTGTCCGTGGTGAGCTTTCTCAACCGCATTCCGTTCAAGGCCGACATCCTGCGCGACCGCGCCACCCTGGTGCGGGAAACCGACGATGGCTGGCTGGAAAACAGTTACAGTGTGCGGCTGATCAACAGCAGCGAGCTGCCGCAACGCTTCGTCATCAGCGTGGAAGGCCTGCCGGGCATCCGCCTGGCGACTGCCAACCGGCCGGTGGCTCTGGCAGCTACCGCCACCGAAACCATAGGCTTGCGAGTGCAGGTAGAGCCGCAGTACGCTGCCAGGGGCGCGCATGACATCCGTTTTGTCATCCGCTCGCTCGACCAGCCCGGCCATGTGCTGCAGGAAAAAAGCAGCTTTATCGGCGACTGAGCCCCACACCATGCGAGTCCTTCATTCATGAGCAAAACCCTGCAGCTGGCACAATTGTTCCGCCATGCCATCGAACAGGGCCAGCTGCGCGCCGGCGACCGCCTGCCCTCGCTGCGCCGGCTGTGCCAGGATCATGGCGTCAGCCTCACCACCGCCCAGCGCGCCTATGCCGAACTGGAGAGACAGGGCTTGCTGCAAGCCCTGCCCCGCTCCGGTTTTCGCGTCTGTACACCGGCGGCCGCCTTGCGCCCGGCCGAACCGGCCAGCGACGGTGTGCTGCGCATGGAGCACCTGACCACCGCCCTGCCCATGCCCTGGGGCTGCCCCTTCATCAACCCGGCACTGATCAACACCACCCAGATGAACCGTGCCCTCAGCCGCGCGCTGCAAGACTACCGCGCCGCGCTGTCCAGCACGCCGATAGAAGGCTTCGAGGGCTTGCGCCGTGAACTGGGCCTGCATTATCTGAGCCAGGGCATCACCCTGGCCGGTGATGAGTTGCTGATTACCTGCGGCGGCATGGAAGCACTGACGCTGGCCATGCGCGCAGCGGTCAGCGCCTCTGGCAGCCACAGCATGGTGGTGGTGACACCGGCTTTTCCGGCGGCGCTGGAGCAGCTACGCCACCTGGGTATCAGCATGCTGCCACTGGCTTTGTCCGAGCAGGGCTGCCTGGATCTGGAGGCGCTGGACAAGCTGCTGCAACAGCAACGCCCGGCCGGCATCGTGCTGATGGCCAATTTCCAGCACCCCACCGGGCTGCTGCTGCCGGAAACACAAAAACGTGCACTGGTGGCACTGGCCGAGCGCCATCGCGTGTGCATCATCGAGGACGACACCTACCGCGAACTGTACTTCGGCACACAGGGCGTAGCGCCGTTAAAGGCTTACGACCGCAGCGGCACGGTGCTGCACTGTTCGTCCTTCAGCAAATCGCTGGCACCGGGCTACCGGGTGGGCTGGATCGCCGCCGGGCGGCTGAGCAATACCGTGCGCGGGCTGAAACTGTGCAGCTCGCTCGGCACGCCGCTACCCAGCCAGATGGCACTGGCGCGGCTGCTGGCCTCCGGCCAGCACGGCGACATGCTGACACGGCTGCGCGCCAGCCTGCGCAGCCGGCGCGATGCCATGCAGGAGCAGATAAAGGAGAGTTTTCCAGCCGGCAGCCGGCTATTGCAGCCGGAGGGTGGTTACTTTCAGTGGGTGATCCTGCCCGAGGGGCTGGATTGCGCAGCGCTACTGCCCATGGCTATCGAGCAAGGCATTCACTACGCGCCATCAACGCTGTTCTACCCGCAGCACGGGCCAAGCAATGCGCTGCGGCTGAACTTCAGCTTTTTCGATCCACTGCATCAGCGCGAGGGCGTGGCGCTGCTGGGGGCTCTGCTGCGCCAGGCACAGGAATAAACCGCTCAGCCCGGCTGGGCAGACGGATCAGCCGGCGGAGTCAGCGATTTGCGTTCGTATACCGCCTGCGCCAGCGTGCTCAGGTCGACATATTCCAGCTCGCCACCCACCGGCATGCCACGGGCAATGCGTGACACCTTGGGGCCACGCTCTTTCAGCAGTTCGGCAATCATATGGGCGGTGACCTCACCCTCGGCGGTAAAGTTGGTGGCAATCACCACCTCCTCCACTACCTCATCCAGCGCCCGCACCATCAGCTTGTCCAGATTGACATCCTTGGGGCCGATATTGTCCAGCGGCGAGATACGGCCCATCAGCACGAAATACAGGCCCTGATAGCATTTGGCCTGCTCCAGCGTCATCAGATCAGCCGGCATTTCCACCACGCACAGCTGATCCGGCCGGCGTTCCGGATCGGCACAGATACTGCACAGCGGGGTTTCACTAAAGGTATTGCAGCGTTCGCAATGGGTCAGCTTGGTCAAGGCCCTATCCAGCGCCCGTGCCAGCTTGTCGGCGCCTGCCTTGTCCCGTTGCAGCAAATGGAAGGCCATGCGCTGGGCGGTTTTGGGGCCGACACCGGGTAATACCTTGAGGGCGGCAATCAACTGGTCGAGCGCGGGTGGGTTTTTCATCGGCAAACAGGCAGGAAAGGATAAGGAAAGGTAAGCCGGCTTCAGTCCGGCCCGCCCTGTGGATAACGCGGCAAGGCATCGTCAAGGTGAAACCAGGGAATGGCGCTGTCGGTCCATTCGTGGCAATCAGGCGGCAGCGACGCCGGCTGCTCCAGCGTGGCGACGGTTATTTCCAGCCGCTGGCTGCCATCGGTGCATTCATAAAACAGGGTGCTGCCACAGACCGGGCAGAAATGCCGCAGGCCAAGTGGCGAGGAGCGATAGGCCGTGGTCGCACCTTGCCAGCGGACTGCCTGGCGGAGAAACAACGCCCCCAGATAAACCGGTGCACCGGCTGCCAGCTGGCAGGTCTTGCAATAGCAGTAAGACACGCCAAGAGGCCGGCCCTGGCACTGGTACCGTACCGCGCCACACAGGCAATGGCCATGCAATACCTGTTCCATCACGGCTCCCTGGCTGCAGCAGGGCCGTCAGGCCCCGCCATGGGTCACGACCGGGCCGCAATGCGGCTGGTCGTGCGGGCTGGATTAGAAGGGCAGTTTCATACCAGCCGGCAGATTCAGGCCATTGGTGAAACCGGACATCTTTTCCTGGGAAGTGGCTTCTACCTTGCGTACCGCGTCGTTGACGGCGGCGGCGATCAGGTCTTCCAGCATTTCCTTGTCTTCCTTGGCATCGTCCAGCAGGCTGTCGTCGATGGACACGCGCTTTACATCGTGGCCGCAGGTCATGACGATTTTCACCAGGCCGGCACCGGATTGGCCTTCCACTTCCACCGTGGCCAGCTCTTCCTGGGCCTTCTTCATGTTTTCCTGCATTTGCTGGGCTTGCTTCATCAGACCAGCGATACCGTTTTTACCGAACATTTCACAACTCCTGAACAGGTTGAATCGTTTCAGCGATCAGCGTAGCGCCCATATCGCGCACCAGTTGCTGAATCACCGGATCGTTTTCCAGGCAAATCCGGGCCTGGGCCAATTGTTCCTGGCGGTGGCGAGCGCCCTGCATGGCCGGTGTTTCCAGCCCCAGTTCCTCTATGGTCACCACCAGTTCCACCGTATGGCCAAATTGCTCGGCCAGTGCGGTCTTGAGTTTTTCCTGATAATCACGGGTGGCCATGTGACGGAAGCTATCCGGCACGGCCAGTTCCAGCCGCGACTGGCTCCAGCCCTTGAGCACGGCATTGTGCGCCAGCATACGCGAGGCCCCCAGACGGGTGCCCAGCTGCGTGACCAGCCCGCCCCAGTCACCATCAAACTGATAAGGCGCTGCATCCACCGCCGTGGACTCTTCGGCCATGGCGTAGGCCGGCATGGCTTCTTCTGCCTCGGTCTCATCCCACGGAGCGGTATTGTCGAGCTCGGTCTCATCCTCGTCGTCGCGCTCGTCGTCATCTGCGGCGACAGACGGGGCAGCCTGTGCAATGACTGCCGGAGCTGGCGCAGTCACCACTGGCTCGGCTGGCGCAACAGCTACAGCAGATACAGCAGATACAGCAGGCGTGACAGGCTGCGCTGGCGCAGGAGCGGCTAGCGGCGCGGGTGCAGCAGGTTCGGGTTCGGCGTCAGCCGCCGTGCCAGGCTCTTGCGCAGCTGGTCGGCTGGCTGGCTTGCGATTCCCCAGGCCAGCCAACAAGGCGCGGGCGGCAGCCGAACCATCCACCCCGGCATCGGGCTGTGCCGGCATCGCCACTGGCGCTGGCCGAGTGGCTGCCGCAGCAGTATTACTGCGCGGCGCGGCTACGCTGTCGGGCTGGGCATGGGCCGGATGAAAGGCCAGCATGCGCAGCAAGGTCATGTTGAAGCCAGCATGCTCATCGGGTGCCAGCGCCAGATCCTTGCGGCCATGAATGGCGATCTGGTAGTACAACTGCACATCTTGCGGTGCGATCAGGCTGGCCAGTGCAAACAGCGCTTCGCGCTCCGGCTCGTCATCGGCAATGGCCGCAGGCACGGTCTGCGCCATGGCCAGTTGCTGCAGCAGCACGGCCATTTCGGCCAATACGCTGTCAAAACCGATACCGCGCTGTGCCAGCTGTTCCGCCTCGGCCATCAGGCGCGGGCCATCTGCGGCCGCCAGCGCGTCCAGCAGCACGAACAGATAGCGGCGATCCACCGCACCCAGCATGGCACGCACGCCCTCTTCCCGGACCTCGCCCATGCCATAGGCAATGGCCTGGTCCAGCAGCGACAGCGCATCGCGCATCGAGCCGGCAGCGGCACGGCCGAGCAAGGCCAATGCCGCCGGTTCGAAGCTTTGCTGCTCCACTTCCAGCACATGCGCCAGATGGCCTGCCACCTGCTGTGGCGTCATGTTGCGCAGGGAAAACTGCAGGCAGCGCGACAATACCGTGACCGGAACTTTTTGCGGATCGGTGGTGGCCAGGATGAACTTGACGTGGGCCGGCGGCTCTTCCAGCGTCTTCAGCATGGCGTTGAAGGCACTCTTGGACAGCATGTGCACTTCGTCGATGATGTAGACCTTGAAACGGCCGGAGGTGGGCGCGTACTGGGCGTTTTCCAGCACCTCGCGGATATTGTCGATGCCGGTATTGGAGGCGGCGTCGATTTCCAGCAGGTCGACAAAGCGGCCGGCGTCGATCTGGCGACAGGCCGAACACTCGCCGCAAGGCTCGGCGGTGGTGCCGGTTTCGCAGTTGAGGCTCTTGGCCAGAATGCGTGCGATGGTGGTCTTGCCCACCCCGCGCGTGCCGGTCAGCAGATAGGCGTGGTGCAGCCGCTCTTCATTCAGGGCATTGGAGAGGGCGCGCACCACGTGCTCCTGACCGACCAGATCGGCAAAGCGTTTGGGGCGCCACTTGCGGGCAAGGACTTGATAGCTCATGGGGGCGGATTTTAATGGCAATTGGCCGGCAAGGCGACTCCTTTTGGCTGGAGCCGCCTGCCGGCTGGCCCGGCCTTACGGGGCCGGGGTCGGCTCTGCTGCCGTGGCAGCCGGCTGGGCCGCTTGCAGCGCCTGGGCATTGAGATAACGCAGGCGCAATTCGGCGGCCAGTTCCTGTGCCACCTTGGCATACAGGGTGCTCTTGTTATAGCGGGTGATGACGTAGAAGTTGTTCAGCCCCAGCCAGTATTCGGTGACACCCGGCGCAGTTTCCAGCGGCACCAGCACCGCCTGCACATTGTCCGCCACCTGGGCCTGCGGCAACACGCCCCGCGCCTTGAGTTCGCCCACGGTCAGGTGCAGATTGAATTTGTCGGCCACCAGCCCGCTGACATCCACCCCCGGCTGCACTGCCGCCGGAATGATGATGTCGTCGCCATGGCGCCAGCCTTGCAGCTGGAAGTAATGCGCCACGCTGCCGATGGCATCGTCGACGTTGTTCCAGATGTCGCGATGGCCGCTGCCGTCAAAATCCACCGCCCATTTGCGGAAGCTGGACGGCATGAATTGCGGCAGGCCCATCGCCCCGGCGTAAGAGCCTTTCAGCGACAGCGGGTCGATACCTTCTTCCTTGGCCAGCTTGAGGAATTCGGTCAGCTCGCCGCGAAAATACTCGGCGCGGCGCGGGTAGTTGAAGGCAATGGTGGACAGGGCATCGGCCAGGCGGAAGCTGCCGGTATTGCGGCCATAATTGGTTTCGATGCCCAGAATGGCCACCACCATTTCCGGCGGTACGCCATATACCTGCTCGGCGCGCTGCAAGGCGGCGGCATGCTGCTGCCAGAAGGCCACGCCGCTCTTCAGCAGGCGTTCGTTATAAAAGCTGGAACGGAACTGGTACCACGGCCGCGAAGTGGACGGCTTGTCGAGAATGGCGATGATATTGGGCTTGATTTCCACATTGGCAAACACCGCTTCCAGCTCCGGGCGATTGAACACGCCGCTGGCTACCTGCTCGTCGATATAGCGCTGTACATCGGGACGGGCCAGAAAAGCCGCATCGGCTTGCGCCAGAGAAGACATCACACCGCCGGCAAGGGCGGCGGCCATCAACAATCGTTTCATCAGGGGTTTCCGTTAGGTGCCGTCGTGGCGGCTTAATAGGAGAGCGCACTGGAGACCAGTCTGGCGGTGATGTCCACGATGGGAATCACCCGCTCATAGGCCATGCGGGTGGGGCCGACCACACCCAGTGTACCGACCACCAGGCCATTGATGCGATAAGGCGCAGTCACCACCGAACACTCGTCCAGCGTCATCACACCAGACTCTTCGCCGATGAAAATGTTCACACCCTGGGCTTCCTGGCCCTGGTTCAGCAGCTTCAGCAGTTCGGTCTTGCGCTCGAAAGTGGCAAACAGCTCGCGCAGGCGCGACAGGTCTTCCGACAGGTCGCGCACATTCAGCAGATTCATGCCGCCGGCAATCACCACCGCATCACTGGGGCTCCCCAGCGAGTTCTGACCAAAGCGTACGGCAGCGGCCATCAGCTCGGTGATATTGCCCTGCAGTTCGCGCAGTTCGCTGGCCACCAGGCTGGCAATCGCGCCAAGGCCCTGGCCGGCGTAATGCTGGCTGATGAAATTGCCGGCTTCGATCAGCTCGCTGGGGCTGTAGTCGCGCTCGGTGGACAGCAGGTGGTTCTGTACATCGCCATCCAGCGTCACCAGAATCATCAGGATGCGCCGCTCGGACAGCCGCAGGAATTCGATCTGGCGGAAGGCCACGTCGGAACGCTGCGGCGTCACCACCACCCCGGCAAAGTGGGTAAGGTCGGACAGCAAGGTAGACGCCGCCTGGGCAATGCGCTGCGGACTGTCCGGCTGCAGGCTGCTTTGCAGCTCGCGCATGGCCAGTTCTTCCAGCGGCTGGATGGTGAGCAGGTGATCGACAAACAGGCGATAGCCCTTGGCCGTGGGAATGCGTCCGGCCGAAGTGTGCGGCGAGGCAATCAGCCCCATGCCTTCCAGATCGGCCAGGATGTTGCGGATGGACGCGGACGACAGCTCCATGCCGGACAGCATGGACAGGGTTTTCGATCCCACCGGCTGACCATCGGCAATATAGCGTTCGATCAGCGTTTTCAGCAGACGTTGTGCGCGCTCGTTCATCATGCTCTCATTTTACCTGACCAGGCGATTCCGGCCAGCCTCTCCATCAATACCATGTTGCGCGTGTTGGCGTCATTTCAAGCTGCCATTCGCATTTGTCGGCTCTTGGCTTTGTGCGATAATCCCCCATCTATTGGTCCCACCACACGCAATTGGAGACAGCATGGCGTCAGAAGACAAGAGCCGCGCATTGGCGGCTGCCCTTGCCCAGATCGAAAAGCAGTTCGGCAAGGGGTCGATCATGCGGATGAGCGACAACCAGATCAATGAAAACCTGCAGGTGGTATCCACCGGCTCGCTGGGCCTGGACCTGGCGCTGGGTATCGGCGGTCTGCCGCGTGGCCGTGTCGTGGAAATCTACGGCCCGGAATCTTCCGGTAAAACCACGCTGTGTCTGCAGGCCGTGGCCGAAGCACAGAAGCTGGGCGGCACCTGCGCCTATATCGACGCAGAAAACGCACTGGACCCGATCTACGCCCAGAAGCTAGGTGTAAAAGTGGAAGACCTGCTGATTTCCCAGCCGGACACCGGCGAGCAGGCCCTGGAAATCTGCGACATGCTGGTCCGTTCCAGCGGCGTGGACGTGATCGTGATCGACTCGGTGGCTGCCCTGGTACCCAAGGCGGAAATCGAAGGCGAAATGGGCGACAGCCACGTTGGCCTGCAAGCCCGCCTGATGAGCCAGGCCCTGCGCAAGCTGACCGCCAACATCAAGCGCACCAACACCCTGGTGATCTTCATCAACCAGATCCGCATGAAGATCGGCGTGATGTTCGGCAACCCGGAAACCACCACCGGTGGTAACGCGCTGAAGTTCTACGCCTCGGTGCGTCTGGACATCCGCCGCGTTGGCGGCATCAAGAAGGGTGACGAAGTCATCGGCAACGAAACCCGCGTCAAGGTGGTGAAGAACAAGGTATCGCCCCCGTTCCGCCAGGCTGATTTCGACATCCTGTACGGCGAAGGCATCAGCCGCGAAGGCGAAATCATCGAGCTGGGCGTCAAGCATGGCTTTGTTGACAAGTCCGGCGCCTGGTATGCCTACAACGGCCAGAAAATCGGCCAGGGCAAGGACAATACCCGCGAATGGCTGAAATCCAACCCGGCCATTGCCCAGGAAATCGAAGCCAAGATCCGTGACGCCGTCGGCATCAAGGTAGAAATTACCGAGAACGACGAAGAGCTGGCCGACGACATGCTGGACGCGTGAAACGCACCGGCTTGTCGATGGAAAAAAGCCTGAAGGCGCGAGCCGTCGATCTCCTGTCCCGCCGGGAATACACCCGGCGGGAACTGGAGCGGCGGCTCGCGCCGTTTGCCGAAAGCACGGAACAACTCGCCACCCTGCTGGACGAGCTGGCCGAGCGCAACTGGCAGTCAGATAGCCGTTTTGCCCAGCAGTTTGCCGACATCAAGGGCCAGAAATACGGTAGCCGCCGCCTGCAGCAGGAAATGCGCCAGCGCGGCGTGGGCAAGGAAGACATTGCCCAGGTACTGGAAGATCGCGACGACCTGAGCCTGGCCCGCAGCCAGTGGGAAAGAAAATTCGGCAGCGTAGCCGACACCCCGCAGGAAAGAGCCCGCCAGATGCGTTTTCTGGCCGCGCGCGGCTTTGGCATGGACATCATCCGCCAGGTGATGGCAGGCAGCCCCATGGATGAAGATTTTCCGCCAAACAACGCAGACTGAGCGTGGCCGGAGCCGAAGCCCTTGCCAGCCTTGTTGCGGCTTGACACAATCCAGCATGCTCAGCATCAGCCCCCACGCCGATGCCAACGAATTCAATCTCGACGAAAACGACATGAAAACCTCAGAAATTCGCCAGAAATTCCTGGATTTCTTCGCCTCCAAAGGCCACCAGGTAGTAGCTTCCAGTTCGCTGGTACCGTGGGAAGACCCCACCCTGCTGTTTACCAATGCCGGCATGAACCAGTTCAAGGACGTGTTCCTCGGCTTTGACAAGCGCCCCTACAGCCGCGCCACCACCAGCCAGAAATGCGTACGCGCCGGCGGCAAGCACAACGACCTGGAAAACGTCGGCTATACCGCACGTCACCATACCTTCTTCGAAATGCTGGGCAACTTCAGCTTCGGCGACTACTTCAAGCGCGACGCCATCCACTTCGCCTGGGAATTCCTCACCGGCGAACAATGGCTGGCACTGCCGAAGGACAAGCTGATGGTGACGGTATACGCCACCGACGACGAAGCCTTCGACATCTGGAACAAGGAAATCGGCGTTCCGGCCGACAAGATCGTCCGCATCGGCGACAACAAGGGCGCGCCCTACGCCTCGGACAACTTCTGGCAGATGGGCGACACCGGCCCCTGCGGCCCGTGTACCGAAATCTTCTACGATCACGGCGCCCACATCTGGGGCGGCCCGCCGGGAAGCCCGGAAGAAGACGGTGACCGCTTCATCGAAATCTGGAACAACGTGTTCATGCAGTTCAACCGTGACGAGTCCGGCACCATGCACCCGCTGCCCAAGCCGTCGGTGGACACCGGCATGGGCCTGGAGCGTATCTCGGCCGTGCTGCAACACGTACACGCCAACTACGAGATCGACCTGTTCCAGAACCTGCTGAAAGCTGCTGCCCGCGAAACCGGCGTGGCCTTCAGCATGGATATCCCCTCGCTCAAGGTGATTGCCGACCACATCCGCGCCTGTTCCTTCCTGATTGCCGATGGCGTGATCCCGTCCAACGACGGCCGTGGCTATGTGCTGCGTCGCATTATCCGCCGCGCCATCCGCCACGGTTACAAACTGGGCCAGAAAGGGCTCTTCTTCCACAAGCTGGTAGCCGATCTGGCCGCGGAAATGGGCGATGCCTATCCGGAGCTGCGTCAGAAGCAGGCCGAAATCGAAGACAGCCTGCGCCAGGAAGAACTGCGCTTTGCCGAAACCCTGGACAAGGGCATGGCCCTGCTGGAAACCGCACTGGCGGCCAACAGCAAGGTGCTGGATGGCGAAACCGCCTTCAAGCTGTACGACACCTTCGGCTTCCCGCTGGACCTGACCGCCGACATCTGCCGCGAACGCGAAGTGGAAGTGGATCAGGACGGCTTCGACAAGGCGATGGAAGCCCAGCGTGAACGCGCCCGTGCCGCCTCGTCCTTCAAGATGGCCGGCAATGTCGATTACAGCGGCGCCGACACCGTATTCAACGGCTACGAATCCACCAGCGTGGATGCCAAGGTACTGGCACTGTACAAGGGCAATGAAGCCGTACAGCAACTGGAAGCCGGCGACGAAGGCATCGTGGTGCTGGACAACACCGCCTTCTACGCCGAAGGCGGTGGTCAGGTAGGCGATGTGGGTGAAATCTCCGCCCAGGGCGGCGTGGCTGCACTGTTCGACGTGGCCGACACCCAGAAAGTACAAGCCGCCGTATTCGGTCACAAAGGCCGTCTGGCCCGTGGCCACCTGAAGGTGGGCGACAGCGTGACCGCCACCATCGACCTGCACCAGCGCGCAGCCACCGCACGCAACCACTCGGCCACCCACTTGCTGCATGCCGCCCTGCGCCATGTCCTGGGTGAACACGTGGCGCAGAAGGGTTCGCTGGTGAACCCGGAGCGTGCCCGCTTCGACTTCGCCCACAACGAGCCGGTTTCCGCCGAGCAAATCGCCGAAGTGGAGCGCATCGTCAACCGCGTGGTCATCCACAATGTGGAAGTCAGCGTGGGCCACATGTCCTACGACGACGCCATCAAGGCCGGGGCGATTGCCCTGTTCGGCGAAAAGTATGGCGACACCGTACGCGTACTGAAGATGGGCGACTTCTCCACCGAACTGTGTGGTGGTACTCACGTCAAGCGCACCGGTGACATCGGCCTGTTCAAGATCATCGCCGAAACCGGCGTGGCTGCTGGCGTGCGCCGTATCGAAGCCGTTACCGGCGAAGGCGCCGTGGCCCTGGTACAGGCACAGGATGGCGAACTGAAAGCTGCTGCCGCCATCGCCCAGGCCCAGCCGGGTGAACTGCTGTCCAAGCTGGAAAAACTGCAGGCGGAACTGAAGGCCGCGCAGAAACAGGCACAGCAGCTGAAGGGCCAACTGGCGCTGGGTCAGCTCGACCAGCTGCTGGCCAGCCAGCAGCAAAGCATCAAGGGCGTGTCCTGCCTGATCAGCAAGATCGAGGATATCGATGCTGCCACCCTGCGCGACATGAGCGACAAGCTGATGGACAAGCTGGAAAGCGGCGTGGCCCTGCTGGCCTGCGTGGCCGATGGCAAGGTAAGCCTGATTGCCCGCGTCTCCAAGGATCTGACCGGCAAGGTCAAGGCCGGTGAGCTGGTGAATCAGGTGGCCCTGCAAGTAGGTGGCAAGGGTGGTGGTCGTCCGGACATGGCCCAGGCTGGCGGTACGCAGCCGGAGAACCTGGCTGCCGCGCTGGAAGGCCTGCCGGCCTGGCTGGACGGCAAGCTGTAAGCAGCCGACTGCCTGCAAGAATAAAGCCGCGGGGGCCTACCCTGCGGCTTTTGTCATTTGCAGCGTTTATACTTTGTTACACACCAAGCGCGGCGAACAAAATAGCGCACCCCCCTGGCGCAAGGCCTGCCGACAAAGACAGCACCAGGGGTTTTGTTAGCTGCTCGCAATGAGCGATCACCGGAGAGCCTGACCATGACCAACTGCCGCTCACCCCTTGCCCGGCTCTGCCACGCGTTGCTGCTGGCGCTGTGCTTCTGCCTGCCTGGCACGGCCATGGCTGACGGCAAGCTGCTGGTGGTGACCGAAAACTCGTCCTGGCTCAGCACCATCGATGCCCAGGGCAATGTCGCCGGGCGCAATACCCAGCTGGTCAAGGACATTCTGGCGCATGCCGGGCTGAAGGCTGATATCCAGGTCCTGCCCTGGGCCAGGGCCTACCGCATGGCCGCGACCCGTCCTAATACCCTGATTTACTCCATTGCCCGCACCAGCACCCGCGAAAAGCAGTTTGTCTGGCTGGGCCCCCTTGGCCACATGCAACGGATTTTCTATCGGCTGAGCAGCGAAACCACGGTGGCCCCGCAGTCGCTGGAGCAGGTGAAAAGCTGCTGCAAGGTCTGCGTCGGCAATCACGACGTGCAGGAAGAATTCCTGATCAAGGCCGGCTTCGTGCAAAACAGCCAGTTCCTCACCACCAATAGTCAGCAGGAGTGCCCGCGACTGTTGCTGAGCGGTGCCGCGCAGCTGTTGATTGCCGACCCCGAGCAGCTACGCAGCCAGCTGGCGCGCCTCAAGCTACCGGACGAGCAATTCCAGCCGGTACTGAGCATGCCGCAAGGCGAGGAACTATACCTGGCGGCCAATCCGCAGTCCGATCCGGCCATCGTCCGGGCCATCACCGAGGCCATGCGCCAGCTGAAAATCCGTTAGCCAGCTGCCGCCGCCCCGGTGGCCAGCTGCCTGCGCTCCTCATGCCAGCGGCAAAGCCACGCAGCGGGTCGCGGTGAGCCGCCTTGTCAGAAGCCCCTGATATTCAATGCACATTTGCTCTGCTGCGCAAAACTTATATTCCAAATGAATATTCAGCCTGCATTTCCGCCATCCTTGACTCATATCAAAACGATTTATATCGAAATGAAAATAATAAACACCTTCTCACAAGTATTGATGACAGCGGACAGCAGACTCTAGCCGGGTCGGGCCGCGTCAGCAGAATTGCCTGCAGGATTTCCCTGCTGCCGGCAATTTTCACGCAAGGAACAGCCATGGCTCTGGTGCTTTACGATGATGGCAATCACAAATGCGTCGCCTTTACCGAACTGGTACAGGGTGAAGGCATCCAGTCCAACCAGTTCGCCATCATCGACAAGGGTGACGGCATGTTGCTGGACCCCGGTGGCAACCTCACCTACAAGCACCTGATCGCCGAACTGGCCGATTACTTCCTGCCCTCGCACACCCGCTATATTTTCGCCTCGCACCAGGACCCGGACATCATTGCTTCGGCCAATGGCTGGCTGCTGATCACCGATGCGCAAATCATCATCGCCCAGGAATGGGTGCGCTTTTTGCCGCACTTCTGCATTCGCGGCGTGACCGAAGGCCGGCTGATTCCCATTCCGCCGCGCGGCATGAATGTCACGCTGGGCGAATCCACCCTCAAGGTCGTACCGGCCCACTATCTGCATACCGTCGGCTTCTTCCAGGTGTACGACCCCATCAGCAAGATCCTGTTTTCCGGCGACATCGGTGCTTCGCTGATGGATGGCCACGAAGCCGGCAAACCGGTCAGCGATTTCGACGCCCACCTGATCGACAGCCACATGCTGGGCTTTCACAAGCGCTACATGACCAATAACAAGGCCTGCCGACTGTGGGTGCAGATGGTGCGCCAGCTGGATGTGGAGTGGATCGTGCCGCAGCACGGTGGCTCGTTCAAGGGCAAGGACATGGTCAAGCGCTTCCTCGACTGGTTTGAAACCCTGGAGTGTGGCACCGATCTGATCACCGCCGCCGACTTCACCCTGGATTGAGCGGCGACCCGCATGAACAGTTTCGCCCCCTTGCTTGATCAACTGAGCGCCTCGCCCGAGGCGCTGGCCGCCGTGGCCGTCTTGCTGCTGCTCATCGGCATGATGCTGCGCACCTTGCTGCGTCGCCAACCCGGCAGCAGCACCATGCCGCGCCGACCGGATCTGCTGCCCGAAGCCGTCATCCGTCAGCCCCCCCGCCCGGTCAGCCAGCCGCAAACCACGGTCAGCACCCCGGTCAGCGCCCCTGCCGAGACCGAAGACAGCGAAGACCAGACCCTGTCCTACGAGGTGGACGACCTGGATGCCCTGGCCGAAATCGAAGTGTTTCTTGAATTCGGCTATCTGGAACAGGCCGCCCTCGCCCTGCGCACCTATGTCGATGGCCCGTCCAGCAATGCACCGGCCCACATCCGCCGCCTGGCCGAACTCTATCTGCAACTGCACTGGATAGACGACTACAGCGACATGCTGGAGCGCCTGCACGAACGCAGCCTGCTGGACCGCCAGCAACTGACCGAGGCGGTATTCACCGGCCTGCAGCAGGATCCGCAAAACCTGGCACTGCGCGTACTGGCAGAAAGCCGGCTGGGGCTGGGCATCGAAGAAGTGAACCGGCAGCTGGGCGATCAACTGCCCGCAGCAAACAACGAAGACCTGCTGCTGCGCACCGTGATGCAAACCCCGGGCCAGCCGGCTGTGAGTGCGGATGAGGCCGTGCAGCTGGCCAGCCAGATGCAGCGGGTAGCGCTGCTGGAGGGCCAGGCCGAACTGGCACCGCTGAGCAAACGTGAAATCGACCTGCTGACCAGCTTGCTGCCGGCAGATCGCCAAGCGCGCATCCTGCTGGCCTGCCACCAGCCCGCCGCAGCCCTGCCCGCCCTGCAACAGCTGGCCAGCGCACCGGACGCCGCGCTGTCACGGCTGATCGACACCCTGCGCGCCTGCTATATGACGCGCAATCTGCCGCTGTTCTGCCGCTACCTGTGGCAGTTCCATGTCAGCGTGGGCAATTTTGGTCATCAACTGAAACAGCAACTGCTGCAGCTGGGCTGCCAGCTGGGTCAGCACCCGCTGCTGCTGGCGCTGGAAGCGCAGCCGGACCGGCTGGCACTGGAAGAACTGGGCCGCCGCTTCGCCTACATCCCGCCGGCCAGCACCCCGCCGCAGTGGCGAGCACTGGTGACGGCGGATCACTCCCCGTCCACGGCCAGCCCGCTGGACAATGCGCTGAGCGAGGCCGAGCAGTTCATCGAATTCGGCCAGATCGACATGGCCATCCAGACCCTGGAGATGGCCATTCTCGCCAGCCCGGCCGAGGCCCAGCTGTATCCACCACTACTGAAACTGTACGAACACCTGGGCGACCTGGCCCGCTTCACCTGGCTGGCCAGACAAATACGGGACCGGCTGGCCACGCCGCCGGAAGAAATCACCGGCATGCTCGGCCGCTTCGTCCAGACCATGCAACAACGCCTCAACCAGCACCGGCTTGCGGCCTGAGAAACCGGATCATGATGCTCAGCAACGCACCCCAACCACAGCTCATCACCGTCATGCCGGTGGGCATGGACCCGCGCAAGCTATCGGTATTCCGCATGGCCTTTCGCATGCACCACTCGCACCAGCTGTACCAGCTGCTGGACGAAGCCCCCGGCCATGTACCGGACCTGGCGATTGTCGATGTCGACAGCGTGGACGGCTGGAATGCCTGGCATGATTTCCGCGCCAGCCACCCGCATCTGCCGGCGCTGATTGTCACCACCACCCCACCCCGTGCCGGCGAAGCACCGGCGGCCGTGCTGCGCAAGCCGGTGCGCATCGAAACCCTGTTCCCGCAAATGCGCGAACTGCTGGCCAATGGCCGCACACCAGCCATCCGGCTCAGTGCAACGGTGCTGCCGGCCGCGCCAGCAGCACCGCCAGTTGCCACCGCACCTGCCGCCATGGTGGCGGCTCCTGCCAGTGCCGCCAGCGACCACAGCGCGGCGGCCGCCTATGTGGCCAGCGTGGCACCAACGCTGGATGAGGTCATCAGCCAGTCACAGCAAGCCCACCGTGCCGCTGCAGCCGCCCAGCAACAACAGCAAAGCCCGGCCCCGTCCGATCTGCCGCAGCTGATGGACCTGCCAGACCCCGTCCCGGAGGCCGAGCACGACACAGCAGCCGCCGCCAGCGTGGTGCGCAGCATGCTGCCGGAAAACCAGAGCACCCCGGCCAGCGCTGGCGGCAAGATCAGCTTCGAACGCTTCGACCCCAGCGCCGGCCTGTTCGGCCTGGTGGCGCGCCTGCTGCGCCAGCGCACTGCAGCGGTGATCCGGGTGCGCGAAGTCCCGGTACTGATATTGCTGCCGGCACAGGACAAGGCGCTGCTGTTGCAGCCACTGGAAACCCTGCAGCCGCTGTGCAGCGCCCCCAGTCACGAAGTGGACCAGCAGCCGTATGCCAATAGCCCGGTCAACGCAGCCCAGCAGGAAATCCGCCCGCAAACCCTGGCCTGGCAGCTGGCCATCTGGACTTGCCGTGGCCGGCTGATGCGCGGCATCGCCACCGATACCCCGATCCGGCTGCGCTACTGGCCCAACCTGACACGGCTGCCACCCATTCCGGAGGCCATGCGCATCACGGCTTTTCTGACCCGCACACCGGTCAACCTGAAGCTGATTACCCGCCTGCTCAAAGTGCCGCCGGAAGATCTTTTCAACTATCTGGCAGCGGCCTACGGCATCGGCATTCTCGACCTGCCCAGCCGCAGCCCCCAGCTGTCGGTCATTTCCACCGAGCCGGTACGCCCCGGCAGCAAAGTGGAAACGGTGGCAGCACCCAGCCGCCCGCAGAACACCAGCCCGGCACCAGCCCCCAGTCCGGCCAAGCCGGCGCAGGGCAGCGGCAGACTGCTGTCGCGCCTGCTGAAAAAGGTCATTGGCCTGTAACCAGGAATACGGAATCCCATGCGCGCTTACGATAACAAGATCATCTTCGCCGGCCCGGTTGGCGCCGGAAAAACCACCGCCATCGGTGCCATCAGCGATATCGCACCGGTGACCACCGATGCCCGCGCCTCCGACATGACGCTGAACCGCAAGGACACTACCACGGTGGCGCTGGACTACGGCGTGCTGATGCTGGACGAGAATACCAAGGTGCACCTGTACGGCACGCCGGGACAGGAACGCTTCGACTTCATGTGGGACATCCTCAGCCAGGGCGGCATCGGCCTGATCCTGCTGCTGGACAATACCCGCAACAATCCGGTGAAGGACTTGCAGTTTTTCCTCAATGCCTTCCGCGACATGCTCAAGGCCGCACCGCTGGTGATCGGCGTCACCAAGACCGATCTGCGCGCCAGCCCCAGCATTGAAACCTATGCCGCGCTGCTGGAAAAATTCGACATGCGCCCACCCATTTTCGAAATCGATGCCCGCTCGCGCGAGGACGTGAAAAAGCTGGTACTGGCCTTGCTGTTCTCCATCGACCCCGGGCTGGAAAGCTGATCATGTCAGACCACCTTTCGCTCAAGGACACGCTCTACCCCATCGCCAGCCCTGCCGGTGCCTACTATGCCGTGTCCAGCCCGGAGCAGGACGCCGCACGCGTGCTGCTGACCCAGATCCTGCGGCTGGGCCATTCCGTACCGCTGACCGAGGCCCTGCTGGAAGAATGGAGCGGCAACGACCTGAGCAAAGGGCTGGAAACACTGTACCGGCTGCAGCGGCTGGAGTTTGTGCACGGCACCGAACAGCCACGCCCGCCGCTGGCCATCAATCTGGAAAGCCAGCTGCCCACGCTGCTGGCGGCGCTGTCCGGCAACGGCCGCGCCCTGCTGGCCGACGACAATGGCCTGTATTACGCCACCGCCGGCTTTCATCATGAGTCGGCCGAGGAAATCGCCGCTCTGGCCGGCGACATCATTTCGCTCAATCGCCGCCATGCCCTGCTGCTGAAAAACAACCTCAATATCAGCAACCTGGCCTGGGCCATCAGTAATCCGGCCGGCCACAGCGAGCTGGCGTTTTACCCGCTGCATGTCGGGCAGCAATCCTTCGTGCTGGTGATCGGTGGCACACCTCGCCTGCAAGACGAACATTTCGTGACGCTGATCGAGCTGCTCAGTCGTCGTTACGCTTGAACAAGAAGCAGCCCGCCGCGCGGGCCAAGAATACCCACTGGAGAAAACCATGCGTGAACAGATGCTCAAGTCCATTCTGAGTGACCTTAATGGCGCATCAGCCGATATCGAAGCGTCGGCCATCATTTCATCCGACGGCCTGACCATGGCCGCCCTGCTGCCGCAGGATGTGGACGAAGACCGCGTCGGTGCCATGGCCGCCGCCATGCTGTCGCTGGGCGAACGCACCGCCAAGGAACTGGCACGCGGCGAACTGGAACAGGTGATGGTGAAGGGCGACAACGGCTACATCCTGATGAGCTATGCCGGCCGCGATGCCGTGCTCACGGTGATTGCCCGCCGCGAAGCCAAGCTGGGGCTGATTTTCCTCGATGCCAAGCGCGCCGCGCGCAATATCGCCGAAATCCTGTAAGCCGCGCCCTTACGGTATGCACCACGGCAGGCGGTTCTCACGCGCCGCCTGTCCGACACTCCTGCCAGCGGCCAATCGGCCTGCACCATTCTCAAGCCCGCCACGCACCAGCGCAGACCGGCCCGGTTCAATCCGGTGCATAGCCGGCAGTTGATGCAGTACGTCAATCCTGTATTAAGCAATACTTATAAAATAAAGCGGACCCGCCCGTGCCATCACGCTATCGTGCGCACAGTCCCGCCCTGCCTCGTTTCCATCCGTCCCCGTCTGTCGCGCCATGCAACAGCAGCCTATTGCCAGCGGCTGGGCATGCTTATTGCGTAGTGTTCAGCACAAGCCACCAAGGGGGAATGCGCGATGCACCAGATCACACCGCTAGACCACACCCACTACGACGAGATGCTGGCTGCCGGACAGGAAGTCCGTCCGTCCTACCAGCATTTTGCCAGCTGGCTGAACCAGGCAACACCCGACTGGCTGCGCAACAAGCAGGCCGAGGCCGACACCCTGTTTCGCCGCGTCGGCATCACTTTTGCCGTCTACGGCGACGAAAGCGGGGCCGAACGGCTGATTCCTTTCGACACCATTCCACGCATCATTTCCGCCGCCGAATGGAAAACCCTGGAAGCAGGCTGCATCCAGCGCGTCACCGCGCTCAACCGCTTCCTGCACGACATCTACCACGAGCAGGACATCCTCAAGGCCGGCATCATTCCGGCAGAGCAAATCCTCACCAATGCCGGCTACCAGCTGGCCATGCAGGGCATAGACCTGCCGCGCCAGGTGTACGCCCACATCGCCGGGGTGGACATCATCCGCCACAGCGATGGCGGCTTCTATGTGCTGGAGGACAATCTGCGCACCCCGTCCGGCGTGAGCTATATGCTGGAAAACCGCAAGATGATGATGCGGCTGTTCCCCGAGCTGTTTGCCAGCCACGACATCACCCCGGTGGAGCATTACCCCAATATGCTGCTGGACACCCTGCGTTCGGTATCACCGCCCGAGGTGGACAACCCCACCGTGGTGGTGCTCACCCCCGGCCAGTACAACAGCGCCTATTTCGAACACGCCTTCCTCGCCAGCCAGATGGGGGTGGAGCTGGTGGAAGGACAGGATCTGTTCGTCAAGAACGGCCATGTCTACATGCGCACCACTTCCGGCCCGCAGCGGGTGGATGTGATCTACCGCCGGCTGGACGATGCCTACCTGGACCCGCTGGCCTTCAATGCCGGCTCCATGCTGGGCGTGCCGGGGCTGATGTCGGTGTATCGCGAAGGCCGCGTCAGCGTGTGCAATGCGGTGGGTACCGGCGTGGCGGACGACAAGTCCATCTACCCCTATGTGCCGGACATGATCCGCTTCTATCTGGGCGAAGAACCCATCCTGCACAATGTGCCCACCTGGCAGCTGCGCAAGCCGGACGATCTGGCCTATGTGCTCGATCACCTGCCCGAGCTGGTGGTAAAGGAAGTCCACGGAGCCGGCGGCTACGGCATGCTGGTGGGACCGGCAGCAACAACGGAGGAAATCGCCGCCTACCGTCTGCGCATTCTGGAAGACCCGGCCAATTTCATCGCCCAGCCCACGCTGTCGCTGTCCACCTGCCCCACTTTTGTCGAGGCCGGCATTGCGCCGCGCCATATCGACCTGCGCCCCTTCGTGCTGTCCGGCAAGAAAGTGCAGCTGGTGGCTGGCGGCCTCACCCGCGTTGCCCTGCGCGAAGGCTCGCTGGTGGTCAACTCATCGCAAGGCGGCGGTACCAAGGACACCTGGATTCTGAAGGAGGACATCACATGCTGAGCCGAATGGCAGGGTGCCTGTACTGGATGGCACGCAATATGGAACGCGCCGAAAACACCGCGCGCTTGCTGGATGTCAGCCTGCAAATGTCCTTGCTGCACGCCTCGTCGCAGGATGATTTGCTGGTGCCGCTGGATGTCACCGGCAGCACCGCCGACTTTCTGCAGCGCCACCACACGCCCACTCCGCAGGCGGTGCTGCACTATCTGGCGCTGGATGGCGACAACCCCGGCAGCATCTACAACTGCATGCGCAGCGCCCGCGAAAACGCCCACGTGGTGCGGGTGAAAATCACTTCGGAAATGTGGGAGCAGGTCAACGGCACCTGGCTGGAAATGCGCGAGTGGCAACGGCGCGGGCTGGATACCCGCAGCGCCTCGACCTTTCTGGAATGGGTACGCGAACGCTCGCACCTGTTTCGCGGCGCCGGTTACGGCACCATGCTGCGCAACGACACCTTCCATTTCTCCCGGCTGGGGACGTTTCTGGAGCGTGCCGACAACACCGCACGCATCCTCAACGTGAAAACCAAGCAGATCAGCGACAACGAGCCGGAAGCGGAAAACATCCTCGACTACTACCAATGGGCCGCGCTGCTGCGCTCGGTGTCCGGCTTTGAAGCCTACCGCGACATCTACCGCGACAGCATCACCCCGCAACGGGTGGCCGAGCTGCTGATCCTGCGCAACGACATGCCGCGCAGCCTGCGTGCCTGCTTTGGTGAAATCAACAAGGTGCTGGCACGCATCGAAGGCCAGGCCGGCCGTGCCGCACGTCGCCGCGCCAGCGAAATCCAGGCCCGGCTGACCTACAGCAGCATCGAGGACATCTTTGCCGATGGACTGGAGCAAACCCTGGACAGCCTGATCGACGACATCAATCTGCTGGGCAAGCTGATTCACCACAGCTACCTGGAAACCGCCTGATACCAGGCACCGCCAAAGGATATGGTCATGAGACTCGCCATCAGTCATGAAACGCTGTACCGCTACGACAGCCCGGTGCGTCACAGCACCCAGTATCTGCGCCTGACCCCGCAGGGCGGCAATGGCCTGCGCATTCTGGACTGGCAGCTGGAGCTGCCGGAGTCGGCCCATCGCAGTACCGACAGCTACGGCAATATCCTGCACGTGCTGACGCTGGACTATCCGCATCAGGAAATCCGCATCAAGGTCAGCGGCACGGTGGAAACCGAAGATACCGCGCCCGTGTGCGACACCCTGCCGCCGCTGTTTTTCCTGCGCCAGACCGAGCTGACCACTCCGGACGAAGCGCTGCGCCAGTTTGCTGCCGGCTATCGCCAGCCGACGCCCAGCCTGAACCAGCTGCAAAGCCTGGTAGAAGGCATACGCGAACACATGCCCTTCCTGCCCGGCGAAACCCAGAGCCACACCCCGGCGGCCGATGCCTTTGCCAAGGGCGCTGGCGTCTGCCAGGACCATACCCACGTATTTCTCAGCTGCGCCCGCCAGCTGGGCATCCCGGCGCGCTATGTCAGTGGCTATGTCTACTCGCCGGCCCACGCCGCCGACCATGTTTCCAGCCATGCCTGGGCCGAAGCCTGGGTGGATGGGGCCTGGCACAGCTTTGACGTGGCCAATGCGGTGGCCGCCAACGAGCATCACCTCAAGCTGGCCATCGGCATGGACTACCTGGATGCCTGCCCGGTACGCGGCGTACGCTTTGGCGGCGGTACCGAAAGCATGACCGCCCAGGCGCGCGTCTGGCTGGACGGACAGTAACAAGCCAGCTAGATTGCGTTTAACTCCACCACACAAGTAGCCGCATCATGACTTACTGCGTCGCCATGAATCTGGCATCCGGCATGCTGTTTGCCTCGGACTCCCGCACCAACGCCGGGGTGGACCATGTGTCCACCTTTCGCAAAATGCAGTTTTTCCAGCAGCCGGACGAGCGGCTGCTGGTGCTGCTGTCCGCCGGCAACCTGGCCACCACCCAGAGCGTGGTCAGCCTGCTGCGCCAGCGCGCCAGTGCCGGGCGGGACGAGCAGAACATCCTCAACGTCCCCTCCATGTACGATGCCGCCTGCCTGGTGGGCGACACCCTGCGTGAAATCGCCGAGCGCGACGGCCCGGCGCTGAGCCAGTCCAAGATCGAAGTGGGCTGTTCCTTCCTCTTGGGCGGACAGATTCGCGGCGAGGCTCCGCGCCTGTTCAATATCTACCCGCAGGGCAATTTCATCGAAGCCACCCAGGACACGCCCTACTTCCAGATCGGCGAAGCCAAATACGGCAAGCCCATCATCGACCGCGTGGTCAACTACCACACCCCGGTGGAAGACGCCGCCAAGTGCGCCTTGATCAGCTTTGACTCCACCATGAAGAGCAATCTGTCGGTCGGCCTGCCCATCGACATGCTGGTGTACGACAAGGACGACTTCGGCCCCGGCATCCACCAGCGCATCACCGAGCAGGACCCCTACTTCCAGCAATTGCACACCGGCTGGGGCCAGGCCTTGCGCGAAGCCTTCGCCGCCTTGCCGCCCATGCGCTGGAAGGAATGAGCCGCAAAGAATTGAGATTGGTCAGCCGCATGGCCTATCGGCGATAATGCGCCATTGCCACTGAAAGATGCCGCCGATGAAACACGCACCGCTGACGGATAACGATTACCAGCGCCTGTCCGCTACCCTGCAACGCTTCCAGCGCCTGCAGTGCATGAACCTGGAAAAACTGGATGGCTTCTTCACCGCCCTGCTGTGCGGCCCGGAAGCCATCAAGCCCACCGAATGCCTGCCCTTGATTCTGGGCGAGGCCTTTGATGACGAACAGGCCTTCCGCAGCGAAAAGGATCTGGAAAAATTCGTGGCGCTGCTGATGGGCCACTGGCTGGACATCGCCCACACCCTGCAACAGGCTGCCGAGTTCCAGCCCTGGCTGGATGCCGACGCGCAAGGCGTGGTGCATGGCAATGACTGGGCCGAAGGCTTTGTCGAGGGCATGCAGCTGCAACAGGACGACTGGAACCTGCTGTTTGACGATGCCGAACATGCCGGCGCCCTGACGGCCATCATGGCACTGGCTTTCGAACGCCACCCCGACCCGGAAATGCGTCCTTATATCGACAGCACAGACCGCAGCCAGCGCGAACAATGGCTGGCCGCCATTTCGCCGGCCGTGCAGGAAATCCACCAGTTTTTTGCCACCATCCGTGCCCAGATGGAAGCCGAGCTGGAACAGGACGAGGCAGACGATCAACGCTAGGCGCTCGCCACTGCGGCATTGTCAAGTGAACGCTTAGACAGCAAACGGGTTTGATTTGAAGTAGACTCAACAGATCGACTGCTTCATTTCCTTTACCCCACCGCGCTGACCTACCTGCTCTTGTTGGCGTGCCGGACCTCTGCGCCATGTTGACCACGCTACCGCACCTGCCAGTCAGGTTGCTGTTCATGCTATTGCTGGGCCTGGGCTGGAGCGCCAGCACCCCGGGCCGTGACATGGGCAACTGGTGCAGCCCCCAGCCCGGACTCCCCGCTGCCATTTCGCTGCAACAGCGGGCCAGCCGCCAGCTGGATATCCCGCCGGCACCGCTTGCCCACATTCACACCGAAGGCAGCCTGCCGCATCAGGGCATCTTCGACCAGAGCGTCAAGGCCAAGCGTGACTGGGAACACATGCGCGACTTTGCCCTCGCCTGGCAGGCCAGTGCCGACCCGCGCTGGCTGACCGCCCTGGCCCGCTACCTGGATGCCTGGACGGAAAGCTACCAGGTCTCGTTCAACCCCATCGACGAAACCGACCTCGACGCGCTGATCGACAGCTACGCCATTACCGCGCGCAGCCTGCCCGCCACCACCCGGCAGCAAACCGCCACTTTCCTGCGCAATATGGCCAAGGGCTATATCCAGCGCATCCGCCAGGCCAAGACACCGCTCAGCGGCACCTTCATCAATAACTGGAACAGCCACCGCATCAAGCTGATCACCCTCAGCGCCGTGGCCCTGCAGGATGAGGCCATGCTGAAAACCGCCAGCGAACTGTATTTGCAACATATCGCCAACAATATCGATGCCCAGGGCGAAACCTGGGACTTCCAGGAAAGAGACGCCCTGCACTACGTCACCTATGATCTGGAACCACTGGTACGCGCGGCCATTGCCGCCCGCCAGGCCGGCGAACAGTGGCTGGAGCGCAAAGGCCGCCAGGGTGGCAGCCTGCAGCAAGCACTGGACTGGCTGCGCCCCTATGCCGAAGGCAGGCTGCAGCACCAGGAGTTCGTCAACTCACGCGTCCGCTTCGATTATGTGCGCCGCGAAGCCGGCCTGCCCGGCTTTGCAGGTAGCTGGCAACCCGCCACCAGCCGCCATCTTTATGCCCTGGCAGCCCGCCTGTCACCCGCCTACCGCAGCCCGGTGCTGACCGGCGGCATCACCCCGGACTGGATTGCACAATGCTGGCCATGAGCACAAAACGATGACATGTCATCAAATTGCCATCATGCCGTGCTAAAACGCTGCTTTTATTTCTTATCCGCCACCGGCCCACACCATGAATCCGATTGAAGCCCTTCTGTTTGCCGTCATCCAAGGCGTCAGCGAACTGTTCCCCATCAGCAGCCTGGGACATGGCATCCTGATTCCGGACTGGCTGCACTGGTCGCTCAACCGCAGCAATCCGGACTTTCTGCCCTTCATGGTCATGCTGCACCTGGGGACGGCCATTGCCCTGCTGCTGTACTTCCACCGCGACTGGCAGCAACTGATCGGTGGCTTTCTGCGTGCACGCGGCCGGGCAGACAATGCCGAGGCACGGCTGATGTGGCGCCTGATCGCCGGTACCATACCGGCCGGCCTGATCGGCCTGCTGCTGGAAAAGCAGCTGCGCGTGCTGTTCAGCAGCGCCACCGCCGTGCTGGTTTTCCTGACACTGAACGGCCTGTTGCTGCTATGGGGTGAGCGACTGGGCAAGCGCCAACCGCACAAGGACCTGGACCAATTGACGATACTGGGGGCCATCAAGATCGGCAGCGGCCAGGCGCTGGCACTGCTGCCGGGCATTTCCCGCTCGGGGGTCACCCTGCTCAGCGGTCTGGCGCATGGGCTGGATCATGCCTCGGCTGCGCGCTTTTCCTTTTTGCTGGCAACCCCCATCATCGCGGCTGCCGGCGTGCTGGAAATCCCCAAACTGGCCCATGCAGGCCATGCCCAGCCCTGGGGTCTGCTGCTGGCCTGTGGCGCGCTCGCCGGCCTGTGCGCCTATGCCAGCACCTGGTTTCTGATGCGCTATTTCAAGAAAACCGAAATCGAATCGCTGCGCCCATTCGGCCTGTACTGCCTGGCGCTGGGGATTGGCGGCCTGCTGATGAAATTTTTTTGATTTAAACTATTACAAAAATAAATTAACAAATAAAGCAACTTTGGTATGATTAACGCTTATTTAACTGCCATCTGACATAAAGAAGCATTGACTGTTTGTTCCTGCCAGTTCCTTCAATTAGAATAGATTACAGAAAAGGGCCGCCATTTTGCGGCCCGTATCTGTTAATAGAGACGAATGAGAACTTTGGACGACAAAAAACCGGATCAACGGCTGCCGGCTGATCTGGCAAGACGCGCTACCGCCATCATCGAGCTGCCGGATGGCGTTCTGGTCACGGCGGCACGCGGCGGTCGCTACAATCTGCCAGGTGGCAAAGCCAGCCGCGGCGAGCTGCGCTCCCAGGCCCTGATTCGCGAAATCCGCGAAGAAACCGGCCTGCGCATCAACTCCATGCTCTACCTGTTTGACCACATCACCCCGCATAACGCCCACAAGGTTTACCTGTGCATCGCCCAGGGCCAACCCAAGCCGCAAGGGGAAATCGAACGCATTGCCCTGGTATCTTCTCCAGATACCGATGTCGACCTGTTTGTCGAAGGCCGTGCCATCCTGCGGCGCTATGCACGGCTGCGCGGCGAGGAAACCGCCAAGGGCCAGGCCCTGCGTGCCATCCTCGGGCTGGCGCGCTACATCGCCAAGGTAGACTGAACACGATCATGTCAGCCAGCACCCCCGCCTGGCTGACGCTGGACGAATTCGACTTTCATCACCGCCTGCCAGCCTTGCCCGGCAACACGCTGGTGCTGTTCGGCCAGCCAGGCTGCGCCGCCTGTCGCAGCTGGCGGCAGGCATTGAGCCAGTGGCAGCCGGCTGCGCTGCAACAACTGGCCTATGTCGATGTGCAGCAATGCATGGCGCTGGCGCACCAGTACGACATCTTCTACCTGCCCACTTTATTGCTGTTTGTGGATGGCCATTACCACGGCCAGCTGCACAGCCCGCTGCAGGCACAGGCCCTCATGCAGGCGCTGGACACGCTATTGGCCAGCCCGGCCGCCGAAGAACCCTAAGCTTACACACAGGCCAGACACCAGCCATACAGCTGGGCCTTGCTTTTGACTCCCAGCTTGAGAAAAGCGCGATCGATATAAGTCTTGCCGCTGGACTCCTTGACCCCCAGCTGAGCCGCAGCGCTCTGCGCCGACATGCCTTGCAGCAGGCAATGACACATCGCCTGCTCGCGTGGCGACAGGCGAATCCCGGTGGTGGCCAGCCGCTTGTCAAACAGATGGGGCAAGGATGGCAGCTGAGAGCGGCGCAGCGACACCGTCAGGCGCGCATGCTGCACCAGCAAGGGCAATAGCAAGGCCACCAGTCGCCGCAACAAGGCCAGCTCCTCCAGCGCAAACGGCGGCTGATCACGCTGCCGGTACAGCGCCAGGGCATACACGCCATCAGCCGCCCGCCCCAGCAGATTGCACTCGGCGCTGATCTGGTGTCGGCGAAACACATCATCGACATAATCCTGGGCTGCGATGTCCTCATGCCGGATCAACACCAGCTGCGGGTCCTGCAAGGGGGTGATGTGGGACAGCAGCGGATCCTGCCGCCAGTGCTTTTCCAGATAGCTCAGCAAGGCCGGCTCACTGTCCTGCACCCCATCCGCGCTGCGGGAAAACAGCCAGTCCACCGACTGCACCAGCGCATCCGCCGCCGGCTGGTTGAAGCGGGCCGCGCTCAGATGACACAGGGGGATCTGCGCATGCAGCCATTGCCATAGCTTGTGTGGAAAATCTGCCCCGCCCAGACTGGCCACCAGCTCCGCCGCGGTCTCCAGCGGTATGTGCATCACTGCGCTCAATGCTGCCTCCCCTCTTGCTGTTGTTGTTCTTGTCCCCCCAAGCAGGGACAGCCAGCTCCCCGCCTGCTCTGCGACAGTAAGTCTGTCATCAAGCTGTCACGGAGCCAACATGTCACACGCCATCCTGTCACGCGCACTAGTCATCGCCACTTGCACCCTGGGTGCCGGCAGTGCCTCGGCAAGCGAAACACTCAACTTCTTTAACTGGGCGGATTATGCCGGTAAAAACACCGTCAGCGGTTTTGAACGGGAAACCGGCATCAAGGTACGCTACGACCCTTTCGACAGCGAGGAAACCCTGCAAGCCAAAATGCTGGTGGGGCATTCTGCTTATGATGTGGTCGTGCCATCCTCCGGCTTCCTGCGCAACCAGTTGCAGGCCGGGCTGTATCAGAAGCTGGACAAGAGCCGCCTGCCCAACTGGAAAAACCTCGACCCGCAGCTGATGCAGAAGCTGGAAAACGTCGACCCGGGCAACCAGTATGCCATTCCCTGGACCTGGGGCACGACCGGCCTGGCCATCAACAGCAAGGCACGCCAGCTGCTGGGCACGGGCGCACCGCTGGACAGCTGGGCAGTACTGCTGAATCCGCAATATCTGTCGCGGCTGCAAAACTGCGGCGTGGGCATGCTCGACTCGCCGGCCGACATCGCCGCCATCGCCCTGCGCTACCTGCACAAGGACATCAACAAGGCCAGCAGCAAAGACCTGCAAGAGGCCTTCGAGCTACTCAAGGGCATTCGTCCCTACATTACCCAGTTCAACAGCAACAGCTATGTCAGTGATCTGGCACTGGGCGACCTGTGTATCGCCGTCGGCTGGTCCGGCGATGTACAGCAAGCCAGGCTGCAAGCCCGCAGCAGCAAGAAATCCTTCCAGATCGACTACATCATCCCCAAAGAAGGCTCGGTGATCTGGTTCGATGTCATGGCCATTCCCAAGGACGCACCCAATCTGAACGCCGCCTACAAATGGCTCAACTACATCGAAAAGCCGGAAGTCCACGCCGACATCAGCAACAGCACGTTTTACCTGAGCGCCAACAAGCCGGCCAATGCCCTGGTCAAGGCCGAGATTCGTGACGACCCGGCGGTCAATCCGGACAACGCCACTCTGCAGCGGCTGACTGCCGTACAAGGCCTGCCACCGGAGCTGATGCGCCAGCTCAATCGGCTGTGGGCCAACTTCAAGACCGGCCGTTAAGCAGAACCCCGAGGACCCTACCATGCGCACCATCACCACCTGCTGGCTGGGAGCCAGCCTGCTGAGCAGCCTGCCCTTACTGGCACAGGCAGATGAACTGGACACGCTGAAAGCCAGCATCACCCACATGCAGCAGCAATTGCAGCAACTGCAGCAGCAGCTACAACAGAGCGCGTCAGCCAGTCCTGCCGCACAGGCCGAGGATGCTGCTGCCGACACACAGCAGCTTCTGAACAAGATGGCCATGAAACTGGACAAGCTGAGCGATGCCGCAGAAAACGGCCCACTGGCCAATCTGTCGATCAGCGGCTATCTGGACCCGCTCTACGTCTTCAATCGCCAGCAACACCGCAGCGGCTTCAGCTTCGTCAACCACGACGCGCATTACGCCTATGACACTGCCAACCTGGGTGATGTCTATCTGGATATCAAGAAAGGTTTTGGCAGCGGCCCGATGGCCCCCTATGCCGAAATCACCATCCAGCCCAATCGCGGTAGCGGCGTCACCACCTCGTGGAATGCCAGCAGCGCCAACGACAGCATCATCAACAGCGCCCAGCTGGTGATTCCGCTCGACCAGCACTGGCAGGTATTTGCCGGGCAGATTCCCTCCTTTGCCGGCTATGAATACGCCACCAGTCCGCAAACGCTGACCATCAGCCACAACCTGCTATATGACTTCAGCGAACCGGCCTTCTTTGTCGGCGGCGGGGCGCAGTGGACATCCGGCCAGTGGCTATGGAAGGGTATGCTGGGCAATGAGGCCGGCCGCACCGAGGTCGCCCAGGTCGGACAGCGCCGCAACAACACGCCCTCCTTCAGCTGGCGCATGGATTACCAGTACACCAATAACATCGACATCGGCTGGTCAGGACTGATCGGTCGCGCCACCGCCGCCAATTACAGCGGCAATGCCGCTGCCTTCCAGCCGGTGTTCTACAGCGAGCTGGATATCAGCAACAACAGCCTGTACGACACCATCAATGCCCAGCTCGATTACGGCAGCGCCGGCGGCAGCGCGCTCAATGGCGGCCGTGCCCAGTGGTGGGGCCTGTCCTTGCTGCGGCATCACCGCTTTGATTCTGCCTGGCTGGGCAAGATGGGCTGGACACTGCGCTACGACTACCTGGACAACAGCAAAAACGGCGGCGGCACCCCCAATCTGGCGCTGGGCAGTAGCGGCAATGATGGTGCCAATGGCTTTGGCAGCGACCCGGCCTGTGTCGCTGCCAATGGTGTGGCCGGCTGTAGTGGCGCAAAACGGCAGGACATTACCGCCGCCTTGCTGTTCTATCCCAGCGAGCAACTGCAGCTGAAGCTGGAATACCGCCACGACATCGCCAGCCAGGCCACCTTTGATAACAACAGCGGCGGCACCGGCAAGCACAACGATGTGCTGAGTGCCCAGGCTGTCTACAGCTTCTAACACCGAAAGTCATCTGCATGAAACAAGATCTCTACTACCTGTCGGCCAGCGATGCCCTGCGCCAGTTCCGCAACGGCAGCCTGTCGCCGGTCACCCTGATGCAGGCCCTGCTGGAACGGGCTGCGCGGCAACAGCACACCATTAACGCCACCACCCGCATCCTGCACGACAGCGCCATGCGCCAGGCCGAGCTGGCAGCCGAGCGTTACCGCCTGGGCACGGCACGGCCGCTGGAGGGCATACCGGTGGCGGTAAAAGAAGAAACCGATGTCGCCGGCTGGCAAAACACCGTGGGTTCGCTGGCCATCGAGGACTACATCCCCGACCACAACCACCCCATCATCGACAAGCTGCTACAGGCAGGGGCGATTCTGCATCTGCAGACCACCAATCCGGAATTCTGCTGCCTGGGCCAGACCTGGAGCCGGCGCTGGGGAGTAACACGCAATCCGTGGAATCCGCGTTACACCTGCTCCGGCTCCAGCGGTGGCAGCGCTGCCGTGCTGGCCGCGGGCCTGGCCCCGCTGGCCACCGGCAGCGATATGGCCGGCTCCACCCGCCTGCCTGCTGCCTTCCAGGGACTGTATGGCTACAAGCCGCCGTTTGGCCGGCTGCCCAGCGCCGCTGGCGAAGAGCTGTTTGCCTTCGCCGCAGAAGGACCGCTAGCACGCCACTTCGATGATCTGGTACTGATGCAGAACATTCTGGCCGGCCCGCACCCGGACAGCTATGCCACCCTGCCCTACCAGCCCTTGCCCAGCCAGTATGCCGACCTCAGCGGCTGGAAAATCGCCTGGCATCCCACGCTGGGCAGCCCGGCGGTGTGTCCGCAGGTACGGCACAATCTGGAGCAGGCCGTGGCAGGCTTGCGCCGGCGCGGTGCGGTGGTGGAGCAGGTAGACATCTGCTGGGACATGCTGGAAATTTCGCAGGTCTTGCTGGAGGGCATCTTCGGGCTGTTTTTCAGCGAATACCTGCAGGAACTGCCAGAGGCTGCCTATCCGCAACTAAGCAGCTATATACAGCAGCTGTGGCGCGACTTCCGTGGCAAGCCGGCCTCGGTCTCCCGCGCAGCGGAACTGGCCGGCCGGCTGCATCAGGACATGCAGCAAAAGGTATGGAGCCAGGGCTATCAGGCCTTCCTCTGCCCGACCAGTTTCACCACCGAGCTGGAGGCCGATCTGGACCCCACAGTGCAAAACAGCATTCTGGTGGACGGGGTGGCGCTGGACAGCTATCTGGGCTGGGCGGCCACCCCGCCGTTCAATCTGCTCAGCCGCTACCCGGCACTATCCGTCCCCACCGGACTGGCGGCAAACGGCGTGCCCACCGGCATGCAGATCATTGCCCCGCCATATCAGGATGAAGTCGCCTTCCAGGTGGCATATAACCACGAACAAGCCGCCCGGCACGGCTTGTATCGCCAGTGTTTCCCGCCGCTGGCCGACTAACCTTGCCACGCGACAAGGGCAGCCCGCGGGCTGCCCTTGTTGTCGATACGCATCCGGCAATGCCGGGGTTTACAGATCGCTCTTGCCGCCCTCGGCCGGTGCATCGGCCGCTGGCGCAGTCGCCTCGCTCACCGAGCTGAGCATGTCTTGCGGAATGCTCACCCAACCCAGCGACGCAGACAGCTGCAAACTCATGGCCAGTGTCAGCATGGCCACCGGTGCAAACAGCATCACGCCCAGTAGCACCCGTATCCGCCCGACCCCGGACACCACCGCCAGGCTGTTGACCAGCAAGGCAATGGTGAGCAGTGACAGCGCCAGATCAGCCCCCAGCGCAGCATCGTCCGGCAGCCAGCTGGTGAGCGGCTCGAAAAACTGCAGGCTGTTGCACAGCACGATCAGCCCGAACAGCGGAGCCGTCGGCTGCCATTTGGCCAGTCGCAGCCAGATGGTCATGAACTGGGTGAACAGCAGCGTTTCCAGCCAGGTGAACAGCAGCATGAAACCCATGCGCCCGGCAATATCATTGCCCAGCTCAGCGGTGCCGCCGCTGGCCACCAGGCCCAGCACGGTCAGCAGCAGTGCCGGCAACCAGCGCGGATACTGGTATTGCTCCAGCGGGCCGACACGGAAGCGCAGCAGGCTGATGAAATCATCAATCAGACGATGCATGATGCCGGCTCAGTCGAAAACGACGGTTTTGTTGGAGTAGGACAGGATACGGTCATCCACATGCCAGCGTACGGCGCGTGACAACACCACTTTTTCCAGATCGCGGCCTTTCTGGATCAGGTCTTCCACATCGTCGCGGTGCGAGATGCGCGTGACTTCCTGCTCGATGATCGGACCTTCGTCCAGATCCTCGGTGACATAGTGACTGGTGGCACCAATCAGCTTCACGCCACGGGCAAAGGCGCGGTGATAAGGCTTGGCGCCATCGAATGCCGGCAAAAAGCTGTGGTGGATGTTGATCACCCGGTCCGGATAGCGTTTGACGAACTCACCGGACAACACCTGCATATAGCGCGCCAGCACGATGAAATCGACACCCGCCTCTTCCAGCAGGCGGAACTGCTCGGCCTCGGCCTCGGCCTTGTTGTCACGCGTTACCGGGACCACGTGGAAGGGAATGCCGTTGAATTCCACCAGGCGGCGGCAGTCTTCATGATTGGCAATCACCAGCGGGATGTCGCAATTCAGCTCGCCAATACGCCAGCGGTGCAAGAGATCCACCAGGCAGTGCTCGTACTTGGACACAAAAATGGCCATGCGCGGCTTGCGGCTGGACAGCGACACCTTCCAGGTCATGTTGTGCTCGGCTGCAATCGGCTGAAACGCTGCGGCAAAATCCTCCATCGGCAGGGTAAAGCCATCCAGCTCCCACTGGATGCGCATCAGGAACAGGTTTTCACTGGTGTCCTGATGCTGGTCGGCATGCATGATGTTGGCGTTATAAGTCATCAAGAAATTGGCCAGGGCCGCTACCAGGCCCTTCTTGTCCGGTGCGCTGATCAGCAGCGTGGCCGATTGTCGGGTATTGCTCATTATCCAGTCTCTTTTCTTTACATAATCAACGGCGGCCAACTGGCCGCCACTTGCAAATACGGTTGGTCCGCGCCACCTGCAAAATGACAAACGCCACACGCCGCAGGGAAACTGCCCCTGCCGCCTGTGGCGCTGCTTGCCGGTAATCGGGATCAGGCGTTCAGATTGGCCGAATCCAGCGTATTCTGCAACAGCGTTGCCACGGTCATCGGGCCCACACCACCCGGCACCGGGGTGATGAAGCTGGCGCGTTCGGCCGCAGCGGCGAACTCCACATCGCCCACCAGCTTGCCGGTATCCAGACGATTGATGCCCACATCGATCACCACCGCACCCGGCTTGATCCATTCACCCTTGATAAAGCCGGGCATGCCCACGGCAGCCACCACGATGTCCGCCTCGCCCACTTCGCGCGCCAGATCCTGGGTAGCGCTGTGGCATACCGTCACCGTGGCGCGAGCCATCAGCATCTCCAGTGCCTGCGGGCGGCCCACGATATTGGATGCGCCGACGATAACGGCCTTCTTGCCCTTGGGGTCGATGCCATATTCTTCCAGCAGCGTCATCACGCCACGCGGCGTGCAAGGACGCAGCAGCGGCATCTTGATGGCCAGACGGCCCATATTATAGGGGTGGAAGCCGTCCACATCCTTTTTCGGATCGATACGCTCGATCACCGCTTGCGGGTCGATCTGCTTGGGCAGCGGCAGCTGCACCAGAATACCATCCACCGTGGCATCGGCATTCAGGGTATCGATAATGTCCAGCAGCTCCTGCTGGCTGGTTTCAGCCGGCAGATCATAAGCCACCGAGCGGATGCCGGCTTTTTCGCAGGAGCGCTTCTTGCTGCCTACATACACGCTGGAAGCAGGATCGCTGCCCACCAGGATCACCGCCAGAGCCGGTACCCGCTTGCCTGCCGCCACACGGGCCTGCACTCCTTCGCCAACCTTGGCGATGAGTTGTTCTGCTACTGCCTTACCATCAATGAGTTGCGCTGCCATGCCTGATTCCGTATGGAACTTGAAAAGAGGCGGCAATTTTCTCATTTTTTGGGTTTTTACGAAACCACAAAAATACATTAGGAATAATTTCACGTAAAGCAAAATTCACAAAATAAGCATCTATATATCATGTAGTTACTAGCCAGCCCGTGACAGCCGGCTAGCGCAACCGGCCCAGACCAGCCAGCCGCCCTGCAAAAAAAATTGCAACACAGTGTTGACAGCTTCAAGTCCAATCCGTATATTTGCGTTCTCTGTCGTCGGGGCGTAGCGCAGCCTGGTAGCGCACCTGATTTGGGATCAGGGGGTCGCGAGTTCGAATCCCGCCGCCCCGACCAGACAAAGCCCGATATGTGAGTGCCCGTAGCTCAACCGGATAGAGCACCGGCCTTCTAAGCCGGGGGTTACAGGTTCGATTCCTGTCGGGCGCACCAGTAGCCGAAGTTGTTGTAGAATGCAGTACCCTGTGGTGGATGTAGCTCAGTTGGTAGAGTCCAGGATTGTGA
>NZ_RFAR01000010.1 GCF_003693445.1 Aquitalea palustris | reverse complement strand
GCAGACAGTACATGGCGTACGGCAAGGCGGCGCAACGCTGGAGCGAGGGTTTTGTTATCGGTTCCCGGTAAGGAATTCAGGGCAGTTGCCCGCCAACATGGCAGTACCAAGGAGACAACCCATGAGCGCATCACAACAAGACAGCCGTTTCGACCCGACTCGCGTCATCCGCGCCCCGCGCGGCACCGAGCTCTCCTGCAAGAGCTGGCTGACCGAAGCCGTCTACCGCATGATCCAGAACAATCTGGACGCCGAAGTGGCCGAGCATCCGCAAAGCCTGGTGGTGTATGGCGGCATTGGCCGCGCTGCCCGCAACTGGGAGTGCTACGACACCATTCTGGACGTGCTCAAGCGCCTGGAAGACGACCAGACCCTGCTGATCCAGTCCGGCAAGCCGGTGGGCGTGTTCAACACCCATGCCGATGCGCCGCGCGTGCTGATCGCCAACTCCAATCTGGTGCCGCACTGGGCCAACTGGGAACACTTCAACGAGCTGGATAAAAAGGGCCTGATGATGTACGGCCAGATGACTGCCGGCTCCTGGATCTACATCGGTTCGCAAGGCATCGTACAAGGCACTTATGAGACATTCGTTGCCGTCGCCCGCCAGCATTTCGACGGCAAGGCGCAAGGCCGCTGGATTCTGACCGGTGGTCTGGGTGGCATGGGTGGTGCGCAGCCGCTGGCCGCCACCATGGCCGGCTTCAGCATGCTGGCGGTCGAGTGTGACGAAAGCCGCATCGATTTCCGCCTGAAAACCCGTTATGTCGACCGCAAGGCCACATCGCTTGACGAGGCGCTGGCCATCATCGAAGACGCCAAGCACAGCGGCAAGGCCGTATCGGTCGGCCTGCTGGGTAATGCCGCTGACGTGTTCACCGAGCTGGTGAACCGTGGGATCACCCCGGATGTGGTGACCGACCAGACCTCCGCCCACGACCCGGTGCACGGCTACCTGCCGCAAGGCTGGACGGTGGAAGAGTGGCGTGCCAAGCAGCAAAACAGCGCCGCTGAAATTACCGCCGCCGCCAAGAAGTCCATGGCGGTGCAAGTACGCGCCATGCTGACCCTGCAGGAGCGCGGCGCCGCCACGCTGGACTACGGCAACAACATCCGCCAGATGGCGCTGGAAGAGGGCGTACAGAATGCCTTCGACTTCCCCGGCTTTGTCCCGGCCTATGTTCGCCCGCTGTTCTGCGAAGGCATTGGCCCCTTCCGCTGGGTGGCGCTGTCCGGCGACCCGGAAGACATCTACAAGACCGACGCCAAGGTGAAAGAGCTGATCCCGGATGATCCGCACCTGCACAACTGGCTGGACATGGCGCGTGAACGCATCAGCTTCCAGGGCTTGCCGGCACGTATCTGCTGGGTGGGCCTGAAAGATCGCGCCCGTCTGGGTGCGGCCTTCAACGAAATGGTGAAGAATGGCGAACTCAAGGCGCCGATCGTGATTGGCCGTGACCATCTGGACTCCGGTTCGGTGGCTTCGCCCAACCGCGAAACCGAATCCATGCTGGATGGCTCGGATGCCGTGTCCGACTGGCCGCTGCTCAACGCCCTGCTGAATACCGCCGGCGGTGCCACCTGGGTCTCCTTGCACCACGGCGGTGGTGTGGGCATGGGCTTCTCGCAGCACTCCGGCGTGGTGATCGTGTGTGATGGCAGCGATGAAGCCGCCAAGCGCGTGGGCCGCGTGCTGCGCAACGACCCGGGCACCGGCGTGATGCGTCATGCCGATGCGGGCTACGACATCGCCAGGAACTGCGCCCGTGAGCAGGGCCTGGATCTGCCGATGCTGAAATAAGCCAGGTAGAGAATGCCCCATCCAGCGTTGCGCCTCCTTGCCGTACTCCGTGTACTGTCTGCGTCGGCGCGCCTTGACTGGGGCATTCTCTGTGCAGAAATCACGTCATCAGCGTTATTGCCCTGCCATTGGAGGCAGGGCATGCACGATAACAAGAACATATCCGGCCACGCCTGCGGGCGTGAGGCCAGCTGACAATCAATAGAGACTGAAACCATGAGCATTCTCAATATCGTACCGGGCCAACTGACACTGGCCGACCTGCGCCGCGTTTCACGTGAAACCGGCCTCAAGCTGCAACTGGATGCCAGCAGCCACGCCGGCATCGACGCCGCTGCCGCCACCGTGGCACGTGTGCTGTCCGAAGGGCGCACCGCCTATGGCATCAACACCGGCTTTGGCCTGCTGGCCAATACCCGCATCGCGGCGGACGAACTGGAGCTGCTGCAACGCTCCATCGTGCTGTCGCACGCAGCTGGCATTGGCGCGCCGATGGACGATTCCACCGTGCGTCTGGTGATGGCACTGAAAATCAACTCGCTGGCGCGTGGCTTCTCCGGCATCCGCCGTCAGGTGATCGAAGCCTTGGTCACCCTGTTCAACCACGGCATCTACCCGGTGATTCCGCAAAAGGGTTCGGTGGGCGCCTCCGGCGACCTGGCCCCGCTGTCGCATATGAGCGCGGTGCTGATCGGCGAGGGCGAAGCCTTCGTCAACGGCCAGCGCGTACATGGCCGGGAAGCCATGCTGGCCGCTGGTCTGCAGCCCATTACCCTGGCCCCGAAAGAAGGCCTGGCCCTGCTGAACGGCACGCAAGCCTCCACCGCCTTTGCCCTGGAAGGCCTGTTTGCGGCGGAAGACCTGTTCGCCTCGGCCGTGGTGGCGGGCTCGATGTCGGTGGAAGCGGCGCAGGGTAGCCGTACCCCGTTTGATGCGCGCATCCACGCCGTGCGCGGCCATGCCGGCCAGATCGACGCCGCCAGCGCCTACCGCGCGCTGCTGGAACACAGCGAAATCGAACACTCGCACGAAAACTGCGGCAAGGTGCAAGACCCGTACAGCCTGCGCTGCCAGCCGCAGGTGATGGGTGCCTGCCTGACCCAGATCCGCCACTCCGCCAGCGTGCTGGAAGTGGAAGCCAACTCGGTTTCGGACAATCCGCTGGTATTCAGCGACGACAACGACATCCTGTCCGGCGGCAATTTCCACGCCGAACCGGTGGCCTTTGCCGCCGATAACCTGGCGCTGGCCATTGCCGAAATCGGCTCGCTGTCCGAACGCCGCATGGCGCTGCTGATCGACAGCAACCTGTCCAAGCTGCCGCCCTTCCTGGTGAATAACGGCGGGGTGAACTCCGGCTTCATGATCGCCCAGGTCACCGGCGCGGCGCTGGCTTCGGAAAACAAATCGCTGGCGCACCCGGCTTCGGTGGACAGCCTGCCGACCAGTGCCAACCAGGAAGACCACGTATCGATGGCCACCTTTGCCGGTCGCCGCCTGCGCGACATGGCCGGTAACACGGCCGGCATTCTGGCTGTCGAGTTGCTGGCTGCCTGCCAGGGCGTGGATTTCCGCGCGCCACACAAGGCCAGCGCCAAGCTGGAAGAAGCCAAGGCCGAGCTGCGTGCACAAGTGTCCTTCTACGACAAGGACCGCTACTTCGCGCCGGACATCGAAAAAGCCGCAGCGCTGGTGGCCAGCGGCAGCTACAACCGCTTTGTCGCAGCTGGCCTGCTGCCCTCTTTGTAAGAACGGCCCTCAGTCAGGGATTTGGCCCGGCACCGTGATGGTAGCCGGGCTTTTTTGCGTGTGCTGGTTTAGCGCAGAAAGTAGCCCAGCACCCCGGCCAGCAGCAGCGCCGGCAGCGAATACAGATGAAACTGCATCCAGATGCCACGCTCGCCGGCCATGCGCAGGGCGATCAGATTGGCCAGCGAACCCAGCACACAGCCAAAGCCGCCGGCATTCACCGCATAGGCCAGTACCTTGTAGGCGCTGCTGTATTTCACCAGCAGGATGGTGGCCGGCACATTGCTGATCAGCTGTGAGCCTAGCAGGGCGGTCAGGTATAAGCCTGTGGTGTCCAGCCCGGCCACGGCATCGGTCCAGTGGCGTACCAGCGGCAGCTGGGTGAGCAGGCGGATATCAACAAACATCAGCATGAACACGGCGATCAGGCTCCAGTCCACCGCCAGCAGCAGGGCCGGGCGCAGCAAGGCCACTCCCGCCACGACGGCAGCCAGCCCCCAGCCGGGGTGGCCCGACTCCAGCGCCAGCACAAAACCGACATACAGCAAGGCGCATGCCGCCAGCAAGCGTGGCTGGTAGCCGCTGGCATCGTCATGCAGTTGGGTGTGGATCGGTTGCTTGGGAAAGGCCAGCGCGGTGGCCAGCAGCAGCAGGGCCGTGCAGCCCAGTGCCAGCGGGGCCATCTGCCAGGTGAAACCGGCAAAGGACAGCCCCGATAGCTGCCACAGCAGGATGTTTTGCGGATTGCCGATGGGAGTGAGCAAGGAGCCGGCATTCACCGCCAGTGCTTCGAAAATCACCAGCCGGCCAATCGGCAGGCCGGCCATGCCACGCAGGCTGAGGGTGAGCGGCACCACGATGAACAGCGCCACATCATTGGTGAGCACGGTGGACAGCAGGGCGGACATGCAGACCAGAAACAGCGCCAGCGCCCGTTCGTTTGGCAGACGGTTGATGATGAGCCGGCCCAGATGGCTCAGATAGCCGCTGGATTCCACGCCTTTGGTGAGCAAGAGCAGACCGGCCAGGGTGGCGATGGTGGGCCAGTCTATCCAGTGGGCAAACTGGCTGACGGCGGCCGGCTGCGGCAGCCACAGCAACAGCATCAGGATTAGCAGCACATGCAAGAGCCGGTCGCGCAGAAAGGGGCGCAACAGGGCAGAGAACAGCAGGCGGGGGAGGAAGGCAGACATGGCGGCAGCTTACGGGAAGGCTGCCGCCGGCAGCAAGGCAGCTGGCGGCGAAACCGGCTCAGTCCTGCGCGCGCAGGTCGTCACGCTTGATGGCCATGCCCATGGCGATGATCCAGGGAATCAGCAGCCAGCCACCCAGAATATTGAGCAGGGCAATGGTTTTCAGGCGCGGGCTTTTCACCAGCCAGGCGGTAATGGTGGGAATCAGGTAGGCCGGCAGCATGACAAGCACATCACCCAGCCACATGGCAGCGGTAACAAAATCCGGCTGGTTGGTGAAGGTGCCATACAGCCACAGCAGGAAGGCAAGAGCCAGCACGATGGCGCACAGGCCCTTGAGCAGATCGACAGGTTTCATGGCAGACAGGGTTGGTTCGGACAAGCGGCAAGAGTAATCACGCGCCGGGTGGTTTGGCAAACCAGCCGGTCAAATGTGCTGCAGAAAACCGTTCAGCTGGCGGTCAGCAGTTGTTCGACTCGCTGGCGCAGGGCCGGCAGTACCTCGGCGGCAAACCAGGGATTGCGCTGCAGCCACAGATTGTTGCGCGGGCTGGGGTGGGGCAGCGGCAAGATATGTGGCCAGCTGGCCTGCCAGTTGCGCACCGCTGTGGTGATATTGCCGGCATCCGGCAGATGCCAGGCCAGCGCATGCTGACCCAGCACCAGTGTCAGCTGCAGCGCGGGCAATTGCTGCAGCAAGGGGACACGCCAGTGGGCGGCACATTCCGGCCGTGGCGGCAGGTCGCCATGGGGGCCCGTGCCGGGATAGCAGAAACCCATGGGCAGAATGGCCACCAGTGTCGGGTCGTAAAACTGTGTGGCGTCCAGGCCCAGCCAGTCGCGCAGGCGTGCGCCACTGGCATCGTCAAACGGAATGCCCGAGGCATGCACCTTGCGGCCGGGCGCCTGCCCGGCAATCAGCAAGCGGGCTGCCGGGTGCAGCTGCAGCACCGGGCGCGGGCCCAGGGGCAGCTGTGCCGCGCACAGCTGGCAATGGCGAACCTGATCAAGCAGCGTGATGTAGTCGGACATGAAGCTGGGCCGGTGAAGCAGTGCAGCTGTTTATGCGCCGCTGTGCGGGTACTGGCAAGTGGTTTGTCCGTGCCCGGCGGTTCAGTGCGGGTTGCGGCTCCCCAGCTGGCTGATCAACACGCTGGCTACGATCAGCGCCGCGCCGCTGATGGCCATGATGCCCAGTTGTTCGCCGGCCAGCGCGCCCACCAGGCCGGCCCACACCGGCTCCATGGCATAGATGATGGTGGCACGGGTGGCGGGCACGGTTTTCTGTGCCCAGTTCATGGCGATCTGGATCAGCGCGGTAGCCAGACCCATGCCCAGCAGGCTCAGCAACAGGCCAGGCTGTGGTTGCGGGGCGGCTTCACCGCTGATCAGCCAGCCGCAGCCGGATAACAGGGCGACGGTCAGTAGCTGCACCACCGCCACCCGTCGTGGGTGGCACTGGCCGGCAAAGCGTCCGACCAGGCTGATTTCCAGCGCGATCATCGCAGCACCGGCCAAGGTCAGCCATTCACCCGCGCCGAAGTTGAAGTGCAGGCCGCGCGGGTCGGACAGCAGCACCAGTCCGGCAAAAGCGACAAGAATGCCCAGCCAGGCAGCCAGCCGGGGATGGCGGCGAAACAGCAACAGCTGGAATAGCGGCACCAGCGGCACATACAGCCCGGTGAGAAAGGCCGACTTGCTGCTGGGAATCAGCTGCAGGCCGAGAGTCTGCAGGCTGTAGCTGCCAAACAGCACACTGCCCACCAGCAGGCCGGTCAATAGTTCGGTGCGGCGGATGCCGGCCAGTTCGCGCCAGCACAGCAACATGGCAATCAGCCCGGCCACGGCAAAACGCAGGCCGACAAAGCCGAAGGGGCCGGCCCATTGCAAGGCGTTCTGCACCACCAGAAAGGTGCCGCCCCAGATCATGGTGACCACGATGAGCACCATATCGGGCAGGCGGGAGTGGCGTGGTGGCAGGCTGGCGCTGGCAGTCAGGGTAGTCATGATGGCGTGTCGTGCATTGCTGGTGGGGGATAAGTGCAATATAATGCACTTGTTATTATTTGTGCAATATATTGCTCAATGCCATGAGTAACGGTTCGCTGGAAGTAATGCAGAATGTGTCGGCCAATTTGCGCCTGGCGCGGCAGCAGCAGGGCTATAGCCAGGAGCGGCTGGCCGAGCTGGCCGGCATCAGCCGGCGCATGCTGGTGAATATCGAAGCCGGTGAAAGCAATGCCAGCATCGCCACCGTGGACAAGCTGGCCTCTGCGCTGGGAATGAGTTTTGCCGAGGTGGTGCGGCCGCCGCCACTGGCGGACAAGGAACTGGGGCTACCCCTGCGCATCTGGCAGGGGGTACAGGACGACAGCCATGGCAGCCTGCTGGAGTCGGTGCTCAAGCCCGGCATGACGCTGGAGCTGTGGCGCTGGCAGCTGGCGGCTGGTGACAGCTACCACGCCGAGGCCGATGCCCCCGGTTGCCACGAAGTGCTGTATATGCTGGATGGCCAGCTGGAATTACTGCTGCCCCAGCAACAGCAGCGGCATGTGCTGCAGGCCGGGCAGTCCCTCACTTTTGCCCTGGACCAGGTGTACAGCTATCACAATCCGGGCCTGGTGGTCTGCGCGTTTACCAAGAGCATCCTGATGTACCCGCATGCCTGACTACCCTGTGGGCAATGCAAAACGGCCCGTACGGGCCGTTGCTGCTGCGGGTCAAGCCAGGCTTACTTGGTAATGGACTTGCCATAGGCCTCGGCAGCGCTGCGCATTTTCGGCAGCAGGGTTTTTTCGGCCGAACCCAGCATGCTCTTCATGATGCCGTCGATCACCAGCGGCTGCTGTTTCATCAGCTTCTGGCCAGCGGGCGTCTTGTAGAAAGCCACGATCTGCTGCATTTCGGCGGCGGAGAACTGGGCGCTGTAATTCTTGACCACTTCCTGTTCAAACTGCTTTTTCACTGCGGGCGAGTTGAAATAATCGGTCGCGCTCTTGTGCACGCCATCCGCGTAGCCCTTGAAGCCATCCTGGGCCTTCTTTTGTTGTTCTGCGGTCAGGTTGATCTTGTTCTTGACGAAATATTCCTGCAGCAGCGGGGCGGCCGAACCGGTAGTGCGGTTGGCCAGGTCGTTCGGCATATTGTTCAGGCCGATCACCTGGGCCAGTTCCTTGGCGGCGGCATCCTGTGCGGCATCGGCATGGGCCAGCATGGGCAGGGTCAGCGCAATGGCGGCAATGGCGGTCTTGATCGGGCTAGCAGCAAACATGGGACATCCTTTTGGGAATAAGAGCGGGTGACAAGCATGCTGCAGCGCAGGTCTTGCGGCAGGAAAACCAGCTGTCAGCCGCTCTGGGCATCAGAAACAGGCTGGCAGGGAGTGTGACACTGCCGGCCAGCGCGGTCAAAGATGCTTGGATGACATCAGAAAAGGACAGTTCCCGCCGCAGCGGGTGAGCGCATCAGGCCGCCGCCTGGCGCTGGGCGCGGGCGCGCTCCAGCAAGGGCGGCAGCAAGGCCAGCCCTTCTTCCCACTGGGTATGGCCGGAGGCCACATTGATATGCCCGGCCTGCGGCAGCCAGGTGAGCGGGCTTTGCCAGTAGCCGGCCAGCCGCGCTGCACGGGCCGGCTTGCAGAAAGGGTCGTTGTCGCTGGCTACCACCCGGCTGACAAAGGGCAAGGGCTGGCGTGGCAGCGGAGCGAAGGGCTGCAGTTCGCGCGGGACGAAAGGACGCTCCACATCAGCCGGAGCCACCAGCAGCGCGGCGGCAATGCGCTCAGGGTGGCGGCGCGCATAGTGCGCCACGGTAATGCAGCCCAGGCTGTGGGCGATGACGATGGCCGGACGGCGCGCTTGTGACAGCGCCTGCTCCAGCCCTTGCAGCCAGCTTTCCAGATCGGGCTGTTCCCAGTTGCTGTTCTCCACCCGGATGGCCTGCAGGCGCTGCTGCCAATGGCTTTGCCAGTGGTCGGCACCACTTCCCTTCCAGCCGGGCTGGATGATGAAATCGAAATCGTCGGCAAATCGCGTCATGGCGCAGTCCTTATCCTGAAGTCGCTACTATAGGACAAACCAAATAGCTCAAAAAGTAATAAATAATTGTTTTTATATGCAATTTAGAAATTAACAGCACGGTTTGCATAGACTTAATTCGAATAACAGAATGAAAAACAATCATTTCTGGAACTAAACAAATCCTGATTACAGTGTGGCCCATACCAGCCCATAGCCTCAGGAGCCACCCATGACTATCCGCACCAATCTGAAAGCGCTGGCAGCCGTGCTGCTGCTGGCCGTGAGCCCGCTCAAGGCGGCCGAATTGCTCAATGTGTCCTACGATCCGACCCGCGAACTCTACCAGGACGTGAACAAGGCCTTTGCCGAGCAGTGGAAGAAAAAAACCGGCGAAGAACTCACCATCAAGCAGTCGCACGGTGGTTCGGGCAAGCAGTCGCTGTCCATCCAGCATGGTCTGGCGGCCGATGTGGCCACACTGGCACTGGCCTACGACATCGATGTGCTGGCTGACGAAGGCCTGCTGCCGAAAAACTGGCAAAGCCGCCTGCCGGACAATAGCTCGCCCTATACCTCCACCATCGTGTTCCTGGTGAAAAAGGGGAATCCGAAAGGCATCAAGGACTGGGGGGACCTAGTGCGCAATGATGTACAGGTGATCACGCCCAATCCGAAAACCTCCGGCGGCGCACGCTGGAACTATCTGGCGGCCTGGGGCTATGCCCTGAAGAAAAACGGCGGCAATGAGGCCAAGGCGCGGGCTTATGTCAGCGAACTGTACAAGCATGTGCCGGTGCTGGACTCCGGTGCGCGTGGTGCCACGCTGACCTTTACCCAACGCGGCCTGGGTGATGTGCTGCTGGCCTGGGAAAACGAAGCCGTGCTGGCCATCAAGGAAATGGGGCCGGACAAGTTCGATATCGTGACGCCGTCGATTTCCATTCTGGCCGAGCCGCCGGTGGCGGTGGTGGACAAGGTGGTGGACAAGAAAGGCACGCGCAAGCAGGCCGAGGCTTACCTGAAGTTCCTGTACACCCCGGAAGGCCAGACCATTGCCGCCGAAAACTACTACCGTCCGCGTGATCCCAAGATTGCGGCCAAGTATGCCAGCCAGTTTCCCAAGGTAAAGCTGTTCACCCTCAAGGATGTATTTGGCGACTGGCGTGCTACCCAGAAAAAGCACTTTGCCGATGGCGGTGTGTTCGACCAGCTCTACAGCAAGAAATAACAGCAGCGTCAGCGCTGTTACAGACCACAGACCACAGGCCGCAGCATGCGGCCTGTTTTCTTGTCAGCCTGGTGTTTAAAAAACGGCGGCCTGCGCGCGCCTGCCCGCTCGCGGTAGACTATGCCCTGCGTTTTCATGCCATGGGACGATAGGCTTCATGCAGGTTTTTCACAGTCAGTACGGCGCCTTGCGCTATCACGATCTGCCCGGTAGCGGTGTGCCGCTATTGTTCATCCATGGCCTGGGCTGTGCCGGTTCCAGCGACTTCCCGCGCGTGGCGGCAGACGCGGCACTGGCGGGAAAGCGCCGGCTGCTGCTGGACTTGCTGGGGTCTGGTTTTTCCGACCGGCCCGATGACTTTGCCTATACCATCGCCGCCCATGCCGAAACGGTAGCCGGCCTGATCGATCACCTCGGCCTGTCGCCGCTGGACATCGTCGGCCACAGCATGGGCGGTGCGGTGGCGATTGCCGCCAGCAGCCTGCGTCAGCACAAGGTGGCAAGGCTGGTATTGCTGGAGCCTAATCTGGATGCCGGTGGCGGCCCCTTCAGTCGTGCGCTGGCGGCCATGAGCGAAGACGAATTCATCCAGCGCGGCCAGCGCCGCATGGCGCGGCTGGCCAGTCGCGCAGGCAGCCCGCTGTGGGCCGGCTCGCTGGTGGCCAGTCATGCGCCAGCGGTGCACCGGGCGGCAGTGTCGCTGGTGGCCGGGTCAGAACCTGGCTGGCGCGAGCTGTTGCACGCGCTGAACATGCCTCGCGATGTAGTGGTGGGTGAGCGCTCCTTGCCACAGCCTGCGCTGACCCGGCTGGCGCAAGATGGTGTGAGCGTGCACGTACTGGCCGAGGCCGGCCATGCGATGAGCGAGGACAACCCTGCCGGCCTGGCGACCCTGCTGGCTGGCATTCTGGAGCGTGATCATGTGGCGTGAATATCGTTGTTACCGCCGAGCCCTGCTGCTGGCCCTCAGTCTGGTGCTGCCGGTACGGGCCGCCAGTTTGCCTGCCCCGCAGGAAGTCAGCATCCCGCTGCCCGGTGCCGGTGTGTTTGGCAGCACGCTGGACATGCCGGCCCTGCTGTACCGCCCCGCCGGGGACGGACCGTTTCCGGTCTTGCTGTTTTCCCATGGCAGGGCCGGTAGCACGGCAGAGCGGCATCAGCTGAAATATCCGCTGGGCCGCAGCCAGCTGGCCTACTGGCTGGACAAGGGTTTCATCATCGTGGCGCCCATCCGGCCGGGCTATGGCAGCACTGGTGGTGGCGACCCGGAATATCACAGCGCCCACATGCTGGCGCCGGGCCAGTGCAGCGGTCAGCCTGATTTTCGTCATACCGCCGAGGCGGGCGGTGCTGCAGTGCAGGCCGCCATCCGCTGGATTGGCCAGCAGCCCTGGGGGGCGGGCCAGCCCATCGTGCTGGAAGGGCAGTCGGTAGGCGGTTTGCTGACGGTGGCGGTGGGCGCCACCACCCCGCCCGGGGTGATCGGCTATATCAATTTTGCCGGCGGCGCCGGGGGCAATCCGGAAAAATCACCAGGACAAAGCTGCGAGCCAGAACAGCTGACCCGCCTGTATGGCGAACTGGGCCGGCATACCACCCTGCCCAATCTGTGGATCTACGCCGAGAACGACCAGTACTGGGGGCCGGATGAGCCGGTGGCCTGGCATCAGGCCTTTGCCGCTGGCGGCAGCCCGACGCGCTTTGTCCACGCGCCGGCCGTGGCAGATGGCGATGGCCATGGGCTGAGCCGGCATCCCGCCGCCAACTGGGCCGCCTATCTGGACGCCTTTCTGCGCGATCTTCCCGCCACGGCCCGGCGCGCGCCAGGGCCGTCCAGCCAGCCCTGAACTGCGCCCGGCCAGCACGCGGTGCTGGCTGATCTGCATCAAGCAAATGGTATTTTGCGCCGGCCTTTGGCGCTGGGATGGACATGCCACAAGCCTTGCCTGGCAAGGGAAAGACACGGCCTTTCAGCATCCGGTTTATTCCGAACAGTATTTTACGGTATTCATTTTATGACTTGGGAATAGTAGCATGGTCGTCCGTCATGACCTGCCACTATTGCGCCGCCGTCATTTGTAAAAACCGTAATGCTCGTATTGGAGAAAGATGTTGAAACAAAAAGCTTCCGTCCTGTTGGCCGTGGCTGTGCTGGCTACGCTGGCCGGCTGTGCCACCGAGAGTTCGCAGTCGCTGGCCGTGGCGCAGGTAAACAGTGTTGCCAAACCTTACGCCGGGGTGCGGGCGCCGATTTCCATTGGCAAGTTCGATAACCGTTCCAGTTATGCGCGCGGCTTGTTCTCTGATGGCGTCGACCGTCTGGGCAGCCAGGCCAAGACCATCCTGACCACGCATCTGCAGCAAAGCGGCCGCTTCAGCGTGCTGGACCGTGAAAACATGGCGGAAACCAAACAGGAAGCCAGCATCAAGCAGCAGTCGCAAAAGCTGAAGGGTGCCGATTATGTGGTGACGGGTGATGTCACCGAGTTTGGCCGCAAGGAAGTGGGCGACCAGCAGCTGTTCGGCATTCTGGGCCGTGGCAAGCAGCAGATTGCCTATGCCAAGGTCAACCTGAACATCGTCAATGCCGCGACCTCGGAAGTGGTGTACTCCACCCAGGGGGCGGGTGAGTACAGCCTGTCCAATCGTGAAGTGATCGGTTTTGGCGGCACCGCCAGCTATGACTCGACGCTGAACGGCAAGGTGCTGGATCTGGCCATCCGCGAGGCGGTCAACCGCCTGACCGATGCGGTGGATTCCGGTGCCTGGCAGCCTGCCCGCTAACCCGACAAGGCCCATTCCATGATGAAAGCCAACACCCCACGCCTTGCCTTGCTGGTGGCGGCCTGCAGCCTGCTGGCTGCTTGCGCCCAGGCACCGAAAACCCTCTACCAGTGGGAAGCTTACCAGCCGCAAGTGTATGAACACTTCAAGGGGCAGAGTCCGCAGCAGCAGATCACCGAGCTGGAAAAGGGGCTGGAGCGCATTGCTGCCAAGGGTAATGTGCCGCCGCCAGGCTACCGTGCCCACCTGGGCATGCTGTATGCCGAAACCGGTCGTGACGATCTGGCCTTGCAGCAATTGCAGGCCGAGAAGGCCGCTTTCCCCGAGTCGGCGGTCTACATCGACTTTCTGTTGAAGAAATACCAGAAGTAGGAAAGACAGATGCGACACACTTTTCGATTGATGATCTGCCTGATGGCTGCGGCGCTGCTCAGTGCCTGCGCCAGCCACCCGCCGGCCAAGCTCGATTACACCGCTTACAAGCAAAGTAATCCCAGGACCATTCTGGTGCTGCCACCGCTGAACAACTCACCGGATGTCAACGCCAGCTACAGCGTGCTATCCCAGCTGAGCTACCCGCTGGCTGAATCCGGCTACTACGTGTTGCCGGTGGCGCTGGTGGATGCCACCTTCAAGCAGAATGGCCTGACAGTGGCCGGTGATATCCATCAGGTGGCACCAGCCAAGCTGCGTGAAATCTTTGGTGCCGATGCCGCGCTGTATGTCACGATCAGCAAGTATGGCTCGACCTATACCGTGCTGGACAGCGTGACCGTGGTGACGGCTTCGGCGCGGCTGGTCGATTTGCGCAGCGGAGTGGAGCTATGGAAGGGCCATGCCAGTGCATCCAGTGCCGAAAACCAGAACAACTCTGGTGGTGGCCTGGTGGGCATGCTGATCAGTGCTGCGATCAGGCAGGTTGCCAACAACCTGAGTGACAGTGGCCATGATGTGGCGGGCGTGACCAGCCTGCGGCTGTTGTCGGCCGGCCATCCCAATGGCTTGCTGTTCGGACCGCATTCGCCGCGTTACGGCACCGACTGAGCAAACTGGACAAGACAAAGCCGCCAGCGGATGACTCCGTTGGCGGCTTTTTTCATGCGGCAATCAATATCAGGGATAGACGATGCGCAGCAGGTTGGTGGCACCCGGGGTGCCGAAAGGTACGCCAGCGATGATCACCATCGGCTTGCCCTGTTCGGCCAGGCCCAGTTTGGTGGCGCAGAAGGTGGTTTTCACCACCATGTCTTCCAGGTTTTCCGCGTCCGGGCCGTTATAGGCCACCACGCCCCACACCAGGGTCAGGCGGCGGGCGGTGTCCAGCCGCGGCGAGATGCCCATGATGGGGGTATGCGGACGCTCGCGCGCCAGGCGCAGGCAGGTGGAGCCGGAGGTGGTGAAGGCGGCGGAGACGGTGACCGGCAGGATGGAGGCTACCTTGCGTACGCAGGCGGCAATGGCATCGGCCTGGCCGGGAGCCTCGGCCGCGCTGTAGTCCAGCGCCATCACCCGGCGGTAATCCGGTGCCCCTTCCACGCGGCGGATGACCCGGTCCATGATCTGCACTGCTTCCACCGGGAAGGCTCCGGCAGCGGTTTCGGCCGACAGCATCACCGCATCGGCACCTTCATACACGGCGGTGGCCACGTCATTGGCTTCGGCGCGGGTAGGGGTGGGCGCGGAAATCATCGATTCCAGCATCTGGGTGGCCACGATCACCGGGCGGCCCAGGTGGCGGCACTGGTGCACGATGCGGCGCTGTACTACCGGCACGTCTTCCGGCGGCAATTCCACGCCCAGATCGCCACGGGCCACCATCACCGCATCGGCCAGTTCGGCAATTTCGTCCAGCTGATCCACCGCTGACGGTTTTTCAATCTTCACCACGATGCCCACGCTGTTACCGATCATCTGGCGCAATTCACGCACGTCTTCGGCGGTTTGCACAAAGGACAGGGCGATCCAGTCGGCGCCTTCCTGCAGGGCGAATTCGGCGTCCTTGCGGTCTTTCGGGGTGATGGCCGACAAGGGCAGGATGGTTTGCGGCAGGTTGAAGCCCTTGCGGTCGGACAGCTCGCCGCCCACCGCCACCGTGGTGTGGATCACCCGGTCCTGCACGCGTTCCACGTGAAACGACAGCTTGCCGTCATTCACCAGAATGTGATGGCCGTGCTCCAGCGCGGCAAAGGCTTCCGGGTGAGGCAGGGTGACCTGCTCGGCATCGCCGTCCACCTGATCCAGCACAAAGCGGTAGGGCTGGCCGGTGCGGACGGTGACCGGGCCTTGCGGGAAAGTGCCGATGCGCAGCTTGGGGCCTTGCAGATCAACCAGCACGCCGATGGGGCGGCCCATTGCGGTTTCTGCGGCGCGGATGGCGGCCAGGCGGGCGCGGTGATCGTCGTGGCTGCCGTGGCTCATATTGAGCCGGAACACATTCACCCCGGCGCGAGCCAGCGCCAGGATCTGCTGCGGGCTGCTGGATGCCGGTCCCAGCGTGGCGAGAATTTTGGTATTGCGGAGCATGTCTTGGTCCTTGTCGATGCCCGGCCTGTGCTGCCGGCGGGCGTGAGGTGTTGTCCGGTGCGCCTGATCTGCAGGCTAGTTGCCTGCCAGGGTCTCTTTGTTTCCGCATCATGCTGCCACATCCGCGCTGTAGTGGCTGCGCTACCTTGCCGGTACTTGGTCTGGGTGTTGCCGTCTTGCCAGTAGACAAATTTTCCGGGTGCGAATCATGCGCGTTTTGCTTGCGCTGCGGTGGTCTGGTGTTGTTATTTTGCCTCGTCTGGCAAAATGCCTGGTTTGCTGCAAAGCAATAAAGGCGCAAATCCTTGTAGTGCAGTGCTTACAGACCATAGTCATTTGCGATATCGTGCGCTGCAAAACGGCCAGTTGGCCGTGGGCGGCGGGTCGGATTTCAGCAAGCAGCGAAAGTTTTATGCGTGTTGATTGACAGCTGAATCGTGACAACTAGAATTGGCCGAAAATAAAACGAACAATATAAATACAAAAAACAACATAACAAAGATTGCTGCCTCGCTTTCCCGGCCAGTATGGCGGGGAGGTCAGAGGTGATGCCGTCAATACCAGTCAGCAAAAAGCGCTCGGCCCGCAACGGCCCTTTGGATTGCAAAGGAGACACCTCACATGAAAAACCAGTTCATCCTGGCTCTGGACCAGGGAACCACCAGTTCCCGCGCCATTCTGTTCAACCAGGCTGGCGACATTGTTTCGCTGGCACAAAAGGAATTCCGCCAGATCTACCCCCAGCCGGGCTGGGTAGAGCACGACCCGCAGGAGATCTGGGGCGGTCAGGCCGGTGTCGCGGCCGAAGCCGTGGCCAAGGCCGGTATCGATGGCCGCAGCATTGCCGCCATCGGCATTACCAACCAGCGCGAAACCACCATCGTGTGGGACCGTGAAACCAGCCTGCCGGTATACAACGCCATCGTCTGGCAAGACCGCCGCACGGCGGAATTTTGCGATCAGCTGAAGGAGCGCGGCCTTGCCGACGCCATCCGCAACAAGACCGGCTTGCCGGTGGATGCCTATTTCTCCGGCAGCAAGATCAAGTGGATTCTGGACAATGTGCCGGGCGCCCGTGCCCGCGCCGAAGCCGGCAAGCTGGCCTTTGGCACGGTGGACAGCTGGCTGATCTGGAATTTCACCCACGGCAAGGTGCACGTGACCGACGTGTCCAATGCCTCGCGCACCATGCTGTACAACATCCACAGCCAGCAGTGGGATGCCGAGCTCTTGGACATCATGGGCATCCCGGCCAGCATGCTGCCGGAAGTGAAAAGCTCCAGTGAAGTGTATGGCCACACCCACGCCGCCCATCTGGGCGTGGAAATCCCGATTGCCGGCGTGGCTGGCGACCAGCAGGCGGCGCTGTTCGGCCAGCAGTGCACCCGTCCGGGCATGGTGAAGAATACCTACGGCACCGGCTGCTTCATGATGATGAATACCGGCAGCAAGCCGATTGAATCCTCCAATAATCTGCTGACCACCATTGCCTGGAAGGTGGATGGCCAGGTGCAGTACGCGCTGGAAGGCTCCATTTTCATTGGCGGCGCGGTGGTGAAATGGCTGCGTGACGGCCTGGGCATCATCCGCCATTCGGCCGATGTCGGCCCGCTGGCGCAGGAAGTGGACAGCAGCGATGGCGTGTATCTGGTACCGGCCTTTGCCGGGCTGGGTGCGCCGCACTGGCAGCAGAATGCCCGCGGCACCATTGTCGGTGCCACGCTGGGCACCAAGGCCGCACATATCGCCCGTGCCGCGCTGGACAGCATCGCCTACCAGACCATGGATGTGCTCAAGGCCATGGAAGCCGATGCCGGCATGGCGATTGCCGAGCTGCGCGTGGATGGCGGTGCCACCGTCAACGAACTGCTGATGCAGTTCCAGTCCGACATCCTCGGCGTGGATGTGGTACGTCCGAAAATCACCGAAACCACCGCGCTGGGTGCCGCATATCTGGCGGGCCTGGCCGTGGGTTACTGGGATGGCGTGGCGGATATCCAGGGCCAGTGGCAGCTGGATCGCCGCTTCCAGCAGAACATGGCTGCCGAAGAGGTGAGCAGCAATGTCCGTGGCTGGAACCGCGCAGTCAACGCCGCCAAGGCCTGGGCTGAATCCTGAGAAGCAGACTGGCCGCCTGATCCTGCCGCCGCCATGCCCGGGCGGACGGTGGGCCGGATACACAATCCGGCGGTTGCTTTGCTTCATTTCCTGAGTGTCCATCGTGCAGCCGGCACGGCGACCTTGTGTCGCCAGCGGGCTGCCACGGTGGTAGCAGCACCGGGGAGAGCAGCTGTCTGCCAATGTAGCGGACGGTAGCGGGAGCCCTGGTGCGGAGACAAAATCATGAATCCTTTGTTTGGTGAATTTATCGGAACGGCCCTGTTGGTGTTGCTGGGCAATGGCGTGGTGGCCAATGTGCTGCTGAGCAATACCAAGGGCCATAACAGTGGCCTGATCGTGATTGCCTTTGGCTGGGCCATGGCAGTGTTTGTCGGTGTATTCAGTGTGGCGGCCATCAGCGGTGCCCACCTGAACCCGGCGGTGACCGTGGCGCTGGCAGTGGCCGGCAAATTCGAATGGGCGCGCGTGCCCGGTTATGTGCTGGCGCAGATGCTGGGCGGCATGATGGGGGCGCTGCTGGTGTGGGTGATCTACCGCAAGCACTACGAAACGACCGAATGTGCCGAGCTGAAGCTGGCCACCTTCTGCACCGGCCCGGCCATCCGCAGCCTGCCGGGCAACCTGTTGTCCGAGGTGCTGGCCACCTTTGTGCTGGTGTTTGCCATCCTCAGCATGGTGGCGCCCAAGATGTCGCTGGGGGCGATGGATGCCCTGCCGGTGGCGCTGCTGGTGCTGGGCATCGGGGTGTCGCTGGGCGGTACCACCGGCTATGCCATGAGCCCGGCGCGTGACCTGGCGCCGCGCATCATGCATGCCCTGCTGCCGATTCCCGGCAAGCGCTCCAGCGACTGGGGCTATGCCTGGGTGCCGGTGGTGGGCTCCTTGCTGGGTGCCACCCTGGCGGCGGTGACCTACACCCATCTGTGATTTTGCTTTGCTCCTGGTCGCCCCGGAGGTTCGGGGCCGGCAAGCCACCTGCGGGTGGCTTTTTTTATGCGCTTTGTTTGTCTGCCGCATGTGTGCTGGCGCGGCCAGGGGAGGGTGTATGGCGGGGGAAGCAAACAAAATTGTGGCCTATACGCACATTGTGGCGCACAAAACGAAAACAAACGAACATTTCATGTTGAATTTGTATTCGTATGACTCTATGCTAAGCAGCATCAACAAGCAGAATCCGCCTTCTTGCCCTGTAGCGACAGGCGCAGGCCGGATGCAGACAAGACCGAGGATTGCACTGTGAAACTCTATGACCTGATGGTGATTGGCGGCGGCATCAATGGCACCGGCATCGCACGCGATGCGGCTGGGCGCGGTCTGTCCGTGCTGCTGTGCGAAAAGGACGATCTGGCTTCGCACACCTCGTCGGCCAGCACCAAGCTGATTCATGGCGGCCTGCGTTATCTGGAATATTACGAATTCGGCCTGGTGCGCAAGGCGCTGCAGGAGCGTGAAGTGCTGCTCAAGGCGGCACCGCACATCATCTGGCCGCTGCGCTTTGTCATGCCGCATGACAGCAGCCAGCGCCCGGAGTGGATGATCCGCTGCGGCCTGTTTCTGTACGACCACCTGGCGCGGCGCGAAGTGCTACCCGGCTCGGAAACCATCAGCTTTGCCAGCCATCCCTCCGGCGCGCCGCTGCAGGCCGCTTTCAAGCGTGGTTTTGTCTATTCCGATGGCTGGGTGCAGGATGCCCGGCTGGTAGTGCTCAATGCCATGGCGGCCGCCGAACATGGCGCGCGCATTGTCACCCGCACCGCCTGTGTGGCAGCACGGCGCGAGGGCGAGCGCTGGATCTGCACCTTGCAGCATAGCGATGGCCAGCGTGAGCAGGTGGCGGCCCGTGCCGTGGTCAATGCCGCCGGCCCCTGGGTGGAAAGCCTGCTGAAAGACACCCTGCAGCTGCCGTCGCCCAAGTCCATCCGTCTGGTCAAGGGCAGCCATATCGTGGTGAACAAGCTGTTCGATCACCCCTATGCCTATATTTTCCAGAATCCGGACAAGCGCATCATTTTCGCCATCCCCTATGAAAACGACTTCACGCTGATTGGCACCACCGATGTGGAATACCACGGCGACCCCGGTGCCGTGGCTATCGATGCCGACGAGGTGGATTATCTGTGCCGCATGAGCAATCGTTATTTCAACAGCCAGATCGGCCCGGATGATGTGTTGAGCACCTATTCCGGCGTGCGCCCGCTGCTGGATGACGAAGCCAGCAATGCCTCCAGCGTGACCCGCGACTATGCGCTGGAGCTGGACGACGGTGCCGCGCCGATGCTGTCGGTGTTTGGCGGCAAGATCACCACCTACCGTAAGCTGGCGGAAGAGGCGGTGGATCGGCTGGCCCCGCTGCTGGGCAATGGCAAGCCTACCTGGACGGCTGGCGTGCCGCTGCCCGGCGGCGACATGCCGAATGCCGATGCTGCGGCATTTCTTGCCGCCAGTGCGCAGCGCTATCCCTGGTTGCCCACCGCTGTGCTGCAGCGCTATGTGAAGAGTTACGGCACGCGGCTGGCCACGCTGATCGGCAGTGCCAGCAAGCTGGCCGAGCTGGGGGCGGAAATCCTCCCCGGCGTGTACGAGGCCGAGCTGAGCTATCTGGTAGACCATGAATGGGCGCTCAGCGCCGAAGACATCCTGTGGCGGCGCAGCAAGCTGCGGCTGCATCTGCCGGCCGATGCCGGCGCCATCCTGGATGGCTGGCTGGCGCAGTACCGTGCCGGCGCTGGCCTGCGCCAGCCTGAGCTGCTGGTCGCGGGCAGCCAGCCGGGCTGAGTGATCGAGTTTGTTGTTGGCGTATCTTGTTGTATCGGGGCTTGCTCCCATCTCCTCCCCTGGCCCCACCTTTCACGGTGGGGCATTTTTTTGTCTGCAACTTGACGCCACCTTGTGGCCAACCAGTACCATGCCGCCATGCATACCACCGATACCCTGTTGCTGGAGCTGCGCAGCTATCAGCAGGAAAGCCAGCAGCACCAGCATGATTACCACCAGCTGGTGTTGCCGGCGCGTGGCCGGCTGGAGCTGGAGGTCGATGGCCGGGGCGGCCATGTCGAGGCCGGGCAACTGGCGGTGATCGCTGCGGGTAGCGATCACGGCTTTGCTGCGCCCGGCGACAATGCCTTTGTGGTGGCCAATGTGCCGACGGCGCTGGCCCCGCAATTGGCGCAGCTGCCGGCGTTCCTGCCGCTGGATGCCGGTCTGCTGGCCTATGTCGCCTTTTTGCGCGAGGAGTTGCAACGCCCCCAGACGGGTGAAAACGGGCGGCGGCAGATGTTGTTATTGCTGACGCAATTGCTGGCCGAGCGTGCCGGGGCCGGGCTGCAGCTGGACCGGCGCGTGGCAGCGGCGCGTGCGCTGCTGGATGCGCGCTTTGCCGAAGAAATCAGCCTGGCGCAACTGGCCACAGCCGCGCACCTGAGCGTGCGCCAGCTGTCCGAGCTGTTTCGCCGTCAGCTGGGCATGAGCCCCGGCCAGTACCAGCTGGAACAGCGCATGCAGCATGGCTGGCTGTTGCTGGAGCAGGGTAGTTTGCCGGTGCAGCAAGTGGCCGAGCACTGCGGCTATGCCAGCCTGTCCGCCTTCAGCGACCGCTTCCGCCGCCATTTCGGTATCGCTCCCAGCCATTTCCGCCATCCTGCCAAATAAGCCCGCCATCCCGGCAAAGCCGCGCTAGTGGCCGCGCATTAAGCTGGCGCATTGTCTTTCCATCACGGGTATTTGCCATGCTCAGCCGCCGCCAGGCTACCTTGATCGGCAGTCTGTCCATCGTGTTATGGGGCAGTCTGGCCCTGCTGACCCGGCTGACTGCCGGTGTGTTTCCGCCTTTCCAGTTGCTGGCGATGACCTTTGCGCTGGCCTTCGGCCTGATGCTGGCCAAATGGCTGCGCGCCGGTCAGTCGCCGCTCGGCTTTCTACGTCAGCCCCCATTGGCCTGGGCGCTGGGGGTGGGTGGTTTGTTCGGTTATCACTTTTGTTATTTTCTGGCCATGCGGCTGGCCCCGGCGGTGCAGGTGAGCCTGCTGGCTTATTTATGGCCGCTGCTGATTCTGCTGTTTTCCGCCATGCTGCCCGGCCATCGCCTGTCACGCTGGCATGTGCTGGGCGGCCTGTTGGCACTGGGTGGCTGCTGGCTGTTGCTGGGCGGCGGGCAAGGGGGCTTTGCCAGCCAGTATCTGCCCGGCTATCTGATGGCGCTGCTGTGCGCGCTGATCTGGTCGCTGTATTCGGTGGCCAGCAGGCTGGTGGCACAGGTGCCGACCGATGCCGTGGGCTGGTTTTGCGCAGGCACCGCGCTGCTGGGCGGGCTGTGCCATCTGTATGGCGAAACCACGGTGTGGTCCGCGCCGTGGTCGGCCTGGCTGGGCGTGCTGGCCCTGGGCCTGGGGCCGGTGGGTCTTGCCTTCTTTACCTGGGATATCGGCATGAAGCAGGGCAATCTGCCCTTGCTGGGGGTGTTGTCTTATGCCGCGCCGCTGATTTCCACCCTGCTATTGCTGGCGTGTGGTCTGGCCCAGCCCAGTGGCGCGCTGGCTTTGGCTTGTGTGGCCATCATCGGCGGGGCGGCGCTGGCGGCGCGGGCTGGCGGAGACCGGTTTAGAGCCGCTCACAAAACCTCGTAGAGCACCCGAGTCAAGGCGCGCCGA
>NZ_RFAR01000097.1 GCF_003693445.1 Aquitalea palustris | reverse complement strand
TCCTCCAGTGCCTGGGCCAGCCGCAGGCTGACCACGCCCGGGGTGGCACCGAAATCATTGATTTCCATCTGCATGGCGGCGGCCTGGCCATCGCCAAACAGGCGGTCGAGCTGGGCGCGCCAGCGCGCGGCGCTGCCATCAGCGGCGCTATGTATCACGATGTGGCAGCTGCCGGCAGCGGCCGGTGCGATCAGCACTTCCAGGTCGCCCGAGGCTACTACCCCCACCAGCACCGCTTGTGCGGCCGGGGCTCCGGCCGGGTAATCCAGATGCAGTTTTTCCATGATTTCTCCTTGTTGGTTGGCCGGGTCAGATGCCTGCCATGGCCGGCAGCCGGTCCAGCAGCAGGGTCGCGGCCAGCAGGTCGGCCGCACCGCCCGGTGACAGGCGCTGCGCCAGCATGTCTTTTTCCAATTGATAGAGCCGGCGACGGCCGGGCAGGGTGGCTACGCCGCCGGCAGCCAGTATCTTTGCTGCGCCGCTCTGCACCAGGGTCAGTCCCGGCACGCCGCCACGCGACAGCAGGCAGGTGTCGTCCAGCCGGCTCATGATGGCCAGCAGGGCATTGAGCCGGGCATTCACTTCGCCGTCGCCGCGCGCGCGGCTGGCCTGCAAGGCGGGCAGGGCCAGCTTGGTGATGTGCGGAAAGCCCTGCTGCGCTTCGCCACGGGCACCGCCGACGCCGTAGCGCTGGCAGGCCAGCTCGCCCTTGCGCGGCTGTGCCGGCAGCAGGCGGTCCGGCAGCTGGGCCAGTGCGGCGGCACGCTGGCATACCGCAGCGGCGTGCAGCTGGCTGGCATCCATGGCGGCAGCCGCCACCAGCAGGCCGATGGCCCAGATGGCGCCGCGATGGGTGTTGACGCCGCCACTGGCCTGCAGCATGGCCAGCTCGCCGCTGCGGCCCAGGCTGCCCAGCTGTTCGCGCAGGGTGGTCGATGGTGTTTGCTGCCAGGCGGCGTTGGCCATGGCGAAAAAGGCCGGTTGCAAGGCGCGGGCCGAGCGGCACATCAGTTCCAGGTTGAGGTCGCTGTGGGCGCCGCTGCCACGGCTGTCTACCAGTCCGGGCTTGGGAGACAGGCGGGCTTCATCCAGCAGCGACTGGCAGGCCAGTGCCGCCAGCTGGCTGGCCAGTTGCCCGGCCGGATCGGGTGCGAGGGCGCGCCGCATTACCAGCTCCGGAAGCGGGCCGGCGGCTGGTACAGCCCGTCCGACCAGCTCACCAGTTCGGCCATGCTCTTGGCGGCCAGCAGCGAACGGCTGGCCTCGCTGCGGCGGATGCCCAGGTCTTCCGGCAGGGCGACCAGTCCGGCCTGGCGCAGGGAGGCAGTGCTGGCCGGGTCGTGGCGCAGGCCGATGGGGGTGATGCCGGCCACGGCTGCGATCATCTGCCGGCGCTGTTCCAGTGATTCGGCCTTGTACAGATAGGCAATGCCTTCTTCGGTCAGCACATGGCTGACGTCGTCGCCGTAAATCATTACCGGGGCCAGCGGCATGCCGCTGTTGCGCGCCACTTCCACCGCGTCCAGGCTTTCCACGATGGTGGGCTGGCCGTTGCCCTGGAAGGTTTCCACCATTTGCACCACCAGCTTGCGGCCACGGGCCAGCAGGTTGTCGGTCTGGATCAGGTCCAGCCAGGCCGGGCTGGCATGGCGCCGGCCATGCGGGTCGTGGCCCATATTGGGTGCGCCGCCAAAACCGGACAGCCGGCCATGGGTGACGGTAGAGGAGTGGCCGTCGCCATCCATTTGCAGGGTGGAGCCGATGAACATGTCCACCGCGTACTGTCCGGCCATCTGGCAGAAGGCGCGGTTGGAGCGCAGCGAGCCATCGCGGCCGGTGAAGAACACATCGGGGCGGGCCGCCACATAGGCTTCCATGCCCAGTTCGCCGCCAAAACAGTGCACGCTGTCCACCCAGCCGCTTTCGATGGCCGGGATCAGCGTCGGATGCGGGTTCAGCGTCCAGTGGCGGCAGATCTTGCCTTTCAGCCCCAGTTGCTCGCCGTAGGTGGGCAGCAGCAGTTCGATGGCGGCGGTATTGAAGCCCAGGCCGTGGTTGAGCGATTGCACCTGATGCCGCTCGTAGATGCCGCGAATGGCCATCATCGCCATCAACACGTGTACCGGCTTGATCAGGCGCGGGTCGCGCGTGAACAGCGGTTCGATAAAGAAGGGGCGGTCGGCCAGCACCACGAAATCCACCCAGTCGGCCGGAATGTCCACGCGGATGAGTTCAGACGGGTCGTCGACAATTTCATTCACCTGGGCGATGACGATGCCGTCACGAAAGGCGGTGGCTTCCACCAGCGCCGGGGTGTCCTCGGTGCTGGGGCCGGTGTAGAGATTGCCGTGGCGGTCGGCCTGATAAGCAGCGACCAGTGCGACATTGGGGGTGAGGTCGACAAACAGCCGGGCATACAGCTCGACATAAGTATGGATGGCACCGATTTCCAGACAGCCATCCTGTAGCAGCTGGCCGATACGCAGGCTCTGCGGGCCGGAGAAGGAAAAGTCCAGCTTGCGGGCAATACCGCTTTCGAAAATGTCCAGATGCTCGGGCCGGCCCACACTGGGGATGATCATGTGCAGATCATGCAGGCGGGCCGGATTGGTGCGGGCCAGGCTGCGCGACAGGAAGTCGGCCTGTTTCTGATTGTTGCCTTCCAGCACCACGCGGTCGCCGGGGGCGATCAGGATTTCCAGCGCGGCGGTCAGCTGGTCGGTGGGCAGGATGCGGCCGCTGGCCAGGTGGCTGGCCAGCTCGATGCGGCGGCGCTTTTCATTACGGCGGCGATTCCAGACCGGGGAGGGGGGTGAGGCTGCCAGCATGGGTGCTCCATATCGCAGATGAGAATGTCTGCAAGGTAGGCGCTGGCAGGCTGGCCATCAATCAAGCTGGCTGTCGAATTGTTAGCCTGAGGCTAATGGTTTGGCCGCAAGACCGTTGGCAGATATCTGTTGTCCCAGCATGCGCGCTTCTGCCAGCAAGGCCAGCAGGTTGGGGTCGCGCTCGCGGCACTCCTGCAGCAACAGGCCGATGCGCTGGGTGCTGCGCCACTGAGGGGCCAGCGGCGTGAAGCGGATGCGCCCGGCAAACAGCGAACTGACCCGGCCGGGCAGCAGGCTGAGGCCCACCCCGGCAGCTACCAGGTTCATCAGCGAGAAAATGTCGTCTACCCGCATCACTACATCCGGCTGGTAACCGGCTTGCTCGAACAGGCGCTGGAAGTCCCGGCTGGTGGCAAAGCCTTCGCTGAGGGCGACGAATTTTTCATGGCGGTAGTCGGCCAGGTCTGCCGTCGCGCTGGCTGGTCCCGGATTGGCCAGTGAGGAGGCAAGAAACAGCTCGTCTTCAAACAAGGGCAGCGCCAGCAAGCCTGGCGGGCTGCCATCGGCAGGTAGCGACATCAGCAAGGCGTCCACATCCTGGGCTTGCAGCTTGTCCAGCAACTGGGCGTTGGAGCCCAACTGCAATTCGATGGCCAGTTCCGGTCTACGCAATTTGACCCCCATCACCAGCCGTGGAATCAACTCCACCGTCAGCGAGTACATCGCACCGATTTTCAGCTGGGCCGCGCCAAAGCCGGCTTTTTCACGGGCTTTGCGGATGCCGCTTTCCAGTGTCCGTCCGGCGTCCTCTGCTGCTTCGGCCAGTGCCAGTGCGGCAGGCAGGGCAATCAGCCGGCGGCCTTCGTGGCGGAACAGGGCGCAGCGCATGGCGTCTTCCAGCGAATGCAGGGCGCGGTGCACGCTGACGGTACTCATCTGCATGCGTTCGGCGGTGCGCGCCAGGCTGCCACTGGCGACGAAGGCGGCCAGGATCTGCAGTTTGCGCAGGGTGATTTCTTCACTGATCATCGCGTGACCTTGCCGGATAAGGGTGATAACCGCCCGGTGATGTGCTGGCCGGGCAGGCGAATGTGCTGGTTTTTGAAAAAAACAGCGTAAATATCATGAAGGGTGAAAATATGGAGGAATAGGCAAAAATCACCATTTCCTGTTGTTTTCTATAAATAAAATGAAATAGCTGAAATTTTTCAAAACATATGGAATGAACCGAGGTCACTGTTTATGCTAGCGGCAAAGCTGGAAAATCAAACGTTCCATCGATTTTCCACCACGCTCATGAAGGAGCTGACATGACTGATGCATTCCACAAAGACTGCCAGATTTTTACCGAAGCAGGTCACACAACGCAACTGACTGCCTACTACGAAAGTGCCCGCCGCATTGTGTGGCTGATGATGCATACCCACCCGCGGCCCAGTTTCAACCCGGCCTTGCTGGATGATGTCGAGGCGGTGTTCCGAGCAGTGCGTGACAGCAAGCTGCCGATTGATTTCTTCATTTCCGGCTCAACCGTGCCGCACATGTATAACACCGGCGGCGATCTGAGCCTGTTTTCCCAGGCAATACGCCAGCGCCAGCGCGACGTGCTGTCCAGCTATGCCAGCCGTTGCATAGATATCCTGTGCCATCTGGATGGCGGCTTTGGCCGCAATGTGATTACCCTGGCGCTGGTGGAGGGTAGTGCACTGGGCGGCGGGTTCGAGGCCGCGTTGGCCCATCATTTCCTGCTGGCGCAGCGTGATGCAAAAATGGGATTTCCAGAGATTTCCTTCAATCTTTTCCCCGGCATGGGGGCTTATTCATTTGTCGGACGCAAGGCGGGGCAAAGGGTGGCCGAGCAGCTGATTGCCTCGGGCGAGGCGCCGCGTGCGCCCTGGCATCATGAGGTGGGGCTGGCCGACCAGCTGTTTGAGCCGGGCGAAGGGGTGATGGCCGCCAGAACCTTCATCGATACCCTGCAGCCCAGAATGAACGGCATCCGGGCCATGCTGCGTGCCCGCCACCGGGTTTTTCCCATTCACCGCGAAGAGCTGATGGACATCACCCAGGACTGGGTGGATACCGCGCTGTCAGTGGAAGACAAGGATATTGCCTATATGGAAAGGCTGGTTCAGCTGCAGAACAAGCGCACGCGTGCTTGAATCCTGGCTGCTGCTTGACACCGGCTGACAAAACCCCCGTGGCGGGATGATGTCGTTTCCCCAGTAGAAAAGCACCGCCTCCCCGCATGGGGAGACGGTGCTTTTTGATGATCAAGGCACTTCTATCGTTGGAGAGGCCGTCACCAAAAACGCTCAAGCCAACGGCATGGCCGCATCGGCGCGCCCTGGTCCGGGCTGCTGTCAGGTATGACTAGTGGCGCTGCGTGCCAGGGCAGATCCGGCCTCAGGGCTTGCCATGCTGCGCAGCCATTGTTCCAGCTGGTCAGCAGGCATGGGGCGGGCAAAATGATAGCCCTGCGCCAGGTCGACCCCGATTTCACGGATGAAGTCCAGCTGGCTGTCGGTTTCCACGCCCTCGGCCACGATCTGGAAATCAAGCTGCTGCGCCACTGCCACCATGGAGCGCAGCAGTGCCATGGAGCGGGCATCCGCCGGAATGGCGCGGATGAAGCTTTGATCCATCTTGATCACTTGCAAGGGCAGCCGGGTCAGCTGCGACAGCGAGGAATAGCCGGTGCCGAAGTCGTCCAGGTGGATGTTGACGCCCAGCGCACGCAGCGCGCTCATGATCTCGATGGTGCGCCCCTCGTCCGAAGCGATGCAGGATTCGGTCAGCTCGATATCCAGTGGCGACCGGGTAAAGCCATGCTGCTGCATGGCGTCCATGAAGTCGGACAGTAGCTCCGGGTCGCCCAGCTGGCGGGCCGACAGATTGACCGAAATGCGCAGCGGCTGCGGCAGTGTGCTCCAGCGCCTGGCCTGGGCCATGGCTTCACGAATGACCCAGCGGCCAATCTGCTTGATCAGGCCGGAATCCTCGGCGTAGCGGATGAAGCTCAGTGGCGGCACCATGCCGCGCTCGCTCGATTGCCAGCGGATCAGCGCCTCCACCGATACCGCGCGCATGCTGCGCAGGCAGACCTGCGGCTGGTAGTGCAGGCTGAACTGGTTTTCCTGCAAGGCCTGACGCAAGCCGCCATCCAGCCACATGCTTTCCTGCAGATGGTTGTTCATTTCGCGCGAAAAATGCATGACGCCACCCTTGTTGGCAGCCTTGGCGGCATACATGGCGGTATCGGCATTGCGCACCAGCTCGCTCAGGCTTTCGCCATCGGCCGGAAAACTGGCCACGCCGATGGAGCAGCCGGAATACACCTGGATGTGCTGCAGGGTAAATGGTGTTTCCATCAGCTGGCGGATCTTGCGGCACACGCTGGCGGTTTTTTCCGGCGTGGCATCGTATAGCAGCAGCAGAAATTCATCACCGCCAAAGCGTGCCAGTACGTCGCCAGGGCCAATCTGCTCGCGCAGAGCCTGGCCAACCCGGGCAATCAGCAGGTCTCCGATGGCGTGGCCGTAGTGGTCGTTGATGTTCTTGAAGTTGTCCAGGTCCAGAAACAGCAGGTCGAAGGGTTTGATCGGCCTGGTGGCAACCGCCAGATTGATGATGTTCTGGATGGCGTGGCGATTGGGCAGGCCGGTGGTGCTGTCGGTGCTGGCCTGCTCCTCCAGCCTGGCTTGCGCGCGGCGCTGCTCGGTGATGTCGGTGCCGGAACACACCAGAAACCACTGGTCCACCGTGGCATTGCGTACCAGCCGGTTGCGCCACCAGATCAGCCGCGGGCCGTCTTTGGTGAGGATGTGGCGTTCGGTTTCCCAGCTGTGCATGCTGCGGAAAAAAGTGGTGAGATTGGCGCGGATCTTTTCCGACTCTTCAGCCGAGAAAAACAGCTCCAGCGCGTTCTTACCCATGACCTCGGCCTCGGTCTTGCCGGATAGCCGTTCGCATTCGCGGTTAAAGCGTTTGATATTGCCCTGGTCGTCCACGATGACGATCAGCGAGCTGACTTCGGAAATGACCTGTTCGGAGAAATTCAGCCCGCGTTCCATTTCGCGCCGCACGGCCGCGGTGTCATTGCACCAGGTGGCCACGCCGCGCCATTCGTCATGGTCGGTGCGGCGGCCGATCAGGATCAGGCCCAGTGGCATGCCTTCCAGCTGGGTTTCGATGGCTACGGTGGCGGTGGAGCCTTCCAGTTTGCGCACGTCTTCGGCCTGGGCATTGCTCAGGGCAATGGCGACGATCATCCGGTCCTCGGCATCGGAAAGATAGAGCGCGTTGGAGTCCGGCGGCAGTCTCCAGCGTGGGCTGTCCGTGCCGAATCGCTGCGTCAACCAGGAGGAGGGCGTAAGGTCAATCACGTTGTTTCTTTCTGCAGATGGCGGCGGTTTAAATTGAATCTATAAAAATCGACGCCAATTAAGCTGTTTCATGCAGTATATCCAGTAGTTCTTATTGCATAAATAAGCTTCTGTTCAAAAATTATCGCAGTGCAGCGCTGTCGATCAGCACGGTTGAGCCCGCCGGGCTGGCGCATAAGGGCACTGTTAGTGCAGATTACTCCAAATTTGTTTAAAGCAGTTATTAGGGTGGTTTGCATGCCAGCAGGGATGCCTCGCGGCAGACTGGCCTGGCGGCGACAGTGAGGCAGGGCAAGTGAGATGGGCGCTAACGGTAATGGCAGGGTGGCAGGCCGGGGGCCGAGAGCTTGCGCGGGCGCGGAATAAAAATCGCCCACCCGGCAAGGGGTGGGCGCAAATTCCATAAGGATGGAGGAGGATTAACGCCCACAGTATCCGGCCGGTATTTCTTGCGGTCCAGTGCAACTTTCCCCTGGTTTGTGCCAAATCAATACCGGCAGGTCGCTAGTGGCTTATCTGTGTGCTGAATAGCGATATGAGGAATGGGTATTTATCAATCCGGGCCGGCCGGGCTACAGTGAGGCGTGGATCAGCCCGTTCCCTTGCCTGTCCGTCGGCCTGCCGCATGGCGCGGGTGGTCAGCGCAGGCAAGCACCAGGCCGGCATTCTCTTTTATTCCCTTTAAGTATTGCCTGCGGATGGTCAGGTTTGTCATGAATGCATTGCTCACCCAGTATTTACGCACCGTCCATGCCGACTACTTCATGGAGTTTCCGCTATGGAGCACGGCGGATGGGCAGGTTGTGGGTGAGTTCCTCAAGGTGCGCTTGTCCAGCCGTTTTGCGCCGGTACATGATGCCGCCGGCCAGCCGCTGGGTGTGTTGGCGCAGCTGCACGCCGTCGCGCCGGGAGGTGAGGTGCTGGCGGATGAGGCACTGACCCGACTGACTCGTGTCAGCGAAACGCCGGTAGTGCTGGACCGCTTTATCCGCAGCCTGCATTTGCTCAATTATCTGCAAGCCGGCTATGGCGAGCAGGGGCTGATCTTGCCGGTATCAGCCTTGTTGCTGGAGGCAGTCAGCCAGGAGCATGGCCGGGTATTTCGCCAGATTGTCGACCGGCTGGCCGGGCCGCTGCCGCGTATCGGCTTTCTGTTGCCGGCAGCCTATGCCACGCAGCCCGCCCGCTTGGCCGTGCTGCGCGCAAATTACGCCCGCCATGGTTTTGCCACTTTCCTGCCGGCTGAGCAGGAGGCTGCCGTACTGCAACGGCTGGATGTCTGCTGAAACAGGCAGGCGCTGCATCTCACCCGCAGCCGGGCAGGACCTTCCCCGTGACAGGGGTTTATCCAGACAGAATGGAACATGCAATGCAGTTGAATCGTTTGCTTGGCTATTTCAATCAATGGCCCCCCGCCGTTGCCAGGCAGCGGCCAACACTCAATTTTTCCGATCACGGCACTTTTGCCCTGTATGGCGAACTGCGGCTGTGCAGTGTGTTCCAGCCCATCATGCAGTGCCGTGGCGGCCGCCTGCAGCCGGTGGCGCACGAAGCCTTGCTGCGGGTAACGGACAAGGCTGGCCAGCCACTGGCGGTAGACCGGTTTTTTGCCCAGGCCAGCTGCCCCGAAGAGTTTGTCTACCTCGACCGTTTGAGCCGGGTGGTCCACGCACTTAATTTTGCAGCCCAGGCCGAAGCGGGCGACCTGCTGTTTCTTAATGTGCATGGTCAGCATCTGCTAAGCATTGCCAACGGGCGGCATGGTTCCACTTTCGAAACCCTGCTGGGCTATTGCGGCTTGCAAGCACAGCAAGTGGTGCTGGAAATCGTGGAGTCGGAAATTGCCGATCTGCAACTGCTGGACGCTGCCATTCACAGTTACAAGCACAAAGGGTTTCGTATCGCCATCGACGATTTCGGTGCCGGTCATTCCAATTTCGATCGGCTGTGGCAGTTGACGCCTGACCTGGTCAAGCTGGATCGCAGCCTGCTGACGCAATCGACGCTGAATGAACGGGCGCGCACGGTATTTCCCAAGTTGATCGACATCATTCACGATCTGGGTGGCCAGGTGGTGTGCGAAGGCATCGAAACCGAGGCCCAGCACCAGTTGGCATGGCATAGCGGGGCTGATTTGCTGCAGGGTTTTCACTACGCCCGCCCAGCCGCCACGCTGCATCACGCCGGGCTGGAGCTATGCGCGGCATGAGTCGCTTCACCCTCATTCGGAGGTTTGCCCGAGACAGGGTATAATGCCCGGCTGCATTCGCGTCATTTCGACATGGCAAGCTTAGGTAACGGGAAGTGAAGATGACTGAAGATCAAATCAAATGTTGCTGGTGCGACAAGGTATCCAGCCGGGCAAAGCTGACCGGCCCTGCGGCCAATCTGTGCCCGCACTGCGAAGAGCCGGTGCTGCCATCGACGTTTGGTGAACTGGAGCTGGGGCAGGATTTTGCCTGTAGCCTGGGTGGTTCCTGGAAGAAGATTTCCGCCAGCAAGGCTGAAATGCATGATGCGGCACCGTCCGACAAGCCTTGCGAATTCAAGCCGGCAGAAGTGGTCTACCCCTTCTGAGCCCGGGTTCGGGCTGTTATGGCCTGATCAATATGCAACCGCCGCCAGGGTGATCTGGCGGCGGTTTTTCTTTGTCTTTGCCCGATGTGCCGTCGGCTATTTCACGTGGCAGGGCTGACCAGTGTGATGGCCGCGATATCCAGGTGGTGCAGCAATTCACGCAGGATCAGCAGGCTGCCGATGAATTCGGCACCATCCGGCAGGCCGGCGGCCGAGCCACCTTCCACGGCATTGGCCAGGCGTGAAAACAGGCCCTCCACGCTGTGTCGCCCCAGCTGGCTGCCATGCTCTGCAGCCAGGCCACTCAGTGTGGCGATCTGGTAAATGGCCGGGTCGCTGCTGCTGACGGTTGCCAGCATCAGCCGCTGCGGCCAGTTGGCGCTGATGGCGTCTTCCACCTGCATGATGGCCAGCTCCAGAGCAGCAGCCGTTGGCAGGGCGGGCTGCTTGCGGCTGGCCAGTGCCGTCTGCCAGCCAACCGGCATGCTGGTTCGCTGCTGTTGCGCAGCAAGGCTGGTGTGTTCGGCAGCGATATGCAGATGAAGATGGCTCATGATGGTGTCAGGCCTTGTCGTTTCAGTGATTGATGCCGGCGTTATGCTGGTTTTTTTGCAACAGCGCGGCCTGCCAGGCGGCATGATCGCGGGCGATCTCTGCCTGCCGTTCTGGCGGCAGCTGGGCATCGGCGGCCTTAATGGCGGCTTGCTCTGCCTGCCAGGCGCTGATATCGGCGGCGCTGGGGCGGCTATCCTGATGGCCTGCCAGGGTGGCGGTGCTAAAGCCAAGGGCGATTAGGGCGAGAGTGAGGTGTTTCATGATCTGTTTCCTTGTCGGCTTGTGCTGCAAGTGCATGCCTGCAGTGTATTGATTACCCCTTAGTGGAAATAGATGCTTTATTTCAAGATATTGTTTCTTTTTGGTGTTTAATCCGGCCAAAGAAAACCCGCATCGGCCACTGGCGGCATGCGGGTTGCAAATACAGGCGGTCGTCAGCTTACAGGTGCTGCAGTAGCTCCAGCGGGTGCTCGATGCTGATATCGGCTCCCCATTGCTGCGGCTGGTCCTGCTCCGAGATATAGCCCCAGTTGGCCAGCACGGTTTTCATGCCCACCACGCGGCCGGCCTGGATGTCACGCTCGGCATCGCCCACGTACAGGCAATGGACCGGATCGATACCAATCTGCCCGGCAGCATGCAGCATGGGAGCCGGGTCCGGCTTGGGTACGCCTACCGTGTCACCGCTGACGGTGACTGCCGGGCGACTGACAAAGGGTAGGGCCGGCACCAGTCGATCGGTAAAGCGCATCGGCTTGTTGGTGATGATGCCCCAGGTGAGGCCTTTGGCAGCAATGCCCTCCAGCATGTTGTTGATGCCGTCGAACAGCACGGTTTCATCGGCAAAGCTGTGCTCGTAATGATCAAGAAAACGCAGCCGGTATTCCTCGAAACGCGGATGCTCGCGGTCTATGCCAAAGCCCAGGCTGACCAGCCCGCGTGCGCCATGGCTGGCCAGTGGGCGAATGGCGGAATAGGGCTGGGGCGGCAGGCCTTCCTCGGCCAGCAAGCGGTTGAGGGCAGCGCCCAGGTCGCGCGCCGTGTCGGCCAGGGTGCCGTCGAGGTCGAACAGTACTGCTTTGATCATATGGGGATGCCTGTGCGGGAAGTTCTGCGGCCAGCCGTGTTGGCTGGCCGGCAGAGTTTAGCGGATGGTCTTGCCCAGGAACAGCTTGTAGGCCGGATTGTCCGTCTCTTCCACATAGGGATAGGCCAGGCCATCCAGGAAATGCTGGAACTCGGCATTGTCACTGGCGGGAACCTGAATGCCGACCAGCACGCGGCCATAGTCGGCACCGTGATTACGGTAGTGGAACAGGCTGATATTCCAGTGGGTGCGCATGCCTTCCAGGAAGCGCATCAGCGCGCCCGGGCGCTCGGGGAATTCAAAGCGCAGCACGCGCTCATCTTTCAGTTGCGGTGCATGCCCGCCCACCAGATGGCGGATGTGCAGCTTGGCCAGCTCGTTGTCGGTCAGGTCCAGCCCATCCAGATCATTGGCCTTGAGCTCGGCAATGATGCGTTCCGAATCCTGCTTGCCGCTGATCTGTACGCCGACAAACACATGAGCCGTACCAGGGTCGGCAAAGCGGTAGTTGAATTCGGTGATGTTGCGGTTGCCGATTACCGAACAGAATTGCTTGAAGCTGCCCGGTTTTTCCGGAATGGTGACGGCAATGATGGCTTCGCGGCGCTCGCCCAGTTCGGAGCGTTCCGATACATGGCGCAGGCGGTCGAAGTTCATGTTGGCGCCGCAATTGATGGCCACCAGGGTCTGGCCGGTACAGCCTTCACGCTCGATATAGGCCTTGGCGGCTGCCACGGCCAGCGCGCCGGCCGGCTCTACGATGGAACGGGTGTCTTCGAAGATATCCTTGATGGCGGCGCACATCGCGTCCGAATCCACCAGTATGATCTCGTCCAGCAGCTCGCGGCAGATGCGGAAGGTTTCCTCACCCACCAGTTTTACTGCCACGCCATCGGCAAACAGGCCCACGTCTTTCAGCTCGACACGTTCGCCTTTTTCGATGGACTGCTTCATGGCGTCCGAGTCCACCGGCTGCACACCGATGATCTTGATTTCCGGCTTCAGGCGCTTGATGAAGCTGGCCACGCCAGCCGCCAGGCCGCCGCCGCCAATCGCCACGAACACCGCATCGATATGGCCGGGGTGCTGGCGCAGGATTTCCATGCCGATGGTGCCCTGGCCGGCAATCACGTCCGGGTCGTCAAACGGCGGGATATAGGTTTTGCCGGTTTCGGCTACCAGGGTCATGGCGTGCTGGTAGGCATCGCTGAACGATTCGCCATGCAATACCACCTTGCCGCCACGGCTGGTGACGCCGTCAATCTTCACCTGCGGGGTGGTCACCGGCATCACGATAATGGCTTCGCAGCCGATTTTTTTGGCCGACAGCGCCACGCCCTGGGCATGGTTGCCGGCGCTGGCGGTAATCACGCCATTGGCCAGCTGCGCGGGGGTCAGCTTGGCCATCTTGTTATACGCGCCGCGCAGCTTGAAGGAGAACACCGGCTGCAGGTCTTCGCGCTTCAGCAAAATGGTGTTGCCGGTGCGGCGGCTGAGATTGTTCGCTGTTTCCAGCGGCGTTTCCACCGCGACGTCATAGACGCGCGAGGTGAGGATGCGCTCCAGATAGTCTTGCTTGTCTTGCATGGTGATGCCGATGTCCTTGTCGTTCTTTCTTATTGAACTGTCAGAGTAGCAGGAACTCCAAGCCGGCGGGAAGCCGTGTCGCCATTTTCATGCTGCATTGCCGCAACCGCATGGGCGGCAGGTGCTGCACTGCTGCAAAAACCGGCCATTTACGGTCAACGCAGCAGCGTGGGCGTGTATAATCAACGGCTATTGTTTGTAGCCCTCACCCAGTTGTCGATCTCAATGAAAACCACCATCTCCCGAATTTTGCTTGCTGCCACGCTTGCCCTGCCTGTTGCTGCCTCTGCCACTGCTGCTTTTGTACCGCCGGTGCCGGAAATCGCCGGCAAGGCCTACTATCTGGTCGATTTCAACAGCGGACAGGTGCTGGCCGCCCAGGGTCCGGACGCCCGTGTCGAGCCGGCCTCGCTGACCAAGCTGATGACCGCCTACCTCACGTTCAAGGCAGTCAAGGAAAAGCGCCTGACGCTGGACCAGATGCTGACCGTGTCCAATCGTGGCTGGAAAACCGACGGTTCGCGCATGTTCCTTGATCCGAAAGTGCCGGTTAAGGTGGATGACCTGATCAAGGGCATGATCGTGCAGTCCGGCAACGACGCCTGCGTCACGCTGGCCGAAGCCATTGCCGGCAGCGAAGACGTGTTCGCCCAGGTGATGACCCAGCAGGCGCAGAAGCTCGGCATGAAGAACACCCAGTTCCGCAATGCCACAGGCCTGCCGCATGCCGATCACTACACCACGGTGCATGATCTGGCCATCCTGTCCGCCGCGCTGATTCGTGATTTCCCGGAGTTTTATCCTACTTACTCCATCAAGTCGTTTACCTATAACAACATCACCCAGCCCAACCGCAACCTGCTGCTGTACCGTGATCCCAATGTGGACGGCATGAAAACCGGCTACACCGATACCGCAGGCTACAATATGATCACCTCCAGCCATCGTGATGGCCGCCGGGTGATTTCCGTGGTGGTGGGTACGGCCAGCCCGGAAGCGCGTGCGGTGGAAAGCTCGAAGTTGCTTAATTACGGCTTGCAGTTTTTCGATACGCCCAAACTTTACTCGGCAGCCAAGCCGGTTTCTGATGTTCCGGTGTACAAGGGTGCTGCCAAGTCGGTGCCGGTTGGTTTTGGCCAGGATGTTTACGCCACCGTGGTCAAGGGTCAGGCAGGTCAGCTGAAAGCCGACCTGTCCACCGTGCAGCCGCTCATTGCGCCGATCAAGGCCGGCCAGACCGTAGGCAAGCTGGTGGTGAGCCTGGATGGCAAGCCCTTGCTGGAGCGCCCGGTGGTTGCCTTGCAGGCAGTGGAAGAGGGTGGCTTTTTTGGCCGCCTGTGGGACAGCATCAAGCTGATGCTGGGCTGGAAGTAATCCGGCTTTTGATTGACCGCCCCGCGTGACGGGGCCAGGCAATGGCCTGCATCGGAAGATGCGGGCCGTTTGCCATTGCGGATCGAGTTGAATATGGCTGAACAAATCCCTGAAAAGCAGGAAATCATCGAATTCCCCTGTCGTTTTCCGCTCAAGGTAATGGGTGAGCGGCATGATGAATTCGTGGTCACCATGACCGAAGTGGTGCGGGTGAATGCCCCGGACCTGGCGGTGCACGATGTCACCCTGCGCGAAAGCTCGGGCGGGCGCTTCTATGCACTCACCATTACCGTGAACGCCACCTCGCGCGAACAGCTGGACAATATCTATCTGTCGCTCACTGGCCACCCCATGGTCAAGATGGTGCTTTAAACCGAACAGGAGCCTCGCGCGTGCAGCGTCTGATCAAGCATTTGGGTCTGGTGGACTACGAACCGACCTGGCGCACCATGCAGTCCTTTACCGATAGCCGCACGGCAGATACGCCGGACGAGCTATGGGTGGTGGAGCATCACCCGGTGTATACCCAGGGCCTGGCTGGCAAGCCGGAGCACTTGCTGCGGCTCACTGATATTCCGGTGGTCAAAACCGACCGTGGCGGTCAGGTCACCTATCATGGCCCCGGCCAGCTGGTGGTGTATCTGCTGATCGATTTCAAGCGCATGCATATCGGCGTGCGCGAACTGGTGCGGCGCATCGAGCAGGCGGTCATCGACATGCTGGCCGGGCAGGGCATTACCGCCAATGGCGATGTCAACGCCCCCGGTGTGTATGTGGATGGTGCCAAGATTGCCTCGCTGGGCTTGCGCATCAAGAATGGAGCGGTGTATCACGGCCTGTCGCTGAATGTGGACATGGACCTGACTCCGTTCAGCTGGATCAATCCCTGCGGCTACGAAGGCCTGCGGGTGACGCAAATGAAGGATTTGGGGGTGGATAAAACCCTGGCGCAAGTGGCCGAGCTGCTGCTGCCCCAGCTGGAAAAACACCTTACCGTGGTGAAGGAGACAGCATGAAGTTGGACAACGAGGCAGGGGTCAAGCATAAAGGCGCCGCCAAAACCGCACGCATTCCCATCAAGATCGTGCCGCTGGATGAAAAGCTGAAAAAGCCGGAATGGATTCGCGCCAAGCTGCCCACCGGCCAGCGTTTTCACGAAATCAAACAGATTCTGCGTGACCAGAAGCTGCATACCGTGTGCGAAGAAGCCACCTGCCCGAATATCGGCGAGTGCTTCAGCAAGGGTACGGCTACCTTCATGATCATGGGGGATATCTGCACCCGTCGCTGCCCCTTCTGTGATGTGGGTCATGGCCGTCCCAATCCGCTGGACGAGAACGAGCCCAAGCACCTGGCGGAGAGCGTGGCCGCCATGCGGCTCAAATACGTGGTGGTGACCTCGGTCGACCGTGACGACCTGCGCGATGGTGGTGCCCAGCACTTTGCCGACTGCATCAGCGCGGTGCGGGCTGCCTCGCCGGATACCCAGATCGAAACCCTGGTGCCGGACTTCCGTGGTCGCCTGGATCTCGCGGTGGACATTCTCACCACCACGCCGCCGGATGTGATGAACCATAATCTGGAAACCGTGCCGCGCCTGTACAAGCAGGCCCGTCCGGGTGCCGATTACGCGCATTCGCTGCAGCTGTTGAAAGATTACAAGGCCAAAAACCCGGCGGTGCGTACCAAGTCCGGCCTGATGGTCGGCCTGGGTGAAACCGACGAGGAAATCCTCGAAGTGATGCGCGACCTGCGCGCCCACAATGTGGACATGCTGACCATCGGCCAGTATCTGCAGCCGTCCGATGGCCATCTGCCGGTGCTGCGTTATGTGCACCCGGACGTGTTCAAGATGTTCGAGGAAAAAGCCTACGAAATGGGCTTTGCCCATGCGGCAGTCGGTGCCATGGTGCGCTCCAGCTACCACGCTGATGTGCAGGCGCACGAGGCTGGCGTTTAAGTCTTAAATGCTGAGCGCGGCCTGTGCCGCAAAAAGGCTGTAACGGGAGGCGTGCTTGTACGCCTCTGGTTGCAGCCTTTTTTGCGTGCGAGTCAGTTGGATGGCTGTAGTGGCAAGGTCAGCAGGCGTGGTGGATGGCCGGTTAACTCCAGGAAGCGCAGCAGGTCGTCGGTGTTCACGGCCAGCGTGCTGCTATTGTGCAGGGGGTGGCATAGCACGGCAGGGTGTAGCAGCAGGGTAGGGTCGATGATCACATCCACTACGCCGGCTTGATCATTGATGACGGCCAGCAGGCTGACCGCGCCGGGTGTCAGGCCCAATGCCTGCTGCAGCCGCTCGGGCGAGGCAAAGCCCAGGCCCTTGATTTGCAGCAGTTCGGCGCAGGCCTTGAGATCGAGCCGCTGTGCGGCAGGCAGGCAGATCAATAGATAACGCCCACTCTTGCCGGCCTTGAGAAACAGGTTCTTGGTTTCCGCGCCCGGCAGGTCGGGGGTGATGGCGCTGGCTTCGGCGCAGTTAAACACCGGCGCATGGTCGAAGCGCTGGTAGCTGATGTGCTGTGCGGCCAGAAATGCATACAGTGCTTGAGGCATGCGGCATGCCTAACATGGCCGCCCCCTCTCGAAAAGCCAGTTGCCATGATGGTATTGTTGGTGTTTCGGGTGGCGTTGCGACGGTGGCGGCCAGGATGGCTGACCAGTGGGAGGCGGATGAGGCGAGCAAGCATGGGTTGTGGCGGGGTGCTGATGGTTATGGTGATGCTGCCCTTGCCATTGCGGGCGGCGGTCGTGGCTTGTGGTGGCGACAATCAGTGGCCGCCCTCGTCGTATCGCCTGCCAGGCAGTAGCGTGGTGCAGGGCTATTCGCCGGATGTACTACGTGCAGCCTTGGCTGACCGGGTTGGGGTGGAGGTCAGGCTGATGCCCTTCGCGCGTTGCCTGGCCGCTGCCGAGCAGGGGCGGCAGGTGCAGTTGGTGATGGCTGCCAGCTATTCACCGGAGCGGGCGCAGCGGTTTTTGTTCACCCGCTCTTATTTGCAGCTGCAACCGGTGCAACTGACCTTGACTGCTCCGCTGGCTGCTGCAGCCAGGCTGCCCTGGTGCGGCCTGAATGGTTTTAATTATCGTGCTTTTGGTTTGAGTCCGGCGCAGGTGGATGCCGGGTCGGCCAATTATCCCGATCTGCTACGCAAGCTGCAGGCTGGGCATTGTCGTGGCTTTGTCGAGTACCGCGAAGTATGGCAAGGCTTGCAAAAGCTGGGGGTGGCGGTGGCGGCAGGCAATCCACCCTTGGAGATGAAGCCACTGCCAGATAGCAGCCCGGTACGGGTGCATTTCATGATTTCCCGGCAAATGGCCGGTGCGGAAAGGTTGCGTGAGCAGCTGGATCGGGCACTGCTCAGGCTGGAAGCCAGTGGGCAGTTGACACCCATGCTGGTGCGTCATCTGCATTGATGCTTGTGCCGGCAGGGGCTAGTTCTTGCCGCCTTTTAGCTGGCGGTAGTCTTCCAGCACGCCGTCGATCTGCTGCAGTACGGCCAGCAGGGCGGGGCCATCCTGCAGGGCGGTGAAGGCCAGAGTGGCATCCAGCTGCTGCAGGCAGCGGCGGGTAGCGGTGCTGACTTCCACTGCGGCATTGAAGTCGGCCGCGCCCAGTACCTTGCCATTGCGGATCTTGCGATAGTGAATTCCCGCCATCACGGCGTACTTGCCGGCCAGTTCGTTGCCGGCAAAGCGCTCGGCACGCTGCATGGCAAACAGCTGGTCCATGGCCTGGCGGCAGGCTTCCTCGGCGCGCAACCATCTTTTCTGTTCGGGCGTGCGTGGCGCTGCCTTGGCGCGGGGTTTGTCTTGCTTGCTGTTTTTGCTGGCCATGGCTGCTTTCCCGGTGGTGTGAGCGCGGCCCGTGCGGACCCATGACAAAAGGCCCGACAGGGTGTCGGGCCTTTTGCATGAAAACTGGTGGAGGGAGAAGGATTCGAACCTTCGAAGGCTGAGCCGCCGG
>NZ_RFAR01000096.1 GCF_003693445.1 Aquitalea palustris | reverse complement strand
TTCGGGTTATGAGCCCGACGAGCTACCAGACTGCTCCACCCCGCGTCAGAGAAATGCATCTTACCGCACTCACAAGGCGACGTCAAGCACTTGAGTAAAATTAGTTAATCAAGCACACAGACGCCCCTGCATATACCAAGCTTATTTGATATTGCTCTCAGCCTTGGCCTTGGCAATCACATCATTCATCACTTCGATCAGGCGCTCCGGTGTTGCTGGTGCCAGTGCATATTTGCCATTGACCACGATGGTTGGCGTCCCTTCGATATTGTATGCACGGGTGATCTGGCTGGCACGAGCTACCTGACTGTTAATGCCGAAGGAGTTGTAGGTCTGCATGAATTTGCTGACATTCACTCCAGGCTGCTTTTTCAGCCAGTCACTCAAGATCGCCGGGTCAGCCAGGTTGATTTTCTTCTGCATGACTGCATCAAACACCGGGCTGTTGAGCTTTTCCATCGAGCCGGTCACATTCAGCGTGGCAAACAGTCGGGCAAAGCCCTCCATCGGTTTCTGCCAGACAATCTGCTCACGGCGATAATCCACATACGCTGGTTTTTTCTTTTCCCAGGCGGTGATCAGCGGGTCAAGATGGAAACAATGAATGCAGGTATAGGAGAAGAATTCGATGACTTCGACTTTCTTAGGGTTCGCTACTGGCTGCGGTTTGCTCATCAGCATGTAGTCCTTACCCAGCTCGGACGCTGCACTGGCAGCACCACTCAGCAGCAGCAAGCCCATCATCAACCACTTTTTCATTTTTTGTCCTTTAAACGCTACGACGTTCACTCTGCCTTGACCACGGCAGCATTGATCCCATCCTGCTTGAGCTGGGAACGAATCCGGTCCACATCTTCTTGCTTGCTGAGCGGACCTACTCTCACCCGATGCACCATTCCCTTGTCAGCCAGCGACACGGACTGGATTTTGGCTTCCACACCCAGCAAGGCCAGCTTGGCCTTGAGGTTGTCGGCCTCGTTTTCATTCTGGAAAGAGCCCAGTTGCAGGTAGACCTTTTTGGCCGGAGCGGCCGTTGAAGGTTCCCGATCCTTGCCACTGGTTTTACCATCTGCGGGTACGGCATCTACCTGACCCGGCAGGATCTTGTAGAAATCGAATCGCTGTTCATCCTTGCTGCTGTTGGCAGCCGGAGCAGCCGGCTTGCTCTTGGCGGCTGGAGGCGTTGACGCCGGGGGCGGCACTTCGGCGGGCATGGGAGGTGCTGGCACAGCTTCGACTTTGGCCGGTGCCGAGGCTACTGGCGCCGCAGGCTGTACATCGGCGATCTTGGTGCCGGGCTCCAGTAGCTCGGTCGACGGAGCCGAGGCGGCTGTAGATGCATTCTTGTGATCCAGCTTTTCCAGGTTGGAGAAAGGAGTGGCGGAACGATTCAAATACATCGCCAGGCCAACGGCAACGGCAACACCGACAATCAGGCCGATGACAATACCTGCCACCATGCCACCGCCGCCGCTTTTGCCGGTAGTGCGCGCTCGCCCTGAGGACGATGAACGCGACGAATTCTTCACATCACGATTAGCCATGTACTACTACCATTTCCATGCAGTCAATCCGCTCATTATCTATTAAAACCCGGTGAAAATATATTTCACGGCATTATAAGGTCAATCCGCTGCGTCGCAGTTGAATGGCCTGCAGCATATGCTGTCGCCCCAGCCGCACACTGCCCTCCATATCTGCCACGGTGCGCGCAATGCGCAGTATCCGATGATAGCTTCTGGCGGACAAGCCAAGACGATCCAGCGCCTGCGCCAGCAAACCGAGGACGTCAGCACTGGCATGCAGATGACGCTCAAGCTCTGCCCCTGCCAGGCGGGCATTACAACAGCCTTGTCTATGCAACTGACGGTCTCTTGCTTGCTGTACGCGCAGGCGAATACTGCTACTGGCCTCGGCCGGGTGGTCACTGGTTAGCTCCGCCGCGCTGAGATTGGCCACTTGTACGTGCATGTCGATGCGATCCAGCAAGGGACCGGACAATTTACCGGCATAGCGAGCAATCTGCTCCGGGGTGCACTGGCAACGACCTGATGGCTGCCCCAGATAACCACAGGGGCAGGGATTCATGGCCGCGATCAGCTGAAAATCTGCCGGGAAGGTCGCTTGTCGGGCGGCACGGGAAATATGGATTACCTGCGACTCCAAAGGTTCACGCAATACTTCCAGCACTTTGCGTTCGAATTCGGGCAACTCATCCAGAAACAACACCCCGTGATGCGCCAGGCTGATTTCCCCCGGACGGGGATCAGACCCACCACCAACCAAGGCTACAGCCGAGGCCGTATGATGCGGCGCACGATAGGGTCGCTGCCGCCACTGTGCCGTGTGAAAGCCCTGTGAGCCCAGCGACTGGATGGCCGCAGTTTCCAAGGCCTGCTGATCATCCATGACAGGCAAAATGCCTGGCAGGCGGGATGCCAGCATGGACTTACCCGTTCCAGGAGGCCCCACCAGTAACAAGCTATGCCCGCCGGCAGCTGCGATTTCCAGCGCATGACGCGCGGCGAGCTGGCCTTTTACATCAGCCAGATCAGGATAAACGGGGCTGACGCTGTTCTGGTTGACCAGAAGGGGCTCACACAGCTGCACACCATTGAGATGGCCGCAAACCTGCAACAGGCTGTCGGCAGCATACACCCTACCCGACAACACCAGCGCGGCCTCCACCGCACTGTTATGCGGCAAGAAAAACATCCGGCCAGCCTGACTGGTCTGGCAGGCCATGGCCAATGCGCCGCGGATGTCTCGTAACTGTCCGCTGAGTGCCAACTCGCCGGCAAACTCATAGTCAGACAGCTGCGGGCACTGCAACTGACCGGCAGCTGCCAGAATACCAATGGCAATGGGAAGGTCGAAACGGCCGGAATCCTTGGGCAGGTCGGCCGGTGCCAGATTGACGGTAATGCGCCGAGCGGGAAATTCAAAACCGGAATTGATGATGGCAGCTCGCACGCGGTCTCGACTCTCCTTCACCTCGGTATCCGGCAGCCCAACGATGGTGAACTGCGGCAGCCCGTTGGCGAGGTGTACCTCGACCGCGACTTCCGGTGCCTGCAGGCCCGCCAGTGCGCGACTTGCGACAACGGCAAGCGCCATCGTCGGTCAGGAGTGACCCAGTTCGGCCTGAGCTTCGGTCTTAGCTTGGGCTTCTTCTGGGAAAAGCTGGTTTTCCAGCCGAGCCAGTCGCGCTTCCAGTGCAGTCAGCTTCTCGCGGGTACGGACCAATACTTCTTGCTGGACGTCAAACTCTTCCCGGGTCACCAGATCCATACGGGAAAAGGTCGATGCCATCATGGCCTTGATGTTCTTTTCGATATCCTTGGCCGGGCTGGCGGCAATGGTATCGCTGATCTTGGCGCTGATTTCCTCAAACAATTTCTGACTCAACATTTCAGCTCTCCTTGGACGGTGGGTTCGATGATCTGTGTTGAGTTTAGCAAAATCCCTCTCTCACTGCAGTTTTGCCCTGGCGCACCAAAGCGGTGCGGTCTATTTATGATAAATGCTCCGCCATGGTGCCAATGCCGAGTTTTCCTTGGTAAATGGTCGTTATTGCAAAGAAATTTCTTAGCTAATCGTCAGATAACAAGCTGGCACGGTTTGTGCAATGACCTGAATCAGCAAGGCAAATACACATCTGGGTCCATTACAAAGGAGTGAACATGAAACTGGTCACCGCCGTGATCAAGCCGTTCAAGCTTGATGAAGTACGTGAAGCGCTATCCGCCATCGGCGTACAAGGCATTACCGTCACGGAAGTAAAAGGCTTTGGTCGTCAGAAAGGCCACACCGAACTGTATCGCGGTGCCGAGTATGTCGTGGACTTTCTGCCGAAGGTAAAACTGGAAATCGCCATCGATGACAGTCTGCTCGACCAGGTGGTTGAGGCGATCGAGAAATCGGCACGCACCGGCAAAATCGGTGATGGCAAGATTTTTGTCTTCGACCTTGAACAAATCGTGCGGATCCGGACCGGGGAAACCGGTATCGACGCGGTTTAAGCCACGCTCAACAGGGGAAATGAAATGAATAAAAAACTTGCTGCATTGGGTACCGGCCTGCTGGCGCTGGCCCTCCCGGTCCTGGCGGATGCGCCGGCCGGCCCGGCCATGGCCGATTTCAAGGTCATCAACTCCGGCGATACCGCATGGATGCTGACTTCCACCGCGCTGGTGCTGTTCATGACCATTCCGGGTCTGGCACTGTTCTACGGCGGCATGGTCCGCAAGAAAAACGTGCTGGCCACACTGATGCAAAGCTTTGCCATCACCGCGCTGGTGACCGTGCTGTGGGCCGTCATCGGCTACAGCCTGGCCTTTACCGTGGGTAGCCCTTATCTGGGTGATCTGAGCCGCTTCCTGCTCAGTGGCATGGACTATCTGGCCGACACCAAGAAGGTTGCAGTGCACCCGTCGGCCGGAACCATCCCGGAGTCGGTATTCATGATGTTCCAGATGACCTTCGCCATTATTACTCCGGCGCTGATCACCGGTGCTTTTGCCGAACGCATGAAGTTTTCTGCCCTGCTGATCTTCACCGCGCTGTGGTCATTGCTGGTTTACGTACCGGTTGCTCACTGGGTATGGGCTCCGGGCGGCTGGATGGCTGACAAGGGCGTACTGGACTTTGCCGGTGGTACGGTCGTACATATCAACGCTGGTATTGCCGGCCTGATCTGCGCCCTGGTCATGGGCAAGCGTGTGGGTTTTGGCAAGGAAGCCATGCCGCCGCACAACCTTATTCTGACCCTGATTGGTGCTTCCATGCTGTGGGTGGGCTGGTTTGGCTTCAACGCTGGTTCTGCTGGTGCTGCCGACGGTCGTGCCGGTATGGCCATGGTGACCACACAGGTTGCCACGGGTATCGCAGCGCTGGCCTGGACCTTTGCTGAATGGATTCACAAGAAAAAGCCGTCGGTACTGGGTATTGCCTCTGGTGCCGTTGCTGGTCTGGTAGCCATCACGCCGGCTGCAGGTTTCGTGGATGTGAAAGGTGCGCTGATCATCGGTGCAGTAGCCGGTGTGGTCTGCTTCTGGGGTGCCACTGGCCTGAAACACATGCTGGGCTATGACGACTCGCTGGATGCTTTCGGTGTACACGGTGTTGGCGGTATCGTTGGTGCCCTGCTGACCGGGGTATTCGCGGTAAAGAGCATTGGCGGATCTGAAGGCAGCCTGGCAACACAGGCGCTGGGTGTAGGCGTAACCGTGGTGTACTGCGCCATCATCACCTTCGTCCTGCTCAAAGTGATTGATCTGGTAGTGGGTCTGCGTGTGGCCGAAGATGAAGAACGTGAAGGCCTGGACGTGGTTCTGCATGGCGAACGTGTGGAATAACAGCAGACTGATACTGATCTACTTGTTGTGGTAAGGGACTTAGGGGCGCTTCGGCGCCCTCTTTTTTTGTCTGCCATGCAGCCCATGTTCTGTTTTAGTGCAAAAAAAAGCACCGGATTTTCATCCGGTGCTGTTGTCTTGCTTGGTGTGGCTAACTGTTTACAGACCAGCGTCTGCGCGCAGGGCCTCGACCTTGTCGGTGCGTTCCCAGGTGAATTCCGGCTCTTCACGGCCAAAGTGGCCGTAAGCAGCGGTTTTACCGTAAATCGGACGCAGCAGGTCCAGCATCTGGATGATGCCTTTCGGACGCAGGTCGAAGTGTTTTTTCACCAGTTCCACGATCTTTTCGTTCGGGATCTTGTTGGTGCCGAAGGTATCCACCGCAATCGAGGTCGGCTCGGCTACGCCAATGGCGTAGGAGACCTGGATCTGGCACTGGCGTGCCAGGCCGGCGGCCACGATGTTCTTGGCCACGTAACGACCGGCATAGGCGGCCGAACGGTCTACCTTGGACGGATCCTTGCCGGAGAAGGCACCACCACCGTGCGGGGCTGCACCGCCGTAGGTATCGACAATGATCTTGCGGCCGGTCAGGCCGCAATCGCCCATCGGGCCGCCAATGACAAAGCGGCCGGTCGGGTTGACCAGGTACTTGGTTTCGGCAGTCAGCATTTCCGGCGGCAGCACCGGTTTGATGATGTCTTCGATGACAGCTTCGGTCAGCGTCTTGTGATCGATTTCCGGGCTGTGCTGGGTAGACAGCACCACGGTGTCGATGCGCTTGGGCAGACCGGTTTCACCGTCGTAGACGCAAGTGATCTGGCTCTTGGCATCCGGACGCAGCCACGGCAGGCGGCCATCCTTGCGCAGCTCGGCCTGGCGTTGTACCAGACGGTGTGCGTAATAGATGGGGAAAGGCATCAGCGTCGGGGTTTCGTCGCAGGCGTAGCCGAACATCAGGCCCTGGTCGCCAGCGCCCTGGTTCAGGTCCAGGCCTTCACCTTCGTTAACGCCCTGGGCGATGTCTTGCGACTGCTTGTCATAGCAGGCCATGACCGCGCAACCGTGGTAGTCGAAGCCCAGTTCGGAGTTGTCGTAGCCGATGCGCTTGATGGTTTCGCGTGCGACCTTGATGTAGTCGATATTGGCCGAAGTGGTGATCTCGCCGGCCAGTACTACCAGACCGGTATTCACCAGTGTTTCGGCAGCAACGCGAGCGTATTTGTCTTCGCGCAGGATGGCATCGAGGATGGCATCAGAGATTTGGTCGGCGACTTTGTCCGGATGGCCTTCCGATACCGACTCCGACGTAAACAGATATTCGCTCATTTGTTTGTTGATTCCCGAATAAAGCAAAACAGTGTGATGATAAAATAGGCCGCTTTACGATCACCACTGACGAAACCATGTCCAAGCTGGTCCAACTCATGTTGTCCTTGCTGGCGCGTTTGCCGCTGTCGTGGCTGCAAAGTCTCGGCGCCATACTGGGGCGGCTAACTTATCTCGCCTCCCCGCGCTATGCGCAAAGGATGAGAGATAATCTGGCGTCGAGTAAAATCTGTGAAAATTATCAGGTTTTACAAGGACTAGTCAAACAATCCGCACGAGAAACCGGCAAAGGTGCATTGGAATTGTCCATTGCCTGGTGTCGCGAACCGGAAGACATCGCTGCGCTGGTCAAGGCATGCCATGGCTGGCAGCACGTGGAAGCTGCCCTGCAGGCGGGTCACGGCATCGTGTTCGTTACTCCGCACCTGGGTAGCTACGATATTGCTGGTCGCTATATCAGCTCGCGCCTGCCCTTCCCGCTCACCGCCATGTATCGTCCTCCCAAGCTGAGCTGGCTGGAGCCGGTGATGCAGGCAGGTCGGGCCAGGGGCAAAGGCAAGACTGCGCCGGCCACCGGTGCAGGCGTCAGAATCCTGATGAAGGCACTCAAGTCGGGCGAGGCAACCATCATCCTGCCCGACCAGGTACCCGGTAATGGCGAGGGAGTGTGGGCGCCATTTTTTGGCAAGCCGGCCTACACCATGAGTCTGGTGCCGCGTCTGGCACAGGTGAGCGGTGTGGAGGTGTTGTTCTTTGTCGGCGAACGCCTGCCACACGGTGAGGGCTTTGTCGTGCATATCGAGTCCATGCCGCAGCCTTTCAGCGGGGACAAGGATGCCGACTGTGCCTTGCTCAACCACACTGTGGAAAACCTGATCCGCCGCTTCCCCAGCCAATACCTGTGGAGCTACAACCGTTACAAATGTCCGGCCGGCGTCACTCCGCCAGACCATCTGCAAGGAAACCCATGAAGATCGCTTTTGCCCTGTTATGGCTGATTCGCCTGCTGCCCATGTGGGCCATTGGCCTGCTGGCTGATGCCATTGGCCTGGTCGCTTACCACTTGGCAACAGATCGCCGCAAGGTTGGGTTGACCAATCTGCGGCTGTGTTTCCCGCAGATGACGGAAGCCGAGCGGATCAAGCTGGTCAAGGCCAATTTCGGTTTCATGATCCGGCTGGCACTGGAGTATGGCGTGGCCTGGTGGAGCTCGGCCGAGCGCATTCGCAAGCTGGTCACCATCAAGAATCTGCATATCGTGGAAGAGCTGCGTGCCAAGGGCGAGGATGTGATCCTGTTCTACCCGCACTTTGTCGGCTTTGAAATGTGCGTGTTTGCGCTCAATCAGGTGTTGCCGCTGGTCAGTGTATATTCACAGCAGAAAAACGACACCCTGGACGCGCAGATCTATGCTGGCCGCCAGCGCTATGACAACTGCTACATCGTGCCGCGCAACGAAGGCCTGCGCTCCATCATCAAGGCCATGCGCAAGGAGCACACTCCCTTCCTTTATCTGCCGGATCAGGATTTTGGTGCCCGCGACTCGGTCTTCGTGAAATTCTTTGAAAAGGACGCGGCGACCATTACCGGTTTGTCGCGCATCAGCAAGCTGGCCAAGGCGCGCGTGGTGCCCTTGATTGCACGCCGCGTGGGTAATCGCTTTGAGCTGGAATTTTATCCGGCATGGGAGAATTACCCGACGGAGGATGTCGTGGCCGATACCCGCCGCATGAATGCCTTTCTGGAAGAGCGCATCCGCGAGATACCCAGCCAGTATTTCTGGCTGCACAAACGCTTCAAGACCCGCCCGGAAGGCGAGGAGCGCATCTATTGATGCGGCGATACAGCAGACTTGCTTGATGACAGACAGCCCGGCTTCATGCCGGGTTTTTCTTGTCCATCGCAGAGCCATGTCCTGCGGATATTTCCTGCCGGTCCCGCAGACAGCGGGCTGCCACTGTGGGCCAATCAGCTGACTACAGCAGCAGGCCATCACTTGCACAATAAAAAACCCGGCCAGGGCCGGGTTGTTCTGCAAAACCGTTCTTGTTAACTGCTGCGTTTCTTCCAGAAGGTCTGATAGACAAACCCCGGAAAGGCAAACACCAGAAACAAGGCTACCGTCGTCACGTAAAACTGCCAGTGCTGCGGCTGGACCGGCATCTGCCGCGCTTCCAGAAAGCGCGCAAACACACCGACCAGCACAAACAGCACCAGCAGTTCCAGCAAGCGCCAGCCGAAGTGCTTGTTACTCATGCGGATGACGCCTCCCAGACGCTGGGTCAGGAAGGGCAGATTGGCTGCCACAAAGGCGACAATCAACAAAGTAGCAACACTGGCTTGCATGCTGGCAGCTTTCCTATCAGATAACGGTGAGCGACTGCTTCATCGCCTGAATGCACAATTCGATCACACGCTCCGGCAGCATGCCCAGCACCAGCAATGCCACGGCATTGATGGACAGCACCAGCTTCATGTCGGCACGCATCACGATGGCCGAGGTGTCCTGGGCTTCATCAAAGTAGATGTTCTTCACGACACGCAGGTAGTAGAAGGCGCCGATCAGCGACATCATCACGGCAATGATGGCCAGCCAGTACAGGTGAATGTCCACGATCGCCTTGATCACGGCGAACTTGGCGTAGAAACCTGCCAGCGGCGGCACACCGGCCATGGAGAACATGGTCAGCAGCATCAGCAGGGCATACCAGCTGTTGCGGCTGTTCAGACCCTTCAGATCGTCCAGGGTTTCACATTCGAAACCGGCACGGGACAGACCCAGCAGGATGCCGAAGCTCACCATGGACATCAGCACGTAGATCAGCGAGTAGAACAGTGCAGCGGCATAGCCATCCGGCGTACCAGCCAGCAGGCCGAGCAGCAGGAAGCCCATGTGCGAGATGGTGGAGTAAGCCAGCATGCGCTTGATATTGGTCTGGGCAATGGCGGTGATGTTACCGATGGCCATCGACAGTACGGCAACCAGTGCCAGCATCGCTTGCCAGTCCGCCACCATGGCCTCCATGCCCTGCACCAGGATGCGCAGCACGAAGACAAAAGCGGCCAGTTTGGGCGCAGCACCCACCATCAGGGTCACGGCAGTGGCCGAACCCTGGTACACATCCGGTACCCACATGTGGAAGGGGACCGTGCCAAGCTTGAAGCACAGGCCAGCCACAATGAACACCAGGCCGAACACCAGCAGCATGTCATTGGCGGTATGCAGCTTGATGGCCTTGGCCACCAAGGCCAGGTCCAGCGTGCCGGTGGCACCGTAGATCATGGAAATACCGTACAGCAGCAGGCCGGAGGCCAGCGCGCCCAGTACGAAGTATTTCATGGCAGCTTCGGTTGCCTTCACTTCATCACGTTGCAAGGCGATCAGCGAGTACAGCGACAGCGACAGCAGTTCCAGGCCCATGTAGAGCGACAGGAAATGTGAAGCCGACACCATGATGTTCATCCCCAGCAGGGCAAACAGCGCCAGGGAGAAGAACTCGCCACGCAGCAGACCGCGGTCGGCAATGTACTGACGGCTGTACACCAGCACCATGGCGGTGCTGCCATACATGGCCAGTTTTACCAGACTGGACAAGGCATCGCTGACAAACATGCCAGAGAAGGTATGTACCGGTACGGCCGAATAGGTTTGTACCTGCAATACCGCACAGCCTGCCAGCGTCAGCAAGGCCAGACCGTAATGCAGGCCGCGCTTTGCATCCGAAATGAAAGCATCGAGCATGAGGATGACCAGTATTGCCACGGACATGAACAGTTCGGGCAAGGCAGGCATCAGGTTCAGATCAGCCCAATTCATTATGTTTTCCTTATGGCCTTAGAGCTTGGTCTGCGCAACATGCGCAATCAGGTCATTCACCGACAGGTGCATCTTTTCGACGAAGCCTTGCGGGTACAGACCCATGCCCAGCACTGCAATGGCCAACACGGCCAGCACCAGGAATTCGCGTTTGTTCACATCAGCCATTTCTTCCACATGGTGATTGCTCACCTCACCAAAGATCACCCGCTTGTACATCCACAGGGTGTAGGCAGCGCCGAAGATCAGGGTGGTGGCAGCCAGGGCGGCATACCAGAAGTTCACCTGAACCGCACCCATGATCACCATGAATTCACCAGCAAAGCCGGAAGTCGCCGGCAAACCGGAGTTGGCCATGGCAAACAGCATCATGAAGGCAGCAAAGATCGGCATTTTGTTGGCCACACCACCGTAATCGGCAATGTTGCGGCTGTGTACACGGTCATACATCACACCGATGCAGAAGAACATGCCGGCGGAAACAAAGCCGTGCGACACCATCTGCACCAACGCACCTTCCACGGCCCACTGGTTCAGGTGCGAACCGGTGAACATGAACAGACCGAGGGTAACAAAACCCATGTGGGAAATGGAGGAGTAAGCCACCAGTTTCTTCATGTCGCTCTGCACCAGCGCTACCAGACCGATATACACAACAGCTACCAGCGACAGTGCCACCATGATCCACGACAGTTCGCGTGCGGCATCCGGCAGGATGGGGAGAGCAAACCGCAGGAAACCGTAGGCACCAATCTTCAGGGTGATGGCAGCCAGCACCATGGAACCGCCGGTCGGCGCTTCCACGTGGGCATCAGGCAACCAGGTGTGGACCGGCCACATCGGCACCTTCACCGCAAACGACAGGAAGAAGGCGATGAACAGCAGGATCTGCACGTTCAGCGGAATCTTGGCAATTGCCTGGAAAGCCTGGATGTCGAAGGTCTTGCCAGCCTGGAAGTACAGGTAGATCAAGGCCACCAGCATCAGCAGCGAGCCGAGCAGGGTGTACAGGAAGAACTTGAAGGACGCATACACACGGCGCGGACCACCCCAGACACCGATGATGAGATACATCGGGATCAGCATGCCTTCAAAGAAGACATAGAACAGGATGGCATCCAGTGCGGCAAAGGCACCGTTGATCAGGCCGGACATGATCAGGAAGGCGGCCATGTACTGCGCCGGGCGCTTCTGGATCACCTGCCAGCCAGCCAGTACCACCATCAGGGTGGTAAAGCTGTTGAGGATGACGAACAGCATGGATATGCCGTCCACGCCCAGGTGGTACTGGATGCCAAAGGAGGCAATCCACGGCTTCACTTCCTCGAACTGCATGCCGCCGTTCAGGTTGTCGAAGCCGGTAAACAGCGGCAGAGACAGCAGGAAACCGATCAAGGCACCGGCTACTGCCAGCCAGCGGGCCAGGTTGGCCCGTTGGTCTCCTCCCGTAGCCAGCACCAGCAACCCGGCCACGATGGGGGCCCAGATCACCAGACTTAACTGATTTGTGAACATAGTCAAAACCTAAGTAGTTATTCCAATTCCAGAGGTCTGGGCCTTAGCGCAGGATGATCTGCGAGAACCACAGCGTCATCAGTGCCAGCACGCCGATAATCATGGTCATGGCGTAGCTGTAGATGAAACCGGTCTGCAGCTTGCGTACCAGCTTGGAGAAGGTTCCCACCAGCTTGGCTGCACCATTCACCACCAGGCCATCGATCAGCAGCATGTCACCCACCTTCCAGAAGAAGGTACCCAGGGCGCGCGAGCCCTTGGCAAACACGGCATAGTACAGCTCGTCCAGGTAGTACTTGTTTTCCAGTACCTGGTTGATGAAGCTGAACTTCTGCTTGATGGCGGCCGGGATTTGCGGAGCCTTCATATAGAAGAACCAGGCTGTCACCACACCGGCCAGGGCCAGCAGGAAAGGCAGCGAGGTAAAGGCATGCATGCCCATGGCGCTGGCGCCGTGGAATTCATGTGCCAGTTCTTCCAGTGCCGGGTGTGCCTCGCTGTGAATCGCGATGACCCCCTTGAAGAAGGAACCATAAACCAGCGGTTCAATGGCAAAGAAACCAACCAGTACCGACGGAATGGCCAACAGCACCAGCGGCAGGGTCACCACCCACGGCGATTCATGCGGCTTGTCATTCGGACCCAGACCATGGTGGTGGTCGTGGTCATCGTGACCGTGATGGTGATCATCTTTTTTCTCCATCCAGCGTTCCTTGCCATGGAAGACCAGGAAGTACATGCGGAAGGAGTAGAAGGCAGTCACGAACACGCCAGCAATCACGGCGAAGTAGGCAAAACCGGCTGCCGGCAAGTGCGACAGCTGTACCGCTTCAATAATGGAGTCTTTGGAATAGAAACCGGAGAAGAACGGCGTACCGATCAGCGCCAGCGAACCCAGCAGCGAAGTCAGCCAGGTAATCGGCATGTACTTGCGCAGGCCGCCCATATTGCGCATGTCCTGATCATGGTGCATGCCCATGATGACGGAACCGGCGCCAAGGAACAGCAGGGCCTTGAAGAAGGCGTGGGTCATTACGTGGAACATGGCAACCGGGTAGGCCGAAGCACCCAGGGCAACTGTCATGTAACCCAGCTGCGACAGGGTGGAATAAGCCACCACGCGCTTGATGTCGTTCTGCACGATACCAAGGAAGCCCATGAACAGCGCGGTAATGGAGCCAGCGACCAGCACCACGTTCAGCGCGGTGTCGGACATTTCAAACAGCGGGCTCATGCGCGACACCATGAAGATACCAGCCGTCACCATGGTGGCAGCGTGGATCAGCGCGGAGATCGGAGTCGGGCCTTCCATCGAGTCCGGCAGCCATACGTGCAGCGGGAACTGAGCCGACTTACCCATGGCACCGATGAACAGCAGGATGCAGGTAACAGTCAGCAGCGACCAGTCACAGCCCGGGATGATCTGGATGGTCTTGCTGGCCAGTGCCGGCGCTGCAGCGAATACATCGCTGTAGTTCAGCGAACCGCCGAAGTAAGCCAGTACCAGGCCGATACCCAGCAGGAAACCGAAGTCGCCCACGCGGTTGACCAGGAAGGCCTTCAGGTTGGCGTAGATCGCAGTCGGACGCTTGAACCAGAAACCGATCAGCAGGTAGGACACCAGGCCCACTGCTTCCCAACCGAAGAACAGCTGGATGAAGTTGTTGCTCATCACCAGCATCAGCATCGAGAAGGTAAACAGCGAGATATAGCTGAAGAAGCGCTGATAGCCCGGATCTTCCTGCATGTAGCCGATGGTGTAGATATGCACCATCAGCGACACGAAGGTGACCACCACCAGCATCATTGCCGTCAGCGAATCCACCAGGAAGCCGACGGAGAACTCGTAGCCACCGACAGTCAGCCAGGTATAGACCGGCGCGTTGAAGACTTCTGCCTGCCCGCTAAGGAAGGCATAAAGTACCTTGAAGGACAGGGCTGCCGAGACTGCCACGCCGAGAATCGTCACGACGTGAGAAGCGCGGCGGCCGATTGCCCATCCAAACAAGCCTGCGATGATGGATCCCACCAGTGGTGAGAGCGCAATCAGCAGGTATAAGCTTTTCATATCCATGCTTGTGTGCTTTGTAGTTTGGTAACCGGTTTGCCTTAGCCCTTGAGGCTGCCCAGGTCTTCAACGTTGATGGTCCGCATATTGCGGAACAGCACCACCAGAATGGCCAGACCAATGGCCGACTCTGCCGCTGCTACCGTCAGGATGAAGAATACGAAAATCTGGCCTGCTGTATCGGACAGGTAATGCGAGAAGGCAATGAAGTTGAAATTCACTGCCAGCAGCATCAGTTCGATGGCCATCAACAGCACGATCAGGTTCTTCCGGTTCAGGAAAATCCCCAGCACGCTGATGGCAAACAGGATTGCGGCCAGCACCAGGAAGTGAGTTAGTGTCAGCACATTTCCTCCCTTATGTTGTTCGGCCGTCAGGCCTGTTGCTCACCGGACTCGGCAGTATCGGCCGCTTCCACATTTTTTTCGGCTTGCATCTTCACGATGCGCACACGGTCCTGACTGCGAACCTTGACCTGATCTGCTGCGTCCACCACCTTGGTGTCCTTGCGGCTACGCTGGGTCAGACCGATGGCAGCCACCATGGCCACCAGCAGTACGACAGCAGCCAGTTCGAAGGGCAACAGGTAGGTGGTATACAGCTGGCGACCCAGTACCTTGACATTGCTGGCATCAGCCGCCAGCGCCGCACCGGCCTTGTAGTCGGCCAGGCCGGTATGCGGATTGGTCAGGATCAGCACCATTTCGAAGGCCATGATCAGGCCAACGGTGGCGGCCACCGGGAGATTGCGCCAGAAACCTTCGCGCAGTTTCTCCACGTTGATGTCCAGCATCATCACCACGAACAGGAACAGCACCATCACCGCGCCCACATAGACCAGCACCAGGGTAATGGCCAGGAACTCGGACTGCAGCAGCAGCCAGTGGCCCGAACTGGTAAAGAAAGCCAGCACCAAGTACAACACGGCGTGAACCGGGTTCTTGGCAGTGACCACCCGTATCGCCGCGAACAGCAAAATGGCGGACAGGATGTAGAAAATAACCGTAGTCATGCTCATGAAGCCCCCTTAGCGGTACTTGGCATCCGCTGCCTTATTGGCAGCGATTTCGGCCTCGTACTTGTCGCCAACCGCCAGCAACATCGGCTTGGTGTAGTACAGGTCGCCACGTTTTTCACCGTGGTATTCAAAGATATGTGTTTCCACAATCGCGTCCACAGGGCAGGCTTCTTCGCAGAAACCGCAGAAGATGCACTTGGTCAGGTCGATGTCGTAGCGGGAAGTACGGCGAGTGCCGTCTTCACGCTGCTCCGATTCGATCGATATGGCCATTGCCGGGCACACGGCCTCGCACAACTTACAGGCAATGCAACGCTCTTCGCCGTTGGCGTAGCGGCGCTGCGCATGCAGGCCACGGAAGCGCGGGGAAATGGGCGTCTTCTCTTCCGGAAACTGGACGGTGATCTTGCGGGCAAAGAAATAACGCCCGGTCAGCATCAAACCCTTGACCAGTTCCACCAGCAGGAAGGTTTTGAAAAAGTTGCGAATCGTATCCATGTTCTTTACCTATCCCCTCAGTTCCACAGCGACAGCGGGGTCATCATCCAGATCCCCAGCACCAGGATCCACACCAGGGTGACCGGGATGAACACCTTCCAGCCCAAACGCATGATCTGGTCATAGCGATAACGCGGGAAAGTCGCACGGAACCACAGGAAGCAGAACAGCACAAACGCCATCTTGACCGCCAGCCAGAAGAAGCCACCGGCACCCAGCAGGCCCCAGCTTGCCGGGAAGGGCGACAGCCAGCCACCCAGGAACAGGATGGAAGTCAGCGCCGATACCAGAATCATGTTGGCGTATTCAGCCAGGAAGAACACCGCAAATGCCATGCCGGAGTATTCCACGTGGAAACCGGCCACGATTTCGGATTCACCTTCTGCCACGTCAAACGGTGCGCGGTTGGTTTCAGCAACGCCGGAGATCAGGTAGACGATGAACAGCGGGAACAGCGGCAGCCAGTTCCAGGAGAACAGCGAACCACCGGCCATGCCGTGAGCCTGCTGCTTGACGATATCAACCAGGTTCAGGCTGCTGGACACCATCAATACCCCGACCAGCGCAAAGCCCATGGCCAGTTCGTAGGAAACGATCTGGGCCGCGGAACGCATGGCACCAAGGAAGGAGTACTTGGAGTTACCGGCCCAGCCGGCGACGATGATGCCGTATACACCGATGGACGACAGCGCCAGGATGTACAGCAGCGAGGCGTTGATATTGGCCAGCACCAAGGTGTCACTGAAGGGAATCACGGCCCAGGCAGCAAGTGCCGGGCCAATGGCCAGCACCGGAGCCAGCAGGAACAAGCCCTTGCTGGACTGCGCCGGCAGAATGATTTCCTTCATCAACAGCTTCAGGCCGTCAGCCAGTGGCTGCAGCAGACCCAAGGGACCAACCCGGTTGGGGCCGATACGGATCTGCATGTAGCCGATTACCTTGCGTTCAAAGTAAGTCAGATACGCGACAGCAATCATCATCGGCGCCACGATGGCGATGATCTTGAGCAGGGTCCACACCGTGAGCCCCGCTTCATTACCGAGAATGCCTTGCAAGAACTCCATGTTTTACCCCTGTGTAAGCTCGATGGAATCGAACATGCCACCCAGACCAACAGTCAGCGGATGTGCCGTTGCCAGACGTACCGTGTCAGCCGGCAGGCTGTCATCGGCCTCGACCAGCACCTTGAGCTCGCCAGAACCCTGACGTAGCAAGCCTTCCTTGCCGGCGGCCACATTCAGGCGGGCCAACAGGCTGGAGTGCGCACGGGCAACCGGTGCAGTAGCATCAGCAGTCTGCTGCAGCGACTGGGCACGGCGGCAGATGGCATCAGCCTGGTACAGCGGCACTTCACCGATACGCACCAGACCGGTGGTCACGGCTGCATTGATGGCTACATCGCCCAGTGCATTATTGAAGGCGGACTCAATGGAACCCTTGGCCAGCAATTCGGCACGGACTTCTTCAGCACTGTTCTGCTCGAAGCCGGTCAGGCCGAGCATATTGCCCAGCACACGCAGTACCTTCCACGCCGGACGGGTTTCGCCCAGTGGTCGGACCACGCCGTTGAAGGACTGCAGCTTGCCTTCCATATTGACGAAGGAACCGGCAGTTTCCGAGAACGGGGCAATCGGCAGCAGCACATCGGCGTAATCCAGCAGACCTGCGCCTTTGTAGGCAGTCAGTGCGATGACGGTGGCAGCCTGCTTCATGGCGGCCACGGCAGCTTGCGGATTGTAGCTGTCGAATTCCACTTCGGTATTCAGCAGGAAGTAAGCCTTGCGCGGCGCGGCGATCATCGCAGCGGCGTTCAGGCCAGCCGTGGCGGCGGCACCAAAAGCGGCACGGTGCGGCAAGGCACCCACCAGCTCGGCACCGGTGCTGTTGGCAGCTTCAGCCAACAGGCCAAAACGTGCACCAGTCAGCGCGGAAATTTCCTGCGCCAGCTTCAGCAGCTGGGCAAAGGCCGGATGGTGTTGCGCCACATTGCCCAGCACGATGGCAGCCGATTCGGCACCGGTCAGGCTGGCAGCGATGGCTTGCGCCTCGGCACCCACGACAACAGCAGCCAGATCAACAGCAGTCTGAGCGGACTTGATCTCAACCACCGCCTTCAGTACCTGGGCCAGCGCATTGACCAGTGCCAGCGGCGATACGATCAGCTTGGCATTGACTGCAGTCAGCAGGGTATCGCCGGCAACGTGGATCACATTGAGCGCACTACCCTTCTTCACTGCCTGACGCAGATGGGAAGCCAGCAGCGGTTGTTCTTTGCGCTGGGTGCTACCCACCACCAGGATGGACTTGGCGGCAGTCAGTTCGGCAATGCTGGAACCCAGCCACTGCGCACCCTGCTGGGCGGCATCGGCGGAGAAGTCACTGCGACGCAGACGGTAGTCGATATTGTTGACACCAAAGGCACGGGCCAGCTTCTGCGCCAGATACAGTTCTTCAGTGGTGGAGTGCGGGCTGGTGAGGAAGCCGATGGCATCCTTGCCGTGATCGGCCGATACGCCGTTCAGGCCCTTTACCACATAGGCCAGCGCGGTTTCCCAGTCGGTTTCGTGCCACTTGCCGTCAAACTTGATCATCGGCTTTTGCAGACGCTCAGCCGAGTTCAGGCCTTCATAGGAGAAGCGGTCGCGGTCGGCGATCCAGCACTCGTTGATGGCTTCGTTTTCCAGCGGCAGAACACGCATCACTTCGTTGCTCTTGACCTGAACCACCAGATTGGAACCCAGACCATCGTGCGGGCTGACCGATTTGCGGCGCGACAGCTCCCAAGCACGGGTGCTGTAGCGGAAAGGCTTGGAAGTCAGTGCGCCCACCGGGCAGAGGTCGATGACGTTGCCGGAGATTTCCGAATTAACGGTCTTGCCGAGATAAGGCATGATTTCCGAGAATTCGCTGCGGTTGGCCATGCCAATTTCCTGGAAGCCGCCGATTTCTTCGGTGAAGCGCACGCAGCGGGTGCAGTGAATGCAGCGCGACATTTCTTCAGCGGAAACCAGCGGACCCATGTCCTTGCCGACTACGCTGCGCTTTTCTTCCTGATAACGGGAAGAAGAGTTGCCATAGCCTACGGCCAGATCCTGCAGCTGACACTCGCCGCCCTGATCGCAGATCGGGCAATCCAGCGGGTGATTGATCAGCAGGAATTCCATCACGCCGGCTTGCGCCTTCTTGGCCATGTCGGAATGGGTATGCACCTTCATGCCGTCGGTCACCGGCGTAGCGCAGGCGGGCAGCGGCTTGGGTGCTTTTTCCACTTCCACCAGACACATGCGGCAGTTGGCCGCGATGGACAGTTTCTTGTGGTAGCAGAAGTGAGGGATGTAGGTGCCCACGGAATGGGCGGCATCCATCACGGTACTGCCTTGCGGGACAGTCAGTTTTTTACCGTCGATTTCGATTTCAAGCATCGCTCAACACCATTTGTGGTCCACCAAGGGCTTCTTGTGTTCGATCAGGTACTCGAACTCATTACGGAAGTGCTTGGTGAAACTGCGAACCGGGAACACGGCAGCATCTGCCAGTGCACAGATGGTACGGCCGGCCATGTTATTGCCTACCGAATCCAGGAGCTCCAGATCACCCGGACGGCCTTCGCCCTGGGCAATGCGATGGATCACCTTGTACAGCCAGCCGGTGCCTTCACGGCACGGCGTGCACTGGCCGCAGGATTCTTCGTGATAGAAGTAGGCCAGACGCTCCAGCGCCTTCACCATACACACATCTTCATTCATCACGATGACAGCGCCCGAACCCAGCATGGAGCCGGCCTTGGCAATGCTGTCGTAGTCCATGGTGCATTGCATCATGACATCGCCGGGCAGGATCGGAGCGGAAGAACCACCCGGGATCACTGCCTTGAGCTTTTTGCCATCACGCATGCCGCCAGCCATTTCCAGCAGTACCGAGAACGGCGTGCCCAGCGGAATCTCGTAGTTACCCGGACGATTCACATGGCCCGACACGGAGAACAGCTTGGTACCACCATTGTTCGGCTTGCCCGCTTCCAGGAACTTCGCCGCACCATCACGAATGATGAAGGGCACGGAAGCAAAGGATTCGGTGTTGTTGATGGTGGTGGGCTTGCCGTACAGACCGAAGCTGGCCGGGAACGGTGGCTTGAAACGTGGCTGGCCTTTTTTGCCTTCCAGCGATTCCAGCAGCGCGGTTTCCTCACCACAGATGTAGGCACCATACCCATGATGGGCGAACAGATCGAAGCTGAAGTCGCTACCGAGGATGTTGTTGCCGAGGAAACCGGCCTGACGGGCTTCATCCAGTGCGGCTTCGAACAGCTCGTACTCTTCGAAGATTTCACCATGGATGTAGTTGTAACCGGCCTTGGTCCCCATGGCGTAACCGGCAATGATCATGCCTTCAATCAGCGCATGCGGATTGAAACGCAGGATGTCGCGGTCCTTGAAGGTACCCGGTTCACCCTCGTCGGTATTGCACACCACGTATTTGTCGCCCGGGAAGGAGCGCGGCATGAAGCTCCACTTCAGGCCGGTGGGGAAACCCGCACCGCCACGGCCGCGCAAGCCGGAATTTTTCACTTCGGCAATCACGTCCTCTTGCGCCATCTTGGATTCGATGATGCGACGCAGGGCCTGGTAGCCGCCACGGGCCACGTAGGCCTCCAGCTTCCAGCAGTCCTGTGCAGAGGTATCGATGCCGTCGAAAATCACACCATTGACGAAGACTGCCATTAGTTCAACTCCGCCAGTTTCTTGTCGATTGCTTCGGGCGTCATGAAGCTGCACATCTTGTGGTTGTTCACCAGCAAGACCGGCGCATCGCCGCAGGCACCCATGCACTCCCCTTCCAGCAAGGTGTACTTGCCGTCAGCACTGGTTTCGCCAATGGCGATGCCCAGCTTCTTGGAGATGTACTCGGCAGCATTCACGCCACCGGACAAGGCACAGGGCAGGTTGGTACACACAGTAATCTTGTACTGCCCAACCGGCTTCATGTCGTACATATTGTAGAAGGTGGCAACTTCGTAGGCTGCTACCGGCGGGATTTGCAGGTAGTTGGCTACGAATTCGATCACCTCGGTATTCAGGCAACGCTCTTCCGGTGTCTTGCCGGCTTCACGGCGCTCCACCAGGGCAATGCGCAGCGCGCCCATGACCGCCGAGCGTTTCTGGTCGGCCGGATACTTGGCGACTTCGCGGTCAATGGCGGCGAGTGATTGTGCGGATAGCATTAGCGGTCGATCTCCCCAAACACGATATCCTGGGTACCGATGATGGCCACCACGTCGGCAATCATGTGGCCCGTAGCCATTTCATTCAGGGCTGCCAGATGGGCAAAACCCGGGGCACGGATTTTCAGTCGGTACGGCTTGTTGGCGCCATCGGATACCAGATAGATACCGAACTCACCCTTCGGGTGTTCTACCGCGGCGTAGGCTTCGCCTTCCGGCACATGCATGCCTTCGGTAAACAGCTTGAAATGGTGGATCAGGTCTTCCATATTCGACTTCATGCCTTCGCGGGAAGGCGGAGCCACTTTATGGTTGTCGGTGATGACCGGACCCGGATTGTCACGCAGCCAGGCAACACATTGCTGGATGATGCGGTTGGACTGGCGCATTTCTTCAACACGCACCAGATAGCGATCATAGCTATCGCCACCCTTGCCCACCGGAATATCAAAGTCCAGGCGGTCGTAGACATCGTAGGGCTGCTTCTTGCGCAGATCCCACTCGATGCCGGAGCCACGCAGCATCGGGCCGGAGAAACCCAGATTCTTGGCACGTTCCGGGCTGACTACGCCAATACCAACCGTACGCTGCTTCCAGATACGGTTATCGGTCAGCAGGGTTTCATATTCGTCGACATAGCCAGGGAAGCGCTTGGTGAAGTCGTCAATGAAGTCCAGCATCGAACCCTTGCGCCCTTCGTTCAGGCGCGCCAGTTCCTTGGCGTTCTTGATCTTGGATACGGTGTACTGCGGCATGGAGTCCGGCAGATCACGGTAAACGCCACCCGGGCGGAAATAGGCGGCATGCATACGGGCACCAGACACGGCTTCGTAGCAGTCCATCAGATCCTCACGCTCACGGAAAGCGTACAGGAACATGGTCATGGCGCCGATGTCGATGGCGTGTGCGCCAATCCACAGCAGGTGGTTCAGGATACGGGTGATTTCGGCAAACATCACACGGATGTATTGCGCGCGCAGCGGCACTTCAATCTGCAGCAGCTTTTCGATGGCCAGGCAGTAAGCGTGCTCATTGCACATCATGGACACGTAGTCGAGACGATCCATATACGGCAGAGACTGGATGAAAGTCTTGCTTTCAGCCAGTTTTTCGGTACCGCGATGCAGGAGACCGATATGCGGGTCGGCACGCTGAATGACTTCACCATCCAGTTCCAGTACCAGACGCAGTACGCCGTGAGCTGCCGGGTGCTGGGGACCGAAGTTCAGCGTGTAGTTACGGATCTCAGCCACCGTAGTTCTCCTCACGAATGATGCGCGGGGTGATTTCGCGCGGCTCAATGGTGACCGGCTGGTAGATCACGCGCTGCTGGGTCGGGTCATAACGCATTTCTACATGACCGGACAGCGGGAAGTCCTTGCGGAAAGGATGGCCGACAAAGCCATAGTCGGTCAGGATGCGACGCAGGTCAGGGTGACCTTCAAACACGATGCCGAACAGGTCGAAGGCTTCGCGCTCGAACCAGTTGGCGGCATTCCATACCGGATTGACCGAGGCGAGCAGCGGGAAGCTGTCATCTTCGGCAAATACACGCAAACGGATACGGAGATTGTGCTTGAGCGACAGCAAGTGATAGACCACGGCAAAACGCGGACCATCCCAAGCCTCGTCACGGTAGGCGCTATAGTCCATACCGCACAGGTCAATCAGTTGTTCGAAAGAAAGTTCAGCATGATCACGCAGCGTGGTAGCCACGGCAATCAGATCTGCCGCCTTGCAGACGATGGTCAGTTCATCGAGGGCCAGCGTGCTTGAAACAAGCTTGTCGCCCAGCACCCGCTCGACGACCGATCCCAATGCTTCCATTTTCTTGGAGGCCATAAGTGCTTACCTTATCGGGCGATGGTGGAGGTGCGTTTGATCTTGTTCTGCAACTGGATGATGCCATACAGCAGTGCTTCGGCAGTCGGCGGACAGCCTGGCACGTAGACATCGACCGGCACGATGCGGTCACAGCCACGGACGACGGAATAGGAATAGTGGTAATAGCCACCACCGTTGGCACAGGAGCCCATGGAGATGACCCAGCGCGGTTCCGCCATCTGGTCATACACCTTGCGCAGTGCTGGTGCCATCTTGTTGCACAACGTACCGGCCACGATCATCAGGTCAGACTGACGGGGGCTGGGACGGAAAACGATGCCGAAACGGTCCAGATCGTAACGTGCGGCACCAGCGTGCATCATTTCCACAGCACAGCAGGCCAGACCAAAGGTCATCGGCCACAGCGAACCGGTACGGGTGTAGTTGATGAGCTTGTCGGCCGTCGTGGTTACGAAGCCTTTTTCCAGAATACCTTCTACTCCCATTCCAGCGCTCCCTTTTTCCACATGTAGACGAAACCCAGGGTCAACACACCCAGGAATTCCACCATTACGCCAAAGCCATACGCACCCAGTTCTTTCAGGACCACAGCCCAGGGAAACAGAAATGCAATTTCCAGATCGAACAGAATGAAAAGAATGGCAATGAGGTAATAGCGAACGTCAAATTTCATGCGTGCATCTTCGAAGGCCTCGAATCCGCACTCATAAGGAGAGAGTTTCTCAGGGTCAGGACGATTGGGTGCGAGGACCTTGCCAAGAACAATAGGACCCACGCCAACCAACAATCCGACGATGACAAACAACAGAATGGGAAAATAATTTTGCAGCATTTCCCGTACACCCCCAAAAAAAGGAGGAATTACCCTCCTTGGCTCCAAATAAAATAGGCCACCGGAATCCCGGTGGCCTATTTTTGAATGGTGGTGCCGACAGTGAGACTCGAACTCACACAGCCTACGGCCACTACCCCCTCAAGATAGCGTGTCTACCAATTTCACCATGTCGGCACAATATAACTTTACTGTCACTCCGGAATTTTAGACGTCGTGCCCGAAGCTTTGCCAGTGGTTGCCCCGACCGGGATTTGCGGCGCAACTTGTTCAACCTTGCCACCCATCACACCCAGATCTGTTTTTCCGCCCCCCGACAGATAAACAAGGGTGAGACTCGTGGAGAAGAATACAACCGCTGCAATCGCAGTGGTTCTACTCAAAAAATTCGCAGAGCCAGACGCACCAAACAGACTTCCGGAAGCGCCGCTGCCGAAAGCTGCACCCATATCCGCACCCTTGCCATGCTGCATGAGGACAAGGACGATAATCGTCACTGCGGAGAGCAGGTTAACAACCCAAATAAGCGTCTTAATAAGTTCCATACTATATCAATTTTCCTGCGGCCTGGCAAATCATCCTGAATGATCCGGCGTCCAGAGATGCCCCACCAACAAGGGCTCCATCGACATTGTCTGTCATCAGGATTGACTCGGCATTCTCTGCCTTTACACTGCCGCCGTAGAGGACGCGAATACTAGCGGATGGCTTGGCATTTTGCAAGCACCACGTTTTGATGGCGCTGTGAATTTCGGCGATCTGCTCCAGCGTCGCCACCTTGCCAGTGCCGATAGCCCACACCGGTTCGTAGGCAATCAGGTACTCACCGGCGTTGATTTCAGCCAGTACGGCCAATTGCTGATAGATCACTTCCAGGTAGTCGCCCTGCTCGCGCTGCTCCAGCGTTTCGCCCACGCACAACACCGGCACGATGCCAGCAGCAAGCGCATTGTTCATCTTGGCCAGCAGCTGCGGATTATTCTCGGCAAAATACTGGCGCCGCTCGGAATGGCCAACCAGAACATAAGCACAACCAATATCCTGCAGCATGGCGGCCGAGATTTCACCGGTGTACGCTCCGTCACTGGCAAAGGCACTCACATCCTGTGCCGCCAGGCGGATGGACCGCCCTTGCAGACGTGCCCCCAGGGCTGCCAGATATACCGCAGGAGCCGCCACCCCGACCCAGGGCTGATCGCATGCCGGCTGTTCCAGCAAGGCATCCACCAGGGATTGCGCGCTCTGCGCGCGGGTGTTCATCTTCCAGTTTCCGATTATCAGCTTGCCTGCCATGTCCGGGTGCCTCCGTTTAAGTGCTGCGGATTATATCCCTAGTCCCGTCATCGTCAAAACTCCGCAATCTGCTTTTCCACGACTTGTAATATTTCTGAAAACTATAGGGGATAGGATGCGCCTCAACACCTCGCAGGGCCTTACCCTAATAATTCAGGAGCAAGCATGAAACAGTCCGTACGTCTGGTCGCCTCGCTGGCCTTGTCCGCCGGCTTCGTCGCTGGCGCAGCCATGGCTGCCGACATTACCGGCGCCGGCGCAACTTTCCCGTATCCCTTGTATGCAAAGTGGGCAACCGCTTACAAGGCTACGACCAATAACAGCATGAACTACCAGTCCATCGGCTCGGGTGGCGGCATCAAGCAAATCCAGTCCAAGACTGTTGATTTCGGTGCTTCCGACATGCCGCTGAAACCGGAAGAGCTGGAAAAATCCGGCCTGACCCAGTTCCCGACCGTACTGGGTGGTGTTGTTCCGGTACTGAATGTTCCGGGCATTGCAGCCGGTCAGGTTAAGTTTACCGGTCCTTTGCTGTCTGACATTTTCATGGGCAAGGTTTCGAAGTGGAATGACCCGGCCATCGCCAGCCTGAACCCGGGCGTGAAGCTGCCGGATCAGAAGATCACCGTGGTTCGCCGCTCCGATGGTTCGGGCACCACCTTCATCTTCACCAACTACCTGTCCAAGGTTTCCAGCGAATGGGCCAGCAAGGTTGGTTCCAATACCTCGGTTAACTGGCCTGCCGGCGTCGGTGGCAAGGGTAACGAGGGTGTGGCCAACTATGTAACCCGCATCAAGGGTTCCATTGGTTACGTGGAATATGCCTACGCCAAGCAGAACAAATTGTCTTACGGTCAACTGAAGAACGAGTCTGGCAGCTTTGTCGCTCCGAATGACAAGTCATTCCGTGCTGCTGCTGCCAACGCTGACTGGAAAAAGGCTCCGGGCTTCTACCTGCTGCTGACCAACCAGCCTGGCAAGGATAGCTGGCCGATTGCTGGTGCCACTTTCATCCTGATGCACAAGAAACAGGACAAGCCGGCACAAGGTACCGAAGTACTGAAGTTCTTCGACTGGGCTTACAAGAATGGCGACAAGACCGCTCTGGAACTGGATTACATCCCGATGCCGGATAGCGTGAAGGCCGTGATTCACACCAGCTGGAAGCAGATCACCGACGCCAGTGGCAAGCCGGTTCTGAACTGAGTGCAGCATGGCGACACCGGCCTGCAGCGCGCAAGCTGATGCAGCTGCCGGTGTGGCACCAAGGCCGGGGTGAGCAACCCCGGCTTTTTGTCTGAGACGCGACCGAGTATCCTCATGGAAAAGTTCAGCAATAACCAGCAAATGCAGCGCCAGATGCTGCTAGACAATATCTTCAGGGTATCCACTCGCTGCTTTGCCTTTTTGGTATTGGCCTTGCTGGTGGGCATCCTGATTTCCCTCATTATTGGTGCCATGCCCAGCCTGAGCCGTTTTGGCTGGAGCTTTCTGGTCGATAGCGACTGGGACCCGGTCGGACAGAAGTTTGGCGCACTGGTGCCGGTCTTTGGCACCCTGGCCACTTCGGTGATCGCCCTGCTGATTGGCGTACCGGTCAGCTTTGGCATTGCCGTGTTTCTGACCGAGCTTTGCCCTAATGTCCTCAAGCGTCCGCTGGGTATTGCCGTCGAACTGCTGGCAGGCATTCCCTCCATCATTTATGGCATGTGGGGCCTGTTCGTGTTCGCCCCCCTGTTTGCCGACCACGTCCAGCCGGTACTGATCGACAATCTGGGCGACATTCCGCTGATCGGCCTGCTGTTCCAGGGCGCACCGATGGGGATTGGTGTTTTTACTGCCGGGCTGATTCTGGCGGTAATGGTGATTCCCTTTATCGCTTCGGTGATGCGCGATGTATTTGAAGTGGTGCCGACCATGCTGAAGGAGTCTGCTTATGGCCTGGGCTCCACCACCTGGGAGGTGGTCCGCTATGTCGTACTGCCTTACACCAAGACGGGTGTGGTGGGCGGCATCATGCTGGGGCTGGGCCGCGCACTGGGTGAAACCATGGCAGTGACCTTCGTGATCGGTAACTCCTCGCGCTTTGCCGTTGGCCTGTTCGAGCCGGGCCAGTCGATTTCCTCGGCCCTGGCCAACGAATTTGCCGAGGCGACTGGCGAGTTCCACATGGCCTCGCTGATTGAACTGGGTCTGATCCTGTTCTTCATCACCTTCGTCGTTCTGGCCTGCGCCAAACTCCTGTTGCTGCGTTTGCAGAAACAGGAAGGCAAGGCATCCTGACAAGGCGCTATCATCATGGCTAACAGCACATTGAGCGAATCCCTGAACGTTCAGGATCGCAGCGGAAGCAGCAGCACCATGAATACTTCTATCTATCGTCGTCGCCGTCTGGTGAACGCCTTCAATATGGGTGCATCCACCCTGACGATGGCTTTTGGCCTGTTCTGGCTGTTCTGGATTTTATTTACCCTGCTGCAGCACGGCCTGTCCGGCATCAATTTGCAGGTGTTCACCCAGAGCACGCCGCCACCCGGTAGCCAGGGCGGTCTGGCCAATGCCATTTACGGCAGCCTGGCCATGACCATTTCCGGCACGCTGATCGGCACGCCTATCGGCATTCTGGCTGGCATCTATCTGGCGGAGTTCGGTCAGCGCGGCTGGCTGGCACCGGCCACCCGTTTCATCAACGACATCCTGCTGTCGGCACCGTCCATCGTGATCGGCCTGTTTGTCTATGAAGTCTATGTGGTCAGCGTCGGGCACTTCTCCGGCTGGGCCGGTTCGCTGGCGCTGGCACTGCTGGTGATTCCGGTCGTAGTGCGCACCACGGAAAACATGCTGCGCCTGGTCCCCAATACCCTGCGCGAAGCCGCCGCCGCACTGGGCGCTCCGCAGTGGAAAATCACCCTGTACGTGACCTTGCGCTCGGCCAAGGCCGGTGTGCTGACCGGCATCCTGCTGGCCATTGCCCGTATTTCGGGTGAAACCGCACCGCTGCTGTTTACCGCGCTGAACAATCAGTTCTTCAACAGCAATATGAACCAGCCGATGGCCAACTTGCCCATCGTGATTTTCCAGTTTGCCATGAGCCCGTACGAAGACTGGCACACCCTGGCCTGGACCGGTGCGTTGCTGATTACCCTGAGCGTGTTGACGCTTAATATTCTTGCCCGCTGGATGGGCAGCCAGAAAACCCAATCGCATTAAGGCATGACGACTATGGCTGATAACAACGTCAAGCTTCAGGTCAAGAATCTGAACTTTTTTTACGGCAACTTCCACGCATTGAAGAACATCAATCTGGATATTGCCCCGCGCATGGTCACGGCCTTCATCGGACCGTCCGGCTGCGGTAAATCCACACTGCTGCGCACCTTCAACCGCATGTACGAGCTGTATCCGGGGCTGCGCTCCGAAGGTGAAATCCTGCTGGACGGCAATAACATCCTGGGCCGCGACGTGGATATCAACCTGCTGCGCGCCAAGGTGGGCATGGTGTTCCAGAAGCCGACCCCCTTCCCGATGTCCATCTACGACAACATCACCTTCGGGGTGAAGCTGTACGAGAAGCTGGCCAAGACCGAAATGGACGACCGGGTGGAGTGGGCACTGCGCAAGGCTGCGCTGTGGGATGAGGTGAAGGACAAGCTGAAGCAGTCTGGCAATTCGCTCTCTGGTGGCCAGCAACAGCGCCTGTGTATTGCCCGTGCCGTGGCATCCCGCCCCGAGGTGTTGCTGCTGGACGAACCGACCTCGGCACTCGACCCGATTTCCACTGCTCACATCGAAGAACTGATTCATGAGCTGAAAGAGGACTACACCATCGCCATCGTGACGCACAATATGCAGCAGGCGGCCCGGGTGTCCGACTTCACCGCCTATATGTATCTGGGCGAGCTGGTGGAGTTCGGTGAAACCGACAATATCTTCACGGCGCCAAAACAAAAGGCTACCGAGGATTACATCACCGGCAAATTCGGCTGATTCTGCCCTCCCCCAGCGACACCCCGCCTGCTTTCATGCACGCGGGGTGTTGTTTGATGTGGTGGCCGATTTCCGCTTGAAATCGCACCAGTAGCCTGCGGCAAACCCTGAAAAAACCGGGCGAAAGACCAGGCTGTCAAGAACAGCCCCATTGCCACGACGGGAAAACGACAAGCCCGGTTTTTTTTGATCCATTTACTTGACGCATGCAGGCCTGGACACAACAATCCCGGCTTTCCTTTACACGATTTTCACGATCATGCTGGACCTCTTTGCAGGGCTGGACACCCATGTGGCCATCACCCTGGTTTTGTCGCTGGGCTTTGTCCTGGCCTTCGAGTTCATCAACGGCTTTCACGATACGGCGAATGCGGTTGCCACCGTCATTTATACCCAATCGATGAAGCCGCGCCTGGCGGTATTTGCCTCCGGTGTGTTCAATTTTCTTGGCGTACTGACCGGCGGCCTGGCTGTGGCCTATGCCATCGTGCACCTGCTACCGGTGGATCTGCTGGTTTCGGTCAATACCGCACGCGGCATGGCCATGGTGTTTGCCCTGTTGGCTGCCGCCATTGCCTGGAATCTGGGTACCTGGTATTTCGGCCTGCCGGCCTCCAGCTCTCACACCCTGATCGGCGCCATTTTGGGCGTTGGCCTGGCCAATAGCCTGATCAACGGCACCCCGCTGTCGCAAGGTGTGAACTGGGGCAAGGCGATTGATGTCGGAGCCTCGCTACTGTGCTCGCCGCTGGTGGGCGCACTGCTGTCCGGCCTGCTGGTACTGGCCCTGCGCCGTGCCCGCCCGCAGAGCAATATGCACAAGACCCCCTTCCAGCGTCAGCAGGTTGAGGGCCGCAAGCACCCGCCGTTCTGGATGCGTTTCATGCTGATCGTCAGCTCCATGGGTGTGAGCTTCTCGCATGGTTCGAATGACGGCCAGAAAGGTGTTGGCCTGATCATGCTGGTGCTGATCGGCATCGTACCGGCCAAATATGTACTGAATCTGGATAGCACGCCTTACCAGATCGAACGTACCCGCGATGCCGCCCTGCATCTGCAGCAGTTCTACAATCGTCATCAGACGGCTCTGGATACCATGTTCAAGCCGGCCGCCGCTGGCAGCAATATCCACGATTGTCGCCCGCGGGATACCCTGCAAACAGCTGACAAGCTGATTGTTGCCCTGGGAGATGGCAGCACTTATCGCAATCTGCCGGACAACAAGCGCTGGGATGTGCGTACCGACCTGCTCTGCCTGGACGATGCGGCGAAGAAGGCTGGCTCCCTGCCCAATCTAAGCAGCGATGACAAGCAGTTGCTGAGCAATCTGCGCAAGGATCTGACCGTTACCACCGAGTACGCTCCTACCTGGGTCATCATCGCCGTGGCATTGGCACTGGGCGGTGGCACCATGATTGGCTGGCGTCGTGTGGTGAAAACCGTTGGTGAAGGCATTGGCAAGAAAGACATGACGTATGCCCAGGGGATGTCGGCTCAACTGACTGCGGCGGTATCCATCGGCCTGGCCAGTCAGTTTGGCTTACCGGTTTCCACTACCCACGTACTATCCAGTGGCGTGGCCGGTACCATGGTGGCCGACAAGGCTGGCCTACAGTGGTCTACCGTGCGCTCCATTCTTCTCGCCTGGCTGTTTACCATGCCGGTAGCCATGCTGTTGTCTGGCGGCCTGTACTACCTGGCTAGCAACTGGCTGAAGTAATCCTGCCTGCTGCTATCGATCAAGCCGCCCGAGGGCGGCTTTTTCTATGATGCTCATCATGACGGGTCAAATTTGACCTGCATCAAACAAGCAATGACTCACCATTGATTTCGAAATTTATTATTTGCTAATATAATCATGTTTCATCATGGTTTCTCCTTTGTTGTTTGCAGCAATCCCTTGACGCCTCATCCCTGCGGATGGGGCGCTTTTTTTGCCTCATCCCTATCTATCTGCACAGGGATTTGCAACAAGGCAATCTCAGCATGAAACCACCGCCAGCATTCGCTGCCATGCCCCCGCCACCGGGTAGTTCACGGCATGCTCATTCAGGCCTTGAGGAATTGCTCGCGACCAGACAGCCAGCGCTCCAGATGTGCATCCGCCGCCTCTGGCCAGCGTGCAAGGATTTCCGGAGCCAGCTCCCGCGCCGCCTCCAACAGTTCGATATCGTCTTCCAGATTGGCAAAGCGCAGCATGGGCACCCCGCTTTGCCGGGCACCAAGAAACTCACCCGGGCCACGGATCAGCAAATCCTGCCGGGCGATCTCGAAACCATCGACATTCTCGTAAATGACTTTCAAGCGTGCCTTGGCCACATCGGACAGCGGGTTTTCAAACAGCAGCATACACACGCTGCGCGCACTGCCCCGCCCGACCCGGCCCCGCAGCTGGTGCAACTGGGCCAGCCCCATGCGCTCGGCGTGCTCGATCACCATCAGCGAGGCATTAGGCACGTCCACGCCCACTTCGATCACCGTGGTGGCCACCAGGATTTGCAGCTGGTTACTGCCAAAAGCGGCCATGACCGCCGCCTTTTCATCCGCTTTCATCCGGCCATGCAGCAAGCCGACATGCCACTGCCCCAGTTGTGCTGCCAGCTGGCGGTGGGTTTCCACTGCCGTCTGCAGCTGCAGGGTTTCTGACTCCTCGATCAGCGGGCACACCCAGTACACCTGCTGGCCTTCGCTGCAGGTCTTGTGCACGAAGTCGACGACTTCTTCACGGCGGCTACTATTGATCAGCTTGGTGACAATAGGCGTTCGTCCCGGCGGCAGCTCATCGATGACTGACACATCCAGATCGGCGTAAAAGCTCATGGCCAGGGTGCGTGGAATCGGTGTGGCCGACATCATCAGCTGATGGGGTTCCTCGCCCTTTTGCTTGAGCGCCAGCCGCTGGCCGACCCCGAAACGGTGCTGCTCGTCGACAATGGCCAACCCCAGCCGGGCAAAATCCACCCCGTCCTGAAACAGGGCATGCGTTCCCACCACCAGATGGGCCGTACCACTGGCCATCTGCTCCAGCGCCAGCTCTTTCTGCTTTTTGCGCAGGCTGCCGGAGAGCCAGCTGACCGTCAGCCCAAGCGGGGCAAGCCAGCCGGACAACTTGCGATAATGCTGCTCGGCCAGGATTTCCGTAGGTGCCATTAGTGCCACCTGAAACCCCGCCTCGATAGCAGTGAGTGCAGCCAGCGCCGCCACCACGGTTTTGCCGCTCCCTACATCGCCTTGCAGCAAGCGATGCATGGGGTGCGCCTGCGCCAGATCAGCATCGATTTCGCCCAGTACCTTGTGCTGCGCAGCCGTGAGACGGAAGGGCAAGCTGGCAAACAGTGCCTCGCGCAAGCGACCACTACCACGCACTACCGGCGCCCTGCCCTGTCGTCTGGCGCGATAAGCCAGCCGCATCGACAGCTGCTGCGCCATCAGCTCGTCAAATTTCAGCCTTTGCCATGCCGGCAAGGCCGGCTCACTGAGCTGGCTGGCACTGTATTCCGGTGGCGGTGAATGCAAGAGCCGCACGGCATCGGCAAAGCTTTGCAGCTGCAAATGGGCAATAACTGAGGGTGGCAGGGTTTCTGGCAACGGCAGGCTTTGCAGCTCGCTGCGAATCAGCTTGCGCAGCATGGGCTGGGTCACGCCATTGACCGTGGGATACACCGGCGTCAGGCTTTCCGCCAGCGGTGTGCCATCCACCACTTCGCGCGTTTTCGGGTGCACCATCTCGTCGCCATGGAAACCACGACGAATTTCGCCCATGGCACGTACCAGGGCACCATCGGCAAACTGCTTGAGCTGACTGGGATAAAAGTGGATGAAGCGCAGCAGCAGCACGCCGCTGGCGTCTTCTATGCGCACCAGCAACTGCTTGCGCGGACGGAATTGGACTTCGTGAGCGATGACCCGCCCCTCTACCAACACCGGCTGGCCGTAGGGGGCTGCTGTGATGGGATAGAGATGGGTTTCATCTTCGTAGCGCAGCGGCAGGTGCAACACCAGGTCAAAGCGCCGGCGCAGGCCGAGCTTGTCGAGTTTCTTGGCCAGGGCGGGCGCTACATTGAGCGGCTGGCCGGCGAGGTCGTTGGCATGGGTCATCAGCGCCGATTGTACCCAAAAAACAAGGCGGAGGCCGCTGCCGGCACTCCGCCCTGGCTGTCGCACCGGACAGGATTATTGCTGACGTTCCCACACCTGGGTGCGCCCCAGCAGTGATACGCCGAGGAAGCCACGCACTTCCAGCTTTTTGCCACCTTCCACCAGCTTCATCTTGGCGCTGTAAACCTTGCCGTTATGCGGGTCAAGAATCTTGCCGTTGGCCCAGCTGTCGCCATCTTTCTTCAGGCCCCACAGGATGGTCATGCCGTTGACCGGCTTGCCCTTGCGGTCGCCATCGCAGGCCTCACACACCACTTCCGGGTTCTGGAACAGCTTGACGATCTTGCCGGACAATTCGCCGTTGGCGCCTTCGGCAATCTGTACCACCGCCTTGGCTTGCTTGGTGTCATCGTCGATGGTCTTCCAGCTGCCGATCGGGCTGTCGGCCAGTACGCTGTGCGACAATGCGGCCAATCCAAGGGCCAGGGCGGCCGCTTTCCACAACTTGCTCATGATGTCTTTCCTCGTGTTGTCTGTCTTTGTTAAACGCTAGTTTGGAGCTGGGACTCTAGCATGCCAAGGGGTCGGCATTGCGTCAAGTCATACGCTTGTTTCACAAGAGAAACTCCCCCTGCGCCAGCGCCACAACCTTACCGCCGACATAAATACGACGCGCATCATCCACCGTCAAGTGCAATACATTGGGGCGCTGCAATACGGCCCCCTGCTCCACCCGCCATTGCAGCGGATAGCGCTGGTGCAGGCTGCACCAGCCGCCCAGATTGGCGCAGGCCGAACCGGTACCCGGGTCTTCCAGCACTGCACCATCCTGGCCGTAAAACAGCCGCACGGTCGCCACACCATCCGCCTCATGCCACAGATAGGCTACGCTACGGCCGGGATGCAGGCAGGCATCACGCAGAAACAGATCCGCCACCGGGCGTGCGGCCAACACCGCGTCGCGGCTGGCTGCCGCGATCAGCAACTGTTCGCTGCCGGTATTCAGCCAGCTGGGGGTGGCCAGTACCGCCGCTGCCGGCAAGCCCAGCATGGCGGCGGCTTGCTCCATACTCAGGTCGGAGGGACGTTCGCTGGCGGCATTGGCCTGCAGGGTGAACAAACCGTCCTGCTGCCGGATGGGAATCACCCCGGCAGCAGTCTGCAGGGTGAAGGAATCGCCCAGTGATTGCCTGCGATGCAGCACGCTGGCTGCACCAAGTGTGGGATGGCCTGCAAACGGCAGCTCGTGTGCTGGCGTAAAAATGCGCAAATGTGCCGTCACTTGCACGGAAGGCAACAGGAACACGGTTTCCGACAAATTCATCTGCCGCGCCAGCAGCTGCATTTCCAGCTCGCTCAGCCCCTCGGCCTGGCTGAACACGGCGAGCGGATTGCCGCCAAAGGTGCTTTCGGCAAAGACATTGACGATTTCAAAAGTGTAGCGGCGCATGGGGGTCTCGGTTCAGGGTGGGCAAGCCGCATCGTGCAAGTCATTGGCCAGGCTGGCAAGCCGGCTCTGCAAACGCTGTGTTTGCAAGGGAGAACGACTGAGAGACAGCTGACGCTGCAGCGTTTGCTGTCTGGCTTGCAGACGGCGGCAATGTTTGTCTTGCTGCACATGCTGGCGCCGGCGCAACTGCAGCGCCTTGGCTTGTTCCTGTTGCATGGCGCGGGCTTGTTTGGCCGTTTGCTGCCGGCTGTCTTGCAGCTCTCGTAGCTGGTAGGGTTCGCGCGTCACCAGACTGAAGTTGCCACCACGTAGCGTATGGGCAGCGTGATCCGCCGGGCAGGGTTGATCCTGATAGCTGTGTTGTCCGGCAGGGCTGATGCATTTGAATACGGCAGCCTGCAGCACCAGCGGTGTCATGAAACAGATAAGCGGGGAGAGAAAACGATACATGGCCAGCACTCCACCAGGAGGGATAGGACTCCAGATGAAAGCCGATTCCACCTGTGCTGGCTGCTGCGCCATCAGTCAGGGGCAGCCGCACAATAAAAAACAGGCGATCAAGATCGCCTGTTTTTTATTGTGCATGGGTGAAAGATCAACCCAGGAACAGCACTGCCTCGGCTTCCACCTGCACGCCCTTGGGCAGGCTGGCCACACCCACGGCGGCACGTGCCGGGTAGGGTTGGCTGAAGTACTGGCCCATGATTTCGTTGAAGGTGGCGAAATTGGACAGGTCGGTCAGATAGGCATTGAGCTTGACGATCTGGTCCAGGCTGCCACCGGCAGCTTCGCACACGGCCTTCAGGTTCTTGAATACCTGATGGGTTTCAGCGGCAAAGCCACCTTCCACCACGGTCATGGTGGCCGGGTCCAGCGGGATCTGGCCGGACAGGTAAACGGTGTTGCCAGCCTTCACGGCCTGGGAGTAGGCACCGATGGCGGCCGGGGCATGTTCGGTATGGATGATTTCTTTGGTCATTTACTGGTCTCCGTCCCCGAGAAACAGGGTTAACAGGTCATTGAGAAAACGTTGCCCCTGCAAAGTGGGGCGAATGGTGGTGGCATCCTGCTCCAGCAATCCTTGCTGGATGGCCTGCTGCAATTCATTGCGGATACAGGATACAGGCAAACCGGTGCGCTCGGTGAACAGGCGCGTTTCAAAGCCGCCGGTCAGTCGCAGCAGATTCATCATGAATTCAAACGGCAACTCGTCGCGCTTCACCTTGCGGCTGCTTTGCACCGGCTGGCCGGCGGCCACCGCCTGGATATAGGCCGCGGGCTGCTTGTGGCGCATTTCGCGCACGATGCCTTCGTGGCTGCTGATCTTGCCATGCGCGCCGGCACCAATGCCCAGATAGTCGCCAAACTGCCAGTAATTGACGTTATGGCGGCTACGTCGTCCGGGCCGGGCAAAAGCCGAAGTTTCGTAATGCTCGAAACCGGCGGCCGCCAGCCGCGCCTCGATGGCCTCCTGCATATCGGCAGAAATCTCGTCATCCGGCAGATTCTGCGGCGTGCGCACAGCGTACAGCGTATTCGGTTCGATGGTGAGGTGATAGGCCGACAGATGGGTAATGCCATAAGACAGCGCGGTATCCAGATCCTGCAGCGCCTGCTCCACGCTCTGGCCGGGCAAGGCATACATCAGATCCAGATTGACGTTATCAAAACAGGACAGCGCAATGTCGATGGCGCGGCGTGCTTCATCACCATCATGAATCCGCCCCAGCACTTGTAGATGCTGCGGATTGAAGCTCTGGATGCCGATGGACAGGCGATTGATGCCGGCCTCGCGGTAGCCACGGAATTTTTCTGCCTCGAAGGTACCGGGGTTGGCTTCCATGGTGATTTCCGCGTCCGGCGACAGCCGCAGGCGGGCGCGAATACCTGCCAGCAGCGTATCCATGGCCTGGGCAGAAAACAGACTGGGCGTGCCGCCACCCATGAAGATGGTGCTGACGCTGCGGCCCCAGATCGCCGGCAGGCTGTATTCCAGATCGCGCAGCAGGGTTTGCACATAGGCCATTTCATCGAAACCGCCGCTGGCAACGCCCGCTTGCGGATTCCACTGCACGGTCTGGCCGCTGCTATTTTTCAGCTCGTGCGAGTTGAAATCGCAATACGGGCATTTGCGCACGCACCAGGGGAAATGGATATATAAGGACAACGGCGGCAGTTCGCGCAGGCCGCCTTTCAACCCGGACAGGTCAATCACACTCATGCCAGCTCACGCAGTTTGGCCTGCAAAGCCTGCATGGCCTTGCCGCGATGACTGACACGGTTTTTGTCTTCCGCTGCCAGTTGGGCCACGGTGCAAGCAAATTCCGGCAGGTAGAAGTAGGGGTCGTAACCGAAACCGCCCTCGCCTGCTGCCGTGTCCTGCACTTCGCCATACCACATGCCATCGGCCACCAGCGGTTGCGGATCATCGGCATGGCGTACCAGTACCAGTACGCAGTAATACCAGGCACGGCGGTTGGCTTTGCCTTGCAGCTTTTCGATCAGCTTGGCGTTATTGCGCTCGTCCGACTTAGGCTCGCCAGCATAGCGTGCCGACAATACGCCCGGCTTGCCGCCCAGCACTTCCACGCAGATGCCGGAATCATCGGCCAAGGCCGGCAGGCCAGTGACATGGCTGGCGTGACGGGCTTTTTCCAGCGCATTTTCCAGAAAGGTGTAATGCGGCTCCGGGCACTCCGGCACATTGAGCTGCCCTTGCGGAATGACCGTGACGCCCAGCGGTGCGAGCAGCGCGGAAAATTCCTTGAGCTTGCCGGCGTTATTGCTGGCCAATACCAGTTTGTCGAACATGCGGATTCATCCTGTGAATGCAGACCAGACACGCAGAGTAAGCGGCGGCACATGGCGCGTCCACCCTGCTGTCAGAGCGGATTATTCGGTTACGCTGAGGCGGGACGGCATGGCAGCCAGCGCCTGCAGCAGCAAGCCTTCGTCTGCGCCATCCAGCAGCTTGGCGTCGGACAGCATGCGCCGCCACTGACGTGCCCCCGGCATCCCCTGGAACAGCCCCAGTATATGGCGGGCAATATTACGCAGCTTGTGGCCCTCGGCCAGACGGGCGCGGATATACGGCAGCATGGCATCCACCACCTGCTGACGGCTGACAGCAGTGCTGTCATCGCCGTAGAAAGCAGCATCCCACTCGGCCATCAGCCAGGGATTGTGATAAGCCTCGCGCCCCACCATCACACCGTCGACATGGCGCAGGTGCTCGGCGATTTCGGCATTGGTCTTGACGCCGCCATTGATCAGGATTTCCAGCTCCGGTCTTTCCTGTTTCAGGCGGTAGACATAGTCGTATTTGAGCGGCGGGATTTCGCGGTTTTCCTTGGGGCTGAGACCCTTGAGAATGGCATTGCGCGCATGCACGATAAAGGTGCTGCAGCCAGCGGCAGCCACCTGGTCGACAAAGCCGGCCAGATAGTCGTAATGCTCGATCTGGTCAATACCGATGCGGTGCTTGACGGTGACGTCGATGTCCACCACATCACGCATGGCCTTGACGCAGTCGGCCACCAGTTGCGGCTCGGCCATCAGGCAGGCACCGAAGGCACCTTTCTGTACCCGCTCGGACGGGCAGCCGACGTTGAGGTTGACCTCATCGTAACCCCACTGCTGAGCCAGCCGCGCGCACTGCGCCAGTTCGGACGGCTCGGAGCCGCCCAGTTGCAGGGCCACGGGGTGCTCTGCCTCGTCAAAGCGCAAGTGCCGCTCTACATCGCCATACAGCAGCGCACCGGTGGTGACCATTTCGGTATACAGCCAGGTGTGGCGGCTGATTTGCCGGGCAAAATAACGGTAATGGCGGTCGGTCCAGTCCAGCATGGGGGCGACAGACAGGCGGCGTGAGGGCATTGCAGCGCTGGCAGCATGCTGAGCATGAGCCTGGCTCACCACAACGGGAGATTCGTTTCTGTTCATCAGGCCTATTCTTGACCATTTAGGCTGAGTCGCCCGGCATCAAGGTGTGAGTGAACACCATGAACAAGCGTGCCGACTAAGCAATTGAAAAACTTGCAATTATCCCGCCCGGCAGCTGGGTGGGTCAAGAAATAGTCCTGTCCAGACCCGTTGCAGCCGCTGCACGGCAGATAACGGCAGCTCACCCGACGCAACAGCAGGCAGCTGTCTTAACCACCTCATGACCAAAACAGCATGCCATCGCCATTGCGGGCCGATTTTCGGCCATCCCGCAAGACCGCCATCATTCAGTGGCGCGTGTGTTTGCCATGCACTGGTAGTAATACTTATCCGTGCCATTCCACCTTGTCCAGCGCATGTTAGGCGCATAAACTGTTGAACTTTCAACAG
>NZ_RFAR01000009.1 GCF_003693445.1 Aquitalea palustris | reverse complement strand
CTGCTGACGCTTCCGCTCCGGCTGCTGACGCTTCCGCTGCTGCTGCTTCCGCTCCGGCTGCTTCCGCTGCTCAGTAATTCAGCGCGAAAGCACCAAAAACCGGCTTCGGCCGGTTTTTTTACGTCCATGCACCAGAAGCCTTGTGTTGCTTCCGGTGCAGGCAAGAAAAAAGCCCGCTTGTGCGGGCTTTTTTCTTAAGAAGGCGCTGGCCTTACTGCAGTTCCGTCTGAAGCTTGGACAGAACGGATTTGGCGAAGCTGTCTGACAGTTGCTTGCCTTGCTTGTCCTGTACGGCAAGAGTGCTCAGGCCATTGCCGACATCCTTGACCAGGATGCGGTATTCCGGCCCGGTGGGGCTGGTCTTGTCTTCAGCTTCCTTGCTCTTCCAGAAGGCCAGGCTGGACCAGAAACCACCACTGGAGCTGCCGTCGTTCTTGTCCAACTCGCCCTTGGCAGGCTTCACATAGTAAATGCCTTGCGAGCGATCGCGGTCGTTGACGACCAGGCCAATACGATCGAGAGCCAGGCCCACACGGCGCCATGCGCGGTCGAAGCTGTCGTTGATGTTCAGCTTGCCATCCACAATTGCTTCTTTGGGCTTGTCTGCCGCGGTCTGCGTTTGCTTGAGCGCTTCCTTGGCCTTTTCTTCGGTAATGCCCATGCGGATCATGAAACGACCCAGCAGTTCGGCTTCCAGATTCGGGTCCACCGGACGCGGTTGCCACATCGTGTCCGATTTGCCTTCGTTGATGAAGGTTTCGTACATGCCGCGATGCGAGAAGTAAATTTCGGTGCCGTTGGCAGTCTTTTCCAGACGGATGCGGAATTTGTCGCGTTCCGGGGTCGACATTGCGCCGCCCAGGCCAACGGTTTCCATTAGCTTGCGAATGCCATCAGCCGGCAGCTTGGCGCGATTTTCGGCCCAGTCGGTTTCCATGATGCCGAGGTCAGGCTCTTCGGTCTTGATGACAAAGCCGTTTTCCTGCCAGAAGGCTTTCAGTACCGGCCACAGTTCGGCAGGTGACTTGCCCTTCACGGCGAGCCAGCGCTGGGTGCCGGCGCGTTCCATGGTGATGTTGTCGATACTCTTGATGGCAACCGTTTCAGTCGTTGCCGGCTGTGCTGTTTGTTGTGCGGCAGCGGCATTGTTGCTGCTGGCCAGTGCCGATGCGCTACCTGTAGCCGGAATCACGTATTTGTTCTGGATTTGCGGTGCAGTCAGGTCTGGCGGTACTTCCAGCGAGTTGCCCAGTTTGGGCGGCTCAGCGGACTTGTAGTCCAGCTTCTTTTCCAGCGGATTGGAGGTGCTGCAACCGGCGAGGATGCCGGTTGCCAGCAGAATCGCGGCGGGCGCGCTTCGTTTCATGCGGACTCCCTTGTCGTCAGGGGGTTAGATGAGTTCAGCCTGCTTCATGGCGGCGGTCAGCTGCGGGCGCAGGCTTTCCGACATCACATGAAGGGGCAGGCGGATACCGTCAGGAATCAGGCCCAGCTCTTGCAGCACCCATTTGGCCGGAATCGGATTGGGTTCGGCAAACAACTGCTTGTGCAGGCCCTGCAACTTGTCATTCAGTTCGCGAGCCAGTGCAGCGTTGCCGGCGATGGCAGCGGCACACATCTGGCTCATCAGTTTCGGTGCCACATTGGAAGTAACCGAAATCACCCCATTGCCGCCGCACAACATGAAAGCCATGCCGGTAGCGTCATCGCCGGAGTACAGCGCGAAATTCTTCGGAACGCGGCTGATCAGGTCGCAGGCGCGGCCGATATCGCCGGTGGCGTCTTTGAGGCCGATGATGCCGGGTACCTGGGTCAGGCGCAGCACCGTGTCGTTATTCATGTCGGCAACAGTACGGCCCGGTACGTTATACAGGATCACCGGGATGTCGACACTTTCTGCAATGGCGCGGAAGTGGCGGTACATGCCTTCCTGAGTCGGCTTGTTGTAGTAGGGCACGACAGACAGGGTCATGTCGGCGCCTGCCTGTTTGGCATGTGCGGCCAGTTCGATGGCTTCGGCGGTGGAGTTCGCCCCGGTGCCAGCGATTACCTTGACGCGTCCCTTGGCTTGTTTGATGACGGCTTCGACAACAGCGATGTGTTCGTCAACGGCCAGCGTGGCGGATTCGCCAGTGGTGCCGACGGCGACAATGCCGCTGGTTCCGTTGTCGATGTGGAAATCAACGAGGCGGGAGAGCGATTCGAAGTCGACCCGACCATCTGTGGTCATCGGGGTGACCAGGGCAACCAAGCTACCGGTAAGCATAGTTCTGCCTATATCTAGGGATGAGGATTCAAAGTCTTCGATTGTAGCGGAATTCCCCTACGGGTCAAAAGCATGTCATCGCATTTGGTGCCGAGCGCCGGATTGTCGTGCCGATGTGATAGAATCCACGGTTTTTCCGATACTTACGGCTGGACTGGCTGAAGGATCTCAAGCGTGATTACCACTAGCAACATTACCATGCAGTTTGGCGTGAAGCCTTTGTTTGAAAAGGTTTCCGTCAAGTTTGGCGAAGGCAACCGTTATGGCCTGATTGGTGCCAACGGTTCCGGCAAATCGACATTTATGAAAATTCTGGGCGGTGACCTGGAACAGACCAGTGGCGAAGTGGCCATTGAAAATGGTCTGCGCCTGGGCAAGCTGCGTCAGGACCAGTTTGGTTACGAAGAGCAGCGCGTCATTGATGTCGTGCTGATGGGCCACACCGAAATGTGGTCGGCAATGAGCGAACGCGACGCCATTTATGCCAATCTCGAAGCCACCGAAGATGACTACATGCACGCGGCCGAACTGGAAGCCAAGTTCGCCGAGTACGATGGCTATACCGCCGAAGCTCGCGCTGGTGAGCTGTTGATGGGGGTAGGCATTCCGGTCGAGCAGCATTTTGGCCCGATGAGCGAAGTGGCTCCAGGCTGGAAGCTGCGTGTTTTGCTGGCGCAGGCGCTGTTCTCCAACCCGGACATCCTGTTGCTGGACGAACCGACCAACAACCTGGACATCAACACCATTCGCTGGCTGGAAAATGTGCTGAACGAGCGCAATTCCACCATGATCATCATTTCGCATGACCGTCACTTCCTGAACTCCGTGTGTACTCACATGGCGGATCTGGACTACAACACCATTCGCATCTATCCGGGTAATTACGACGATTACATGATTGCCTCGGCCCAGGCACGCGAACGCCAGTTGTCGTCCAATAGCAAGGCCAAGGAGCGTATCCAGGAGCTGCAAGAGTTCGTGGCGCGTTTCTCGGCCAACAAGTCCAAGGCACGCCAGGCGACTTCCCGCCTGAAGCAGGTGGACAAGCTGAAGTCCGAGATGGTGGATGTAAAGCCATCCAGCCGTCAGAGCCCGTTTATCCGCTTTGAAACCGACGACCGCTTCAAGCTGCATCGTCAGGCGGTGGAAGTGGAAAGCCTGAACAAGGCCTACGACAACAAAGTGCTGTTCAAGGACATGAGTTTCATCTTGGAAGCGGGTGCCCGCCTGGCGGTGATCGGCCCGAACGGCGCCGGTAAGACTTCGCTGGTCAAGTTGCTGGCTGGTGCATTCGAAGCGCGTCTGGCCGAAGGCCTGACGGCCGACTACGGCAATATCAAGTGGGCGGAAAAGGCACAGATCGGTTATTTCGCTCAGGACCACGAAGCCGAGTTCGACAGCGACATGACGCTGACCGAATGGATGCGCGAGTGGGGCCAGGAAGGCGACGACGAGCAGGTTATCCGTGGCACGCTGGGCCGCTTGTTGTTTGGCGGCGACGAGGTGACCAAGCCGGTGCGCGTACTGTCCGGTGGCGAGAAGGGCCGCATGCTGTATGGCAAGCTGCTGCTGCAAAAGCCGAACGTGATGATCATGGACGAACCGACCAACCACATGGATATGGAATCCATCGAAGCGCTGAACATGGCGCTGGAAAAGTACAAGGGAACACTGATTTTCGTGTCGCACGACCGTCAGTTCGTCAGCTCGCTGGCAACCCATGTGCTGGAGCTGGATGGCAAGGGCGGCTATGACTACTACACCGGCAATTACGAGGATTATCTGGCCAGCAAGGGCCTGGAGTAAGCAGGAAGACACGCTGCCAGCCTTGCCTTTGTCATCGCAACAGGCCGGCTAGAGCGATTGCTTTACCGACGGGAGCAGGTGCGCTATATTGCAGTGCGACATTGTGTTGCGCTGCAATAACGACAGCGCACGATGCTCCCGTTTTTACGTAGTGCCGACATAATAATTACAAGACAAGAACAGGAACCTGATCTCGAATGGGTCGATGGTGGAGCCCGAAAGTCGACCCGTGATCGGGTTGCCTGCAACCTCAAGTTAATGAAGGAAGAACCATGCGATTGAAAGGGAAAGTCTCCATCATCACTGGCGGTGCCAGCGGCATCGGCAAGGCTACTGCGGAAAAGTTCGTCAAGGAAGGCGCTATCGTTGCCGTCTGTGACCTGAACCTTGACGTTGTCAATGCGGTGGTGGAAGAACTGAAGGCTCTGGGCGGGGAGGCTGTCGGCTACCAGGTAAACGTAACGGACAAGGCACAGATCGCCGATATGGTTGGTGATCTGAAAGCACGCTTTGGCCGCATCGACGTACTGGTGAACAATGCGGGCATCGTGATGGACGCCCAGCTGATCAAGATGACCGATGATCAGTTCGACAAGGTGATCGACATCAACCTGAAGGGCGTATACAACTGCGCTCGTGCCGTGGTGGATACCATGGTGGAGCAGGGTAGTGGCGTCATCCTGAACGCATCCTCGGTAGTCGGCGTTTATGGCAATTTCGGCCAGACCAACTACGCGGCCACCAAGTTCGGTGTAATCGGCTTCGTCAAGACCTGGGCCAAGGAATTGGGCAAGAAGGGTATCCGTGCTAACGCCGTATGCCCGGGCTTTGTCGCTACCCCGATCCTGAAATCCATGCCGGAAAAAGTGATCCAGGCCATGGAAGACAAGGTGCCGATGAAGCGCATGGCCGATCCGGCCGAAATCGCCAATGTCTATGCCTTCCTGGCATCGGACGAAGCCAGCTACATCAATGGCGCGGCGATCGAAGTGACCGGTGGCCTGACGCTGTAATTGCGGCTTGTCATCAGAACAAACGCCCCGGCATGCCGGGGCGTTTGTTTGTCTGCTAGCTTGTTTCAGTCATCCAGATCGCTGTCATGAGCCAGCAAGGCCGCATCCACTTCACGTCGGTGCAGGTGGGGCGCAAACAGTTCGACAAAAGTGTAGGCAAAGCCACGCAGATAGGCATCCTTGCGGATACCGATCTTGGTAGTCGACGGCTCGAACAGATGACCGGCATCGATGATGCGCAAACCGGCGTCACGCGTCGGTTCGAACGCCATGCTGGCGATGATGCCGATGCCCAGGCCAAGCGACACATAGGTCTTGATCACATCGGTATCGATGGCCGTGAGCACCACGTTCGGACTCAGCCCCTGATCAGCAAAGGCCTTGTTGATTTTCGAGCGGCCGGCAAAGGCAAAGTCGTAAGTGACAATCGGATAACTGGCGATATCAGCCAGGGTAATCGGGCGTTCCAGTTGCAAGAGCGGGTGATCCTGCGGCACCACCACCGAACGGTTCCATTCGTAGCAGGGTAGCATCGCCAGCTCTTTGTAGAGCGCAATGCCTTCGGTCGCTACCGCCAGATCAGCCTCGCCGGACACCACCATTTCGCAAATCTGGGTCGGACTGCCCTGTTTGATGGAGAGTCTGACCTTGGGGTAGCGTTGTACAAAGGCCGCGATAGTGGGGGGCAAGGCGTAGCGGGCCTGGGTATGGGTGGTGGCAATGGTCAGCGCACCTTCCGATTCCCGCGAAAATTCATCACCTACCCGTTTCAGGTTCTGTGCTTCACGTAGAATGCGCTCGGAAATGCGCAGCACTTCCTTGCCTGGTTCGGAAACCGACACCACGCGCTTGCCATTGCGGATGAATACCTGAATGCCCAGTTCGTCTTCCAGCAGGCGAATCTGTTTGGAAATGCCGGGCTGAGAAGTGTGCAGCTTTTCCGCTGCTTCGGAGACATTCAGGCCCTGTTTGGCCACTTCGACCAGATAGCGCAGCTGTTGCAGTTTCATAAGACGGGCATGTTCCATAAAACCTGTAGGCATTAAATACTAACACAATATTCTTTTAGGTTTATATGGGGCTTGGGTAGGATGATGCCCTAGCCAGACTATACCTATGTGGAGCGCTCGATGAGCCTGGATGTGAAACTTGCCGCAACCCAAACCTTGCTGACGGAGATTGCCACCAAGCACCCGGATGCGGTGCTGGCCAACAGCTATGGCGCCGAAGACATGGTGCTGACCGACCTGATCGCCCGCCTGGCCCTGCCGCTGCAGGTGTTCAGCCTGGACACCGGGCGCCTGCCGGTGGAAACCTATACCCTGATGCAGCAGGTCGCCGAGCGCTACCCGGCCGTTCCGGTCACGGTGTACTTCCCGCAAACCGGTGCCACCGAAGCCTACGTCAATACTCATGGCATCAATGGTTTCTATCACAGCGTGGAGCTGCGCAAATCCTGTTGCCAGATTCGCAAGATAGAGCCGCTGAAACGTGCCCTGGCGGGCAAGTCAGCCTGGATTACCGGCCTGCGTCGCGAGCAGTCGCCGACGCGCCAGGACCTGGGTAATCAGGAATTCGATGCCGACAATGGCCTGATGAAATTCAATCCGCTGATCGAATGGACCGAGGCCGAAGTATGGGAATACATCCGCAGTAACGATGTGCCCTACAACGCCTTGCACGATCAGCGTTACCCCTCTATCGGCTGTGCACCCTGTACCCGTTCGATCACGGTCGGTGAGGACGTGCGTGCTGGCCGCTGGTGGTGGGAAAATCCGGAATCCAAGGAGTGTGGCCTGCACATCAAGGCAAGCCCGCTCAAGCGCCCAGCATAAGGCTGGCCGGCCAGTACAGGCCAACCTTACCCAAGGACATCGAACCATGTACCGTTATGATGAAGTCGACCATCGCATTGTGCGCGAGCGTGTCGAGCAGTTTCGTGATCAGACTCAGCGCTTTCTCGCGGGTCAGCTGTCCGAAGATGAATTCCGCCCGCTGCGGCTGATGAATGGTCTTTACGTGCAGCGCCACGCTCCCATGCTGCGGGTGGCCATTCCCTATGGTCACCTGGCAAGCCACCAATTGCGCAAGCTGGCGCACATCGCCCGCCAGTACGACAAAAGCTACGCTCACCTGACCACGCGGCAGAACATCCAGTTCAACTGGCCGGAACTGGCGCGGGTACCGGATATTCTGGCCGAACTGGCCGAAGTGGAAATGCACGCCATCCAGACCTCCGGCAACTGCGTGCGCAACACCACTACCGACGCATTTGCCGGCGTCGCCCAGGACGAATTGCTGGATCCGCGTGCCTATTGCGAAATCATTCGCCAGTGGAGCACCCTGCATCCGGAATTCGCTTTCCTGCCACGCAAGTTCAAGATTGCCGTTTCCGGCAGCGTGGAAGACCGCGCGGCCACCCAGGTGCACGATATCGGCCTGCATGTGGTACGCAACGAGGCCGGTGAAGTCGGCTTTAAAGTGATTGTTGGTGGTGGTCTGGGCCGTACGCCGATAGTCGGTGAAGTGGTCAAGTCCTTCCTGCCCACCCGCCACTTGCTGACCTACCTGGATGCGGTACTCCGCGTGTACAACCGCTTTGGCCGACGTGACAATAAATACAAGGCGCGCATCAAGATCCTGGTCAAGGCCATGACCGTGGAGGCCTTTGCCGCCAAGGTGGAAGACGAATGGCTGCATCTGAAGGATGGCCCGTCCACTCTGCGTGATGTCGATGTCGCACACTATGCCTCCTTCTTCATCGACCCTGACTATGAACAGCTGTCTGCCAATCCGCCCGAATTCAGCAGCAAACTGGCAGAAGAGCCCGCCTTCGCCCGCTGGGTGGAACGGAATACCCGTCTGCACAAGCGTGCCGGCTATCGCTCGGTGGTACTGTCGCTGAAGAAAACCGGCGTGCCGCCGGGTGACATCAGTGCCGAGCAAATGGACGCTGCGGCCGACTGGGCCGACCGTTTCGGTTATGGCGAACTGCGCGTGGCACACGAGCAAAACCTGATTCTGCCGGATGTACGCGAAAGTGATTTGTATGAAGTCTGGCAACTGGCCAAGAGCCAGGGCTTTGCCACACCCAACATCGGCCTGCTCACTGACATCATCTGCTGCCCGGGTGGTGACTTCTGCAGCCTGGCCAATGCACGCTCCATCCCGGTGGCAGAAGCCATCCAGACCCGCTTTGAGGATCTGGATTACCTGTTTGATCTGGGGGACATCGACTGCAATTTCTCCGGTTGCATGAATGCCTGCGGCCATCATCACATCGGTAATATCGGCATTCTGGGCGTCGACAAGAATGGCGAGGAGTGGTACCAGATCACTCTTGGCGGCAGCCAGGGTAGCCACACCACCATTGGCAAGGTGATTGGTCCTTCGTTTGCCCAGGCGGATGTGCCTTTGGCTTTCGAAAAAATCATGACCGTATATCTGGAGCAGCGCGCAGCCGGCGAGCGCTTTATCGAAACCGTACGCCGCATTGGCCTCGACCCCTTCAAGGAGCGCGTTTATGCAAAGCATCATTAAAGATGGTCAGATTGTTCAGGATGGCTGGCAAATCCTGCGTGCCGATGCCGAAGGGCAGTATCCAGCCGTGGCGCCCGATGTCGACGTGATCGTTCCGCTGTCGCAATGGCTGGCCGACAAGGCCAGCTGGTTGGCTCGCTCGGGCAAGACTGCGGTCTGGCTGGCTCCGGCGGACGATCCGCAGCTGCTGGCTGCAGATCTGGCTGCATTGCCACTGGTGGCCGTAGATTTTCCGGCCTTTACCGATGGTCGAGGTTACAGTCTGGGACGACTGTTGCGCGAACGATACAGCTATGCCGGTGAGTTAAGAGCCTTGGGCGACGTGTGGGTGGATTTGCTGCACTATCTCTGGCAGGTTGGCTTCAATGCCTTTGAAATCAAGGATGGTAAGGCTATTGACACGGCTCTGTCCGGATATGACACCTTCACGGAACGCTACCAGTCCACCCATCGTGAACCGGTTCCCCTGTTTCGTCGGCGTGTAACATCGCTGTGATAGTGTCGTGTTAATGATACAGAAGTGCTGACTTCAGTCTAAATTTTGATGCTTTTTTGCAACATTTTCTCTGCAGCAGCTGTCGTGCTGTGTTGACACCGGGTGGACGCATTTCTATAGTGCCCGTTAACTGCATAAACACAGTTTGGCGCTTACCCTGTTGTTTGCAGTAGAATTGTCCGCGTGGTGTTTGCGTCAACCGCATCAATACCGATTCATAGATAAAAGAGGGAATAATATGACTAAACAGCTGAAACTGAGCGCCCTGGTTGCTGCTCTGCTGGTTTCTGCTAGCGCGTTCGCAGCTAAGCCGGGCTACACCGTAGATCAAACCACTGATGCCGTTTCCCGTAACAACTACGGCGAATGCTGGCACACCACCTACTTCGACAAGGCCAAGGATGGCCTGGTTGAGTGTGGCGATCGCGAAGCTGCCAAGCCGGTTGCTCCGGTAGTGCAAGCTCCGAAGGCTGCTCCGGTTTCCGTGAAGGAACACGTAACCCTGTCCGCCAAGGTTCTGTTCAACTTCGACAAGGCTACCCTGCGTGCTGATGCCAAGAACGAACTGGATCCGCTGGTTGCCAAGCTGAAGGCTCACGCTGGTCAAGGCGTTCTGAACGGTGTTGAAATCGACGGTTACACCGACTTCCTGGGTAGCGACAAGTACAACAACGCTCTGTCGCAGAAGCGTGCTGACGCTGTTAAGGAATACTTCGTAAACGCCGGCGTACCGGCTGAGAAGGTGACTGCAGTTGGCAAGGGCAAGGCTGATGCCAAGATGACCGACGAGTGCAAGTCCAAGTTCCCGAAGTATGCCAAGAACAAGAAGCAAAATGCTGAAATCAAGGCCTGCATCGAGCCGGATCGTCGTGTTGACGTAGTCATCGACGCCGTTAAGGTTACCACCCAGCAGTAATCTGCTACGGTAGACCTGAAAAGCCCCACGGATGTGGGGCTTTTTTGTTTTGCACCATCTGTGCGCTTGGCTGGACGCTGCGCGCTACGCACGGCTACAATCGTAGGTTTTCAGGATGCTAGGCAGCACATGCAGGTATTTCTAGGAGACCCGCGACGCTTTGGGCTCGCTGGCTGTGCACTGACCATCGGCAATTTCGATGGCGTGCATCTGGGCCACCAGCACATGCTGCAGCGCCTCAAGGAAGAGGCCAAGGCCCGTTCCTTGCCCACTGCGCTGCTGACGTTCGAACCACACCCGCGCGAGTTTTTCACCCGCAGCAATCCGCCGGCCAGGCTATCCACCTTGCGCGACAAATTTACCTTTTTGCGCGAACTGGGCCTGCTGGATTACGTGTTTGTCTTTCGTTTCAATCAGCGATTTTCCGGGATGAGCGCAGAAGCCTTCATCCAGGATGTGCTGGTACGTGATCTGAAAACCCGCTATCTGCTGATTGGTGACGATTTCCAGTTTGGTGCTGCCCGCAAGGGGAATTTCGATTTGTTGTCCGCCTGTCCGGATTTTGTTACCGAGGCCATGCCGTCGGTGCTGGTCCAGGGCGAGCGTGCTTCCAGTACCCTGGTGCGCGAGCGGCTGGCGCTGGGGGACATGGATGCGGCCAATGCCTTGCTGGGGCGCTCCTATCAGCTGTCTGGCAAGGTGATGCATGGGCAGAAACTGGGGCGGACCATCGGTTTTCCCACCATCAATGTCCATCTTCCACATTTGAAGCCGGCCTTACAGGGCGTGTTTGTGGTAGAAGTAGAGACCCCCTTTGGCCGCAAGGGTGGTGTGGCCAGCCTGGGGCTGAACCCCACGGTCAGCACCAGCAGCGACTACAAACTGGAAGCCCATCTGTTTGATTTCTCTGGCGATCTGTATGGCCAGCGCGTCACGGTACGCTTCCTGAAGAAACTGCGCGATGAAGAGCGCTATGACAATTTGCCGGCATTGGTAGCACAGATCGAACGCGATGCTGCCAGTGCCCATACCTATTTGACCAGTTTGCAGCGAGAGCAGGCATGAGCATCGATTACCGTAAAACCGTCAACCTGCTGGATACCCCGTTCGCCATGCGAGGGGATCTGGCCAAGCGCGAACCTGCCTGGGTCAAGCGCTGGCAGGAACAGAAGCGCTACGACAAGGTACGCAAACTGTCGGCTGGCCGTCCCAAATTCATCCTGCACGATGGCCCGCCGTATGCCAATGGCGACATCCATATCGGCCATGCCGTCAACAAGGTGCTAAAGGACATCATTGTCCGCTCCAAGACTCTGGCCGGCTTTGATGCCCCCTACGTGCCGGGCTGGGATTGTCATGGCCTGCCCATCGAGCTGATGGTGGAAAAGCTGCACGGTAAAGCGATTCCGGCGGCCAAGTTCCGCGAGCTGTGCCGAGAATATGCCAAGGAGCAGATTGCCCGTCAGAAAAAGGACTTCATCCGTCTGGGCGTGCTGGGTGACTGGGACAATCCCTACCTCACCATGGACTTCAAGACCGAAGCCGACATCGTGCGCACATTGGGCACGATCTACAGCAATGGCTATCTGTTCAAGGGTGAGAAGCCGGTGCACTGGTGTATCGAGTGCGGCTCGGCACTGGCCGAGGCCGAAGTCGAATACGAAGACAAGAACTCCCCGGCTATTGATGTTGGTTTCAAGGTGCTGGACAGCGACAAGCTGGCAGCCGCGTTTGGCCTGACCGAAGCGCAGGTGAGTGATGCCCGTGCCGTCATCTGGACCACCACGCCCTGGACCCTGCCGGCCAACCAGGCGGTAGCGGTGAGCGCCACGCTGACTTACCAGTTGATCGAAACCCCCAAGGGCAAGCTGCTCCTGGTCAAGGAGCTGGCCGAGTCGGCCCTGCAGCGCTATGGCTTCTCCGATACGGTCGTACTGGGAGAAACCATCGGCGCAGAGCTGGACATGATCCAGCTGCAACACCCGTTCTATGCACGCAGCGTACCGCTGATCTGCGGCGACCACGTTACCACCGACGCGGGTACTGGTCTGGTGCACACTGCGCCGGCGCACGGTCTGGAAGACTTCCAGGTGGGGCAGCAATATGGCCTGCCCATCGATAATCCGGTCGCCGACGATGGCCGCTACAAATCCACCACCGAACTGTTTGCTGGTCTGACCGTATGGGAAGCCAACCCCAAGGTCATCGAGACGCTGGAGCAACATGGCTCCCTGATTCATCAGGCGCGCCTGCTGCACAGCTACCCGCACTGCTGGCGTCACAAGACCCCGATCATTTTCCGTGCGACAGCCCAATGGTTCATCGGCATGGACAAGGCCGGCCAGGATGGCGTGGCGCTGCGTGAGCGTGCCAAGAGCGCAGTCGATGCCACCGAATTCTTCCCGGCCTGGGGGCGTGCCCGTCTGGAGGCCATGATTGGCAACCGCCCGGACTGGTGTGTCTCGCGCCAGCGTAACTGGGGCGTGCCGATGACCTTCTTCGTGCACAAGGAAAGCGGCGAGCTGCATCCGCGTTCGCTGGCTTTGCTGGAAGAAGTGGCGCTGCGCATCGAACAGCAGGGTATCGAAGCCTGGTTCAGCCTGGATGCACGTGAACTGCTGGGTGACGAGGCCGAACAGTATCGCAAGCTTTCCGACACGCTGGACGTGTGGTTCGATTCCGGCTCCACCCACTTTGCCGTGCTCAAGCAGCGCGCCGAGCTGGCCTGGCCGGCCGACCTGTATCTGGAAGGTAGCGATCAGCATCGTGGCTGGTTCCAGTCCTCCTTGCTCACTGGCTGCGCTACCATTGGCCGCGCACCGTACAAGCAATTGCTGACCCATGGTTTTGTAGTGGATGGCAAGGGCCTGAAAATGTCCAAGTCCAAGGGCAATGTGGTGGCCCCGCAGAAGGTGAATGACAGCCTGGGCGCCGACATCCTGCGCCTGTGGGTGGCATCGACTGATTACTCTGGCGAACTGGCCATTTCCGACGAAATTCTCAAGCGGGTGACCGAGAGCTACCGTCGTCTGCGCAATACCCTGCGCTTCCTGCTGGCTAACCTGTCGGATTTCGATCCGCTGGACAATGCCGTGCCGTTTGGCGAGATGCTGGAACTGGATCAGTACGCCTTGCTGATGGCGCGCCAGGTGCAGGAGCGTGTGGCGGGCGAGCTGTACACCCGTTATGCCTTCCACCATGCGATGCAGGAAGTGGTGAACTATTGCTCGGAAGATCTGGGCGCCTTCTACCTCGACATCATCAAGGATCGCCTGTACACCACCCAGGCCGACAGCCGTGCTCGTCGCAGTGCCCAGACTGCCTTGTACCACCTCAGCCGCAGCCTGCTGCTGCTGATCGCACCGGTGCTATGCTTTACCGCTGACGAAGCGTGGGAAGTGCTGACCAAGAGCGATGAAGAATCCACACTCTTCCACACCTGGCACGAGTTCCCGGCACTGAGCAGTGCCAGCGAACAAGCCTTGCAGCAGAAGTGGGATGCCATCCGCAGCCTGCGCGCCCAGGTCAACAAGCAGATCGAAGCATTGCGCAGTGCCGATCAACTCGGTTCCTCGCTGCAGGCCGAACTGGATATCGAAGCCTCCGGCGATCTGTACCAGCAACTGGCCAGCCTGGGTGATGATCTGAAGTTTGTGCTGATCGTGTCGGCGGTACGGGTCAAGGAAGCAGATGAAACCCGCATCACGGTCACGCCGTCCACTTACCAGAAATGTGAGCGTTGCTGGCACTATCGTGCCGATGTCGGGTCACATGCTGGTCATGGCGCGGTGTGTGGACGCTGCGTGGACAATATCGATGGCAAGGGTGAGCAGCGGGCTCACGCCTGATCTGGCCTGATTCGGCTCCCGGGGCAGGACCCGGGAGCGTCCTGGCGGCAAGGGATGTAATGCAATGGAATCCGTAATGAGTGCGCCTCACGCCAAAAGCTGGCCCAAGTGGATGGGGCTGGCACTGCTGGTCATCGTGCTGGACCAGTTGTCCAAGATTTATTTCAACAGCCAGTACCAGTTTGGTGAAATGCGGGATGTCATTCCCGGCTATTTCAGCTTTACCCTGATCTACAATCCGGGCGCTGCCTTCAGCTTTCTGCGTGATGCCGGAGGCTGGCAAAAGTATTTGTTCACCCTGCTGGCGCTGGGCGTGTCCGGCTATCTGGGCTGGAACATCATCAAGGGGCGTTTTACCAGCCTGATGAATATCGCTGCCAGCTTCATCATCGGTGGTGCCATCGGCAATGTGATCGACCGCCTGGCCTATGGCCATGTGGTGGATTTCATCCTGGTGCATTACCAGCACAGCTGGTACTACCCGGCCTTCAATCTGGCTGACTCTTTCATCTGTGTTGGTGCCGTGCTGATGGTGCTGGACAGCATGAAACAGCCCAAATCTGCCTGATACCTGTTTTGCACCGTCGCCGCTGGCGGCGGTCTTTCTGTAAGGATTGCTGATGACGAAGACCATCATGCTGGCCAATCCCCGTGGCTTTTGTGCCGGGGTAGACCGGGCCATCGCCATCGTCGAGCGTGCCATCGAGAAGTTTGGTGCCCCCATTTATGTGCGTCACGAGGTGGTGCACAACCGCTTCGTGGTGGAAAACCTGCGTGCCAAGGGTGCGGTATTCATTGAAGAGCTGAAGGATGTGCCGGCAGGCAGCACCCTGGTGTATTCGGCGCACGGTGTGCCGCTGTCGGTGCGCGCCGAAGCCGAGGCGCTGGGCCTGCAAGTATTCGATGCCACCTGTCCGCTGGTCACCAAGGTGCATGTCGAGGTCAAGCGCATGCATCAGGCGGCAATGGAAATCATCATGATTGGCCATGCCGGCCACCCCGAGGTGGAGGGCACCATGGGTCAGGTGCAGGGCGGCATGTATCTGGTGGAAAACGTTGCTGATGTCGCCAGCCTGCAGGTGCGCAATCCGCAAGCTTTGTCCTATGTCAGCCAGACCACGCTGTCGGTGGATGAAACCCGCGACATCATCACCGCCTTGAAAGCACGCTTTCCGGGTATTACCAGCCCGAAGAAGGACGATATCTGCTATGCCACGCAGAATCGTCAGGATGCGGTCAAGGTGCTGGCCGACGAGTGCGATATCGTGATCGTGGTGGGATCGCCCAATAGCTCCAATTCCAATCGCCTGCGTGAGGTTGCAGCACTGAAGGGAGTTGATGCGTATATGGTCGATAATGCCAGCCTGCTGCAGGAAGCCTGGTTTGCCGGCAAGCAGCGTGTAGGTGTGACTGCTGGAGCCAGTGCGCCTGAAGTGCTGGTGCAGGCGGTCATCGATCAGATCCGCCAGTATGGTGCAGAAGAGATCGCCGAACTGGATGGCGTGGAAGAGTCGACCGTATTTGCCTTGCCAGCAGGGCTGCGCGACAAGTAACGGTTGTGGCTGTATCAGAAAAAAGCTCTGCAAATGCTTGCAGAGCTTTTTTTATTGCTGGCCAGCTGGGCTCAGCTGCTTTTCCTGGGTTTGCCGCCATAGTGCTGGGTGATTTCACTGGCCGCCTGCATCACCAAAGATCCCAGATGGGTGATGCGCTCATCCGGGATGCGCGATTTGGGGCCGGATACCGAGATGGCAGCGAAGGCCTGGCCACTTTCGTCATAGATGCAGCTGGCGACACAGCGCAGGCCCAGTGCATGTTCGCCATCGTCAAATGCGAAGCCTTGTTGCTGAACTCGCAGTAGCTGCTCTTTCAGCAGGGCGGGGGTGGTGATGGTGTGCTCGGTGTAATGCGGCAAGCCGGTCTTTTGCAAGATACGGTTCAGGTGTTCTGCATCCTGGGCTGCCAGAAAAGCCTTGCCCGCGCCCGAGGCATGCAATGGCAGGCGGCCACCAATCGGCGCGAGCATGCGCATCAGTTCGCGGCATTGCACTTGGCCGACCACCACGCTTTGCCAGGCATCGGTATCGAAGACCACCAGATTGCTGGTTTCGCCTGCCGCCTCCATGGTGCGGCGCAATACCGGCATGGCGATGGTGGATAGGTCGCGGCTGCCAAGAAAGCCACTCCCCACGGTAAAGGCACGCACGCCTATGCTCCATAGTCCCAGATCACCAGTTTGCTGCACAAAACCCATTTGCTGCATGGTAGTGAGCAGGCGGTGGGTAGTGGAGTTGGGCAGGCCAACTTGCATGGAAAGGTCGGTCAGCATGATGCCGGCCGGTGCTTCGGCAATCCGCTCCAGCAATACCAGACCGCGGGTCAGTGACTGCACCTGGCCTGTGCTAGCGCTTCCGCCTTCTGCTCGTTTGCGGGTGGGGGTACGCGGGGTGCTGTCGGCTTTGGCCATATGTCCTCGTGACTTGGGCGGATGGGAAGTTCGCTGCGATTTTACGCCTTAGGTACAGTTGGGTGTAGCTATTACTGATTTCATGGCTTGTTTTTGATTATCGGTATTCATTTTCTTTTCTTGTTTTTATGTAACAAAATGATTTTAATGGATAAAATTTTAAAATACAAAATAATGGAAACCATTTCCATTATTTGTTGACTATGTTTCTGTGCTGCGGGATAGTTGAGGCCATGCTAGGCCATGACCAAGGTGGTGAGGCCTGCCAAATTCAGGAGCAATCCATGGCCAAAATGCGAGCAATCGAAGCAGCCGTTCATATCTTGATCAAGGAAGGGGTGGACACGGCCTTTGGCGTGCCGGGCGCTGCCATCAACCCGCTGTATGCCGCCATGAAAAAAATCGGCGGTATCCGGCATCTGTTAGCACGCCACGTGGAAGGCGCATCGCACATGGCCGAGGGTTATACCCGTGCCCGTGCCGGCAATATCGGTGTCTGCATTGGCACGTCTGGCCCGGCGGGTACCGATATGATCACCGGCCTGTATTCTGCAGCTGCCGACTCCATTCCCATTCTGTGCATTACCGGCCAGGCGCCGCGTTCGCGTTTGCACAAGGAAGATTTCCAGGCGATCGACATCAAGGAGATCGCCCGGCCGGTCGCCAAATGGGCGACCATGGTGATGGAGCCTGCCCAGCTGCCAGGGGCCTTGCAGCAAGCATTTCATCTGATGCGTTCCGGACGCCCTGGCCCAGTACTGCTCGATCTGCCTTTCGATGTGCAAATGGCCGAGATCGATTTCGACCCGGACACCTATCAGCCGCTAGGCGTGTTCAAGCCTGCGGCCAGCCGTGCCCAGCTGGAAAAGGCATTGGGCATGCTGATTGAGGCGGAGCGCCCGCTGATCGTGGCCGGTGGCGGCATCATCAATGCCAATGCTTCGGCACTGCTGACCACCTTTGCCGAAATCGTCCAGGTGCCGGTGATTCCCACGCTGATGGGCTGGGGCAGCATACCGGACGACCATCCGCTGATGGCCGGGATGGCCGGCCTGCAAACCTCCCACCGCTACGGCAATGCCAGCTTGCTGGCGGCGGATTTTGTGCTTGGTATCGGTAATCGCTGGGCCAATCGCCATACCGGTTCGGTTGATGTCTATACCGCCGGGCGCAAGTTCGTGCATATCGATATCGAACCTACCCAGATTGGCCGGGTGTTTGCTCCTGATTACGGCATTGTGTCGGATGCCGCCAGCGCGCTGAGCCTGCTGATCGACATTGCCCGCGAATGGCAGGAGCAGGGGCGTCTGCCGACGCGCCCGCAGTGGAGCGATGCCTGCCAGCGTCGCAAGAGCAGCATGCTGCGTCGTAGTGATCATGCCAATGTACCGATCAAGCCGATGCGGGTATACGAGGAAATGAACCGCTTTTTCGGCAAGAACACCCGCTATGTCAGCACCATCGGCCTGTCGCAAATTGCCGCAGCGCAATTCCTGCATGTCTACCACCCGCGCAACTGGATCAATTGCGGCCAGGCCGGCCCGCTGGGCTGGACCATTCCGGCCGCCATCGGCGCCAAGGTGGCGGACCCCTCCACCGCTGTCGTCGCGATTTCCGGCGATTACGACTTCCAGTTCATGCTGGAAGAGCTGGCCGTTGGTGCGCAGTTCCGTGTCCCCTACATCCATGTCTTGGTTAACAACAGCTATCTGGGCCTGATTCGTCAGGCGCAGCGCCAGTTTGATATCGATTACTGCGTACAGCTCAGTTTTGAAAACATCAATGCCCCGGAGCTGGGCAGTTATGGCGTCGACCATGTCCGCGTGGTGGAAGGCCTGGGCTGCAAGGCTGTGCGTGTCCGTGATCCGGAGCAACTGGCAGCGGGGCTGGCCGAGGCGCAGCGGCTGATGGAACAGCATGCGGTGCCCGTGGTGGTGGAGGTGATTCTGGAAAGAGTCACCAATATCGCCATGGGGGCAGAAATCAATGCCATCAACGAGTTCGAAGACATCATCGACCTGCCGGTCTGATGTGCTTGCTACCTTTATCGGGAGAGTCTTATGCCAAGATTTGCTGCCAATCTGACCATGCTGTTTGGCGAGGTCGATTTCCTGTCGCGCTTCGAGGCGGCGGCCCACGCCGGTTTTCATGGCGTGGAGTACTTGTTTCCCTATGCCTACGACAAGCTGCAACTGGCCGAGCTGCTGGACAGGCATAGGCTGGTGCAGGTGCTGCATAACCTGCCCGCCGGGAATTGGGAGGCAGGGGAGCGCGGCATTGCCTGCCTGCCCGACCGTGTCGGCGAGTTTCAGGATGGGGTGGGGGAGGCCATTGCCTATGCCAAGGCTTTGGGATGTCGCCAGCTCAATGTACTGGCCGGCATTCGTCCGGCGGGAGTCGATGCTGACATGGTGGAGGAAACCCTCTACAACAATGTGCGCTTTGCTGCCAATGCGTTGCGGGCCGAGGGTATCAAATTGCTGGTTGAGGCCATCAATACTTTTGACATCCCGGGATTTGCGCTATCGCGCACCCGCCAGGTGCTGGCTCTGATACGGGATATCGGCAGTGACAATCTGTTTGTCCAGTACGACATCTATCACATGCAACGCATGGAAGGCGAACTGGCCCAGACCCTGCAGTCGCAGCTGGCGCACATCGCCCATATCCAGCTGGCTGACAACCCCGGTCGACACGAGCCCGGAACCGGTGAAATCAATTATCCCTATCTGTTCCGCTTGCTGGATGAAATCGGCTATCAGGGCTGGATAGGCTGCGAGTACAAACCGCGCAATGGCACCCAGGCAGGCCTGGCCTGGGCCGAGCAATATCTTTCCTGAACAGACTGAAGGAGATGGCAATGAAAATAGGATTCATTGGACTGGGCATCATGGGCGCTCCCATGGCCGGGCATCTGCTACAAGCCGGCCATACCTTGTTTGTCAATTCTCGTAGCGGCCTGCCCTCATCCCTGGCGGCCCAGCCCCTGACCCTGTGTGAAACAGCCAGGCAGGTAGCCCAGCAGGCAGAAGTCATCATTTTGATGTTGCCGGATACGCCGGATGTGGGCGAGGTATTGTTTGGCACCAGCGGTGTGGCTGAGGCCGAGTTGGCCGGCAAGGTTGTTGTCGACATGTCGTCGATCTCTCCACTGGACACCAAGCAGTATGCCCAGCGTATCGAACAGCTCGGTGGCCACTATCTGGACGCGCCGGTATCCGGTGGCGAAGTGGGAGCCAAGGCGGCCACCCTGTCCATCATGGTTGGTGGACCGCAGGCCGTGTTCGAGCAACTGCTGCCCATCTTGCAGTTGATGGGCAAGAACATCACCCGAGTCGGTGAGAATGGCGATGGCCAGACTGCCAAAGTAGCTAACCAGATGATTGTGGCGCTCACGATAGAAGCCGTGGGGGAGGCCCTGCTCTTTGCGGCACGTGCCGGTGCCGACCCGGCCAAGGTGCGCCAGGCACTGTTGGGCGGCTTTGCTTCGTCGAGGATTCTCGAAGTGCATGGCGAGCGCATGGTCAAACGGGCTTTTGATCCCGGCTTCCGCATCTCCCTGCATCAGAAGGACTTGAACCTGGCCTTGTCCAGTGCGCAGAAAATGGCGCTGGCCTTGCCGGCAACGGCACTGGCACAGCAGCTGTTCACTAGTTGTGTGGCACAGGGTGGAGGCGCCTGGGATCACAGCGCCATGGTCCGGGCGCTGGAGCAATTGTCGGACTTTGCCATTCCGGCCCAGTAAGACTGGTAGCGGCAAGCCACCATACAATGATGATGTATAAAGGGGCGGAGAAATCCGCCCCTTTATACTATCCACCACACTAGATCAGGTCACACCACTTCATACCGCCAATCAGCCGGACAGTTTGGTGCCTGCGGGCTTTATGGCTGCCACTGGGCAATCAATTGGCGCTCCTCCTCGCTCATCTTGGTCATATTGGCTAGCGGCATGTATTTGCTGGCGACAGCCTGTTTGATCTTGACGTAATGCAAACGGATATCTCGCTCATTATCCAGCCTGATACCCGCTGGCGGCGCGGCAAAGCCAGGCTGGGTTGGCTTGGCGGCATGGCAGGCGATGCAGCGTTCTTGCAGCACACTGGCCACACTTTGCATTGCATTGCCCTTGTCCTCTGCCTTGCTGCTGGCAGGGGGAGCGGCATTACTACTGGCTGCATGCGTGCTGGGAGCCGCGCTATCGCTCGGCGTGCTGGAAGGTGCGGCAATCATGCCAATGACCAGCAGCAGGATGGCGCTGGCTGCCGGCAGGGTCAGTACGTTCTGACCACGATGACGCAGGACAAAATATTGCCTGATCAAGGCACCCGCCAAGATGAACAACACCATGATGAACCAGGCAGTGTCATTGCTATAGGCAAAGGCATAGTGGTTGCTGATCATCAGGAACACCACCGGAAGCGTGAAGTAGGTGTTATGCACGGATCTTTGCTTGCCACGCTTGCCGTCCAGCGGGTTGGGTGTCTCCCCGGCTTGCAATGCAGCCACCATGCGGCGCTGACCGGGGATGATCCAGAACAGCACATTGGCCGACATGCAGGTGGCCATGACCGCACCAGTCAGCAGAAAAGCAGCACGTCCTTGGAATACATGCGCGCTGAAGTAGGCCACGCCGGCCATCATCAGTGCAACCGCCACGCTCAGCAGGCCATCGCGCTGCATTTCCGGGCTGATGCGCCGGCATAGTTCGTCGTAAACCAGCCAGCCGACAATGAGCAGGGCAATGGCCGCAATATTGACCTCGGTCGGTGTCAGTACCGCTGCCCAGGCCCAGGGACTGGACGGGTTGGCCAGATAAACCGCCGGGTTACTCAGATAGAGCAAGCAGAACAAGGCAAAGCCGGATAGCCAGGTGGTATAGGACTTCCAGAACGACCAGTGCAGTTTGTTATCCAGCGGAAAGGGCGGGCGGGTCAGATATTTCTGGTTATGGTAAAAGCCACCGCCGTGTACTGAGGACATTTCACCCAGCAGATCATAACGTGGGTCTTGCTCTCCTTTTGGGGCCGAGAGGCTGTTGTCCAGCATGACGAAGTAGATGGATTCGCCAATCCAGGCAATGGCGGCGATCACGTGCAACCAGCGTAGCAGCAAGTTGCCGAACTCGAGGAGGTAGCTTTCCATGAGCGAAGTTCCTGATCGAAAGTAGGGGGTCAGCTGCCGCGGTAGGTTGCATACGTCCAGGGCGTGACAAGCAGCGGGACGTGATAGTTTTCAGCCGGGTTGGCAATGCCGAAGCGCAAAACAACCTGATCGACAAAACAGGGTTGTGCCAGCTCCACACCCTGACTTGCAAAGTAGGCAGCGGCATGAAAAACCAGCTCATACACCCCGGGCTGCATGGCCGCACCAGACAATAGCGGCTCGTTGCAGCGGCCATCCTCATTGGTGTCGAACTGGCGCAGCAGCGTGCGTTCATCTCCTTGTATCCGATACAGCTCACCGCGCACCCCGGCCGCGGGGCGGCCATGCATGGTGTCCAGCACGTGTGTGGAAAGTTTTCCCATCTGTTTGTCTCCGATGTGCCAGCCCTGCGCGGTCTTTGACCGGCGGGCTGTTGTTGTTGTGCAAAGCATGGGCGATTTGAGTTGACGATATTGTTTTATCCTGTCGATAATTGTCAACAATATTTTGGAAGTCGTTACCGTATTGTGGAAATTGCAAAAATGAATAATCATCAATGGCCTGTACCGGAAGGTGAGGGAGTCATTTCAGCTCCGCCTGCCTCCAGCCTGCGCGACGAAAACCAGCCCGCAGGTGAAGTCGAGCGGCTATATCTGGAAATTTTCGATGCGGTGATCGACCAGCGTCTGCGGCCTGGCGTCAAGCTGACCGAGGCCGTGTTGTGTGACGCCTTTGCCTGTTCGCGCGGCACAGTACGTGCCGCATTGGCCCAGTTGCAGCATGACAAGATTGTTGAGCTGCAGCCCAATCGCGGCGCATTTGTGGCACAGCCGGACATCAAGGAAACCCGCGATGTGTTCGAGGCCAGACGCATGGTGGAGGCGGCCATTCTGGACAAATTGCTGAGCCTGCCCGATTTGCCAGATCGTCTGCAGCAGTTGTGGCAAATGGTGCGACAGGAGCGGGCTGCATTCGAACGGCAGGACCGGGTCAGCTGGATTCGCCTATCCAATGCCTTTCATGTGCAGCTGGTACGACTGGCCGAAAATGAGGTCCTGACCGAATTGATGAACAGCCTGTGTTCGCGCACCTCGCTCATCATTGCCCTGTACGACAAGCCGGGATGCAGTGCCTGCTCATTCGATGAGCATGAGCACATCCTGCAGCAGTTGTCCCGGGGCGACCGGCAAGCGGCACAGCAAGCCATGCGGCAGCATTTGCAGGACTGTGAAGAGCGCATGCATTTTGCCGACAGAAATGTACCTGATCCATGGACGATGTTTCATCGCCAGCTTTAGGTGCCCAAGACCAAGGAGTTCAACGCATGCAACAGGCGTATCCGCGCGACATGATCGGCTATGGCCGCCAGCGGCCGGAGGTGAATTGGCCGGGGCAGGCCAGGGTGGCCGTGCAGTTTGTCCTCAACTACGAGGAGGGAGGGGAAAGCAATGTGCTGCATGGCGATGTGGTATCCGAGCAGTTCCTCTCCGACATCGTCGGTGCAGCGGCCTACCCTGCGCGGCACATGTCGATGGAAAGCCTGTATGAGTACGGTTCGCGAGTGGGGGTATGGCGCATTCTGCGTGAATTCGAAAAACGTGAGTTGCCGCTGACGGTATTTGCCGTTGGCATGGCGCTGGAGCGCAATCCGGAAGCGGCGGCCGCCTTCGTCGAACTGGGACATGAGCTGGCCTGCCACGGTTATCGCTGGCTGCATTACCAGAATGCGGATGTCGGCCTGGAGCGCGAGCACATGCAGCGCTGTGTGGAAATCATCAGCCAGCTGACCGGAGCACATCCGGCCGGCTGGTACACCGGCCGCGATAGCCCGAATACCCGCCGGCTGGTGGTGGAGGAAGGCGGATTCCTCTACGACGCCGATCACTATGGCGATGAGCTGCCCTTCTGGACCGAAGTGGATCTGGGCAAGGGCCGCAGCAAACCTCATCTGGTGGTGCCCTATACCCTGGATGTCAACGATATGCGCTTTGCCTCACCGCAGGGCTTCAACACCGGTGAGCATTTTTTCCAGTATCTGAAGGATAGCTTCGACGTGCTGTATGCCGAGGGCGAAACCCGCCCGGCCATGCTGTCCATCGGCCTGCACTGCCGGCTGATTGGTCGCCCCGGCCGTTTTGCCGCATTACAGCGTTTTCTCGATTATGTGCAGCAGCATGAATGGGTATGGGTATGCCGTCGTGCCGATATCGCCCATCACTGGCTGCGCCATCATCCCCACCCCGCTCTGGAGTCCTGCCGATGAGCCAGCCTCTCACCCTGTCATTGTTGAACCAGCTGCCATTCGATGCTTTTGTCGCGGTGCTGGGCGGTATCTTCGAACACTCGCCGTGGGTGGCGGAGCGTACCGCAGCCTTGCGTCCTTTCCATTCGGTGGCGGAGCTGGCTGCTGTCATGGCTGGCGAAGTTGAAAAAGCCGGTTATGGTGCGCAGATGGCGCTGATCCGGGCTCACCCTGAGCTAGCCGGCAAGGCGGCGATACGCGGTGAGCTGACTGCAGAGTCGAGCAACGAGCAAGCAGGAGCCGGGCTTGATCAATGCAGCCCGGAAGAGTTTGCCCGGCTGACCGAACTGAACGATGCCTACCGCAGCAAATTCGGCTTCCCTTTCATCCTGGCGGTACGTGGCTATGACCGGGCAGGCATCATGCGCGAATTCGCACGGCGCTTGCAACTGGGGGTGGAGGAAGAACGGCGCGAGTGCCTGGAGCAGATCTATCGTATCGGTCGTTTGCGTCTGGAGGCACTGCTACCGGAAAGCGTCAGTGTATGAGTCCGGAAATGCTGGGCCTTTATCTATTGGCCATTGCCGTGGTGATTGCCGTTCCAGGACCGCTGTCGCTCTTCATGGTTGGCAATGCCCTGCAGTTTGGCGTGTGGAAGAGCTGGCCCGGTTTTGTTGGTGGCGTGCTGGCTTCGGTCAGCCTGCTGCTGCTGTCGGCTCTGGGTATCGGCTCCTTGCTGCTGGCATCGCCGCGCAGTTTCCTGCTGCTGCAAGTCATTGGTGCCTGCTACCTGTTTTATCTGGGTATCCGCACCTGGCAGGGGCGTGGTGTGGCGGCCAGTGCGGCCGATAGTCGCCAGGGCCGGGCTCAGCTGTTTTCCAAAGCCTTTTTGCTGGGGATCAGTAATCCCAAGGACATCGCCTTTTTCCTGGCCTTGCTGCCGCAATTCATGACGCCGTCCAGGCCCTTATTGCCGCAGCTGCTGTGGATGGTGCTGGGCTGGATGGTGATCGATCTGTTGTGCAAGCTCGCTTATGGCCTGCTGGCCAGCCGGCTGTTGGCCAGTATGGCCGCATTGCGCCGGCTGTTCCTGATGGCTTCTGCCCTCTGTTTTGTAGTGATGGGCGGCGTACTGCTGGGGCAGACCCTGGCCAGCCTTGTCTTGTGAAGGAGTGGTAAGTAGCAAATCGTGTTGGTGGTAAAGCAAAAATAAAGGAGAGACATCATGAGTATTGCATTGCATCCCTCGGCGACCGTTGTACCTGCTGCGCCGGTTGAATTGCCCGAGTTTGCCCGTCGCCATGCCAATCTGGCCGATCCGGATTTCGGTGCTTGCGTGCTGTCCTGCTCTGACGAGTGGTTTGCGCCGGCAGAGCGCATGCTGCAGTCATCGTCACCGGTGTTCGTGGTGGGCAAGTTTGACGATCACGGCAAATGGATGGATGGCTGGGAGACGCGCCGTCGCCGCAATGGCGGGCATGACCATGCAGTCATCCAGCTGGGGCTGCCTGGCGTGATCAAGGGACTGGATATCGATACCAGCCACTTCACCGGCAATTTTCCGCCAGCCGCCTCGGTGGAGGCTTGCCATCTTGCGGGTTCGCCTGATGAGCACACGGTGTGGACAGAAATCCTGCCGGCGGCTGCGCTGGGCAGCAGCGCGCATCACTTTTTTGCCATTGACGACCAACGGGTGTGGACGCATCTGCGCCTGCACATCTATCCGGATGGTGGTGTTGCGCGCCTGCGGGTGTATGGCCAGCCCGACTGCGACTGGGAGGGCAAGGACCGTTCTGCCCTGCATGAAGTGTCTGCGCTGCAGCAAGGTGGCCGCATCGTTGCCTATAACGATGCACATTTCGGTGTGCCCTTTCGCCTGATCATGCCGGGTCGTGGCATCAATATGGGCGATGGCTGGGAAACCCGCCGCCGCCGCGAACCAGGCAACGACTGGTGCATTGTGCAGCTGGGGCGAACGGCCATTGTCGAGCGCATCGAGGTGGATACCGCTCACTTCAAGGGCAATTATCCGGACAGCGTTTCCATTCAGGCGGCGCTGGTGACACAGGGCACCGATCAGTCCATCGTGACTCAGGCCATGTTTTGGGACACCTTGTTGGCCGAACAGAAAACCGCCATGGACAAGCAGCACTTTTATGACCGCGAGCAGATCCGCCCGCTGGGGCCGGTCAATCACGTGCGCCTGAACATCTTCCCTGATGGCGGGGTTAGCCGCTTACGGATCTGGGGTCGTCTGGTTGATTAACCGCCAGCAGACCCGCCGATTATAAAGAGGAGAAACACCATGGCCCTGCTTGTCCTGGAAGCCCTGAGCAAGGAAGCATTCGCCCAGTTTGGCGATGTCATTGAAATCGAAGGCAGCGACTGGTTTCCCATCAATAACGGCAGCACCCGGCGCTATCACAAGCTGGGCATGGTCGAGGTGCTCGGCGAGGGCGGTGCTCCCGCCATCAGCATGGCACGTGGTGCGGCCTTTGATTTTCCATTGCGCATCAGCATGCTCGAGCGTCACCCACTGGGCAGTCAGTCCTTCATCCCCTGCAACGGTGTGCCTTTCATCGTGGTAGTAGCCCCCAGCCTGCCGGATGGCCTGCCGGACGAAAGCGGCTTGCGCGCCTTTCAGGCCTATTCCGATCAGGGCGTCAATTATCGCCGCGGCTGCTGGCATCACCCCTTGATCAGTCTGGGGCAGGAGGGGGATTTCATTGTGGTCGACCGTGTAGGCAGCGGGCACAACTGCGATGAGGTGGACTTGTCCACAAGCTATCGTATCGAGGCCGCCAGCTAGCCTTAATTCCCGATGGTTCCTGCTGTAGTCCTTGTTGTTGATGCAACAGGGTGGCCTCGTCACGTCTGTCGTCTGGCGAGCCACCCACCCGTGCAGCGTCTTTTGCGCTGGCGGAAGACTCATGCGAAGGAGAGACTCGATGAACGCGACGCAAAAGGTTCATCCGGTGGACGAAAAGCTGCCGCTGCTGCAGCTGTTCACACTGGGCTTGCAACACGTGCTGGTAATGTATGCCGGAGCGGTGGCGGTGCCGCTAATTGTTGGTGGGGCGGTTGGCCTGCCCAAGGAGCAAATTGCCTTTCTGGTTAGCGCAGATCTGTTCTGCTGTGGTCTGGTCACGCTGTTGCAATGCCTGGGCTGCAAGGGCTTTGGCATCCGCATGCCGGTCATCATGGCGGTGACTTTTGCCACCGTGGGGCCGATGATCGCCATCGGCCAGAATCCGGCTTTGGGCCTGCCCGGCATCTTTGGTGCCACCATGGCGGCGGGCTTGCTGTCGTTATTGCTGGTGCCGCTGATCGGCCGCTTGATCCGTTTTTTTCCACCACTGGTGACTGGTGTGGTGATTACCTCCATCGGCTTGTCCATCATCGGTGTCGGCATCAACTGGTCGGCTGGCGGATTGGGCTCGCCTGATTATGGTAGTCCGCTGTATCTGGGCATTTCACTCAGTGTGCTGATCTTCATTTTGCTGATCATCCGCTTTGCCCGTGGCTTCCTGGCCAATATCTCCATCCTGCTGGGGCTGGTGCTGGGTTTTTGCATTGCGCTGCTGCTGGGCAAGGTGGATTTCGACGGTTTGCAGGATGCCAGCTGGTTTGCCCTGATTACGCCCTTCAAGTTTGGTGCACCGCGATTCGAACTGTGGTCCATCGTCACCCTCACCGTGGTGATGCTGATCGTGTTCATCGAATCGATGGGCATGTTCCTGGCTCTGGGTGAAATCGTCGACCGTCCGGTCAAGCGGGATGATCTGGTACGCGGTCTGCGGGTGGATGCACTGGGGACGATGGTGGGGGGCATGTTCAATACCTTCCCGCATACTTCGTTTTCGCAAAACATCGGTTTGGTCAGCATTACCGGGGTCAGCAGCCGCTGGGTATGCGTAATGGCCGGCTTTATCCTGATCGCCTTTGGCCTGGTACCCAAGATGTCCATCGTGGTGGCCTCCATTCCCCCCTTCGTGCTGGGCGGGGCCGGTATCGTGATGTTCGGCATGGTGCTGGCCACCGGCATCAAGGTGTTGTCGCGGGTGGATTTCCATAACCGCTACAACCTGTACATCGTCGCCATCAGCCTGGGCATGGGCATGATTCCCACCGTCGCCAAAGACTTTTTTGGCCAGATGCCGGCGGGCATGGCACCGCTATTGCACAGCGGCATCCTGCTGGCCAGCCTGACTGCCGTGGTGCTTAATGCATTTTTTAATGGCCTGGGTAAGGCGGACTTGACCGAAGCCAGCGCGACCGAGGTGATGTCGGTGCCAGGGCACTAAGCTTGTGGACCCGCCTGCCAGCGGGTCGCTGGCTGCTTGATGAGGCGCATGGAAAAGGACGGGGCGATGCTGCTGGAGGGGGATTGGCTGACCGTGCTGCGGCGGCAACTGCCGCAACAAGGCCAGGCCATGCTGGTGACGGTGGTGCGTAGCCAGGGGCAGGTGCCGCGAGAAACCGGCGCACGGCTGGCACTGGCGGATGACTGGCAGGCCGACTCGCTGGGCGGCGGCTGGCTGGAACAACAGGCGTGCATGCATGCCCGTCGCCTGCTGGCTGAGCCTCCAGCAGTGCGGCAGTGCACCTGCTTTCAGTTGGGGCCGACTGGTGATTATTGCTGCGCGGGTAAGGTATGGCTGTTGTTTGAAAAACTGGGCAAGCAGGATGAGCTCTGGCTGGAGCTGGCCTGGCAGGCCCGATGCGAGGGGCGGGTATTGCGGCGTACGCTACAGCTGGACTGCGCTGCGCCGGTTAGCTGCAGCTGGCCTGCCGGCAGCGCTGAAGGCGTGCGCTGGCTGCCCGAGCAGTCCGTGCTGCAGGACGATCTGGCGGCTCCCCAGCTGACCGTGGTGCTGTGTGGGGCCGGCCATGTCGGACGTGCGGTGGGCCGCCTGCTGGGTGAGCTGCCGGTCCGGCTTATCTGGCTGGATAACCGGCCGGAGGTGTTCCCGGTGGCTTGTCCGGAACATATCACTACTCTGCAGGGTGGCGTGGAACTGATCAGCCACATGCCGGCAAATGCCTGCTGGCTGGTGATGACCGATAGTGATCTGCTGGATTTTTGCTGGGTCGAGCAGATACTGCAGCGCGCTGACGCACGCTATGTTGGTTTGCACGGGAGTCACAGCAAGTTGGCCAGCTTTAATCTGCGGCTGATGGGCAGCTTGTCGCTGGGGCAGATTGCCTCGATACGCTGTCCGGTTGGCATCGCCGGTATCGACAGCCGCCAACCGGCAGTGGTGGCCATTGCCGTGGTGGCCGAACTATTGCAACTGCCCGGCACTACCCTGCCGCGACCGCATTCTGGGTAAGGGTATTGAAATCGCTTAACTCTGCCCCTATCTGTCAGCTCACCATTACCCAACTACTGATGAATAGAGACCATGAGCGCACAGAAAGAAACCCTGGGCTTTCAGACCGAAGTCAAGCAACTCCTTCACCTGATGATCCACTCCTTGTATTCCAACAAGGAGATCTTCCTGCGAGAACTCATCTCCAATGCATCGGATGCTGCCGACAAATTGCGTTTTGAAGGTCTGGCCAAGCCCGAGTTGTTCGAGAATGATGCCGAGCTGAAAATCACTGTCAGCTTCGACAAGGAAGCCCGCACCATCACCATCTCCGACAACGGCATCGGCATGAGCCGTGACGAGGTGATTGCCAATATCGGTACCATCGCCAAATCCGGTACCAAGGCCTTCTTCGAGCAGCTGTCCGGTGACTCCAAGAAAGACGCCAACCTGATCGGCCAGTTCGGCGTCGGTTTTTACTCGGCCTTTATCGTGGCCGACAAAGTCAGCCTCACCACCCGCCGTGCCGGCAGCAATACGGCGGAAGGCATCCGCTGGGAGTCGCAAGGTGAAGGCGAGTACACGCTGGAGCAGGTGGAAAAGGCTGGTCGCGGTACCGACATCGTGCTGCACCTGAAAGAAGGCGAAGACGAACTGCTGGCCGACTGGGCACTCAAGCGCATCGTACGTACCTATTCCGACCATATCTCCATCCCGATTCTGATGAAGAAGGGCAGCAGCTACGGCGAAAACGGCGAAGTAATCGAAAGCGACGAGCTGGAAGCGGTCAATGCGGCCTCGGCGCTATGGACCCGTAGCAAGAGCGAGATCAGCGACGAGCAGTACACCGAATTCTACAAGCACGTGGCGCATGACTTCACCGACCCGCTGGCCTGGAGCCATGCCCGTGTCGAAGGCCGCCAGGAATACACCGAGCTGCTGTACATCCCGGCACGTGCGCCGTTCGATATGTGGGACCGCGAGCGCAAGCAGGGCATCAAGCTGTATGTGCGCCGCGTGTTCATCATGGAAGACAGCGACAAGCTGATGCCGCAATACCTGCGTTTTGTGCGTGGGGTGATTGATAGTAACGACCTGCCGCTGAACGTATCCCGTGAAATCCTGCAGGAAAGCAAGGATATCGATGCCATTCGCGCCGGTTGCGTGAAGAAGGTGCTGGGTCTGCTGGAAGACCTCGCCGCCAACCAGACCGAAAAATATGCCGCCTTCTGGAAAGAGTTCGGCCAGGTGCTGAAAGAAGGCGTGGGCGAAGATCACGCCAACAAGGAACGCATTGCCAAGCTGCTGCGCTTTGCCTCCACGGCTGTGGATGGTGACGAGCCGACGGTCAGCCTGAGCGACTATATCGGCCGCATGAAAGAAGGTCAGGACAAGATTTACTTCATCACCGCCGACACCTTGGCCGCTGCCCGCAACAGCCCGCACCTGGAAGTATTCAAGAAGAAGGGTGTGGAAGTGCTGCTGCTGACCGACCGCGTGGATGAGTGGGTTGTCGGTTCGCTGTTCGAGTTCGATGGCAAGTCGCTGCAGTCGGTAGCCAAGGGCGCACTGGACCTGGGCGCGCTGGAAGACGAAGCCGACAAGGAAGCCCAGAAGCAGGCTGAAGAAGCCGCCAAGCCGCTGGTAGAAAAAGTGCAGAGCGCCCTGGGTGACAAGGTGAAGGAAGTGCGCGCCACGGTGCGCCTGACCGATAGCCCGGCCTGCCTGGTGGCGGGTGAGCATGATATGAGTGCACACCTGGAGCGCATGCTGAAGGCGGCAGGGCAAAAGGTTGAAGCCAGCAAGCCGACGCTGGAAATCAACCCGGAGCATGTACTGGTGAAACGTCTGGCGGAAGAGTCCGATGCCGGCCGTGCGGCTGATCTGGCCCAGGTGCTGTACGACCAGGCTTTGCTGGCGGAAGGCGGCAAGCTGGAAGACCCGGCCACCTTCGTCAAGCGCATCAACAAGCTGCTGCTGGAGCTGTCGGCCTAAGGCAGGCCTGCTGCTCTCCATGAAAACCGCCTGTCCTCTGTAGTGGGCAGGCGGTTTTTTTGTGTCTGGCGATTGTAATGCAAGCGGCCTGGGCTTATCTCGCCGCATGCTGAGGACCAGGCCTACTCGAAGGGCGTGGCGACAAAGGCCGGCAGGGCTTCTGCCTGCGCGCTCCATTGCTGCAACAGCGGGAAGTCATCCCAGGCCAATTGTTGTGGCAGTATTTCCCGGCTGAAGCGCCAGGCCACAGCGATACTGATACCTGCCTGGTCTAGCGGTGTGGACGATAGTGCTTCGATAGCCAGCTCCTGCTCCAGCAAGTCATAGGCAGCCAGCAATTGCGCGCTGACCCGTTCCTGCCAGGGCTGATGCCGTTTGTCCTCGGGACGCAAGTTTTGCTCGTAGGCGAGCTGCACGCTTTTTTCCATGGCAGCCAAGGCCAGCCCCAGCAAGCGCAGCGTGCGCTGGCGCTGTGGCAGGGCTTGCGGCATCAGGCTGCGTTCCGGATGCAAGGTGTCCAGATAATCCAGGATCAGGGTGGAATCCATCAGCGTACTGCCATCACCCAGAATCAGGGTTGGTGCCTTGACTACCGGATTGATGGCCTGAAATTCGGCCAGATGGCGGAATACCGATACCGCACGGTGACTGAAGGGAATCTCCATCAGTCGCAGGCTGATGGCGACACGGCGTACATAAGGTGAATCCAGCATGCCTATCAGTTGCATGATCATCCTTTCCGGTTCAAACGGTTTGGTAATGGCTGCCCAGCCGGAGCCAGGCATGTCGGGTTGCTGCCTGGTCGGCGCAGAGCCGTACTTCCAGCTGGCCACGGCCTTCCAGCAATAACTTGCCAGCCGGCAGGTCGGCTGATTCTCCATCGTGCAGGCAAATGTCCCGGCCATCAATCGTCAGCCAGTGCGAACCGCTGCGGGCAATCAGCTGGCAGCGCCGGGCAAGCTGTAGCACCAGCAGTTCGCCATCCGCCAGTTCCAGCCGTAATGAATGGGCCATGGTCATCTCCTTGCGTGGGGGTGACTTCACTATAAGTGGCGGCCTGGTCACTGAAAATTGATATTTATTTGGGATTAATGTTAGTTTTACTTACATGAGACCCTTGCCACCACTATCTGCCCTGCGCAGTTTCGAAGCGCTGGCCCGTCTGGGGAGCGTCACCCTGGCCGCCAGTGAGCTGCATGTGACACACTCGGCCATCAGCCAGCAAATACGCCAGCTTGAGGACATATTGGGCGTGGTGCTGTTTGTGCGCGAGGGGCGCGGTTTGCGCTTGACTGAAGATGGCCGGCTGTATGCGCTGCAGGTGAGAATAGGCCTGGCAGAATTAACCGAAGCTACACGATTGGTTCAGGCACGGCCGCGCGATGGCGAACTGGTGCTGGCGGTGCTGCCGTCGTTTGGCGCGCACTGGCTGCTGCCACGCCTGCCACGTTTTCAGGCCCGCTTCCCGCACTACCGCATCAGTCTGCGTGCCAGCCTGGATATCCAGGATTTGCGTCAGGGGCTGGTGGATATCGGCATCCGCATGGGGCAGGGCGATTGGGAGGGGCTGCAACAACAGCATCTGTTTGACGACGAGCTGGTGGTGGTGGCGGCACCAAGCTTTCGTCAAGGGCAGTTGCCGCGCACGCCGGCCGAGATCGTGGCCGGGCCGGTGGTACGCACGGTGGAGAGCTGGATGGGCTGGTGTCAGGCTGCCGGCGTGGCCGAACCGGCCCAGGCCGGTTTGTGGATCAACGATTCCAATCTGGTGCTGCAGGCGGTACAGCAGGGGCTGGGGGTGGCGCTGGAGCGCCGTAGCCTGGTGCATGCCGCCTTGCAGGCCGGTACGCTGGTGCAGGTGAGTGATATCGTGGTGCCTTACCCCTATCCTCATTGGCTGGTGTGGCCGGCGCGGGAGAGTTCGCAGCGCAAGCAGCGTGATTTTGCCGGCTGGATGGCAGAAGAAGTGGCTGTGTATCAGCGGGAATTGGCGCAGGCAGCCTGCTGACCTTGCCTGTTCTTGCAGTCACACCGTATTAAAGGAAAACCGTAGTGGCATTGTTGAAGTTATTGCTGTTGTTTGGCCTGACCGCTCTGGCCGAGATTACCGGCTGCTATCTGCCCTGGTTGTGGCTGAAGCAGCAGGGCTCGGTCTGGCTGTTGCTGCCGGCGGCGCTTGCACTCCTGCTGTTTGTCTGGCTGCTGACCCTGCACCCGGCCGCGGCGGGGCGTGTCTATGCTGCTTATGGTGGTGTCTACGTGGTGGTGGCTTTGCTGTGGTTGTGGCTGGTCGACGGTGTGCGGCCGGGACTGTGGGACGTGCTGGGGGCCACGCTGGCGCTGCTGGGGATGGGCATCATCATGCTGGCACCGCGGCAGGCATGAGCGTGGTGGTGGTCGAAACAAAAAACCGGGACTGGCCCGGTTTTTTCATGTGCCTTGCTCAGACTGCGGGTGGCTGGGTATCGATGAAAGATTGACGGGTGGACAAGCGTTCCAGCAGGGCGGCCAGATTGGGATAGCTGGCACGCCAGTCGATGGCGGGGAAGCGGAAGTCCAGATAGGCCAGGCAGCAGCCGACGGCGATATCGGCCAGGCTGTAGCTTTCGGCATTGCACCACTGGCGTTCGCCCAGGTCGCCGGACAGGGCAGCCAGACCGCGATCCACCTTGTCCTGCTGGCGGGCAATCCACTCCGGCATCTGCTTGTCGGCCGGGCGGCGCTGCTCCAGCACGATGGCCACGACAGCATCGGTGATGCCATCGGCCAGCGCTTCCCAGCGGCGGGTATTGATCAGGCGGCGGTTTTCCTGCGGCAGCAGGCGCGCCACCGGCGAGATATTGTCCAGGTATTCCACAATGACCCGTGAATCGAACAGGGTGCTGCCGTCATCCAGCTCCAGCACGGGGACTTTGCCCAGCGGGTTGTAATGCGGGACCTGGCTGTCCGGATTCCATGGCATGTCCTCTTCCAGCGGGCAATCAATCTTCTTGTCGGCCAGCACGATGCGTACCTTGCGGGCATACGGGCTGGTGAGGGAGGCAATCAGTTTCATGGTGGTAGGGTGCTCGGCGGGTCGTAAAAGCGGGCTGATGAACTCAGCCCGTTATCTGCTTACTTTAGCGCATGGCTGCCCATGCATAAAGCCCTAGTTGAGTGCGATCTAGTTGAGTTCGATCTTGCCGGTAATCTGCAGTTGCAGCTGGCTTTGCCCCGGCTGCCAGTCTGGCTGGGCCACATCCATCTCCTTGGCCATGGGCGCCGCGGCAGCCCGCATCAGCATGGGTGGGCGATAAGCCGGGGCGGCATTGCCGAATTCCAGTTCCTTGATGGTGACCCGGCTTTTCCCCAGTGTTTTGGCGGTGATGTCGGCTTGTTCCTGCATTTCTGCCAGTGCGGCCGGAATCATGGCTTTTTCAGCAGCGCGGCGCGTGTTGTCGGAAACACTGAATTGTACACCCTCCAGCAGCATGGTTTTTTGCAATTGTGCGACCAGTTCCGCCGCCTGCGTCATGTTGCGGCTTTTCAGCCGGATTTCCGCCCGGCCTTGCCAGCTGCTGATCTTGCCGTTCTTGTCATAGCTGGGCCAGCTATTGTAGCTGCCGCTGCTCAGCTCGACCTGGGGGTAGGCCTTGCCGGTGGCCATGCCACGGGCAATACCCTTGTTGAGGCGGTCTGCCAGCACGGCCGGCTGCTCGCTCTTGTCCTGCAGGTAGAGGGTGGCCTGAATCTGGTCGTTGGCCACTTCCTGCTGTGCCGAGGCAGAAAGACGTAATTCGATGCCGTCAGCAGCCACGGCAAAGGTGGAAACACTTAACAAACCGGCCCAAAGCAGAAGGGGAATCCGAATATTTTCCATGCCATCTCCCTGCGTGTGTTTTCAAACAGACTTTTGAACATGAACGTAGCAGAAGGTTCGCATACAACATGGAGAAATGGCAGCGAGCAAGGTCGCGGGGAGTTTGTCACCTGACCGGCCGCACAAGCAGCAGACAGCCGGCCAGGTGGTGTAGCTGCTGTTTGTCTTAGCCCAGCAGCAGGGCGTCGTCGTCCAGCTTTTCTCCGCGAGTCTGCTCGAACATGGCCAGCAGGTCGGGCACATCCATGCGGCTGCGCTCCTCGCCGCTGACATCCAGCACCACCCGGCCTTGATGCAACATCACGGTGCGGTGGCCATGGTCCAGCGCCTGGCGCATGGAGTGGGTCACCATCAGCGCGGTCAGCTTGTTTTCGCTGACGATGCGGTCGGTCAGTTGCAGCACGAAGGCTGCGGTTTTGGGGTCGAGCGCAGCGGTGTGCTCGTCCAGCAGCAGCAGGCGTGAAGGCTGCAAGGACGCCATCAGCAGGCTCACCGCCTGGCGTTGGCCACCGGAAAGCAAGCCCATGCGGTCACCCAGGCGGTTTTCCAGCCCCAGTTGCAGGGTGGCCAACTTGGCGCGGAATTGCTCGCGATAGCTGGCTTTGACTGCACGCGACAGGCCACGACCCTGGCCACGCTGCATGGCCAGCGCCAGATTTTCCTCGATGGACAAGCCCTCGCAGGTGCCGGCCAGCGGGTCCTGGAATACCCGGGCCACCAGCCCGGCGCGCTGCCAAGCTGTCTGGCGCGTCACATCCTGGCCATCGATAAACAGGCTGCCGCTATCCGGGCTGATGTCGCCGCTAATGGCATTGAGAAAGGTGGATTTGCCCGCCCCATTGCTGCCGATCACGGTGACAAACTGGCCGGACTCGATGGTGAGCGACAGGCCACGCAGCACCGGGTTTTCCAGCGGCGTACCGGGGTTGAAGGTCTTGAACAGATTGTCGGCGCGCATCATGCGGTGCGTCCTCCTTGCTTGTTGCGCAGTTTGGCCTTGATCTTGGGCAGTACCAGCGCCAGGCCCACCAATACGGCGGTAATGAGGTTCAGGTCCTGCGCTTGCAGGCCGATGAAGTCGGCATTCAGGGCCAGTGCTATCAGCAGGCGATAGAGCAGGGCGCCCAGCACGGTGGCCAGTGTCACCAGCCACAGGCTGCGTGGTGGCAGCAGGGTTTCGCCAATGATCACCGCCGCCAGGCCGACCACGATGGTGCCAATACCCATGGAGATGTCGGCACCGCCCTGGGTTTGCACATAGAGGGCGCCAGCCAGGGCAATCAGCGCATTGGACAAGGCCATGCCGGCCAGCGTCATGCGGTCGGTGGAGATGCCTTGAGCACGCGCCATGCGCGGATTGGCACCGGTGGCGCGCAGTGCCAGTCCCGCTTCGGAGGCAAAGAAGGCATCCAGCAGCAGCTTGGCCAACACCACGATGACCGCCAGCACTGCAGGCTGGATCAGCCAGGCATTGTCATTGACCGTGCTGATGAAGGGAGTGAAGACAGTGGGCAGGCCGATCAGCGCGATATTGGGCGCGCCCATGATGCGCAGATTGATCGAGTACAGCGCAATCATCACCAGAATGCTGGCCAGCAATTGCAGGATGCCCAGGCGGACATTGAGCCAGGCGGTGAGCCAGCCGGCGGCGGCGCCGGCAATGGCCGCCAGGCCACAGGCTAGCCAGGGATCATGACCACCGGCAATCAATACGGCGGCGACGGCACCGCCCAGCGGGAAGCTGCCGTCGGCGGTGAGGTCGGGGAAATTGAGCAGGCGAAAGGAAATCAGCACGCCCAGTGCGACCAGCGCAAAGATCAGGCCGATTTCCAGCGCACCCATCAGTGAAATCAGGGACATGAAAACCTCTACGACAAACCGGCGGCCCGGATAGGGGGCCGGCAGGCCCTGTCTTGGCAGGCAGGGCGGTGATAACGGACAAAGCCCCGACGACCATCAGGCCATCAGGGCAGCGTTGCGCAGCTATTGCTTACTTGACAGTGTTCTGGGCTTCTTTCAGCAGGGTGGCCGACAGCGGGGCACCTTGCTTGATGGCGGCTGCCGGGTTAACGGTCAGGCTCAGCTTGCTGCCCACTTCCGGGGCGATGGTGCCGGGCTTTTCACCCTTCAGGATACGGATGACGATCTTGCCGGTCTGGCGGCCCATATCGTAGTAGTTCATGCCCAGTGCCGCGATGGCACCACGCTTGACCGAATCGGTATCCGAGGCGATCAGCGGCAGCTTGGCCTGGTTGGCCACGGCCACCAGCGATTCGTAAGTGGACACCACATTGTTGTCGGTGCTGGTGTAGATGGCATCAACCTTGCCGATCAGGCTCTTGGCGGCCGGGGCCACGTCCACGGTACGGGCGGCCGGGGCTTCCACCAGGGTCATGCCGCGCTTGGCCAGCTCGGCCTTCAGCTCTTTGGCCACGATGGTGGAGTTGACTTCACCCGGGCTATAAACCATGCCGATACGCTTGGCGGCCGGTTTCACTTTCAGGATCAGGTCTACCTGCGGGCCCAGCGGCAGCATGTCGGACACGCCGGTGACATTGCTGCCACTGGCTTTCCAGCTGCTCACCAGTTTGGCGGCCACCGGGTCGGTCACCGCTGTGAACACGATGGGCAGGGTCTTGCTGGCAGCAACCAGAGCCTGGGCCGACGGAGTGGCAATGGCTACCGCGACATTCGGCTTGTCACCGACGAATTTGCGGGCGATCTGGCCGGCAGTGGCCGGATTACCCTGGGCGCTCTGGTATTGCACCTTGAGCTTGTCGTCACCGTAGCCGGCAGCTTTCAGTTCATCGGTAATGCCTTTGCGTGCGGCATCCAGTGCCGGGTGATCGACGATGGCGGTAATGGCGACAGATTGCATTTCCGCAGCGGCAGCAGACAGAGACAACACGGCAGCGGCAGCGGCCAGCAGTTGGCGATGGCGTAGGGACATGGCGTTTCCTTGTGAGTCAGGATAGATTTTTTTGGAAAATGTTTATTTCGCGCAATTTTATTCCAATGCCAAAGATTTTTCTTGCTGCGATGCGCAATAAAATGGCTGAAATTGGATATTGGAGACAGGAAGTTGCCCATTCGGCGGGCAGGCATAAAAAAAGCGGCCCGGATCACGGGCCGCATGAGTGTAAGCTGGCAAATTGCCAGCTATAGGGTCGATCGTTTAATCGATGTAGTCGTAGCCTGGCAAGGTGAGGAACTCGACAAAGTCGTCCGAGGTGGTCAGCAGATCGAACATGCCGGCCGCGTCTTCATATTGCTTGCTCCAGCGGCTGCCGTATTCGGCTTTCAGCTTGGCCACTTCTGCCGCTTGCAGTTCGCGGAACAGTTCCACGGTCACCTTGCGGCCATCATCCAGCACGCCCTTGGGGCTGCGGATCCACTGCCAGATCTGCGAGCGGGAGATTTCCGCAGTGGCGGCATCTTCCATCAGATTGTGGATGGGCACGCAGCCGTTGCCGGAAATCCACGAGCCCAGATACTGGATACCCACATTGATGTTCATCGACAGGCCGGCTTCGGTGATCGGTGCTTCCGGCTGGAAATTCAGCAGGTCGGCGGCGCTGACATTCACATCCGGGCGCTGCTTGGCAATCTGGTTGGGCGCATCGCCCAGCACACGGGTGAAGGCTTCGTTGGCAATCGGTACCAGGCCCGGGTGAGCCACCCAGCCGCCATCGTAGCCGTCGGTGGCATCGCGGTCCTTGTCGGCCTTCACGCCACCCAGCGCTTTCTCATTGGCCACCGGATCGTTCTTGATCGGAATCAGTGCAGCCATGCCGCCGATGGCCGGCGCATTGCGCTGGTGGCAGGTCTTGAGCAGCAGCAGGGCATAGGCACGCATGAAGGGTACGGTCATGGTGATCTGTGCGCGGTTGGCCAGGCAGAAGTCGCGATTCTGCTTGAACTTCTTGATGCAGCTGAAAATGTAGTCCCAGCGGCCGGCATTCAGGCCGGAGCTGTGTTCGCGCAGTTCGTAGAGGATTTCGTCCATCTCGAAGGCCGCGAGGATGGTTTCGATCAGTACGGTGGCCTTGATACTGCCTTGGGCGATGCCCAGTTCCTGTTGGGCAAACACGAACACATCGTTCCACAACCGTGCTTCCAGATGGCCTTCCATCTTCGGCAGGTAGTAATAGGTGGCGCTGCCCACGCTTTGCAGGTAGGCGATGTTGTGGAAGAAGGACAGGGCAAAGTCGAACAGCGAACCGGAGACGATTTCACCATCCACGGTCACGTGCTTTTCCATCAGGTGCCAGCCGCGCGGACGCAGGATCAGCGTGGCCACGCTGTCGTTCAGGCGGTATTGCTTGCCGTCCGGATTGGCAAAGGAAATGGTCTTGCGATAGGCATCGCGCACATTGATCTGGCCGCTGATCTGGTTTTCCCAGCTCGGACAGTTGGAGTCCTCGAAGTCGGCCATGAAGCTCTTGGCGCCGGAGTTGAGCGCGTTGATCATCATCTTGCGGTCAACCGGCCCGGTGATTTCCACACGGCGGTCCAGCAGATCCTGCGGCAGCGGGGCAATTTTCCAGTCGCCGGCGCGGATGGCGGCGGTTTCCGGCAGGAAGTCCGGCAGCTTGCCGGCATCCAGTTCGGCCTGGCGTACCACGCGGGCGGCGATCAGTTCGCGGCGGCGCGCTTCAAACTGGCGGTGCAGCTTGGCGACAAAGGCCAGCGCCTCGGTAGTGAGGATTTCTTCAAACGCCGGGGTCAGCGGGGCGAGGATTTCCACGCCTTGCGGAAGGGTGATAGCCATGTGCTTGCTCCTGATTGAATTGCCGTAGGCGGCGGAATGCCGTCCTGATTGATCAAAATGCTGCATTGCGATGACAGCCAGTGTATCTAGCCAAACAGTAAAAAAAAATGCATAAATAGGCATAACATCTTTTACTTTTAAGTATGCAATGAGCGAGTTCAAGCAACTGGAAACCTTTGTCGCCGTGGTCAATCACGGCAGCTTGTCGGCCGCTGCGCGCCAGCAAGGCGTGGTGCCGGCCATGATAGGGCGGCGGCTGGATGCGCTGGAGGAGCGGCTGGGGGTGAAATTGCTGGTACGCACCACCCGCAGTGTGACTCTGACCCAGGAAGGGGCGGCGTTTTTTGAAGACTGTCAGCGCATTCTGTCCGAGCTGTCCGAGGCCGAGGCGGCAGTAGCCTCTGGCAGCGGCCGGGCGCGCGGGCATCTGCGGGTGTCGGCGCCGGCAGGCTTTGGCCGCCGTCATGTGGCACCGCATATTGCGGCTTTCCAGCTGGCGCAGCCGGACATCCGGGTTACGCTGGATTTGTCCGACCGCCTGATCGACTTGCAGCGCGAACGCATCGATTGCGCCATCCGTATTTCTGATCTGGCCGACTCCTCGCTGGTGGCGATGCGTCTGGCAGAAAACCGCCGTGTGGTGGTGGCCTCGCCCGCCTATCTGTCACGTCATGGCATTCCGCGCACGCTGGAACAGCTGGCCAGCCACAACTGCCTGTCTCTGGGCGAGAGCCAAAGCCGTGGCTGGAGCTTCGAGCGCGATGGCGAGCTGATCAATCTGCGCGTGTCCGGCCGCCAGGAATGTAATGACGGTGCGGTGCTGCATGACTGGGCCTTGCAGGGCCTGGGCCTGGCCTGGCGCTCCTTGTGGGAGGTGAAGGACGATGTGTCGGAGGGGCGGCTGGTGACGGTGCTCGACCAGTTTGCCGCCCCAGACTACCCGGTATATGCCGTGGTGCCGCAGCGGCGCTTCCTGCCGGCACGTGTCCGGCATTTCATCGAGCACCTGCGGCAGATTTACACCGCTGCCGGCTACTGGGACTGAGTCATGGGCGCGGGTGGACCGACGTCGGGCAGTCTTGTAAGGTAGCGTTTCTCATCCGGGACGCGAGTCCCGGCCAATGGCCGAGTGAAAGCCTGTGAACAAGTACAACCAGATTTATTCCGACATTGTTGCCGATATCGACAATCAGCGTTTTGCCCAGGGGGAACGCATTCCTTCGGAAACCGAGCTGATGAGCCAGTACCAGGCCAGCCGTGGCACGGTGCGCAAGGCTGTCGACATGCTGCAGGAGCGCGGCTATGTGCAGAAAATTCATGGCAAGGGCGTGTATGTGCTCAAGCCGGGCAATATCGAATTCCAGCTGAGCGGCATTGTCAGCTTTCAGGAAATGAACGACCGCATGGGGCGGCAGGTGGTGTCGCAGGTGGCCGCGCTGGAAGCGGTGCTGGCTGATGCCGCGCTGGCCCGGCAGATGGGGGTGGCGGAAGCGACGCCGCTGGTCAAGATCAAGCGGGTGCGCAATATCGACGGCGAAAATGTCATTGTCGACATCAATCATTTCGTGGCCGAGCTGGTTCCCGGCTTGGATGCCGGAGTGGCGGCCGGCTCCATCTATCACTACATCGAACAGCAACTGGGGCTGACCATCAGCTATGCCCAGCGCATCATCGAGGCCCAGCCCTGCAATGAAGATGACCGCCAGTATCTGGATCTCAATGGCATGGACCACGTCATCGTGGTGAAGAACCTGACTCATCTCTACGATGGCCGGCTGTTTGAGTACACCGAGTCGCGTCATCGGCTGGATAAGTTCTACTTCACCGATATTGCCAGACGTTAGCGTTTTTTGGAGTTTTTTGCCAACAATTTAGGGCCCGGTACTGGTTGATCCAGGCCGGGCCCTTGTCATTGCCGCAGCCGTGTTGCGTTTTGGTCGCAGCGTTTTATGATAAAAATGCCAACTCGTACATACGAGTATTGCAATAACTCGTCTGTACGAGTTTAATGCCGTCATGGTGACTGACAAACCATCAGTCTGGGCAAGCGGCATTAATGTCTTGTCCCGGCTGCCAAACAGGACGGAGACAAAATGAGCCAGAACTATTCAGCAATTGCCGCTCAACTGCTTGCTGCCATTGGCGGGGCTGGCAATATCCAGCAGGCAGCCCACTGCCTGACCCGGCTGCGCATCGCCTTGCGGGACGACAGCCTGGTGCAGGTCGATGCCATACGCCAGGTCGAACTGGTCAAGGGCTGTTTCAGCAATGCCGGGGTATTTCAAATCGTGATTGGTGCCGGTGATGTCGACCGGGTTTATGCCGAACTGGTGGCGCAGGCAGGGATCGCCACCGCCACGGTGGCGCAGGTGAAGTCCAGCGGTGATCACAAGCAAAACCGGCTGCAACAGTTGGTGAAGGTGTTTTCCGATGTGTTCATGCCGATTCTGCCGGCCATTATCGTGGCTGGCTTGCTGATGGGCCTGAACAACCTGCTGGGTGCCCGTGGCATGTTCATCGCGGATAAAACCCTGCTGCAGGCCTATCCCGGCCTGGATGGGGTGTGGGGGCTGATCAATATGATGGCCAACACTTCCTTTGTGTTCTTGCCGGCGCTGGTGGGGTGGTCGGCAGCCAAGCGCTTTGGCGGCAGTGAGATCCTTGGCATCGTGTTGGGCTTGTTGCTGGTGCATCCGGATTTGCTCAACGCCTGGAACTACGGCAAAGCCGCTGCCGGGCTGGACGGTGCATCCGTGCCGTATTTTGATGTATTTGGCCTGCATATCGAAAAAGTGGGCTACCAGGGGCAGATTCTGCCGATTCTCGCCGCCAGCTGGGTCATGAGCCGTATCGAGCTGTGGCTGCGCCCGCGCGTGCCCAACGCCATCCAGCTGCTGGTGATTCCCATCGTGACCATTGTGATCAGCGGCCTGCTGGCGCTGGCAGTGATCGGCCCGCTGACGCGCCATCTGGGTATCGCCATTACCGATGCGCTGGTCTATGTGTTCAATCTGGCACCATGGCTGGGCGCCTTACTGTTTGGCGCGCTGTATGCCCCGCTGGTGCTGACCGGCATGCATCACATGTTTATCGCGGTAGACCTGCAGCTGATTGCCAACCAGGGCGGCACCTTCATCTGGCCGATGATTGCGCTGTCCAATATCGCGCAGGGTAGTGCGGCGCTGGCCATGTTCTGGCTGCTCAAGTCGCCACGCGACAAGAGCATGGCTTCCACCTCCGCCATCTCGGCCTTCTTCGGCATCACCGAGCCGGCCATGTTCGGGGTGAACCTGCGCTACAAGCTGCCCTTTTATGCCGGGCTGACCGGTTCGGCCTGCGCCGCTGTGCTGATTACCCTGGGCCATGTCCGGGCGGCGGCCATCGGGGTAGGCGGCCTGCCGGCATTTATTTCCATCATTCCCACATTCATTCCGCTGTTTTTGCTGGGAACACTGGTGGCGATCATCGTCCCGATCACCCTTACCCTGCTGCTGGCGCGCCGGCATGCTGCCATGGCCGGGGACGAGGTAGCACAGCATGCCTGAGAACATGAAGCAGGCCGTGGTCTACCAGATTTATCCCAAGAGTTTCAGCAGCCATCGCCAGCAGGCTACCGGCGATCTGCTGGGGGTGGTCGACCGGCTGGACTACCTGGCCTGGCTGGGCGTGGATTATCTATGGCTGACGCCGTTTTACTGCTCGCCGCAAAAGGACAATGGCTACGATGTCAGCGATTATTACCGCATTGATCCGGCCTACGGCAGCATGGCTGATTTCGAGCTGCTGCTGGCCGAGGCGCGGCAGCGTGGCATCGGCATCATGCTGGACATCGTGGTCAACCATACCTCGACCGAGCACGCCTGGTTTCGCCAGGCGCTGAAGGGGCGCGACAATTTCTACCGCGACTTCTATATCTGGCGCGACCAGCCCAATAACTGGCAGTCCAAGTTTGGTGGCTCGGCCTGGGCTTTCGAGCCGGAAAGCGGCCAGTATTATCTGCATCTATTCGATCAGACCCAGGCCGACCTGAACTGGGAAAACCCGCAGTTGCGCCAGGCGGTGTTCGAGATGATGCGTTTTTGGGCCGACAAGGGGGTGGCCGGTTTCCGGCTGGACGTGATCAACCTGATCTCGAAAGACCCGGCTTTTTCCGAAGATGACAGCGACGGCCGCCATTTTTATACCGATGGCCCGCGCGTGCACGAATACCTGCAGCAGATGCACCGCGAAGTCTTTGCCGGGCGCGAACTGCTGACTGTGGGCGAGATGTCGTCCACCTCGCTGGCGCACTGCATCGATTATTCGCACCCGGAGCGGCGTGAGTTGTCGATGACCTTCAATTTTCATCACCTGAAGGTCGATTATCCGCAGGGGCAGAAGTGGCAATTGGGCCGCTTCGACTTTGTCGGCCTCAAACGCATCCTGTCGGACTGGCAGCAGGGCATGCATGCCGGGGGGGGCTGGAACGCTTTGTTCTGGTGCAACCATGATCAGCCGCGCGTGGTATCGCGCTTTGGCGATGAAGGCCAGTACCGGCAGGTTTCGGCCAAGATGCTGGCCACCGCCCTGCATGGCTTGCAAGGCACGCCTTATCTCTATCAGGGCGAGGAAATCGCCATGGCCAATCCGGCATTCCAGCACATTGAAGAGCTGCGCGATGTGGAAAGCCTCAATGCCTACCAGCAGCTGCTGGCCAGCGGGCTGGATCGCGCACAGGCGATGGCGGTCATCCGCCAGAAATCACGCGATAACAGCCGCACGCCCATGCAATGGGACAACAGCCGGTTTGCCGGCTTCAGCCAGACCCAGCCCTGGTTGCGGCTGGCAGATGATGCTGGCCACATCAATGTGGCCGCTGCCCTGGCCGACCCGGATTCGGTCTTGCACCACTACCGGCGCTTGATTGCCCTGCGCAAGCAATACCCGGTGCTGGCTGATGGCGATTACCGCTGCCTGACGCCGGAACACCCCAGCCTGTGGGTGTATACCCGGCGAAGCGCCGCAGAAATGTTGCTGGTGATCAGCCATTTCGGAGCCGAAGCGCAAAGCTACCGGCTGCCGGAGGGGGTGATTCCGGAGGGCTGGCAAGCCGAGTTGCTGTTGAGCAACTACCCGGCACCGCCAGCCGGCTGGCAATGGCAGCTGCGCCCCTGGCATTCGCTGCTGTACCGGTTTTATCCCGTCACACCGCCTTAACGACACCTGGACCCGCATGACCGTCATGCCTGCGCTTGCGCCGGCAGGGCGGAGCTTTGCCCGCACGCCACGCTCTGGGGGACAGCAGGGCGGCGTTGCGCAGATCAATAACACGGATAAGGAGAATACCCATGACAACAACACCATCGACCATCGTCCTGAGTGCCTTGCTACTGGGCCTGAGTGGAGCCGCCATGGCCACCGACAGTACAAGCGGCGGCAGTACGCCCAGTGCCGAGCAATTGGGCAGTGCCATGAAACAGGCACTGGAAGACAACGGTTTCAGTTTTGATGGCTATTTCCGTAGCGGCTTTTACTCCGGCAGCAAGGATGAACCGCGCGGCCAATACCAACTGGGCGGGGATTTACAGCACTTCCGGCTGGGTAACGAAGGTGACACCTACGGCGAATTCGGTATCGGCAAGAAATGGAGTGGCAGCGGTGGCGTCAGCTGGGGGGTATACGCCATGCCCACCTTCTATAGCTATGACCCGGTGATCGGCGACAGCGGCAGCACCAGCAAGACCAGCGCCGCACAGCTCTATGCCTATCTGTCCGGCTTGGCCTTTGCCCCCGAGCTGACCTTCTGGGCTGGCCAGCGCTACCACCGCATTCAGGATATCCATATTCTGGACAACTGGCTGATGCAGGATGGTGACAATTACGGTGCCGGCGTCGACGGCATTGCCATCGGTCACAGCGCGCGGCTGAATGTGTCCCTGTCCAGCTCGGGCAACTATGCCAATAGCAATGCCACGCTGAACAATGCGCGCCGTGTCAATTTCCAGCTGATCAATATTGCAAGCAATCCCGGGGGCAAGCTGGCGCTGACCGGTGGCGTCATCAGCGGAGACTTTGCCATGGGCAAGGCCGGTAGCGCCTGGGGGCTGCTGCATAATCAGCAAGACTTCCTGGTGACCGGGCTGCAAAACGCACTGTTTTTGCAGACTGCCTCCGGCCATGCCTCACTGTCCGGCGAGTTTTACAATCTGGATAGCGCGGGGGCCGCCCAGCCAGGGGCCAGACAGAACCGGCTGGCCGAAGTGCTCAGCTGGCAGCGTGGTCGTTTTGGCGGACAGGCGGTGTTCGGCTACCAGACCGTGGCCCCCGATCATGCCGCCAAATACCGTGATGTCAGCCTGGGCGGGCGCCTTTCCTACGGGCTGGCGGCCAATATCAAGTTGCTGGGTGAGGTTGGCCTGACCAGCCGCAACACCGACGGGCAGGATACGCAGCAGTTGAACAAGGCCACGCTGGCGCTGGCGTTTGCTCCGGATACCGATTTCTGGAGTCGACCGGAGTTCCGGCTATATGTCAGCCGCTTTAACTGGAATGATGCCGCAGCCTTGGCCAATGCCAGTACGTTTGCCAGCAATGGCCGGCGCAATGCCACCACGCTGGGAGCGCAAATCGAAGCCTGGTGGTGATTCAGTCTGCTGTCATCGCGCCCTGTCGCAATATGTTGCGGCAGGGTGAATCAGGTTTGCAGTAAGGCAAACTGCTGTCAAATAGGCATGGCATTGCGTTTTTATGGCAATTTCTACCGGATTATTGGTCGAATAGCGCCATTAACTGCCTTGTCTTGCAGGCTTATGACAGCTTTGCAGCAAATCCTGCTGCCAGAACGGCTTGGCAATGGATAATGGATACACTTTGTCCGATTTTATGGCTTGAACTGTTCCCCCCTTCCTGTAAGATCGCGCGTTTTCCGCTGCAGTGCCCTGCGTTGAGGTGTCGGTCACGAACCGGCAACAGACGGGGCAGCCGCGGAAGGGCTGAGTATGATCATCAACGCCGGCTACCCCGCCGCCCAAACATGGCAAGGGGAACGGCGCACACAGGATAGTCTGAACATGAGTTTGATGCGCAAGAAGAGCGTTCAGGGCATGCTGGAATTTGCCCAGACCGCCAAAGGGCTCCGCAAGGAGCTGACGGCTTTCGACCTGACCATGCTGGGGATCGGTGCCATCATCGGTACCGGTATTTTCGTGCTGACCGGCACCGGTGCCACGGTGGCCGGCCCGGGCCTGGTACTGTCCTTCATCATCGGTGCATTTGCCTGCGGTTTTGCCGCGCTGTGCTATGCCGAGTTTGCCGCGATGCTGCCGATTTCCGGCTCCACCTACACCTATGCCTATGCCACGCTGGGCGAGCTGGTGGCCTGGATCATCGGCTGGGACCTGATGCTGGAATACCTGCTGGCCTCCTCGGCGGTATCCGTCGGCTGGTCCGGTTATTTCCAGAGCTTGCTGGGCGGTTTCGGCATTCACCTGCCTGATGCGCTGATAGCTGCGGCTGGCGCGGTACCGGGCAAGGCTACCTTGTTCAACCTGCCAGCCTTCACCATTGCCATGCTGATCACAGCCTTGCTGGCTTTTGGCATCAAGGAATCCAAGCGCGTCAACAATATCGTGGTACTGATCAAGGTGGCCGTGGTGCTGATGTTCATCGCCATCGGCGTCTGGCACGTCAAGCCGGTCAACTGGAGCCCGGCCCTGCCTTATGGCATGAACGGCGTGTTCCACGGCGCGGCCATCGTGTTCTTCAGCTTCCTCGGTTTTGATGCAGTGACCTGCGCTGCCGAAGAAGTGAAAGACCCGGCGCGTGACATTCCCAAGGGCGTGATCTGGTCGCTGGCCATCTGTTCCATCCTGTATGTCATCGTGTCGGCCATCATGACCGGCATCGTGCCTTACGCCCAGTTTGCCGGTATCGACCACCCGGTATCGCTGGCCCTGCAAGTGGCCAAGCTGGACTGGTTTGCCGGCTTTGTCGACCTGGGTGCCATTCTGGGCATGCTGACGGTGATTCTGGTGATGACCTACGGCCAGACCCGCATCCTGTTCGCCATGAGCCGCGATGGCCTGCTGCCGAAGATCTTCTCCGAGGTAAACCCGAAATACGGCACGCCGTACAAGGCCACCTGGCTGATCGGCTCCATCATTGCGCTGATTGCCGGTTTCATTCCGCTGCACACCCTGGCCGAGCTGGTGAACATCGGCACCCTGGCGGCGTTCTCGCTGATTGCCATCGCCATCATCAAGCTGCGCAAGACCGAACCCAACCTGCCGCGCAAGTTCCACTGCCCGGGCGTGCCCTATGTGCCGGCACTGGCGGTGATCTTCTGCGTCTTCCTGATGACCCAGCTGTCCGCACTCACCTGGCTGTGCTTCGTGGTGTGGCTGGTGATTGGCCTGGTGGTGTACTTCGGTTACTCACGCAAGAACTCTCATCTGCACAAGCAGTCCTGAGCCGGCGATTGCCCATGGAAAAAGCCACCTTGAACAAGGTGGCTTTTTTTACATCTTCAGCTAGTTGATATAGCTAGCGCAATCAGCCGCGCAGCTTGGCGGCGATGGAGGCTACGCGTGCGCCGTATTGCTTGGCGGTGTCCAGGTCGCCTTGCGGAATTTCATCCACACTGGCATCCGACGGCGACTGCACCAGCAGGCCAACCGAGCCACCCAGATTGTTGACGTCAGTACGTGCGGCTGCCTTGCTGTTGCTGGGCAGCAGACCCAGGCTGACCCAGATGCCACCGTGTTGCGAGGCCAGGGTTTGCAGGTTGATCAGCGCGACCTGCTTGTCGCCATTCAGACTGGCGCTATTGGTGAAACCGCCAAACACCTTGTCCTGCCAGGCACGGGTAAACCAGGCCTTGGAGCTGGCATCGGCAAATTTCTTGAACTGCCAGCTCGGGCTGCCCATATAGGTGGGCGAGCCAAAGATGATGGCATCTGCAGCCGCCAGGGTATCCCAGGCGCTGTCCGGCACATTGCCTTCGGCATCGATTGCGATGAGTTCGGCATTGGCACCGGCAGCCACTTGCTGGGCAACGCGCTGGGTATGACCGTAACCGGAGTGATAAACGACGACGACTTTTGTCATGTAAACAACCTTTTCTCTGGTGATGGATCAGCTTGTCAGGCAGCCATTAAGCAATGACTGCCTGAAACGATAGCAGTGCTCAGTATAGAGATGCTCAGGCAACAGAAAAGTCGTTTTCCATGAATTGATTGTTTAGCCAAGATTAATAAAGTAGTGGGCTAACCAGTCAGGCAGACCACGCTCAGACATGCAAAACGCCCGCGAGCGCAAGGCTGGCGGGCGTGGTGGTCAGGGCCGGCGAACCGACCCGGCCACAGACTGCTTAGTGGAACTGCTCTTCTTCGGTGGAGCCGGTCAGTGCGGTCACGCTGGACTGGCCGCCCTGGATCACGGTGGTGACATCGTCGAAGTAGCCGGTGCCCACTTCCTGCTGGTGCGATACGAAGGTGTAGCCGCGGTCGCGTGCTGCGAATTCCGGCTCTTGTACCTTCTCGACGTAGGCCGACATGCCGCGTGCAACATAGTCTTGTGCCAGGTCGTACATGTTGTACCACATGCTGTGGATACCAGCCAAAGTGATGAACTGGTATTTGTAGCCCATGGCACCCAGTTCGCGCTGGAACTTGGCGATGGTGGCATCGTCCAGGTTCTTTTTCCAGTTGAAGGACGGCGAGCAGTTGTAGGCCAGCAGCTTGCCCGGATGCTTGGCGTGAACGGCTTCGGCAAATTTGCGGGCGAATTCCAGATCCGGCGTGCCGGTTTCGCACCATACCAGATCGGCGTAGTCAGCGTAGGCTACGGCGCGGCTGATGGCTTGTTCCAGACCCTTCTTGGTCTTGTAGAAGCCTTCGGCAGTGCGCTCGCCAGTCAGGAAGGGCTTGTCGTTGGCATCGTAGTCGCTGGTAATCAAATCAGCAGCTTCAGCGTCGGTACGGGCAATCACCAGGGTCGGCACGCCGTATACGTCGGCAGCCATACGGGCGGCGATCAGCTTCTGGATGGCTTCCTGGGTCGGTACCAGTACCTTGCCGCCCATGTGGCCACATTTCTTAACCGAGGCCAGTTGGTCTTCAAAGTGCACACCACCGGCGCCAGCGCGGATCATGGCCTTCATCAGTTCGTAGGCGTTCAGTACGCCACCGAAACCGGCTTCGGCATCGGCCACGATGGGAGCGTAGTAGTCAACAAAACCGGCAGCACCCTTTTCAACGCCCTTGGAGTGCTGGATTTCGTCGGCGCGGGTGAAGGCGTTGTTGATGCGCTCTACTACCTTCGGCACCGAGTCCACCGGGTACAAGGACTGGTCCGGGTACATGGCGGAGTATTCGTTGTTGTCAGCAGCCACTTGCCAGCCGGACAGGTAGATGGCCTTGATACCGGCTTTCACCTGCTGCATGGCCTGACCACCGGTCAGCGCGCCCAGACAGTTGATGTAGGGTTCGTTGTTGACCAGGTTCCACAGTTTCTCGGCGCCTTGGCGGGCCAGGGTGTGTTCCACTTGCACCGAACCACGCAGACGCTCTACGTCGGCGGCGGTGTAACCACGCTTGATACCCTTCCAGCGCGGGTTGGTGTCCCAGTCATGTTGAATGGCGGCGATACGTTGTTCGCGAGTAGTCATGTTCAAACCCTTCTCGAATAGTTTTCTCTGCAGACCGGTGAATTCCGGCAATCCTCTGGCCAAATGACATTCCGGTTTTTCCGGAGTGATTTTGTTGACAACGGTTTTTGCCTGTTGCCCGTTCTGACCACCAAAAGCCCGCGGATAACGGCTTTGCTTGGTGGGTCATTCAGCGTGTGTGGCTCATTATAAGCACAAAAAAAATAGCTTGTGTGCGGTGCAACACCGAAAAAACCACGATGTTCAGAAGGTGACAATTGTGGCGAAAAATGAATAATTGATCGCCCAGTTTTTGTTGCAGTTGCGAAAAGAAAAGTCCGAAAACGCACCGCGAGGTGAGCGCTGGTCACAGCGGTTGTGAACCCTGGGCAAGACCAGGGACTTGAATTCCCGCAGAGAGACCTTATCTGGCATCGGGACATCGTTAAAAGCTGATTCACTTGAGGTCTTGCCATGCAGGAAAACCAGAACAACGCGACCAACGAAGCCGCGGTCGACGAAACCATCAACGCAGCAGCCAGCGAGCAGACTGTCGAGCAAACCGCTGAACAGCGCATCGCCGCACTGGAGGCACAGCTTGCCGAACTGCAGGATCAGTTGCTGCGCAGTCGTGCAGATCAGGAAAACCAGCGTCGTCGCAATGCTGAAGAGCTGCTTAACACCCAGAAGTACGCCATCAACAAGTTTGCCCAGGAACTGGTACCGGTAAAGGACTACCTGGAAATGGCGCTGCTAGACCAGAGCGGCCAGATCGACACCCTGAAAATGGGCGTGGACATGACGCTGAAACAACTGGTGGCCGCCTTTGACAAGGCGCAGATCAAGGAAATATCGCCGGCAGTGGGCGACAAGCTCGACCCGCACCAGCATCAGGCCATGAGCGCGGAAGAATCCGATGCCGAAGCCAATACGGTGTTACGGGTGCTACAGAAAGGTTATCAGCTGGCTGAGCGCACGCTGCGTCCGGCCATGGTGATCGTGGCCAAGGCGCGTGCCTGACCCGGAAATCATAAAAAGGTTCTTGGCGGCCACTTGAAAAAGACAGCATAGCCAATACCTATGAAGACAACAGGCCTCGGCTATCAGCGTTTGGCCGCAGTCGCAACGAATTGAGATAAAGGAATACTGAATATGGGCAAAATCATTGGTATCGACCTGGGCACCACCAACTCCTGCGTAGCAGTCGTTGAGGGCGGTAACCCCAAGGTGATTGAAAACGCCGAAGGCGCACGCACCACCCCGTCCATCATTGCTTATATGGAAGACGGCGAAATCCTGGTTGGCGCACCGGCCAAGCGTCAGGCTGTGACCAACCCGAAAAACACCCTCTACGCAGCCAAGCGCCTGATCGGCCGCCGCTTCGAAGACAAGGAAGTACAAAAAGACATCGACCTGATGCCTTTCCAGATCATGAAGGCGCCCAATGGCGACGCCTGGGTCAAGGTACGCGATCAGGAACTGGCTCCGCCGCAAATCTCCGCAGAAGTACTGCGCAAGATGAAAAAGGCTGCCGAAGACTACCTGGGCGAAGAAGTCACCGAAGCCGTGATTACCGTACCGGCCTACTTCAACGACAGCCAGCGTCAGGCTACCAAGGATGCCGGCCGTATTGCTGGTCTGGAAGTGAAGCGCATCATCAATGAACCGACTGCTGCCGCCCTGGCGTTTGGCCTGGCCAAGCAGGAAGGCGACCGCAAGATTGCCGTATACGATCTGGGCGGTGGTACTTTCGACGTGTCCATCATTGAAATCGCCGACGTTGACGGCGAGCACCAGTTCGAAGTGCTGTCCACCAACGGTGACACCTTCCTGGGCGGTGAAGACTTCGACCAGCGCATCATCGATTACATCGTGACCGAGTTCCAGCGCGAACAGGGCGTGAACCTGAAGAACGACGTAATGGCCCTGCAACGTCTGAAGGAAGCTGCTGAAAAGGCCAAGATCGAGCTGTCCAGCGCCACCCAGACCGAAGTGAACCTGCCGTACATCACCATGGATGCCACCGGTCCGAAGCACCTGGCCATGAAGATTACCCGCGCCAAGTTCGAAAGCCTGGTAGACGACCTGATCACCCGCTCCATCGAACCGTGCCGCGTGGCCCTGAAGGACGCCGGTGTATCGCTGTCCGACATCACTGACGTGATCCTGGTTGGCGGTCAGTCCCGCATGCCCAAGGTGCAGGAAGCGGTGAAGGAATTCTTTGGCAAGGAACCGCGCAAGGACGTGAACCCGGACGAAGCCGTGGCCGTTGGTGCTGCAATTCAGGGCTCGGTACTGTCCGGTGATCGCAAGGACGTGCTGCTGCTGGACGTGACCCCGCTGTCGCTGGGTATCGAAACCCTGGGCGGCGTGATGACCAAGCTGATCCAGAAGAACACCACCATCCCGACCAAGGCTTCGCAAACCTTCTCGACGGCAGATGACAACCAGACTGCGGTAACCATCCACGTGCTGCAAGGCGAACGTGAAAAGGCAGCCGCCAACAAGAGCCTGGGCCAGTTCAACCTGGGCGATATCCCGCCGGCACCGCGTGGCATTCCGCAAATCGAAGTGGAATTCAACATCGATGCCAACGGTATCCTGCATGTGTCCGCCAAGGACAAGGCTAGCGGCAAGCAGGCCAACATCACCATCCAGGCGTCTTCTGGTCTGTCGGAAGATGAAATCCAGCGCATGGTGAAGGATGCCGAAGCCAATGCCGAGGAAGACAAGAAGCTGCACGAGCTGGTGACTGCCCGTAACCAGGCAGAAGGCCTGATCCACAGTGTGAAGAAGTCGCTGGCGGAACACGGCGACAAGATCGACGCTGCTGAAAAGGCCAAGATCGAAGACGCCGTCAAGGCCGCTGAAGAAGTGGTGAAGAGCGAAGACAAGGCTGTCATCGAAGCCAAGACCGAAGAACTGGCCAAGGCCAGCCAGAAGCTGGGCGAAATCATGTATGCCCAGGCACAGCAGGCTGAAGCCGGCCAGGGCGCTGCCGATGCTGGCAAGGCCAAGGACGAAGGCGATGTGGTGGATGCCGAGTTCGAAGAAGTGAAAGACAAGAAGTAAGCATCCGCTTGCTGACTGAACGAGGCACAGGGAATGGCGGAGGGCTCTCCACCGGCCTCTGTGCCTTTGCCGTATCAAGAAGATCATTGCCTGCCGGACCGGCTGGTCGCGGCCAGAGAGTGAAACACCATGTCCAAAAGAGATTTTTATGATGTGCTCGGCATCAATCGTGATGCTTCCGAGGACGACATCAAAAAGGCATACCGCAAGCTGGCGATGAAATATCACCCGGACCGCAATCCGGACAGCAAGGAAGCCGAAGAAAAATTCAAGGAAGTCAAAGAGGCCTATGAAATCCTCTCTGACAGCCAGAAGCGCAGTGCCTACGACCAGTTCGGCCATGCCGGGGTAGACCCGCAAGCCGGTGGTGGCGGCGGTGGTGCCGGGTTTGGTGGCTTTGGCGATTTCGCCGACATCTTCAGCGACATCTTCGGCGGTGGCCGTGGTGGTGCTGGCGGTGGTGGTCGTTCCAATGTCTATCGCGGTGCCGACCTGCGCTACAACCTGGATATTTCACTGGAAGAAGCGGCACGTGGCTGCGAAAAGCAGATCCGCATTCCCTCGCATGAGGATTGCGATGTCTGCCACGGCACCGGTGCCAAGCCGGGTACGCAGCCCAAGACCTGCTCCACCTGCGGTGGTCATGGTCAGGTACGGATGAGTCAGGGCTTCTTCTCCATCCAGCAGACCTGCCCGACCTGCCACGGCACCGGCAAGCAGATCAGCGATCCTTGCACCAGCTGCCATGGTGCAGGTCAGAAGAAGACCAACAAGACCCTGAACGTGAAGATTCCGGCCGGGGTGGATGAGGGCGACCGCATCCGCCTGTCCGGTGAAGGCGAGCCGGGGCAGAATGGCGGCCCGGCCGGCGATTTGTATGTGGTTACCCATATCAAGCAGCACGCGGTATTCCAGCGTGACGGCATGGACCTGCATTGCGAAATGCCGATTTCCTTTGCCACGGCAGCGCTGGGCGGCGAGGTGGAGATCCCCACGCTGGATGGCATGGCCAAGGTGAAGATCGCTGCCGAAACGCAAAGTGGCCGGGTATACCGTCTGCGTGGCAAGGGCGTCAAGGCGGTACGCGGCACCGACTATGGCGATCTGCATTGCCATGTGGTGGTGGAAACGCCGGTCAAGCTGACCGAGCGCCAGCGCGAACTGCTGCGTGAGTTCGAAGCCATCAGCCAGGGCGACGTTGCCATGCATAATCCGCGTTCCAAGTCCTTTATGGACAAGCTGCGCGATTTCTTCGAATAAGCCGCCAGACAGCGTTTGCGCCTGCGTGCAGGCACTGTTGAACAACCCCCGGTTTTCCGGGGGTTTTGTTTTTCTGGCGTGTTGAGGGCGGCAGAATGAAAAAAGCCACCGCGGCAAGGCGGTGGCAAATGACTTTCTTCAAAGGAACCAGCCAGACAGCACAGCTTAGAAGTTGTGCTTCAGCATCAGCCAGGTGAGGGTGGTCTTGGCATCGCTCATGCCCAGTGCGGAGGCCGCACCATCGTTTTCTTTCACTTGACCGTAGCCGGCTTGCACCATGGTGCGCTTGCTCAGGCTGTAGTCGACGGCGGCTGCCCACTGGCTGGCACCCCAGTCTTGCGATTGGCCGTCCACTTTCACGCCGCTACGCTTGGAGTACACAAAAGACGGCTTGAAGGCGCCGATGGTGTAGGCCGCATTGATGGCCCAGGAGTGGCTGGTCAGCTTGTTCAGGCCGGTATCGGCGATGCCGAAGCTGGCGTAGTTGGTGACGGCAGTCGATGCATCGCCATACAGGGTTGCCTTTTGTACGGTGGCAGCCAGGTAGAGGTTGTTGGCGTCGTAGCCGAATTCAACGCGATGAACCGAGCTGTTCTTGTCCGAACCCAGCACGTTCAGCTGGGTCATGTTGGCGTAGGCACCGAAGAAACCGGAATTGGTATAAGCCAGACGTGCGCCGAAGTTGTTGCCTGTCTGTTTGCCGGTGGTGGTGGAATGGCCTTCGCCAGCGCCATATTCAACAATGGCGGTAAAGCCGTTCAGGTCCGGGCTGTCATAGCGGATGCCGTTCTTGGTGAAGCCGTCGCCGTAAGTACCAAACACGTCAGTACCTTCATACAGCGGGAAGGGGATGCCCATCGAATCGCGACGCGGGCCATACAGATTATCGGTGGCTTCGGTTTCGCTGAAGATGTCCAGCTGATTGCCCAGGGTCACTTTACCAAAGCTGCCTTCCAGGCCGACAAAGCTGGTACGGTTGGCCAGGGTGCCGGTGCCGGAGCCAGACTTGCTGGCCACGCCATCAACCGCAAAGCCGTTTTCCACTTGCCATACCGCCTTCAGGCCGTTGCCCAGATCTTCACTACCCTTGAAACCGATGCGGCTGTTGTAGTCATCGACACCGGTGGTGGTCTGGCCATTGTATTTCAGGCTGTCGATACCGGCGCGCACGGAGCCGTAGATGGTCACGTCGGCCTGGGCCAGTACCGGCATGGCGGCTGCGATGGCAGCAACGAGTACGAGTTTTTTCATTCCTCTAAATCCTTTAGTAGTTTTTTCTGGCCTGCCTGATCTGTTGGCAGGCTGGGCGCGGTGTAAAGCAAGCCATGTGAAAACTTGATTTCACCAACGGGGCTGAGTGTGCGAAACACCTTTGTAACCGTCAACGAACATTTATTAACAAATTGCCATGGGAACTTGCCTAATTATTCAGTGCAGATTGACTAATTTCATGTGATTTGTTCTTTTTTATCGTTTTAAAACAATTGCTTGTGTTTGTTTGAAAGTTCAATTTCCATCTGGTGAATATTGTTTTTCATTGTTGTTTTTCAGCGAGACCCAGTGTTTTGCTAAGTATTTTAACTGTTGCATTTTGGCAAATTAGACATTTTGTCTTATAAAAATGCTGTTTTTACACAACACTTATCGCCACTCACCATGAGTAGCGAGAATGCTTGGTATGATTTTTTCTGATGCATGACGCGCTGTTGCTGCGTCTGCTTGCCTCGAATGCACTGCTTGCCGCAGCGCATGCCACCAGCAGTCGCGCCGCAAGGGAATGACGCTGCCAGCCGGCAGCAACAGGCGTACAATTCCCGGCATTGCTATTGTCACCTGTGATGGAAAGCCCATGATTTTTGCCAACCGCTATTTCCCGGCCACCCGCATGCGTCGCATGCGCAAGGATGATTTTTCCCGCCGCCTGATGCGCGAAAACGTATTGACCGCCAATGACCTGATCTATCCGGTGTTTGTGCTGGAAGGCGAGAATCGTGAGCAGGCGGTGGCCTCGATGCCGGGCGTGGTGCGCCAGAGCCTGGACAAGCTGCTGTATACCGCCGAACAAGCACTGGAACTGGGTATTCCCATGCTGTCGCTGTTCCCGGTGATTGAGACCGGCAAGGACAATGCCGCGCAGGAAGCCTATAACCCGGATGGCCTGGTACCCACCGTGGTGCGTGCGCTCAAGCAGCGCTTTCCCGAGCTGGGCGTGATGACGGATGGTGCACTGGACCCTTATACCGTGCATGGTCAGGATGGCCTGATCGATGACAATGGCTATGTGCTGAATGACGAAACCACCGAAGTGCTGATCCGTCAGGGCTTGTGCCACGCCGAAGCCGGTGTGGACGTGTTTGGCCCGTCCGACATGATGGACGGTCGCATTGGCGCGCTGCGCGATGCCTTTGAAGAAGCCGGCTTCATCCATACCAAGATACTGGCTTACTCCGCCAAGTACGCTTCCGCCTTTTATGGCCCCTTCCGCGATGCCGTAGGGTCGGCCGGCAATCTGGGCAAAGCTGACAAATACAATTACCAGATGGACCCGGCCAATCTGGATGAAGCCATCCAGGAAGTGGCGATGGATCTGGAAGAGGGCGCCGACATGGTGATGATCAAGCCAGGCATGCCTTACCTGGACGTGATTCGCCGGGTGAAAGACACTTTCCGCGTGCCGACCTATGCCTATCAGGTGTCCGGTGAGTACGCCATGCTCAAGGCTGCCTTCCAGAATGGCTGGCTGAACGAAGAAAAGTGCATGATGGAAAGCCTGCTGGCATTCAAGCGCGCCGGTGCCGACGGCATCCTGACCTACTTTGCGCTGGATGCGGCGCGCCTGCTGCGTCGCGGCTGATCACTCGCACTACGCCGCCTGTTTGCCCGGGCGGCGCTCTGTGCTGAAAAAGGAGTAGGCCATGGATTTTCTGCACTCAACCTGGTTCTGGCTGTTTGTCATCGTGGCGCTGGTGATGTCTACCATCGGTTCGCTGGCCAGACTGTCCAAGGCTCCGCCGCCGGTCGACCTGCCCGGCGTCAAGCCGCAGCCCTATGCGGCGGATGACGATGACGACCAGGACGGGCCTGACAGTCCGGCTGGCCATGCCCCGGCCAGTCTGCGCAAACCAAAATAAGCATGTTTCATGCTGTGTGATGGAGGTGCTGGCGAGCATCACGCCAGCCCGCCACGCCGGAAATACTGCTGGATGAATTCGACACAGACACGCAGCTTGGCCGAACTGGCCAGCTTTTCCGGATATACCGCCCAGATATCGGCCTGCAGGTAATAGTCTGGCAGTACCTGTACCAGTTCTCCTTCTTCCAGTTCGCGTGCTACATCCCACAATGAGCGCAACATGATGCCATGGCCCTGCAAGGCCCATTGGTGTACTACCTCGCCATGGTTGGCCGCCAGTGCACCCTGCACCCGGATGCTGCATTCCCCCTGTGGGCCGGTCAGCCGCCACACCCCGAAGGGGTGATCCCTTTCCTTGATGACCAAGCAATTGTGCTGGCTCAGTGCATTGAGCGTGGCTGGGGAGCCATGCCCTGCCACATAGGCGGGTGCCGCGCACAAGATGCGCCGGTTATCCGCCAGCTTGCGCGCCAATAGCTGTGGGGCAATTTCATTTCCCACCCGGATGTCCAGGTCGATTCCCTCCTGGGCCAGGTCGATCAGGCAGTCGGCTACCTCGAAGCGGATGCTCAGCTCCGGGTAATGCCTTGCCAGTTCGCCCAGTGCCGGTGCCAGGTGCACCCTGCCAAAACCAAAGCTGCTGCTGATGCGGATGATGCCGCGTGCTTGCTCTCGTGCGGTACCGATCTCCACGCTCATCTGTTCTACGTCCTGCAGTATTTTTCCTGCCCAGTCGTGGATGCGCTCCCCACGCTCGGTCATGGCAATGCGCCGGGTGGTGCGGTCCAGCAGGCGACAACCCAGGCATTGCTCCAGCACCCGAATACGCTTGCTGACATAGGCTGGCGAGGCAGCCATGGCTTCGGCGGCCGCAGCAAATCCTCCCTTGCGCACGACCAGGCAAAATACCCGCAAATCCTCTAGCTGCAGTAGATCCTTCATGTTTCGTGTTTTCTGTATGCACGGATCTGCCCATTATCTGGGCTTTGTTTTCCGCCATGCTAGGCCTCGAAGTACAAGGTCATTATGTCGAAAGAACAGAGGAGGGCAGGATGCGGGCTTACAGGATTGCCGCCATCGCGGGCGATGGCATCGGGCAGGAAGTACTACCGGAAGGCTTGCGGGTGCTGGAGGCCGCTGCCAGGCGCTTTGCTATCGAGTTGACGGTGACCCGGTTTGACTGGGCTAGCTGCGACTATTACCTGCAACACGGGCAGATGATGCCTGACGACTGGTTTGACACCCTGCAGGGCTTTGATGCCATTTACTTCGGGGCGGTCGGCATGCCGGAGCAGGTGCCAGATCATGTATCGCTGTGGGGCTCGCTGCTGAAGTTCCGCCGCCAGTTCGACCAATACGTCAATCTGCGCCCGGTGCGTTTGCTGCCTGGTGTGCCCTGTCCGCTGGCCAATCGCCAGCCGGGTGATATCGACTTCCTGGTGGTCAGGGAAAATACCGAGGGCGAGTACTCCGCAGTCGGTGGCCGCATGTTTGAAGGAACAGAGCGCGAGCTGGTGTTGCAACAATCGATATTTACCCGCCATGGCGTCGATCGCATCCTGCATCACGCTTTTGCCCTGGCACAAAGCCGGCCGCGCAAAAAGCTGACGGCCGCTACCAAATCCAACGGCATCGCCGTGAGCATGCCCTATTGGGATGAACGGGTGGCGGCGGTGGCCCAGCACTACCCGGATGTGCAATGGGAACGGCAGCATGTGGATATTCTGGCAGCGCGTTTTGTATTGCAGCCCGACCGTTTCGACGTGGTGGTGGCATCCAATCTGTTTGGCGACATCCTGTCCGACCTGGGGCCGGCCTGCACCGGCACCATTGGCCTGGCCGCGTCCGCCAATCTCAACCCCGAGCGTCGCTTTCCCTCCCTGTTTGAACCGGTACACGGTTCCGCCCCGGATATCTTCGGCAAGAACATTGCCAATCCCATCGCCATGATCTGGTCCGGTGCGCTGATGCTGGATTTTCTGGGCCATAGCCAGGGGCCTTGCCGCGCTGCGCACGACGCCATCATGCAGGCCATCGAATCGGTGCTGCTGAGCGGGCCGCTGACTGCTGATCTTGGCGGCAAGGCCAGCACCACCGAGCTGGGTCAAGCCATTGTGGACGTTGTCATGCACTCCCCGCTGGTGGTGGAGGCTTAATCCAGAGCTTGCTGGCAGACCCGTCCGCTATGGTGCGGCGATGCCAGCTCCTATTTCCCGGCAGCTGCTGGGCCAAGGATATAAGGAGAAAACATGCACACCTCCAAGCAAGGCCGGCGTGATATTCCGCTGGCAGTGGTCAGCCTGTTGATTGTATTTGCGCTGGTGTTTGTCATGATTGCCATGCCAAATCAATCGGTTGCGGTGGCCAACCAGCTGATGTACTGGTGTACCACGGTATTTGCCTCACCCATTTTGTTGTTTGCCTTTTTTGCCGTGCTGTTTGTCATCTGGCTGGGCCTGAGCAAGTACGGTCAGATTCGGCTGGGGGAGGGCGGGCCGGATTACTCGACATCAACATGGATTTTCATGTTCATCATGTCCGGGCTGGGCTCGTCCACGCTGTATTGGGGCTTCCTGGACTGGGCGTATTACTACCAGACGCCTGGCCTCAATTTGCCGGCGGCATCGCCGCAAGCACTGAAATACAGTGTGGCTTACTCCTTCTTTCATTCCGGCCTGAGCGCCTGGGCCATCTATGCGCTGGGAGCGGTAGCCATGTGCTATCACTTTCATGTGCGCAAGAACAAGGGGCTGAGTCTGGCGGCGATTATCGGCGCGATTACCGGCCGCAAGCCTGACGGAGCCTTGGGGCGACTGGTGGATCTGCTGTTCATGCTGTGCATGTTCGGCGCACTGACCATCTCGCTGGTGCTGACCGCCATCACCTTTGCCCGGTTGCTCTCCATGCTGACCGGGATTCCCGACAGTTTCACCACGCAGCTGATCATCATCCTGGCGGTATCGGTGCTGTTTACCCTGTCTTCCTGGGTGGGCATGGATGGCGGCATGAAGCGCCTGAGCCAGATGGTGTGCTGGGGGGTGGTGGTGCTGGCTGGCTACATCTATTTGCTGGGCCCCACCCAGTTCATTACCAGTAATACCCTGTCCAGCCTGGGACTGATGCTGAGCAGCTTTGTCGACATGAGTCTGTTCACCGATCCGATGGGCGATGGCAAGTTCACCCGCGAGTGGACGGTGTTTTACTGGTTGTGGTGGATTTCCTATGCGCCAGGAGTGGCATTGTTTGTCACCCGCGTTTCCCGTGGCCGCACCATTCGCGAAGTGTTACTGGCCATGGTGATGGGCGGGTGTGCCGGCATCTGGTGCGTTTACGGCGTACTGGAAAGCTATAGCGTGCACAGCTTCATCAATGGCCTGATCAATGTGCCGCAAGTGTTGAGCGAACAGGGCGGTGAGGTGGCGATTGGCCAGTTGCTGGATTTGCTGCCTGCCGGGCGTTGGGTGATGGCTTTCTTTCTGGCGGTGATGGCGATATTTCTGGCCGCCCACATGGATGCCGTGGGTTATGCAGTATCGGCTACCTGTACCCGTCATCTGGCAGAGGGTGAGGACCCATCCCCCATCGACCGTCTGTTCTGGTGTGTGATGCTGACCCTGGTCCCGCTGGCAATGATTTTTGCCAAGGCACCACTCAATACCATGAAGACCACCGTGATCGTGACCGCCATCCCCTTCGCCCTGATTACGCTGGTCATGGTGTATGGCCTGCTCAAATGGCTGCGTGAGGATTATGGCGATGTTCCGGCGCATCAGATTGGCGAACAGCCACCCCCTGAAGTGGCCAGTCATCAGTCCGGCTCCTGAGTGCGGCCATGGCGAGTACTTATCAGCTTTCTGCGGAAATGCAGTCTTTTGTCAACCAGTGCGCCCTGTTTCAACCCGCCGATGACAGCCTGTCCGAAATGCGGGTCGCCTACGACGCCCTCTGTCGTTACTTCACCCCGGCGCTGCCGGACGGGCTGCAGGTGGAAGACCACGCACTGCCGGTGGCCGGAGGATTTATCCCGCTACGCTTGTACCGCCCCGCAGCAGCCATGCCGCCAGCCGGTTGGCCCTGTGTGCTGTATTTGCATGGTGGTGGCTGGATGCTGGGGGGGCTGGATTCCCATGCCTTTATTGCGGCACCGCTGGCGCAGGAATGCGCTGCGGCAGTGCTGGTGGTCGATTACCGCCTGGCACCGGAGCATGTGTTTCCTGCTGCTTTCGAGGACTGTATGGCGGTGTGGGACACGCTGCGCGTGGATGGCCTGACGCTGGGTATCAACGCAGCCCGAGTGGTGGTGGCTGGTGACAGTGCCGGTGGCAATCTGGCTGCCGCACTCTGCCTGGCAGCTCGCGGCAAGCCAGGCCCGCCCTTGCGCGGGCAGGCACTGCTCTATCCCGCCTTGGCTGGAGCGGCAATCTTGCCATCGGCCATCGAGCATGCCATGGCACCGCTGCTTAGCCGTGCAGACATGGCGTATTACCTGAAGCAATACGCGCCGGACCCGGCACTGCATGCCGATCCGCGCCTGGCTCCACTGGCGGCCAGCAATCTGGCCGCATTACCCCCGTCCTTTGTTGCAGTGGCGGAGTACGACCCACTTCGTGACGATGGCCTGCGCTATGTGCAGCGCCTGCAGGCGCATGGTGTTGCGGCCGAGTGTCATGTCGGACGCGGCTTGCTGCATGGCTGCCTGCGTTTCTGGCCACAGGGCATGGAGACGGCCCGCATGTACCGCGCGCTGGTCGCCGCCATGCGCCGCATGCTGGCCGGCCAGACATGACAGCGGTGGCACCGCGGCGCGATCTTCCCACCGGTCTTGCCATGCTTGTTCGTCAGGCATGACCGGATATGAAAAGGGCAGGCATTTACCGCCCTGTGACGACCCCCAAGCAGAGGAGAACACCCATGAATGATTACACCAGATTGAGCCCGGATTTCTGTGCCGATCATGAACGTGCCTGGACCTTGCCAGCCGAGTACTACACCTCAGCGCGGGTTTATCAGTATGAGAAGGAGAAGATTTTTGCCCATAGCTGGATTTGTGTAGCACATGTCAGCGAACTGGCCGAATCCAACGACTACATCACGCGGGATGTGGCGGGCGAGAGCATCATCGTGGTGCGTGGCCGGGATGGCGTGCTACGGGGTTTCTACAATGTCTGTCCCCACCGTGGTCACCAACTGCTGCAAGGCAGTGGGCGCGCCAAGAATGTGATCACCTGCCCCTACCACGCCTGGACCTTCAAACTGGACGGGCAGCTTGGTCATGCGCGCAATTGTGAAAACGTGGTCGATTTTGATGCCAGCAAGGCCACGCTGTCACCGCTCAAGGTCGAGCTGTATGCCGGCTTCGTGTTTATCAACATGAATCTGGAGGCAGGCCCGGTGGAAGAGCAGCTGCCCGGTCTGGAAGAGAGCTTGCGCACGGCCTGTCCGGTGATCGACCAGCTGCATCTGGCCGCACGCTTTGTCACTTCTACCCCGGCCAACTGGAAAATCATCGTCGACAACTACATGGAGTGCTACCACTGTGCGCCGGCGCATCCGGGTTTTGCCGACTCGGTACAAGTAGACAAATACACCCATACCCTGCATGGCAACTGGACCGTGCAGTACGGTCTGGCGCGTTCGTCGGAAAAGTCATTCAAGATCGATCCCTCGGTAGAGAACCCCAGCTTCAGTGGCTACTGGGCCTGGCCTTGCACCATGTTCAACGTACCGCCCGGTGCCGACTTCATGACGGTGATCTACGAATACCCGGTGGATGCAGAAACCACCTTGCAGCACTACGACGTCTATTTCCGCAACAAGGAACTGACGGCCGAGCAGCAGGCACTGGTGGAATGGTATCGCACCGTATTCCGGCCGGAGGACTTGCGGCTGGTGGAAAGCGTGCAGCGCGGACTGAAGTCGCGTGGCTACCGTGGTCAGGGCCGCATCATGACCGACCGCCAGCGCAGCGGCATCAGTGAGCACGGCATTGCCCATTTCCACCAGTTGGTAGCAGCCCAGCACCAGGACTGATGCCACCCGCGGCGGTGCCGGTTCGCGGTCGCCGCCGCTCATGCGGAGTTTCCGATGACATTGCAAGACCCCCTGCTGTTGCGGCAGCATGCGTATATCAATGGCCAATGGTGTTCTGCCGACAGGGCAGACACGTTCGCCGTACACGACCCGGCTACCGATCAGGTGATTGCCCATATTCCGCTGATGGCCGAAGCGGAAACCATCCGTGCCATTCAGGCAGCCGATGCGGCGCTGCCGGCCTGGCGCGACCTCAGCGCAAAAGAGCGTGCCCGGCTGCTGCGCAAGTGGTTTTTCCTGCTGGAGCAGCACGAGGAAGACCTGGCGCGGCTGATGACCTGGGAGCAGGGCAAGCCGCTGGCGGAGTCACGCGGTGAAATCCGCTATGCCGCTTCATTTGTCGAATGGTTTGCCGAAGAAGCCAAGCGCTTGTATGGCGACGTGATTCCTGCTCCGCGCCAGGACCAGACGCTGCTGGTGATGCGCGAGCCGATCGGCGTCTGCGCCGCGATCACGCCGTGGAATTTCCCCGCCGCCATGATTACCCGCAAGGCCGCCCCGGCCCTGGCTGCCGGCTGTACCATCGTCATCAAGCCCGCCAATGAAACCCCGCTATCCGCCCTGGCACTGGCCGAGCTGGCCCACCGTGCCGGCATTCCGCCCGGGGTGTTCAACATCGTGACCGGCGATGCCCAAGCCATAGGCTGGCAGCTCAGCACCCATCCGCTGGTACGCAAGCTCAGCTTTACCGGCTCCACGCCGATAGGCCGGCTGCTGATGGAGCAATGTGCCGGCACCATCAAGAAAGTGTCGCTGGAACTGGGTGGCAATGCGCCCTTCATCGTGTTTGACGATGCCGATCTGGACGCCGCAGTGGAAGGTGCCATCCAGGCCAAATACCGCAACGCAGGCCAGACCTGTGTCTGCGTCAATCGCTTCTATGTGCACCAGTCCTTGTATGCGGCGTTCCTGGAAGCCTTTAGCGCACGGGTCGCCGCGTTGCGGGTGGGGAATGGTTTTGCCGAGGCAAGCGAGATCGGCCCCTTGATTTCTGCCCGTGCGGTCAGCAAGGTGCAATCCCTGCTGGACGACGCAATTCAGGGCGGAGCCCGCTTGCTCACCGGCGGACACAGTCTGGCTGCCGGGCCGCAGTACTTTGCGCCGACTGTCATTGCCGATGTCAAGCCGGGCATGCGCCTGCTTGACGAGGAAATATTCGGCCCGCTGGCGCCGGTGATGCCGTTTGCCAGCGACGAAGAGGTCGTGCAACTGGCCAATGCCACCATTTACGGCCTGGCTGCCTACTTCTACAGCCGCGACAGTGCCCGCGTGTGGCGTGTGGCGCGGCAACTGGAATACGGCATTGTCGGCATCAATACCGGCATGGTGTCCAATGAGGTGGCCCCCTTTGGCGGCATCAAACAGTCCGGCCTGGGGCGCGAGGGCTCGCGTTACGGCATTGATGACTATCTTGAGTCCAAATATCTGTGCATGGCGTGCTGAGCGCCGCTGTCTGTTTCTCCAGTCAACTCCGAGCATGAAGCGACATGACCCTCCAGACCCCGAATATTGCCGTCCGCGTGGTGCGGATCGAACAAGCCAGTCCGCTGATCAAACGCTTTACCTTGCAGGCCGCAGATGGCGGTCCGCTGCCAGCCTTCAGTGGTGGCAGCCATGTCATTGTGCAAATGCCCACCGCCAGCGGTCTTATCCACAATGCCTATTCGCTGCTCAGTTCTCCATTCCAGCTGCAGCAGTACCAGATTGCCGTGCGGCGTGAGGAAGCCTCGCGGGGAGGCTCGGCTTTCATGCACGAGCACCTGGCAGAGGGTGACATCCTGCAGATATCCCCGCCTAACAACCTGTTTGCACTGCATGCCAGCAGTGGCCGGCAGATCCTGATTGCCGGTGGTATCGGCATCACCCCTTTCATGTCGCAGATGGAGGAGCTGCAGGCAAGCGGTGCCGCGTTTGCATTGCACTATGCCTTTCGCAGTCGCGAACAGGCCGCTTTTGTTGATGAACTGACCGCCCGTTACGGTGAGCACTGCCATTTTTATGATGCCGCCAAAGGCGAGCAGTGCAATGTCGCCGGCTTGTTGCAACAAATGACCGGGCAAGATCATGTCTATGTCTGCGGGCCCCAGTCGCTGATTCAGGCCGTACAGGCGGCAGGGGAGGCGCAGGGCATCCCGCCAGCGCGCCTGCATTGGGAGCAGTTTGCCGCCAGCACGCAAGGCGGAGAGGCATTTACCGTGGTGCTGGCCCGTTCCGGGCGCGAAATCCGGGTTGAGGGCGAACAAAGCATTCTGCAAGCCATCGAGCAGGATGGTTCGGTCGCCGTGGATTGCCTGTGCCGCGAGGGCGTTTGTGGCACTTGTGAAGTCGCCATTGTGCAAGGCGAGGCCGAACATCGCGACCAGTACCTCAGTGAAGAGGAAAAGGCTGCGCAGAAAAGCCTGCTGATCTGTGTATCGCGGGCGCGCACTTCCCGGCTGGTGCTCGATCTGTAAGCAGTGGCGGGCGGCCAGCCAGCCGCCTGTCCTGGTAGGGAAGTCTCCGCCGGGTGAGTGATGACAGTTGTTCGAAAACTGCTTGCAGCAAGGTGACAGCTGCTTGGTGAAATCCTTGATAACTGTCACTGATAAAGCCGCATGCGCTGGGCTAGAATGGATGACAGTTTCCAGGCGCGCGGCGATCCCGCAGCTGCTCGAACCCGGCGCCCCACGATTGGCCTACAAGGACATCCCTGCCATGAACCATACCTATCTTGCCCATCTTGAAGCGACGCTGGCGCAAATCCGCGCTGATGGTTTTGAAAAGCCGGAACGGGTGATTGCCACCCCGCAGCGTGCCGATATCGCCTTGTCCGGTGGTCGCCATGTACTCAACTTCTGTGCCAACAACTACCTGGGTCTGGCCGATGATGCCCGTCTGATCGACGCCGCCAAACGCGGGCTGGATGACTATGGTTATGGCTGCGCCTCGGTGCGCTTCATTTGTGGCACCCAGCAGGTGCACAAGGATCTGGAGCAGGCCATTTCTGCTTTCCTCGGTACCGACGACACCATTCTGTATTCCAGCTGTTTCGATGCCAATGGTGGTGTATTCGAAACCCTGCTGGGTGAAGAAGACGCGGTGATTTCCGACGAGCTGAACCACGCCTCCATCATCGATGGCGTGCGCCTGTGCAAGGCCAAGCGTTTCCGTTACAAAAACAACGATATGGCCGATCTGGAGGCCCAGCTGCTTGCCGCCGAAGCGGCCGGTGCCCGCTTCAAGCTGATCGTGACCGATGGCGTGTTCTCCATGGACGGCATCATTGCCGACCTGAAAACCCTGTGCGAAGTGGCGGGCCGTCATGGTGCACTGGTGATGGTGGATGATTCCCATGCGGTCGGCTTTATCGGCGAAAACGGCGCCGGTACACCGGAACTGTGCGGCGTGGCCGACAAGGTGGACATCTACACCGGCACGCTGGGCAAGGCGCTGGGTGGTGCCTCCGGTGGTTATGTATCGGCGCGCCAGCCCATCGTCGATCTGCTGCGTCAGCGTTCGCGCCCCTATCTGTTCTCCAACAGCCTGGCACCGGCCATTACCGCCGCCAGCCTGGAAGTGCTCAAGCTGATCCACAGCGAAGGCCAGCAGCTGCGCGCCCAGCTCAAGCGCAATGCCGAGCTGTTCCGCAATGAAATGTCCGCTGCCGGCTTCACCCTGGTGCCGGGCCAGCATCCCATCATCCCGGTGATGCTGGGCGATGCCCGCCTGGCCGGCGAAATGGCCGCCCGCCTGTTGCAGGAGGGCGTGTACGTGATCGGCTTCTCCTTCCCGGTGGTGCCCAAGGGCAAGGCGCGCATTCGTACCCAGATGTCGGCCGGCCACACGGTGGAGCAGGTGCAGCGTGCGGTAGCCGCCTTCATCAAGGTGGGCCGCGAGCTGAAAGTGATCGACTGAACCGCATCCAGACTTTTGCCCGTGGGCCTGTTGGCCGGCGGGCGCGCAACAGACAGGCAGGTAAATGCAATGAAAGCACTCTCCAAACTCAAGTCCGCACCCGGTTTGTGGATGAACGATGTGGCCCAGCCCGAAATCGGCCATAACGACCTGCTGATCAAGATCAGCAAAACCGCCATCTGCGGCACCGACATCCATATCTGGAACTGGGACGAATGGGCGCAGAAAACCATTCCGGTGCCGATGCATGTGGGCCACGAATACGTGGGCGTGGTCGCTGCCATGGGCTCAGAAGTACGCGGCTTTGAAATCGGCCAGCGCGTGTCCGGCGAAGGCCATATCACCTGTGGTCACTGCCGCAACTGTCGTGCCGGCCGTCGTCACCTGTGCCGCAACACCGTGGGCGTGGGCGTCAACCGCGAAGGCGCATTTGCCGAATACCTGGTGATTCCGGCCTTCAATGCCTTCCCGATTCCGGACGACATCTCCGACGACCTGGCGGCCATCTTCGATCCTTTCGGCAATGCGGTGCATACCGCGCTGTCCTTCAATCTGGTGGGTGAAGACGTGCTGATCACCGGTGCCGGCCCCATCGGCATCATGGCGGTGGCCATCGCCAAGCATGTGGGTGCGCGCCATATCGTCATCACCGACGTCAACGACTACCGCCTCGATCTGGCCCGCCAGATGGGGGCCAGCCGTGCGGTGAACGTGGCGCGTGAAGACCTGAAACAGGTGATGAGCGAGCTGCACATGTGTGAAGGCTTCGACGTGGGCCTGGAAATGTCCGGCAATCCGCAGGCCTTCCGCCAGATGCTGGAAACCATGAACCACGGCGGCAAGGTGGCGCTGCTGGGCATTCCGCCGTCCAATACCGCCATCGACTGGAACCAGGTCATCTTCAAGGGCCTGGAAATCAAGGGCATCTATGGCCGGGAAATGTTTGAAACCTGGTACAAGATGGTGGCGCTGATCCAGTCTGGGTTGGATATCCGCCCCATCATCACCCATCACTTCAAGGTGGATGACTTCGAGCAGGGCTTTGCCACCATGCTGTCCGGTCAAAGCGGCAAGGTGATTCTGGACTGGAGCTAAGGAGCGGTTCTAGGTCTGCTGCGCGCCAGTGAGATGGTGCTAACAAGATCGGCGGGGGGCACATTTACGCCAGATCAATTCCGTTTCCCCATTGGTTGTGGCTTGTTTTCGTCTGCTCTCACCCTGGCTCGCACGCCTTTGAGCAGCTTGGTAATCGGGATGGACGGCAGGTGCAAAGCCTGCCGTTTTTTCAGTGGTGGTCTCGATTTGGCTAATTTCTTATGCCAATTGGCCAGATTCTGCTCCGTGTGCCGGATCGCCATGCCGGTTGTGCTGCGTGCTCACATCCCCAGCGACTCAATCGACCTGCCGTTCCGGCGGTTTATCCCATCGTTCACCATGGCCATTTGCACGGCACCACGCTGAGCGGGGAGCTGACTGCGGGGCTAAATGTACTGCTTGTTTGCGCGGGTATCCGCAGGGCTAAGTGGTCATTCATGTAAGTAAATGATAATCATTTGCATTTTTTCCTGATTTGGGTATAGTCGGCCATCGCTTATGGAAAATATCTTGAAAGTTGGCTGATGAATTGCTTGGCTTCGTGGCTGGAGTGCGTCCGATCATGCATTCCTTGAAACAGTGGTCTGAAGAAAATAGGGTGCATCCAGATGCCATTGGCCGGTACAGCAGGCTTGCGCGAATTTTGCATTGGGTATTTGCCGTGTCGATTATCTATGCATCGATAATTGGATTTATGCTCAGTCATATCTTCCCCTTGTCATTAAGAAGTTTTCTTTCCCATCTCAATATGTCAGTTGCTACCGTGCTGATATTCCTGTTTCCCGTCAGAGTGCTATCAAGGCTGCGCAATCGCACAGCACCCTTGCCAAACACCTCGCCATTCATGGCAGCCCTTGCTCATGCCGCACACCATCTCTTGTATTTTTTGACCATGCTGGTGCTGGCGAGCGGTTTTTTAATGGTGCCGGATGGGTATTATTTCTTCGGTGTGCTATGGATACCCACCCCCTTTCATCAAGGCGAGCTGACTGCTTCATTATTTGAAGTGCACCGCATCGCCTGCATGGCGCTGGCCATGCTGGTGATCTTGCATATTGGTGCGGTGCTGAAGCATCAGTTGCTGGAGCGCACCCCCATCCTGCGGCGCATGCTGTAATCGCATCGCATTCCTGATGCCAGGGGGGCGATGCTGACGGCCCACCCCGGACGGCAGGGAGGGACAAGGCCGGATGGAGCCAGAGCCCGGATCGGGCTGCCCTGGCCTTGCTCCCTACCCAACAAGCCGCTGGCGCGGCTGGCAAACTGCTACCTGCGCCGCCACCTCATCGCGCTTGGCTATACTCTTGTTGTCGTGCAATGCACAACGCGGCACATCATTCGGCTACTGCCTTGCTTTTCGCCGGGGGCGCTAGGCGGTAGAATCGTCCTTTGACTTTTCACTAGCTACCCCACGTCTATGCTTACCTTTCAGGAAATCATCCTTACCCTCCAGAATTATTGGAACGAGCAAGGGTGCGTCATCATGCAACCCTTCGACATGGAGGTGGGCGCCGGTACCTCGCATCCGGCCACCTGTCTGCGTGCCATCGGCCCGGAGCCGTGGAATGCAGCCTATGTGCAGCCCTCGCGTCGTCCCAAGGACGGCCGTTACGGTGAAAACCCGAACCGTCTGCAGCATTACTACCAGTTCCAGGTAGCGCTCAAGCCGTCGCCGGCCAATATCCAGGAACTCTATCTGGGTTCGCTCAAGGTGCTGGGCATCGACCCCACCGTGCACGACATCCGTTTTGTCGAAGACGACTGGGAAAACCCGACGCTGGGTGCCTGGGGCCTAGGCTGGGAAGTCTGGCTGAACGGCATGGAAGTGACCCAGTTCACTTACTTCCAGCAAGTGGGCGGCCTGGATTGCAAGCCGGTGCTGGGTGAAATCACCTACGGCATCGAGCGTCTGGCCATGTATCTGCAGGGCGTGGAAAACGTCTATGACCTGCTGTGGACTGCGTATCCCAACGGCCAGCGCGTGACTTATGGTGATGTTTACCATCAGAACGAAGTGGAACAGTCCACCTACAACTTCGAACACGCCAATGTGCCCAAGCTGTTCGAACTGTTCAGCTACTACGAATCCGAAGCCAAGCGCCTGCTGGAGATTCCGCTGGCGCTACCGGCCTACGAAATGGTGCTCAAGGCCGGCCACAGCTTCAACCTGCTGGATGCGCGCGGCGCCATCTCGGTGACCGAGCGTGCCACCTATATCGGCCGGGTACGCACCCTGTCGCGTGGCGTGGCGCAAGCCTATTACGCCTCGCGCGAGGCGCTGGGCTTTCCCATGTGTCCCAAGGCCTGATTGCCAATGAAACTCAGGATCAGCCTGTTGCTTGCCCTGGCCGCCACGCCGGCGCTGGCCGAAACCGCCGATTGGGGCGTCTACCAGCAGGGCTCTGCCCTGGAACTGGCCATGGACCGCAACTCCATCTGGGTGGAGCAGGACGGGCTGGTCCATTTTGTGAATCAGGAACGGTTCAGCGAGCGCCAGTACGACAAGGCCACCGACATCAAGTATTACATCCGCCGCACCACCGGCTATGCCGATTGCGCCAAACAGCAATACGCGCTGGTCGGGCTGGAATACGCCGGCAAGAATAACCGCCATCTGTATTCCAGCATGTTCCCGGTGCAGCGCTTTGCCTGGAACTGGCAGCCGGTGTACCAGAACTCGGTGGCCGACACCATGCTGCAAGTCGTGTGCTATCTCGCCAAAACCGCTCCGCACAAGAAATCTGAATAAACCATGAACGCCACCCTGCTTATCGAGTTGCTCACCGAAGAGCTGCCGCCCAAGGCGCTGGAAAAGCTGTCGCTCAGCTTTGCCCAGACCATTTCCGAAGAACTGAAAAAACTGCAATTCGTCGCCGCCGATGTCGAGGCCATTGCCTTCGCTTCGCCGCGCCGTCTGGCCGTGCAAGTGCCGGCCGTGCTGGCTGTGCAGCCGGACCAGAAAATCGTGCGCAAGGGCCCGGCCGTGGCCGCAGGCATGAAAGATGGCCAGCCCACTCCGGCACTGGCCGGTTTTGCCCGCTCCTGCGGCGTGGACGTGTCTGCGCTTAGCACCATGAGCGATGGCAAGCAGGATGTGTTTGCTTACGAGAGCACCAAGACCGGCGAAGCGCTGGCCGCCGTGCTCACTGATATCGTGGCGCTGGCGCTGAAAAAGCTGCCCATCCCCAAGCTGATGCACTGGGGCGATCTGGACTACCAGTTCGTGCGTCCGGTGCATGGCCTGATCATGCTGTGGGGCGAAACCGTGATCGAAGGCAGCGTGCTGGGCTTGTCCAGCCGCAATGCCACCCGTGGTCACCGTTTCCTGTCCTCGGGTGATGTGATGGTGGAAAAGGCCGATGACTACGCCCGCGTGCTGTTCGAGCAAGGCAAGGTGCTGGCCAGCTTCAATGCCCGCCGCGAACTGATCCGCAAGCGTCTGGCCGAGTCCGCCGCCGTGCATGGTGCCACCATCGCTGCCGACGACGCCCTGCTGGACGAAGTCAGCGCGCTGGTGGAATGGCCGGTGGTGCTGGAAGCCGGCTTTGAAGCCGAATTCCTCAAGGTGCCGCAGGAATGCCTGATTCTCACCATGCAGCAGAACCAGAAGTACTTCCCGCTGCTGGACGCCCAGGGCAAGCTGATGAACCGCTTCCTCTTGGTGTCCAATCTGGAAACCGCCGACCCCAGCCACATCATTCAGGGTAATGAGCGCGTGCTGCGCGCCCGCCTGTCTGATGCCAAGTTCTTCTTCGAGCAAGACCAGAAAGCCCGTCTGGAAACCCGCCTGGCCAAACTGGCCGAGGTGGTTTACCACAACAAGATCGGCAGCCAGCTGGAACGGGTAGAGCGCCTGCAGTCCATCGCCGGCCAGATCGCCGCGCTGCTGGGGGCCGACCAGGCCGTGGCCGAGCGTGCCGCCTTGCTGGCCAAGGCCGACCTGGTGACCGACATGGTGGGTGAATTCCCCGAGCTGCAAGGCGTGATGGGCATGTACTACGCCCAGCACGACGGCGAAAGCGAAGTGGTGGCTGCAGCCATCGAAGGCCACTACCACCCGCGCTTTGCCGGTGACAGCTTGCCGCAAGGTGACATCGCCACCGCTGTGGCGCTGGCGGACAAGCTGGAAGCCATTGTCGGCATCTGGGGCATCGGCCTGATTCCGACTGGCGACAAAGACCCCTACGCACTGCGCCGCGCTGCGCTGGGTGTGTTGCGCATGGTGCTGGAAGCCAAGCTGGACCTGAAGGCCCTGCTGGCGCTGGTGGCCGCTGCTTTCCCGGCAGGCAAGCTGTCTGCCACCACGGCAGACGAAGTGTTTGCCTTCATGATGGACCGCCTGAAAAACTATCTGGCTGCCGATTATCAGGGTGATGAAGTCGATGCCGTGCTGGCACTGGCACCTTCGGTCCTGAACGAAGTGCCGGCAGTACTGGCTGCGGTGGCCGCCTTCAAGGCGCTGCCGGAAGCCACCACGCTGGCCGCCGCCAACAAGCGCGTGAAGAACATCCTGAAGAAAACCGAAGGCGAAGTGGGTTCGGTCAACCCGGCCCTGCTGAGCGAAGCGGCCGAGCAGGCACTGTACGCTGCCGTGACCGAACTGGCTCCGCAGGTGGATGCCAAGTTTGCCGCGCACGACTTTGCCGGTGCGCTGGCCCAGTTGTCCAGCCTGAAGGCGCCGGTGGATGCCTTCTTTGATGGCGTGATGGTGATGGCAGACGACCTGGCGGTACGTGCCAACCGTATCGCCCTGCTGGCCCGTCTGGCTGATCTGTTCAACCGCGTGGCGGATATCTCGCTGCTGGCGGATTAAGCTTGTAGCCGGTCCTGCGGGGCCGGCTGGCGCAGTTTTTGCCTGCATCAATCCGGCACGGTAGCCTGTTTACCGGCCGGATTGTTCTCCCATCGCAAGGAAAACCATGAAACTTGTCATCCTGGATCGCGACGGCGTCATCAACGAAGACCGTGATGATTTCGTCAAGAACACCATGGAGTGGCTACCGCTGCCGCACAGTCTGGAAGCCATCGCCAACCTGACCCAGGCCGGCTGGCATGTGGTGGTGGCCACCAATCAGTCCGGCCTGGCGCGTGGCCTGTTCGATGTGCATGCACTCAATGCCATGCATGAAAAGATGCACCGGCTGGTAGGGCAGGCTGGTGGCCGTATCGATGCCATCGCCTACTGCCCGCACGGGCCGGATCATGGCTGTGAATGCCGCAAGCCGCTGCCGGGCATGGTGCTGGAGCTGGCCGAGCGTTTCAATGTCAAGCTGCAGGGCCTGCCCTTGATTGGCGACAGCCTGCGCGATCTGGAATCGGTGGCTGCGGTTGGCGGACAGCCCATTCTGGTGCGTACCGGCAAAGGCATGAAGACCCTGGAAAAGGGCGGACTGCCCGAAGGAACGCTGGTGTTCGACGACCTGTTCGACGCCGCCGAGCACTTGATCAATCTGTGAACTGGCTAAGCCCAAGGCTGAGATAACCCATGATCTGGATTCGTAACCTGATTTACTGGCTGTTGCTGCTGATTGTCACGCCGCTGTGCTTTCTGGGCCTGTTCATCGCCGCACCGCTGCCACGCCGTACCCGCCATGTGTTTGGCGAGAGCTGGGCCAAGATCATGCTGTGGCTGCTGGTGCATGTGGTGGGCCTGAAATACCGGGTGATCGGTGCGGAGAACATCCCGTCCGAGCCGTCCATCATCTGCTCCAAACATCAGTCCGGCTGGGAAACCCTGGCCTTGCAGAAAATCTTTCCCTCGCAGATTTATGTCGCCAAGCGCGAATTGCTGTGGCTGCCCTTCTTCGGCTGGGGCCTGGCCTTGATGAACCCCATTGCCATCAATCGTTCCGACCGTTCCCGAGCCAACGACCGCATGCTGCAACAGGGGCTGGAGCGCAAGAAACACGGCTTCTGGATTACCGTGTTTCCCGAAGGTACCCGCACCAAGCCGGGTGTGGCTGGCAAATACAAACACGGCGCAGCGCGCATGGCGCGTCAGCTGGACATGCCATTGGTGCCGGTGGCACACAATGCCGGTGAATTCTGGCCGCGCAATGCTTTTCTGAAATATCCGGGCGAGATTACCGTGGTGATCGGCCCGGCCATCCGCCCGCAGGATGGTGTTGGCCCGGAGGCCATGACCCAGCAGGCGCAGCAGTGGATCGAGGCGCGCCAGCGCGAGATCGGCGGCGTCGGCCCCTTTGCCCACCCCGATGACAAGCGCCGCCGCCTGGACCATCCTGCCGCTGCCTGAGGGCGCGGTAGAGGTGCACCTGGTGCGGCGGGTGCGCAAAAGCATAGGCATCCGCATTGCCGATGGCCGGGTGGAGCTGATTGCCCACCCCCGCATCAGCCAGGCCCGTTTGCGCGAGGTGCTGCTGGCGCGGCAGGACTGGATTGCCCGGCATGTGCTGACACAGCGGGAACAAAAACAGCAGCTGGCCGATCTGACCAGCCTGTCTTATCTGGGGCGCGAGCTGCCCATCCAGCTGCAGGGCGGCCAGCGCCGCACGGCGCGGCTGAACGGCGATGTGCTGCAGGTATGCGGCATTGCCCCGGGTGACACGCTTGGCCTACAGGCTGTGGTCAGCGTCTGGCTCAAGCGTCAGGCCCAGCTATGCTTTGCCCAGCGGCTGGGGCAGTTCGCCGTGCACTGCCCGCGTCAGCCGGGCAAGCTGTCGCTGTCATCGGCCCGCACCCGCTGGGGCAGCTGTACCGCCGCTGGCGATATCCGCCTCAACTGGCGGCTGATGCAGGCTCCGCTGCCCATCATCGATTATGTGCTGGCCCACGAGCTGGCCCATTTGCTGCACATGAACCATTCTTCCGCCTTCTGGGCGGAAACCGCCCGCTTGTTTCCCGACTGGAAAAATGCTCGCCACTGGTTGAAACAACAGGGGAGTAGCCTGTTTCGTTTTGGCTAGTCGCCTGTCCGGTAGTGAGTACGGGCGGTTAACCTGATACAGGAGTCATACCATGCAATTTCTGCACACCATGCTGCGCGTCGGCAATCTGGAACGTTCGCTGGCCTTTTATCAGGAAGTACTGGGCATGCGCCTGCTGCGCCGCCAGGACTATCCGGAAGGCCGCTTTACCCTGGCTTTTGTCGGCTACGGTGATGAAACCGACCATACCGTGCTGGAGCTGACCCATAACTGGGATACCGACAGCTATGAACTGGGCAATGCCTTTGGCCATATCGCCATCGGTGTGGAAGATGCCTACCAGGCTTGTGAGGCGGTGCGCGCCAAGGGCGGCAAGGTAGTCCGTGAGGCCGGCCCGATGAAGCATGGCACTACAGTCATCGCTTTCGTGGAAGACCCGGACGGTTATAAGATCGAGTTCATTCAGAAGGGCAGCCTGTAAGGCAGCCGCTTTTCCGCCATCCCGGCGGAAGGCGAACAGGCCGGGGCCTAGTGCCCCAGCCCTTTGCATCTGCACCCTACCCACCATCCGTCGCAACCGGAGCCACGATGCCTATTACTCTGCGCAATACCCTCAGCTTGATCCTGCTGCTCACGCTGCCTGCCATGGCACAGGCGGCAGAGCTGGATGGCACCACGCTGAGCCTGGCCTGGGTCCTGCCCTTTGCCGGCATCCTGCTGTCCATTGCCCTGTTTCCGATTTTTGCCCCGGCATTCTGGCATCATCATTTCGGTAAGGTCACCGCGCTTTGGAGCGTGCTGTTCCTGTTGCCCTTTGCCTTCAGTTTCGGGGCCAGCAGCACGCTCAGCTTGATCGTGCATGCGCTGATTACCGAATACATCCCCTTCATCATGCTGCTGCTGGCACTGTATACCGTGTCCGGCGGCATCCTGGTGGGCGGCAGCCTGCATGGCTCACCCAGGGTCAATACCAGCATTCTGGCCATCGGTACTGTGCTGGCCTCCATCATGGGCACCACCGGGGCCGCCATGCTGCTGATCCGGCCCTTGCTCAAGGCCAACGACAACCGCACGCACCGGGTGCATGTGGTGGTGTTCTTCATTTTTCTGGTGGCCAATGTGGGCGGTGGCCTGACGCCGCTGGGTGACCCGCCGCTGTTTCTGGGCTTTCTCAAAGGGGTGACCTTCGGCTGGACCTTCCAGCACATGCTGTTGCCGGTGGCGCTGCTGGCTGCTTTGCTGCTGCTGGTGTTCTATGCGGTGGACAGCTATTTCTACCGCCGTGAGGACGAGGAGTTCAAGCCGCATCGTGATCAACCCTTGCACTTGTTCGGCAAGATCAATTTCCTGTTGCTGGCCGGCGTGGTGGGGGCGGTATTGTTGTCCGGTTTCTGGCAGCCGGCGGTGCATTTCGAAGTGGCCGGCGTGCATGCCGAGTTGCAGAATCTGGTGCGCGATGGCCTGTTGCTGCTGCTGACCATTGTTTCCCTGTGGGTCACGCCCAAGCAGGTGCGGGTGGGCAATGAATTCAACTGGGCACCGATTCTGGAAGTGGGCAAGCTGTTTGCCGGCATCTTTGTCACCATCGCGCCGGCCATTGCCATCTTGCGCGCAGGTACGGCCGGGCAGCTGGCCGCACTGGTGCATGCGGTATCCGCTGCCGATGGCCAGCCGGTGAATGCCATGTATTTCTGGATGACCGGCCTGCTGTCCAGTTTCCTGGACAATGCGCCAACCTATCTGGTGTTTTTCAATCTGGCCGATGGTGATGCCGGCACGCTGATGGGGCCGCTGGCCCAGACGCTACTGGCCATTTCCATGGGGGCGGTATTCATGGGTGCCAATACCTATATCGGCAATGCGCCCAACTTCATGGTCAAGTCGATTGCCGAGCAGCGCGGCGTGGCCATGCCCAGCTTCTTTGCCTACATGCTGTGGTCCATCAGCGTGCTGATGCCGCTGTTTGCCCTGCTGACCTGGATTTTCTTCTGATGCAAAAACGGCGTGCCTCCACTCCGGGGGCGCGCCGCTGCAGTCTTGTTACCTGGGTTTGCTTGTTTACTTGGGCTTGATGGCCGCCTGTTCCGGGCTGGCGCTCATGGCCTCGTCCCACACATGGCGCGGGATATGCGATTGCAGGTACTCCAGCGCCTTTTCCAGCAAATCTTCATGGATGTGGTGGCCGACAAAGGGCTCGATCTCGGCGGTGACATCGCTGCCCAGCGCGATCAGATGTTCGGCCGCCTGAATGCTGTGCTGGTAAGGAATCACCGGATCGGCCTTGCCATGGAACAGGTGCACCGTGGTTTGTGCCAGCGGTGCTGCCGGCAGGCTGGCAAAGCGCCCGCTGAATGCCAGCACCCGGCTGGCCAGTTCCGGGTAGGCTGCCGCGGCCTCCAAGGCCATGATGGCGCCCTGGCTGAAACCCACCAGGGCGGTGGCCGCATGGCCCAGGCCGCTGTCCTGTTGCCAGCGTCTTACCGCAGCGAGAAAGTCGGGCAGGGCAGCTGCCACCCGTGCCGGGCGATTTTCTTCGGTGACTTCCTGCACCGAAAACCACTGGAAACCTTGGCCCAGATCACTGGCATGGCTGCCGGCCACGCTGACAATCAGCGCCTGCGGAAAGCCCTTGGCCAGATACTGGCCCACTTGCTGCATGCTGTCCGGGGTGGCGCCCACACCATGAAACAGCAGCATCAGTTGCTGTGGCTGGCCGGGACGCTGGATGACGATATCGTGGGTCATGGTGATTCTCCTGATGGGGCAGCGCTAGCTACCCACGGTGATTGAGTGCAGTGTGCCGCGGTGTCAGCCGCGTGCGAACAAGTGAATTATGCGGCCAAGGCGGCGTTATAATAGCCCCCTCGCGGTCAACACAGCATTTACTGTCATGCACATTCATATCCTGGGCATTTGCGGCACCTTCATGGGCGGCATTGCTGCCATTGCCAAGCAGGCCGGCCACACCGTTACCGGTTGTGATGCCAACGTCTATCCCCCGATGAGCACCCAGCTGGAGGCCATGGGCATTACCCTGACCCAGGGTTTTGGTGCCGAGCAGTTGGAGCTGGGGGCTGATGTGTATGTGATAGGCAATGTGGTGACCCGTGGCAAAGAATTGATGGAGGCCATCCTCAATCGTGGCCTGCCCTATATTTCCGGGCCACAGTGGCTGGCCGAGAATGTATTGCAGGACAAATGGGTGCTGGCGGTGGCCGGTACCCATGGCAAGACCACTACCAGCTCGATGCTGGCGTGGATTCTGGAAGACGCCGGCCTGGCGCCGGGTTTCCTGATTGGCGGCATTCCGCAGAACTTTGGCGTATCGGCCCGCCTCCCCGGTGTGCCGGCGCAGGACCCGGCCAGCATCAGCCCCTTCTTTGTGATCGAGGCCGATGAATACGACACCGCTTTCTTCGACAAGCGTTCCAAGTTTGTCCATTACCGCCCGCGCACGGCCATCCTGAACAATCTGGAATACGATCACGCCGATATTTTCCCTGATCTGGCCGCCATCGAAACCCAGTTCCACCATCTGGTGCGCACCATTCCGGCACAAGGCCTGATTGTCAGCAACGGCCGCGAAGCGAGCCTCACGCGGGTACTGGAACGTGGCTGCTGGACCCCGGTGGAAGCGTTCGGCGTGGCTACTGGCTGGCAGGCTGGCGAGCCGGATGCGGCGGGTCATTTCGATGTATTGCTGGATGGCCAGCCGCAAGGCCGGGTGGAATGGACGCTGCTGGGCGAGCACAACCGCCTGAATGCGGTGGCCGCGATTGCTGCCGCCCGCCATGCCGGGGTGGCGGTACGCGATGCCATCGCCGCCCTGGCACGCTTTGACAATGTAAAACGCCGCATGGAAGTGCGCGGCACGGTGGCCGGCATTACCGTGTATGACGACTTTGCCCACCATCCCACCGCCATTGCCACCACGCTGGAGGGTTTGCGCCGCCATGTGGGCAGTGCACGCATTCTGGCGGTACTGGAGCCTCGCTCCAACACCATGAAGCTGGGCACGATGAAAGACGCCTTGCCCGGCTCGCTGGCACTGGCCGACCGGGTGTTCTGCTCCGCTGCGGGCCTGAACTGGAGTCCGGCCGAGGCACTGCAGGGCATGGGCGACAAGGCGGAAACCTTCGACCAGCTGGACACGCTGATCGCCGCCATTCTGGCCGAGGCCAAGACGGGCGACCATATCCTGGTGATGAGTAATGGCGGTTTCGGTGGCATCCATCAGAAACTGCTGGATGGGCTGGCTGCCACTCAGGCACACTGAACGCCCATCCCTGAAGAAAGCCCGCCATGCCACAGTCCCTTCACTGGTTGACCTTTGCCCTGCTGGCGCTGGGCATGGTGCTGACACCCGGCCCTAATATGGCCTATCTCCTGTCGCGTTCCATCTGTCAGGGGCGGCGCGCCGGCCTGATTTCGCTGGCGGGTGTCGGCGCGGGCTTTCTCTGCTACATGCTGTGCGCCGCGCTAGGCATCAGCGCGCTGCTGCTGGCGGTGCCGCTGGCTTACGATGCGCTGCGTTTGGCCGGGGCGGGCTATCTCATGTATCTGGCCTGGCAGGCGCTCCGGCCGGGTGGCCGCTCGCCTTTCGAAGTGCGCCAGTTGGCCGCAGACAGCCCACGCAAGCTGTTTGCCATGGGCATGCTGACCAATCTGCTGAACCCCAAGGTCGCCGTGATGTATCTGTCGTTGCTGCCGCAGTTCATCGATACCGCGCAAGGCAATGTGCTGGGCCAGTCGCTGTGGCTGGGCTTTACCCAGATTGCCATCAGCCTGCTGGTCAATGCGTTGCTGGTGTTGCTGGCTGGCAGCATGGCGCGCTTTCTTGCTGGCCGCCCGCTGTTTTTGCGCTTGCAGCGCTGGCTGATGGGTGGCGTGCTGGCGGTCATGGCCGTGCATCTGGCCCGCGAGGGCCGTCGCTGATCCGGTTCAGGCCTGGCGGTGGATCTGGTTGGCTCCGGCTATCCGCGCCAAGCTCAGTGCGCCCTGCAGACGATCCAGCATGGCATTGGGCGAGTTTTCTTCCAGCCGCAGTGCACTGATGCCGATGCAGGCCTGAGCCTTTTCTTCCTGCCCCTGATGGATATAGGTGAGCTGCCCTAGCGAATGCAGCAGCCTGCGGCCCAGTTCGTGGGCGCCCTCCAGGCTGGTATTGGGCATCAATACCAGAAAAACATCATCTTCCTGCCGTGCCACCTGATCGCTATCGCGCGTGCTTTGCACGCACAGGCTGCCAGCCAGCCGCAGCAGGTGGCGTCGTGCCGAGCCATTGTCCTGTTGTGGAATCAGCTGCGGGATATTGATCAGCTGTACCGCCATGCCTGACAGATCGCCGCCATAGCGGCGGATGCGCCCGGTTTCGGCATGGGCTCCGCTCAGTAGTTGCGGCATGCCTACCACGCCGGTGAGCTGATCGTCATCGTGGCTGGGTTGTTGTTCGTGCTTCATGCTTTTCACCAGATTGAGCGAGCGTTCCACCAGTTGGTGTTCGAAATTGAGTAATTGGCTCATCAGCTGGCTTTCGGTGCGGTCACTGAAGCTGATCACCAGCGTGACGCTGTCATCCAGCATGACTTCCCGCAGCGATAGCTGCACCTCGAAATGGCGGCCGGTGGCGGTTTTCATTTGTAGCCGCCGGTTATAGACCATGCTGTTGCTGGCCAGCAGGGCCTTGAGTTCGTCGGCGTCGGCTGGGTGTTGCAGATACTGGCCGAAATCGCGGCCCAGCAACTCGTCGTGCGGCGTGGCCAGCAGGATGGCCGCCAGCTGATTGGCGCTGATGATGCGGCCGCTGGCTGGCTGTGCCAACAGCAGGGCACCCTGTACGGTATCGATCAGCGACTGGAATGAGGGGAAGCTGGCCATGGGGCATACCTAGACTAAATGGCAGTTGAGTGCCTGATATTTTCAGTCTAAGCCAGCAGGCGGAGGATTTCACCTGTCGGCGGCAGCCTGTGATGGGCGGGGGGTCAGCGCTCCAGGATGGCGCGGCGGTGGCGGCGGAAAACCCAGCGCTCCCACAGTGGGCCGGTTTGCTCGTCCGGTGGCAGCTGCAGGCGGGCGGTAATGGCATAGGCTTCGTCCGGAGTCGGGCACTGTGCTTCGATACGCGCAGCCATGAACAGCATCAGCGCCGAATCGGGATTGGGCGACAGTGCAATCTGCACGGTGTCTCCCACCCGCCACGGGTGGTCGGACAGCCAGGCAATGCTGTCCAGCCCCAGCCGGCAGCGGGTCAGTGGCGGGCGGTCCGGGTGATGCCCGAGCAAGGAGATTTCCAGCGCCAGATCCAGCTTGGCTTCCAGCCGTACCAGCATCGGGTCGGGTTCTTCCGGTGTTTCGCTGGGAGCGGCCAGCACCCGCAGCGCCAGCCGGGTTTCGCGCTGGCGCGCGGGCGAGCACTGCTCTTCACTGAGCAAGTGCACACTCAGTGGCAGCATGGCATCGAAACTGGCACTGTCCAGCGGTGGTAGCGGGCTCATGGCGCTCTCCTCGGAATGGGCTATCAGGCGAACAGTCTGCTGACGCCGTCCAGCCCCATGACATTGATGGCCACATCGGCCTGGGCCTGTACCACCGGTTTGGCACGGTAGGCGATGCCGACGCCGGCTTCGCCCAGCATCAGCAGGTCGTTGGCGCCATCGCCCATGGCGATGACCTGGTCCGGACGCAAGCCCAGCTGTTCGCGCTTTTCAATCAGCAGGCGCTGCTTGGCGGCGGCATCGACAATCTCGCCCACCACGCGGCCGGTCAGCTTGCCGTCCACCACTTCCAGCTGGTTGGCATAGGCGTAGTCCAGCCCCAGTTGCTGCTTGAGTTTTTCGGTAAAGAAGGTGAAACCGCCGGAAACCAGCATGAAGCGGATGCCGTGCTGCTTGCAGGCAGCCAGCAGCTGTTCGGCGCCGGGGCTCAGTTGCAGGCGTTCTTTATAGACCTTTTCCAGTGCGCTTTCCGGCAGGCCGGCCAGCAGACTCACCCGTTCGCGCAGCGAGGCGGAGAAGTCCAGTTCGCCACGCATCGAGCGTTCGGTAATGGCGGCCACCTGGGGCTTGATGCCCTGCATGTCGGCGATTTCGTCTATGCACTCGATGGTGATCAGCGTGGAGTCCATATCGGACACCAGCAGGCCGAAGTTGGCCAGCTGCAGGCTGCTGTCGACAAAGGCAAAGTCGTAGCCCAGTGCCTGGCAGCAGGCGCTGATGGCATCACGGCTGGCCGGGTCGGCCTGTTCCAGCCGGGCAGATTCCAGCGTGGGCTGGCTGAAGCTGCTGGCACCGGCCAGTGCGGCCAGTTCCTGCAATTCCTTGCTGTCGAGACGGGGGGACTGGATGACGAGGGTAAGAGACATGGGCGGGCGGATGTGGAGTTGGGCAATACGCCATTATGCCACTGCCGGGCAGTCTGCCGGAATGTCCGTGTGCGGGAGCAGGCTGGCGTGCTGTCTGCGGCGCGCCGGGCCTGCCCGCAGGCTTCAGGCCGGCTGGCGGTGCTTGCCGCGCCAGCTGTGCCAGGCCGCATCCAGCGACAGGCAGCCGGGGCCGAAGGCGAATAGTGCCAGCAGCAGCATGCCCCAGTAGTAGTGGAACTGGCGGGTGATGTCGGTGAGGTCGGGGTAGCTGATGACCGCCATCAGGTTGACCACGAACAGCCCGGCGGCGGCAAAGCGGCCAAACAGGCCGGCCACCAGCAGGCTGGAAAACACCGTTTCGCCAAAAGTGCCCATGACGGCGGCCAGCACGGGTGGTAGCAGCGGTACATGGTAGTCATTGGAAAACAGCAATATCGTGGTGTCCCAGTCGTCCAGCTTGGTGAGGCCGGATTTGAAAAATACATTGGCCACCCACAGCCGGAACAGCAGCAGCACCAGCGGACGGGCGGTATGACTGGCCTGGTCGAACAGCCGCTGCAGCGGCAGCAGTTTTTGTCTGAGAACTTGCATGGTCGGTCTCCCTTGATGTGGGCAAGCCTTGCCCCTCCGCGGCAGTGGCGGATGGTATGCCTGCGTGGTTTTACAGTTGGTAGTGGCTGAGCAGGCCGTCGGCGAACAGCCGCGCCAGCCCGGCTTGCAGATCGAAATCATCCTGTGCCGACAAGGCCTGTTCGGCGGCCTCGCCCAGCGGCTGTCCATCCTGCAGCGCCAGCAACAATGCCGCCATGCCGGCCGTTTCTGCCTGTACGCGGACCTTGCCGGCGTGGCGGCTGACCAGTGCCTGCTCGCCGCCGGCCTCCAGCTTGACATTCAGCGTCTGACCGGGCTGGTGTCCCTGCCAGATGGAGACCACCGGCCAGGGGGATGACAATGCCCGGCTGCTATCGCAGAAAGCGAAGCGCAGCTGGCCGAACTGTTCCGGCTGGATTTCCGTCAGCGCGCTGGCCGCCAGCGGAGCCTGGTCGATGGCGTAATAGCTGCGGTGTACTGCCCATTCCAGCCGGGCGACATCGGCCAGATAAGGCAGTGTCTTTGCCGGCGGGAAGTCCTGCAGGAAATCACCAAAGCTGCCGCCATAGCGGTGCAGATTGCCACTGTATGAGGCGTGCTGCTTGCTGTATTCACGCGCCAGCCCGGTCATGAATTCTTCGCCGACGATCTGCCCGGTCACCGGATAGATCATCTTGAGGGTTTCGATCAGGCCGACGCGGTAGTTGTTGCGGTAGACCGCCAGTCCGGCCGGGGTCAGGCCCAGAGCGGCATCCGGCTGCTGCCCGGTATGGGCGATCAGCTCCAGCAGCTCTGCCTGCCAGCGTGCTTCAGGCGTCATGGCGTGCTCCTTGCAGGATGGCCTCGGCCTTGGCGGCTTCAGCCTGCAGCGTGTCCAGTGGCGGTATGTCCAGATCCCATTCAATCAGCGTCGGGCGCGGGCCGATGCTGGCGATGACCTGGGCGTATAGCTGCCACACGCCGGGGTGTACTGGCTGGCTGTGGGTGTCTACCAGCATGCCTTCTCCCTCGCTATAGCCGGCCAGATGGATTTCGCCAATCGCCGCAGCGGGTAGCGCAGAGAGTACGGCTTGCACGTCTGTGCCCAGATTGATGCCGTTGACGTAGAGGTTGTTGACGTCCAGCAGCAGGCCGCAGCCGGTGCGGGCCACCAGTTCGGCCAGAAACTCGCCTTCGTTCATCTCGTTGCCGGGAAACTCCACATAGCTGGACAGGTTTTCCAGCAGGATGCGCCGTCCCAGCGCCTGCTGGGTTTCATCCACATGGCTGGCAATCACCGCCAGCGAGGCCATGGTATAGGGAATGGGCAGCAGGTCGTTTACATAGCGCTGGGCACTGTGGTTGAACGACAGGTGTTCCGATACCGCCGGCGGCTGGATGGCATCCACCAGCCGTTTGAGTGCGGCCAGATGTTCTCCGTCCGGGCGCACCAGCGAACCCAGTCCCAGTCCCACACCGTGCAGCGATAGCGGGTAGTGGCTGGCCACCTGCTGCAGCATGGCCAGCGGCATGCCACCATCGAAAAAGTTTTCGCTGTGGACTTCCACCCAGCCTAGCGGCGGCAGGGTATCCATGACCTGACGATAGTGGGGCGCACGCAGGCCGATGCCGGCGATGGCAGGAAGGGAGGACGGAGTCATGACCAGGTTTACCGGAAGGAAGGTGAGGGGAAGGTTGCCGGCGCCGGCCGGCAACCATGGCGCAGCGGATTACTTGGCCAGCATGCCGCCCATTTTTTCACAGCTGCCCTTGGCAACGTATTTCCAGTCGCCCGGGTCCTTGTCCTTGGTGGCCTGGCCGGCGCAGGAGTGGGTGCCGGTGGCGGAGGCACAGTCGTTCTTGCCAGCCTGGGCGATGCCGAAGCATTTTTCCTTGTCGGCCGCAGCGGCCGGGGTGGCACTCAGGGCGCCCATGGCAATAACGGTACCGAGGGCGGAGGCGAGCAGGGCTTTGGATACATTCATGGTGGTTCTCCTTTGGAGCAGGTTCAAGCGGGTTTTATGGTGAGCCATTTGCGCCGGATCGGGCAGCCTGGCGGGCTACCCGGCGTACGTCATGTTAACGATAGACTGTTTATTGTTTCATTGGTGCCATGGTATTGCCACCCATCTGTTGGCAGCTACCCTTGGCTACCAGCTTCCAGTCGCCCGGGTCCTTGTCCATGGTGGCCTGGCCTTTACAGCCATGTACACCGGTGGCGGAGGCACAGTCGTTCATGCCGGCCATGGCCACGCCATAGCATTTTTCCTGTTCGGCGGCCTGGGCCGGTGCGGCGGCCAGGGCGGCCAGGGTAACGACAGCGCCGAGGGCGGAAGCAAGCAAGGTCTTGGAAGCGTTCATGTCAATCTCCTGTCAGGGGGTAGCGGCAAGTGCCGGGTTTCAGGAGTCAGTCGCGTGGGCCGGGGCTTTCTTACACGGTGGTGGAAAATATTTTGAAATTATTTGCATTTCGCTGCTATTGGCTGCTGTTGCAAAAAATTCAACGATGTTTTCCGCAAGCCTGCTGCGTGACCGTCTCTGCAGCATAAGTCGGCCTTACTGTCGGCTTCTTACAATGACAGGCAAAAAAAATCGGGCGACCAGGCGCCCGACGGTTTAACGGATGTTGACTACCTTGTGCGTCTGCACCGATAGCCGCCAGCGTGGATGGGCCATGCAGTAGGCGATGGCGGCGCGGGTATTGGCGGCCAGCTCCGGCCCGTCCATCGGCTGCAGATAGAAGGTGTCGAACTGCAAGTGGGCGACGGTTTCCGGTAGCTGGGTGGCTTGCGGGTAGACCAGCTTCAGCTCGTTGCCACTGGTTTGCAGCAAGGGTGCACCGGCCTTGGGGCTGACACAGATCCAGTCCAGCCCGTCCGGCGCGGCGATGGTGCCATTGGTTTCCACGGCGATTTCAAAGCCCACGGCATGCAGGGCGGCGATCAGCTCGGCGTCCAGCTGCAATAGCGGCTCGCCGCCGGTACACACCACATAGGGGGTGCCGCCGCTGCCTGCCGGCCACTGGCTGGCAATGTGCGCAGCCAGCTCGGTGGCAGTGGCGAATTTGCCGCCGTCCGGGCCGGTACCGACAAAATCGGTATCGCAGAACTGGCAGACTGCCTTGCTGCGGTCTTCCTCACGGCCCGACCACAGATTGCAGCCGGCAAAGCGGCAGAACACGGCGGCGCGGCCGGCCTGGCGGCCTTCGCCCTGCAGGGTGTAGAAGATTTCCTTGACTGTGTACATGCTCATTCCCCCTGCAGCAGCGGCCAGCGCATGTCGTCATGGAACAGCAGCGAGACGCCGCTGTGCTCGTCGTCCATCAGGTCGATACGGGCCAGCTCCGGCACCAGTGGTGACAGGTGGGCATGAATCCACTCGGCTACCGACTGGCTGTGGCCGTCGCGCACGCCGGCCAGCTTGTCCAGCGGATTGTGGTCCAGCTGGCGATACAGCGGTTTGAAGCGGTCTTTGACGTCGCCAAAGTCCAGCAGCCAGCCCATGGTGCGGTCCAGGCTGCCAGTGAGCATCAGCCGCACCAGATAGCTGTGGCCGCTGTAATTGCCATCACTGTCGAAAGGCACGGCGCTTTCAAAGCGCTGTTCCTTCCAGATGCGGAAGCGCTTGCCGTCGAACTGACTGCCGGCGGTATGGGTTTCGCGTACTTCCACCCAGGCCAGGCCCGGCAGGCCGGCGCTTTGCAGCTGGGAATACAGCCAGGCGGCAATCACCTCGCTGGTGGGGTTTTCCAGCCCCGGAATGTCGTTCAGATAGCGTTGGTGCAGCCGCAAAAACAGCGGTGCCCAGGCGGCTTCCAGCTGGCGCTGGCTGCAGTGCTGGGCATTGGCCACGATACGTACGCCAAAGCCATGGCCATGCAGGCGGCCGCATTTGTGGCCAGCCGGCACATGCGGCAGATGGTGGGCGGCTTCGAAACGGGCGGCAATCCAATAGAGTGCGGTGCCGTTTTCCAGCATCACCCCGCGCTGCGGCGTGCTTTGCAGCAGCAGGGCAGCCGGGCAGGGCAGGGCATCCTTGATGTGCTGTGCCAGGCTCAGGTCGTCGCACTGTGCCAGTTGCTGGTTGAGATCGGCATAGTCTAGCGGCGCCAGTACCCGGGCCAGTGCGCTGTGCAGTTCGTTTTGTTCGATATGGGTGACATCGGCACGGGCCAGCACGCGAAAGCTGTGGCCGTGCAGGCCGTTCAGGCGATCTTCATCTCCGGGGACGCGGCGGGCTGCTTCGAAACGGCCACCGGCCAGCAGGCAGGATGCATGCATGTCAGGCCTCCCTGGCGCAGCGTTCGACCAGCGGGTCGGCCACGCCGGCTTCGGCAAAGCCCTTGGCGCGCAGCTCGCAGGAGGCGCAATGGCCGCAGGGCGGCACCGCGCCGTTGTAGCAGGTGTGGCTCCAGGCCAGCGCTTCCATCGCGCCCACTTGCTGTGCCAGGGTGACGGTTTCGGCCTTGCTCAGATACATCAGCGGGGTGTGCAGTTCTACCCGGCTGTCCATGCCCAGTCGCACCGCCAGTTGCAGCGCCTGCAGGGTGTTTTCGCGGCAGTCCGGGTAGCCGGAGTAGTCGGTTTGCGCTACGCCGGTAACGATATGGCGTGCACCACGGGTGTAGCCAAAGGCAGCGGCAAAGGTGAGGAAGATCAGGTTGCGGCCCGGCACAAAGGTATTGGGCAGGGCGTCGTCGTCGCGGCTGCCTGCTTCCGGCTGGATGCTGTCGTCGGTCAGTGCATTGCCACCGATGGCGGCAAAGGTGTCGATGGGCAGCACGGTCTGGCGTACGCCAGCCATGGCGGCGATCTTGCGGGCGCAGTCCAGCTCCACGCGGTGGCGCTGGCCATAATCAAAGGTGACGGCTTCCACATTGCCGGCGCCGAATTTTTGCAGCGCCCAGTACAGGCAGGTGGTGGAGTCCTGACCGCCGGAAAGCACCACCAGGGCTTTTTCCGCAGTCGGCGTGGAATTGGGGTTCATAGTGTGATCCATCGATAAACAGTCGAGGTGGCCTTGCTGGCTGTGGCCGGCGCTGTCGCGTCGCACACTCGGGATCGGTCTCACCCGGCAGGCGGCGGCAGCCTGTAAACGGCGCAGCAAAACCGCCAAATCTACCAGAAAACCATGGCTCCGGCCAGCTTGCCGCCGGTTTATGCCCTTGATTTTGCTGTTTTGTCCCTATCCTGCCGGCCTTGGGCGCTGAGGCGAGCTGGATGTTTCAAAAGCATGACATCTGTCTGATAATCCAGCGCTTCACTGCTAACGTCTTTATGTTATGGATCAGACCCGACTGGTTTTCATCCTGCACGGCCAGCGCTGCCCGCGCTCGCTGCCCAACCGCCTGCTGGAAAAGTTTGGCCAGCACTTTCAGGTGGACATTCACATCACCACTTCGGCTATCAGTGCCGAGGCCATGGCCCTGGCGGCGGTGACGCAGGGCTGCGACTTTCTCATTGCCGTGGGCGGCGATGGCACCATCCACGAAGTGATCAACGGCGTGATGCGTGCGCCGGCTGCTGCGCGTGAGCGGGTGGCGGTAGGGGCGCTGCCTTTTGGCACGGGTAATGATTTTGTCCGTTCGCTGGGGGTGAGCGATTCGGTGGAGCAGCTGGACGGGCTGATCCGTTCCGGCCAGGTGCGCCGTATCGACCTGGGCCGGCTGACGCTGGCGGGTGGGCCTGAAGGCGAGCGGGTGGTGTGGTTTGGCAATATCGCTTCGCTGGGTATCAGTTCGGCCATCGTGGAGCAGGTAAAGCGCCTGCCGCGCTGGCTGCCGGCCAGTGTGGCTTTTTACTGGTCTATCGTGCTGACTCTGCTGCGCTACCGGCCACGCCGCATGCGGCTGCTGCTGGATAATGGCGAGGAGATCAGCGGTGATTTCATTAGCCTGTGCGTGGCCAATGGCCGCTATTTCGGTAGTGGTCTGGGCATTGCGCCGATGGCGCGGCTGGATGACGGCCTGCTGGAGGTGGTGATGATTGCCAATGCCGGCAGCTGGGATTTTGTGCGTTTCCTGCCGACCTTGCGCAAGGCACAGCCGGTGCTGGATGCACGGGTGCGCTATCTGAGTGTGCGCAGCCTGCGCATAGAGGGCCAGGCTTGTCCGCTGGAGGTGGATGGCGAACTGGCCGGCCATGCGCCGGCGCATATCCAAGTGGTGCCGCAGGCGCTGCGCTGTCTGTCTGCGCTGGGCGCGCAGGAGGGGGCGCATTAACCACGGCCAAGCACAACACGGCTGCTGCGTCTTGCTCTTGCTACTGTCCCTGCATCGCGCTGCTATTCTGGCAGTCGTTGCAAGGCTTTGCCGCAATAAAAAGGCCCCGCAGCAAGCGGGGCCGGGCAGGGCGCGGGGGGACTGTCTTACAGCCGTGCCAGCAGTTTTTCTGCCACCAGTTCGGACGAGGCCGGGTTCTGGCCGGTAATCAGCAGGCCGTCTTCACGTACGAATACGCCCCAGTCCGGGCCTTTCTCATAGATGCCTCCCTTGGCTTGCAGCGCGTCTTCCACCAGCAGCGGCACGATGGCGGTCAGTTGAACCGCGTCTTCTTCGGTATTGGAAAAACCGGTGACCTTGCGCCCGGCCACCAGCGGCTGGCCTGCGGCATCGCGGGCATTCACCAGTACCGCCGAGGCATGGCACACGGCGGCTACCGGCTTGTCGGCAGCAATAAAGGCTTCGATCAGCGCGATGGAAGCGCTGTTGTCGACCAGATCCCACAGCGGGCCATGACCACCGGGGTAGAACACGGCGTCGAAATCACCGGCGTTTACGCTGTCCAGTGCCACGGTATTGGCCAGTACGGCTTGTAGGGCGGCGTCCTGGTTGAAGCGTTCGGTGGCCGGGGTACTGAAGGCCGGGTCGGCGCTCTTGGGGTCGATGGGCGGCTGGCCACCCTTGGGTGAGGCCAGGGTGATGGCAACACCCTTGTCGGCCAGCGCGTAGTAGGGCGCGGCGAATTCTTCGATCCAGAAACCGGTTTTGTGGCCGGTGTTGCCCAGCGTGTCGTGGCTGGTAAGGATAAACAGGACTTTTTTCATGGGGTGCTCTCGTGTGGGGTGTGCCGGGCCGTGTAGCCGGCCCGGCCATGTGCTATTGCTGATTCAGCTTCAGTTGTTCAGCGTCGGGTAGTCGGTATAGCCCCGTGCATCGCCACCGTAGAAGGTGGAGGCGTCCGGCGTGTTCAGCGCGGCACCGGCTTGCAGGCGTTCCACCAGGTCCGGGTTGGCGATATAGCTGCGGCCAAAGGCCACGGCATCGATATAGCCTTCGCCAATCAGTTTTTCTGCTTTTTCCGCGCTATAGCCACCAGCGGCGATGATCACCCCCGGATAGCGCTTGCGGATTTCCTGGCGGAAGGCCTCGCTCAGCGCCGGGCCACCGGCCCAGTCCGGTTCGGAAATGTGCAGGAAAGCCAGCTTGCGCTTGGCCAGCTCTTCGATCACATACAGCGCGATGTCCTGTTCTTCTACATTGGACAGGCCATTGAACACGCCCAGCGGCGAAATGCGGATGCCCACGTGTGCGGCATCCCATTCGGCCACCACGGCATCCACTACTTCCAGCAGGAAGCGGGCGCGATTTTCCACGCTGCCACCGTAGGCGTCGGTACGTACATTGGCTTCCGGCGACAGGAACTGGTCGAGCAGATAGCCGTGGGCGCCGTGGATTTCCACCAGGTCAAAGCCGGCGCGGCGGGCATTGTCGGTAGCGCGGCGGTAGTCTTCCAGAATGTCGGCCAGCTCGGACACTTCCAGTGCACGCGGCTCGTCGCAGGGTACGCGGGCCAGGCTGCCATCCGGCTGGCGCACATTGGTATTGCTCTCGGCGCGGATGGCCGACGGGGCTACCGGGGCTTCGCCATCCGGCTGCAAGGAGCGGTGCGAGATGCGGCCGGTATGCCACAGCTGCAGCGCGGTCTTGCCACCGGCTGCGTGAACGGATGCATTCACCTTGCTCCAGGCAGCAACTTGCTCTTCGCTATAAATGCCCGGTGCGCCGGCATAGCCCTTGGCCGTGCGCGAGATATGGGTGCCTTCGGCAATGATCAGGCCGGCACTGGCGCGCTGGGTGTAGTACTGCACCGACAAGTCGGTGGGGACATCGCCCGGCTCGGTATTGCGCAGGCGGGTGAGCGGGGCCATGGCCACACGGTTGTTGAGGGTGACGGCACCCACTTGCAGCGGGGTAAACAGTTTATCCAGGCTCATGAATCAGACCTTTCGTATGCAGATGAAATGATTAGCGATCAAAACCAAAGCCCTGTTTGCGGGCAAGCGGAGCGACATCGGGGAAATACACATTCTGGTAGTACTGGGCGGTATTGGCGCTCCATGGCAGGCCATCCGGGCGGCCGATCTGCTGCCAGTAGCTGGCCAGCGTCTGGTCGTATTGGCGGATCTGCTCCGGCAGCTGTGCTGCCTGGTAGTGTTCGTGGTGGACAAAGCTCTCACGCGGCAGGCGCGGCTTGATGTTGCTGTCCTGATCGGTATAGCCGATAACCACGCCGGCAATGGGGAAGGTGTATTCCGGCAATTGCAGCAGGTCGATCATGGCTTGCGGATTGCGGCGGATGCCGCCGATGGGCACCACGCCCAGGCCGGCGGCGCGGGCGGCGGTCATCAGGTTGCCCAGGGCGATGCCGGCATCCACAGCACCCACGGCAAAGCCTTCCACGCTGTCCTGAATCACCTGCTTGGCACCGGCAGCTTCCACGCCCAGCCGGGTCTTGTAGAAATCCACCACCAGGGTGACAAACACCGGAGCCTGGGCAATCCACGGCTGGCCACCGGCAATCTCGGCAATCTGCTGGCGGCGGGCTGCGTCCTGCACCACCACCAGCGACACCTGCTGGCCGTTGATGGAGGTGGGGCCTTTCCAGGCGGCGTCCAGTACCGCATCCAGTACTGCGGCGGGGATGGGCTTGTCCTGATAGCTGCGGACACTGCGGTGTTGTTGCATCAATTCCAGTGTGCTGTTCATGGCATTCTCCCGTGTGGGTGAAAATAAATAGACCGGTCGTCTAGTCGCTGTGTCAAAAATACCCGCCGCTCGGGCGGGGACTTCAAGCCATGCCAGGCTTCAGGAACTGGCTGGCGGTGTACAGTCGCTTTGCTTGAGCAGGGCTGCGGTCAGCGCCAGCGCCTGCTGCATCGGTTGCTGGGTGTGCTGCACCTTGAACAACAGCGCAGCCCCTACCCACAGGCTGTACAGGCTGCCGGCGGTGTCTTCGGCCGGTAGCCGGGTACACAGGCTGCCTTCCTGCTGGCCACGGCGGATACAGTCGGACAGCCGCAGCACCACCCGGCCCATGCCCTCGGCCAGCGCTTCGCGCATGGGCTCGGACAGGTCGGACACCTCGGCCGCCAGCTTGATGGCCAGACAGCTCTGATTACCTTCTTCACATTGCTGGTGGCGGTCCAGCCAGCCGGAAAAATAGCCCAGCAGACAGTCGCGGGCATTGCCCTGATCTACCGCCAGCGCCTGCAACAGGCGGGCATCGTAATGTTCGAAGTAACGCCGCAGCATTTCCACCCCGAAACCTTCCTTGGAACGGAAGTAGTGGTAGAACGAGCCCTTGGGCACGCCGGCACAGCCGAGGATTTCGGCCAGGCCAACAGCAGAAAACCCCTTGCCGAGGATGATGGACTCTCCGGTGGCAAGCAGGTGTTCGCGGGTATCGGAAAACTGGCTGGGTCGTGACATGCAGTGGATAGTACTAGACCAGTCGTCTAGTTTGCAAGCTGTTTATTAAAACAGCGTGTGCGGATTTGCCGGATGGGCTGTCCGCGCATGTGCAGCCTGGCTGCCCGGAAGGGGCGTCAGCCGCATGCTGCATGCGCCTGGGCGGGCAGTGCTGGCCTTTCCTGCCGTGGTATTGCATAGCGTTGCAGCTATGCCAGCTTGCTCAAGATGATGGCCCCATGCAGTAAAACTGCTGCGCGCTAGGTCGTTGGCGCAATCGCCTGCGGCAATGCCGCGCGCATCACTTCCATGAAGCAGCGCAAGCGCGCCGGATAGAAGCGGCTATAGGGATAAACCAGGCTGACTGGCAAGGGCGCGGCTTGCCACTCCGGCAGCACTTGCTGCAAGCGGCCGGCTGCCAGGTCTTCAGTCATGACCCAGGCTGAGCCGACACCCACGCCCAGTCCCATGACTGCTGCACTACGTAGCGCGTACAGGCTGTCGGTGCTGATGAGCGGCTCAATGGGAATGGTTTGTTCTTCGCCGCTGGCCAGATGGCGTAGCCGGACTTCATGGCGGTAATAGGTGCGCAGGGCCAGCCAGGGCAGGCTGGCCAGATCTGCCGGCGTGCGCGGCGGCATGGTGCTGCTCAGCAGGGAGGGCGCGGCCACCACGATGCGCGGTACTTCCGCCAGCCTGATGGCAACCAGCGAAGAGTCGGTGATCTCACCCACCTGGATGGCACAGTCGATGCCGGAGCTGATGAAGTCCTGAATGGCAGAGTCGTCATGCAGCAGCCACTCCACCCGCATGCGTGGATAGCGTCGCAAATAGCTTGCCAGCGGGGCGATCAATTTTTCCTGGCCGAAGGCATGGGGTGCCACGACCCGCAGCACGCCCTCCGGTTGTTCGCCAGCCCCGCGCAGTTCGGATTCGAAGGCGTCCCAGCTGGAGAGCAATTCCTTGGCCCGGGCAAAGCAGCGCTCGCCGTCCATGGTCAGGCGCATGGTGTGGGTGGAACGCTGCAACAGGCGTACGCCGAGTGATTTTTCCAGCGTCTGCAAACGACGGCTGACCGTGGGCTGGGTGGTGCCCAGCTGCTGGGCGGCTGCCGACAGATTGCCCGCTTCAACGATGCGCACAAAGGTTTGCATCAGTGCGAGCCGGTCGCCGGCACTGGCTGATTGCAGGTGATCGCTTACCCGCGACGGGGATGTGCCATGGGTGGTGATGACGGCTTTTTTCATACGTTGAATGTATAACAGATCTGCATGTCAGCCTGCTACATCCTTGCTGCCATTGCATGCACACTGCACTCCATTCTTCTTACGGAGTGCTACAACATGACCATCATCCATGAAACGCATGAGCAGGCTGGCGCAGGCCAGGTCGCAGCGCAGCAGCCGGGACGGGCGCTGACCTTGTTGCTGGCCACCGGCGCCGGCTTGTCGGTGGCTTCGCTGTATTACAGCCAGCCGATGCTGGGCGTGCTGGCGGGGTCCATCGGTGCCAGCAGCCGCGACATCGGGCTGGTTCCCACGCTGACCCAACTGGGCTATGCGCTGGGGATTCTGCTGCTGGCACCGTTGGGTGACCGCCATGACCGCCGTCGTATCATCGTGCTGAAGTCGCTATTGCTGGTGCTAGCCTTGCTGGCCTGTGCATTGGCACCGTCGCTGCCGTTTTTGCTGGTGGCCAGCCTGGTTGTCGGGCTGACGGCTACCGTGGCGCAGGATATTGTGCCGGCGGCCGCTACCCTGGCGCATGAGCACAGCCGTGGCAAGGTGGTGGGCACGGTCATGACCGGCCTGTTGCTGGGAATACTGCTGTCGCGTGTGGTGAGCGGGCTGGTGGCCGAGCAGGCGGGCTGGCGCAGCATGTTTCTGCTGGCGGCTGCGGGGGTGGCATTGATTGCCGCGGCCGCATGGCGCTGGCTGCCCGGCTTTGCCCCGACCACAACCCTGTCGTATGCCCGGCTGCTGGCTTCGCTGTGGGATTTGCTGCGCCGGCATGCTGCATTGCGCCAGGCCGCGCTGGCCCAGGGGCTGCTGTCCATGGCTTTTAGTGCCTTCTGGTCCACGCTGGCCATCATGCTGCATGCCGCACCATTTCATTTGGGGAGTGCCGCTGCCGGCAGTTTTGGTCTGGCCGGTGCTGCCGGAGCACTGGCCGCCCCGCTGGCCGGGCAATTGGCAGATCGCCATGGCCCGGCCATGGTGACCCGGCTGGGGGCCGGGCTTACCGCCATCGCGTTTGCTGTGCTGTGCCTGGCGCCCTGGCTGACACCTGCTGCGCAGCTGTGGTTGCTGGGCGTGGGGGCCATCGGCTTTGATCTGGGTGTGCAAGCAGCCCTGATTGCCCATCAAACCATCGTGTACGGCATTGAGCCCGCAGCCCGCAGCCGGCTTAACGCAGTACTGTTTGTTGGTATTTTCATCGGCATGGCAGGCGGTGCCATTGGCGGCAGTCTGTTGCTGGCGCAATGGGGCTGGCTGGCGGTGACCGGCATGAGTACTGTTCTTGCACTGCTGGCCTTGCTGGTGCGCTGGCGCTGACTGCGGACCGGCCTGTGTGCTCAGGGGCTGGCCGGGAAGAAGTCTGGATTGGAAAAATCCTTGACCAGCCAGTCGTACACCGCACGAATGCGCGGCGGCACCGGGCTGCGCTGTGGCCGGTACACACTCAGCGCCCACGGCATGGGAGCCAGCGCCGGCAGCACTTCGCACAGCGTGCCCTGGCGCAGATGCGGTATGGCGATAAAGCCGGGCAGCTGGGCAAAGCCGAGGCCAGCCAGCGCGGCGGCGCACTCGGCTTGCGTGCTGTTGCCAAGCAAGGCTGGCTCACGCGGGATCCATTGTGCGTCCTGCCGGAAAAACCAGGGCCAGGGGCGACCGGTGCGCTGGTCTATGGTGCTGACTACTGGCTGCGCTTGCAGCTCGGCAAGGCTTTGCGGGCGGCCGGTCTGTTGCAGCAGGGCGGGGGCGGCCACCATGAAAAAGCGCACTTCGGCTACCTGGCGGGCGACAAAACGGCTGTCGCGGATCAGGCCGTGGCGGATGCCGATGTCGATCTGCTCGTCCACCACATTGGTTTCATCGTCTTCCAGATGCAGTTCGAAGCGCAGGCCGGGATGTTGCTGGCGCAAGCGTGCCAGGCTGTCTACCAGGCTGGCCTGGCCGATGGCTTCCGGCGCGGTCAGCCGTACATGCCCTTCCACCGGCTGGGTGGCGCTGTCTTCGGCCTGGCGGAACAGGCTGTCTATGCCTTCGACACTCAGCCTGGCCTGGGCCGCCAGCCGCTCGCCGGCACGGGTGACCCGGCATTGCCGGGTATTGCGGTGAAACAGCAATTCGCCCAGCTGGCTTTCCAGCTGCTGGATGGCGCGGGTGACCGCCTGCGGCGAGATACCCAATTGCTGGGCCGCTTCCTTGAAATTGCGCGCCTCGGCGGCGCAGCAGAAGATGCGCAGCATTTCCAGCCGGTTCAGCATGATGGGCTCCTGTGTGGCTCTGCCAGCAGATTATTCCGCATTATGGAATTCTGAAAGCAAATCTTGTTCATTCCTGTGATGGCCCGCCTGCTGAATACTGGCGGCTTGAACCGCAGCTACCGACGCTGCAACAGGAGAATTTCATGCAGCACCACACAATAAGGCCACTGGCGCAGCGGCATGCCGCCAGTGGCATGAGCAGGGCAGGCCGGCCATGCAGCTGATTCTGGCGGCCATCCTTCCCATCCTGCTGGCCTTGCTGGCCGGCTATGGTGTTGGGCGTGCCTTGCCGCGCCAGCACACCCGCCATGCCGCCAGGCTGCTGACTCCGTTGATCTGGCTCTTGCTGTTCTTTTGCGGCAAGGAGTTCGGCCATGTGCTGACCGAGGCCGCCGGGCTGGGCCAGACCCTGGGCACTGCGCTGGTGTTTGCCTTGCTGACAACGCTGCTGCCGTGGGGGCTGATCCTGTGCTGCCTGCCACGGCCGCATCAGGACAAGGGGGCGATGCCGGGGGGAGCTGCGTCCTGGCCGCAGCTATTGCAGGCGCTGCGTGACTGCCTGCTGGCGCTGGGCATGGTGGCGGCCGGAGTGATGGCAAGCAGCTACCCGCTGCCCTGGCTGGCTGCTGTCACCACCACGCAATTGCTCTATCTGCTGATTGTGCTGGTCGGTATCGACCTGGTGGGGGTAAAACTCGGCGCTGCCTGGCGTGCCCCGGCGGTGATGGCGGTACCCTTGCTGGTGGTGGCGGGGTCCTTGGCTGGCGGCTTGCTGGCGGCCCTGTTTACCGGCCAGGGGCTATGGACCGGGCTGGCGCTATCCAGCGGCTTTGGCTGGGTGACCCTGTCCAGCATTCTGGTCGGCAGCAAGCTGGGCAGTGTTTACGGTGCCATCGCCTTGCTGGTTGACCTGTTTCGCGAGCTGATTGCCATTGCCATGTTGTATCTGGTGGGAGCGCGCTTCAGCCGCGAGGCCATCGGCATCTGTGGTGCCACTGCGTTGGATGCCACCTTGCCGCTGATTCGCCAGCAGTGTGGCAGCCAGCATGTGTCGCTGGCGCTGATCAGCGGTTTTGTACTGACCCTGCTCAGCCCGCTGCTGATCATGGTCTGCCTGTCGGTCACTGGCTGAGTCGGCTGGGGGCAGACGTCAACGGCGTCCTGCACGGTGTGGGAAATGTGCTGTGACTGGGCCTGGCGGGCCGGCAATGAAACTGGCTATCGCTTCTTGCAACAGGGCGGCCTGGCTGATGATCAGTTGCCGCAGGAATTGCTGCAAGGGGTCGGTATTGAATCGGGGATGCCACAGCAACTCGATGGGAATGGTCAGGGCCGCATCGGTGATGGGCTGCCAGTGCAGGCCGGGGCTGTGGCGCTGGACGATGGGGCCAATGACTTCCGGCAACACCGAAACAGCCGCGACCTGTTCGAGAATGCCGGGAATGGCCAGCAGGCTGGCCGTGCTGGCCAGAATCCGCCGCTGCTGGCCGTGCCGCCGCAGGTAGTCGTCGATCAGGCCGGCGCTCTCTCCGGTGTAGGAGGTGAAAATATGCGGTGCTTGCGCCACGGCGCTGGCGCTCAGCATGGCCGGCAGTGTCAGCTGGTCCGGGTGATAAAGGCAGATGAAGCGGCTGTCCAGGATGATTTGCCGGCAGGCATGGCCTTGCAGCCGGGGAAAGTAGCCGATGGCGCAATCAATCTGGCCGTCGGTCAGCGCCGCTTCAACCTGGCGTGAGGCCATGGCCTGTACTTCCAGGGTGAGGCCGGGGGCTTCTTTTTGCAGCGCGATGATGAGTGCTGGCAACAGGGCGGCTTCCAGCAGATCGGGCATGGCCAGGCGCACGGTCTGCCTGATGCTGCGGACATCGAAGGCATGCACTTGCAGCAGCTGCTGTCCTTGTTGCAGCCACTGTCCCAGCGGCTGCAGCAATGATTCGGCCAATGGGGTGAGCACCATGCTGCGGCCATAGCGGCACAGCAGCTCATCGGCCAGTTGCTGGCGCAGATGCTTGAGGATATGGCTGACCGCGGGCTGCCCCAGGCACAGCTTGTCGGCGCTCCGGCTGACGCTGCGGGTGGTGAGCAGGGTGTGCAGCACGACCAGGCTGTTCAGATCCAGCCGGCGCAGCAGCAGGGGGTCTATATTATTCATACTAATAAATAGTATGACGAATATCGATTTTATTAAAGTATTTGCTCCTCCTACACTGGCAGCACTGCTTATCTGGTCATGCTGCCATGTCGTCTGCCACTGCCCGCCCAAACGGTTTCTCCCCGGCCTATCTGGTCGCCATCATGCTGGTGGCCAGCCTGGAATTCATCCAGAACGGCATGCTGAATTTTGCCGCCAGTGCGGTAATGGGGGGCATAGGCGCGGCTCCGGAAGAATTCAGCTACGCCGCCATGGCCTATGCCACGGCGGCCATCCTGGTGTTGTTCAATCACCGCTGGTGCTGCCAGTGGCTGGGCTTGCGCCGCTTTGTCCGGCTGTCGCTGCTGCTGTTCGGGCTGGGGGCGGTGCTGTGTGCCTGCGCCGCCTCACCCGGCGCCTTCATCATGGGCCGGGCGGTGCAGGGGCTGGGTGGGGCGGTGTTTTTCACGGCGGCGCGGGTAGAGGTGAATGGCTTGCAGGAACGCAGCCGCATGCTGGGCCTGTTGTGCTTTGGCTATGCCTTGATGCTGGGTTCGGCGCTGGGGCCCTTACTGGGCGCGCAGGCGCTGCTGCATCTGGACTGGCGCTGGATATTCTGGGGCATGCTGCCCTGGCTGGTGCTGACGCTGCCGGCAACGCGGCTGTTGAGCCAGCAGGCGCAAGCGCAGTTGCCGGCGGCGCATTCCGGCCATTCGCTGGCCTGGCTGGCGGCGGCCGTGCTGTCCGGGCAGTGGCTGATCCAGCAACTGCCGTATGATTTTTTCAGCCAGCCACAAACCCTGCTGGGCTTGCTGCTGGGCTGCTGTGCTGCCGCACTGCTGGCCAGCCGGCTGCAACGCCGCCATGCCGGCCAGGCTGGCCGCTGGCCGGCTTTTGCACGCCTGCCTTATCTGCTGGGGCTGGCTTGCTACTTTTGCTGCTACCTGCTGGTGTCCGCCAATAGCTACATCCTGCCGGTCATGGTGCAGCAAGCGCTGGGTTTTGACGTGCCGACCACCGGGCGCTTGTTGTCGGTCAGCTTTCTGGCCGGCATCGGCTTTGCCACGCTGTATGCCGCGGCGCTGTTTCGCCGCAGCGCGCCGGGGCTGCGCATGATGCTGCTGCTGGCCTGCGCCCTGCTGGCGCTGTATGGCCTGCTGATGGCCGGTGTCAGCCCTGCGGTGGATATCCGCTATCTGGTGGCGCTGCTGCTGCTCAATGGCGGTTTCATGTCGCTGTTCATCATGGCGGTGGCGCAAGGCACCTTCCGTGCGGTGGAGCCCGAGCAATTTGCCCAGGCCTATCAGACCAAGAACATCATCCGCCAGCTGGCGATCTCGATGGGTGTGGCCGGCAGCACGGTATTTCTGCAGGCGCGCAATGCGCAGCACTACCAGCGGCTGGCTGAAGGTTTCAGCTGGAACAACCCGCTGTTCGATCAGGCCATGGACTATCTGCACCAGGTGTTTCCACTGCTGGGCCAGGGGCAAAGAATGGCCATGCTGGCGGGGGAACTGGGTCGTCAGGCGATGTTGTTGTCCTGCCAGGATTTTTTCCGGGCCGAATACCTCATTGCGGCCTTGCTGGTGCTGCTGGTGTTGTGGCAGCGCCAATTCGACTAACCGTTCGCCATCCGCCCTGGCAGACAAAATCCTAGCTGATGAAATCCACACTCAAGCGCAAGACGGGCATCAGTCCCACCGCCAGCCGTATCGCGCAGGCCAGCCTGCAATTGTTCAACCAGCAGGGGGAGCGCAATGTCACGACCAACCACATTGCCCGTCACCTGGCGATGAGTACTGGCAATCTGTACTACCACTTCTCCAGCAAGGAGGACATCATTCAGGCGCTCTATCAGTCTTATGGCGACCGGATGGCCTGGTTGCTGACCGAGGCGGATGCGCGTCGTCACTCGCTGGAGGAGCTGGTGGTGGTGCTGGATGCCGTCCTGCAGCATCAATGGGACTACCGCTTCCTGCTGCAAAGCAGCGCCAGCCTGTTTCCCTTCAATGCACAATTGCGCGCCAGCTATCAGAAGTTCGACGTGGAGCAGATTGCCGTCGGCATCGAGTCGCTGTTTCTCAAGCTGCGCGAGGATGGGCTGTTTGAGGGCAGTGTTGCCACCATCCGCATGCTGGCCGTGCATTTCCACTTGTTGCAGGCAGCATGGATCGCCCACCCGGTACGGGCCGGGCAGTCTGCTGCCACCGAGCAGGTGGTCGAGGATGGCCGCCGGCAATTGTTGGCTTTTCTGCGGCCACATATTGCGCCGGCCTGGCAGGCGGCATTCGAGCGTGTGGCTTCCGCCCCGGCCTGTTTGCCGGCGCTGCTGGCGCTATCGGGCCGGCTGGCCGGCAGTGAGCGCGCAACGCTCTGCTGCTGATTCCGCAACCACGCCGGCTGCGCCGCCAGCATCGCCCCGGCTCCCGGCTGCAGCGACTGTGTCAGCAGCCGCTCGCCCTGGCGGTCGGCACGGCAACTGATCTGCTTGCTGGAGGCCGACTATGTGCAGTTCTTCATCAGCGGCCAGGTGGACAAACCCGGGCCGGAGCGCATTGCCGAGTCAGTGGCAGCGGCGCTGGCCGTTTATCTGCATGGCGATGGCCTGGATGCGGCAGGGATGACGAGCAGCGGCAGGAATCCGCTGTCCTGAGTGGTCTGCTGCGTATGGATGGTCGGTGGGCAAGCTGGGCAAGGGCTGCCGCCGCTTTGCCGGGCGGCAGCCGGGTGCTGTGGCATCAGAGCAGGGTCAGTGTCACGTCGATATTGTTGCGGGTGGCATTGGAATAGGGGCAGACGATGTGGGCTTGCTCCACCAGTGCTTGCGCCTGTTCGCGCGGCAGGCCCGGCAGGCTGATCTGCAGCTCGGCTTCGATGCCGAAACCGCTGGCAATGGCGCCGATGCCTACGCTGCCGGTAATGCTGGCGTCGGCAGGCAGGGCCACTTTTTCTCTGGCGGCGACAAACTTCAGTGCGCCCAGAAAGCAGGCCGAGTAGCCGGCGGCGAACAGTTGCTCGGGATTGGTGCCGCTACCGCCGGCGCCGCCCAGCTCGCGTGGGGTGGACAGCTGCACGTGCAGTGCACCGTCAGAAGATTCGGCGTGGCCTTCGCGGCCACCGCTGGCAGTGGCTTGGGCGCGGTACAGGACTTTTTCGATGGACATGGTGGGCTCCTTGGTGGAAAGCAGCGGCTTGCTGCGGGGTATGGAGCTCACTTTACGCCTTGATTTAGGATTTTGTGTGGCATAAAGTCCTGAAAATTTGATTTTACGTACTGATTTGCTGAGGGCCGGCTGCCCATGCTGGTGATTTGCCACCGTGCAGACAGCAAAACGCCCCGGCGGGCCGGGGCGTGTTTGGAGTGGCTACTGCTGAGAACCGCTAACAAAACCTCGTAGGGCACCCGGGCCAAGGCGCGCCGCCGCAGACAGTACACAGAACACGGCCAGGCGGCGCAACGCTGGAGCGGGGTTTTGTTATCGGGTTTTAGTGCTGTTGGCGGTTGGCTTCCATCACGGTCAGTGCCGCCATATTGATGATGCGGCGTACGGTGGAGCTGGAGGTGAGAATATTCACCGGCGCATTGACACCCAGCAGGAAGGGGCCGACGGCGACATTGCTGCCGGCAGCGGTCTTCAGCAGGTTGTAGGCGATATTGCCGGCATCGACATTGGGGCAGACCAGCAGATTGGCCGCGCCCTTCAGTTGCGACATCGGCAGGATGTCCATGCGCAGCGCCTCGTCCAGTGCGCAGTCGCCGTGCATTTCGCCATCGATTTCCAGCTCAGGCGCTTGCTGGCGTACTAGTTCCAGCACGCGGCGCATCTTGCTGCCCGAGGCCGAGCTGCCGGAGCCGAAGTTGGAGCGCGACAGCAGCGCAGCCTTGGGCTTCATGTGCAGCAGCGCCATTTCCTCGGCGGCGGCGATGGTGAATTCGGCAATCTGCTCGGCAGTAGGGTCGTCGTTGACGTGGGTATCCACCAGCGCCACCGTCTGTTTTTCCAGCAGCAGGATGTTCATGGCGGCGTAGGTATCCGAGCCGGCCTTCTTGCCGATCACCTGGTCGATATAGCGCAGGTGGTCGTGATAGCTGCCCACCGTGCCGCAGATCATGCCGTCGGCGTCGCCCAGGCGCACCATCATCGCGCCGATCAAGGTCAGGCGGCGGCGCATTTCCACACGCGCCATTTCCTTGGTTACGCCGCTGCGGCACATCAGCTCCCAGTAGCTGGTCCAGTACTGGTGGAAGCGTTCGTCGTATTCCGGGTTGGTGACTTCCACGTCCTCGCCCAGGCGCAGGCGCAGGCCGAATTTTTCGATGCGTGCCAGCAGCACTTCCGGGCGGCCCACCAGGATGGGACGGGCCAGCTTTTCATCCACGATCACCTGCACTGCACGCAGCACGCGCTCGTCTTCGCCTTCGGTAAACACGATGCGGGTCTTGCCGCCTTCGCGCACCTGTTTCTTGGCGGCGGCAAACAGCGGTTTCATGAAGCTGCCGGAATGGTAGACAAACTGCTGCAGCTGCTCGGTGTAGGCGTCGAGGTTGGCAATCGGCCGGGTGGCCACGCCGCTGTCCATCGCCGCCTTGGCCACGGCCGGGGCGATGCGCACGATCAGGCGCGGGTCGAAGGGTTTGGGAATCAGGTATTGCGGGCCGAAGGACAGGTCGTAGCTGCCATAAGCCGCTGCCACCACTTCGTTCTGCTCTTCTTCGGCCAGGCCGGCAATGGCGTACACCGCCGCCACTTCCATTTCACGGGTGATGGTGGTGGCACCCACATCCAGCGCACCGCGGAAGATGTAGGGGAAACACAGGACGTTGTTGACCTGGTTGGGGTAGTCGGAGCGGCCGGTGGCCATCACCACGTCATCGCGCACTGCGTGGGCGACTTCCGGCAGGATTTCCGGGGCCGGGTTGGCCAGTGCCAGGATCAGCGGGCGGGCGGCCATCTGCGCCACCATCTCGCCCTTGAGCACACCACCGGCGGACAGGCCGAGGAACACGTCGGCATCCTGAATCACTTCGGCAAGCGTGCGCGCACTGGTCGGCTGGGCAAAGCGCGCCTTGGCCGGGTCCATCAGGCTGGTGCGGCCCTGGTAGACCACGCCTTCGATATCGGTGACCCAGATGTTTTCCAGCGGCAGGCCCAGGTGCACCATCAGGTCCAGGCAGGTCAGCGCGGCAGCGCCGGCGCCAGAGGTCACTACCTTGACCTGGCGGATGTCCTTGCCCACGACCTTGAGGCCGTTGATGAAAGCAGCAGCCACGGTGATGGCGGTGCCGTGCTGGTCGTCATGGAAGACCGGAATCTTCATCCGTTCGCGCAGCTTGCGTTCCACTTCGAAGCATTCCGGCGCCTTGATGTCTTCCAGATTGATGCCGCCAAAAGTGGCTTCCAGGCTGGCGATGATGTCCACCAGCTTGTCCGGGTCGGTTTCGTTGATTTCGATGTCGAACACATCGACACCGGCAAATTTCTTGAACAGCACCGCCTTGCCTTCCATCACCGGCTTGGAGGCCAGCGCGCCGATATTGCCCAGGCCCAGCACGGCGGTGCCGTTGGTGATGACGCCCACCAGATTGGAACGGGCGGTAAAGCGGCTGGCATTGAGCGGGTCGGCGACGATTTCTTCGCAGGCAGCAGCCACACCAGGGGTGTAGGCCAGCGCCAGATCGCGCTGGGTCACCAGCGGCTTGCTGGCATTGACGGCGATTTTGCCCGGGGTGGGAAATTCGTGGTAGTCCAGTGCTGCCTGACGGTCGGTCGTATCCATGGTGTCGCTCCTGATGTGGGCTTGGTCACAGTGCCAAGGCCATCGCTATGCCGTTTTGGCTGCCGGCAGGGCAGCCGCTTTGTCTCCAGCCGGGCTGTGTCGCGTGGGCCGGCTAACTGGATTAGCGGCAAGTCTAGCGAAATAACATAAGGTAAATATTTTGATTTACTATCGAGCCATACTATTTACCTGATGATCTGAGCTGCCATGGCCGAAATCAATGCCGACGAGATCCTGCGCCGCCTGTCTGCCCGACTGAAAATGCGCCATCTGATCCTGCTGCTGAACATCCAGCAGCATGGCTCGCTGACGCGGGTGGCCGAACAGATGGCCAGCAGCCAGCCGGCCATTACCAATGCCCTGTCCGAGCTGGAGGGCATGTTTGGCGGTGCGCTGTTTGACCGCTCGACACGCGGCATGGCCCCCACCTCGCTGGGCAAGCTGGTGCTGGCCCGCGCCCAGGCCATGCTGCACGATCTGGACCATCTGGTGCGCGACATGGCCACCGCGGCTGCCGGCTATAGCGCTCATCTGCACGTTGGTGTCATTCCCTTCATTCCGGGGCGGCTGTTGTCGGCCGCCATCGGCCACACCTTGCCGGAAGGTCAGGGCGGCATGACGGTGACGCTGCATGAGGGCACCAGCGACCAGCTCTTGCCACGGCTGCAGGATCACAGCCTGGACATCGTGATTGGCCGTGCCTCGTCGGCGGTGGATCTGCAACAAGTAGAGTTCGAGGTGCTGTACCGGCAACAGCCACGGTTGATTGCCAGCCGGCGGCTGGCGGCGCAACTGGGACGGGTGCGGCTGGACTGGAGCCGGCTGGTGGCACTGGACTGGATTCTGGGGGCACCCAATACGCCGATGCGTGAGCAGGTGACGGATATCTTCCTGGCAGCTGGCGTCGCCCCGCCGGTGCCCATCGTGGAGAGTTATTCGTCCAAGCTGATTGGCGAGATGATTGTCGCCAGCGAGCGGGCAGTGTCCATCGTGCCGGCGGATATTGCCGAAGAGCTGGTGCGCACTGCCGGTCTGTCCATCGTGCCCTATTCATTCGACTGGACGCTGCCGCCGATTGCCATGTTTACCCGCGCCGGTGGAGCACGGCATACCGTGGCGCTGTTCTGTGCCGCCTTGCGTGGCTTGTGTCAGGAGGCTTGAGCCTCGCACACCGTTTAGTCCGGCGCGGGCTCCGCCTCCAACGGCAGCGCCAGTTGCACCGTGGCCGCAGGCTTGGCGCTGCCGCCGGCACGCGGTAATTGCTTGCGCGAGCCATGCTTGTGCAGGATGGCCTGCTTGCCGGCCCGTACCGCCTGATCATTGCGACGGGCATGCAGGCGCTGGCGGGCCAGCCGGGTCGCGCTTTCCAGCTCCACCTGCGGTTGCACCAGCGCGTATTCGCCTTCCAGCCCGTGCTGCCGGCACAGATCGTCCGGCATTTTCCATGGCTGGAACAGCCAGCTGTCCGGCACCCGGCGCATGGCGGGCAGCCATTGCCGCACAAAGCGCCCTTGCGGGTCGTGATCCATGGCCTGCTTGACCGGATTGTAGACGCGGGTGGTATTGATGCCGGTAGTGCCGGCCTGCATTTGCAGCTGGCTCCAGTGAATACCCGGCTCGTAATCGAGAAAACAGCGCGCCAGCCATAGCCCCACTGGCCGCCAGTGCAGCCAGAGCGGGTAGGCCGCCACCGAAACCAGCATGGCGCGCATGCGGAAATTCAGCCAGCCGGTGTGGCGCAGCATGGCCACGCAGGCATCCACCAGCGGCCAGCCGGTGCGGCCGTCCATCAGTGCCTGCAGGCGTGCGGCGTCGACCTCCTCCTCGCGCAGTCCGTCGTAGCCAGGGTGCAGATTGCGCCATTCGATGGCGGGTTCGGATTCCAGCTTCTGCATGAAATGGCAGTGCCAGTGCAGGCGGCTGATGAAGGCTTGCAGCCCTTTGTGCTGGCGCGTGTTGTCTGCCGGTAATTGCGTCAGCCGGCGGCGGGTACTCTGCACGATTTCACGCAGGCTGAGGCAACCCATGGCCAGATAGGGGGACAGCCGCGAACAGGCGCTGGGTGCAGACAGCGGCGAGGAGATACCGCCGCGGTAGTAGGCGCTGCGCGTGGCGAGAAAATCCTGCAGCACGGCAATGGCGCGGCGACGACCGCCACGCTGGCGTTGTGGCGGGTCGAAAGGGTAGATGCCCAGTTGCTCGGGCGATGGCGTGGTATCGCTGGCTAGCGGAGCAGGCCAGGCTTGCATTGGCGGTACTGGCAGGCAGGGGGCGCTGACAAACTGCTCCCAGCGTGCCGCCCAGCCGTCGCGTGAAGCGAGACGGCGGATGACACCGCTTTGGCGGAATTCCTGCCAGGGCAGGCCGTGTGCCCGGCACCAGCTGGCGACGGCCAGATCGCGCTGAAAGGTGAAGTGGTTACCGGTTTCCTCATGCGCATACAGCGCGCGGAAGGGGCTGGCCTGATACAGCTGTTCCAGCACGGCGCAGGCCTCGCCCACTTTCACCAACAGTGTCATGCCGCGCTGCTGCAGCGATTGGCGCAGATCGTGCAGGCATTCCAGCAAAAAGTGGTAATGCTGGCTGGACAGGTCGGGCTGCTGCCACAGCTGTGGCTCGATGATGTACAGGCACAGCAGCGGCCCCTGTGCGCTGGCGGCACACAGGGCCGCATGGTCGTGCAGGCGCAGGTCGCGCTTGAACCAGACCACACCGTAACTCATGGCAAGTTATCCCGGAGCGCTGCTGGCGGAAGCTGGCGGCTCAATGCCAGCCTTGCCGCCACACGGCGGTATCGGTCAGCGTTTGCCAGGCGATGATGCGGCTGTGCCGGCTGTATACCGCTTCCAGCTCTACCTCGCTGATGGCTTGGGCCGGGTCTTCCGGCTCGATCAGCCGCACCACGATGAAGTGTTTTTCCTTGTTGCGCGGCTGCACGGCCGTCCATTTGCTCAGCAGCAGCTTGCGCGGGTTGAGTCGCATCGTCATGGCTTGTTTACCTTGATTATCCTTGGAGCCGCTAACAAAACCTCGCAGAGAACCCGGGCCAAGGCGCGCCGCCGCAGACAGTAC
>NZ_RFAR01000095.1 GCF_003693445.1 Aquitalea palustris | reverse complement strand
CGTTGTCTGCTGAGGAGGCGAACTATACCGCCACACCCACCCCTCGTCAATGCCTTTTTACTGAAAAATGGCCATAATTCACAAGATCATTTTTATCTTTATGATTTAAAAAGATTTTTATGTTTAATTTTTTTAATCATCCTGCTGACTTACCGCAGAAAAACGGCAATCGCCCATCAGGCGACGCCAGCCAGATTAGCAATCTGCTCAGCGAATCGTGAATTAATTCTGTATTTATGCCATTTAGCATGGTTATCTCGACGTCCAACAAGCAGACAGCGCCCTGTCGGGCGCTGTCTGGGGCTTCCTGGCTGACTCTATATAGAGAGTCAGCGGGAAATCAGAGGACGTAGCGGGCGAGATCTTCGCGTTGTGACAGCAGGTCCAGCTTGCCATCCACATAATGAGCATCAATCTGGCAGCTGCCCGAGCACGCATCGTAGGACACTTCTTCCAGCAGTTTTTCCATTACGGTGTAGAGCCGACGGGCGCCGATGTTTTCGGTTTTCTCGTTAACCTGCCAGGCGATCTCGGCCAGGCGACGAATGCCGGATTCCTCGAATTGCAGTTCGACACCCTCGGTGGCCAGCAGCGCCTGGTATTGGCGGGTGAGGCAGGCATCGGTGCTGGTGAGGATCTGCACAAAGTCGTCGACCGATAGCGAGGAGAGTTCGACCCGGATCGGCAGGCGGCCTTGCAGTTCCGGAATGAGATCGGACGGCTTGGACAGCTGGAAGGCGCCAGAGGCAATAAACAGGATGTGGTCTGTCTTGACCATGCCGTATTTAGTCGAGACAGTGGTGCCTTCTACCAAGGGCAGCAAGTCGCGCTGTACGCCAGCGCGCGAGACATCGGCCCCCTGCCCTTCCGAGCGGCTGGTGACCTTGTCGATTTCATCAAGGAAGACAATGCCGTTTTGCTCGACATTCTTTAGTGCCTCGGCCTTGAGTTCGTCTTCATTCACCAGCTTGGCGGCTTCTTCATCGATCAACAACTTGAAGGCCTCGGCCACTTTCAGCTTGCTGGCCTTTTTCTTGCCGGCATTCATGCCCTGGAACATGTTTTGCAACTGGCTGGAGAAATCTTCCATGCCGGGCGGGGCAAAGATTTCCATCTTGGACTGCGGTGCCGCTACTTCGATTTCGATTTCCTTGTCGTCCAGCTTGCCTTCACGCAGCATTTTGCGGAATTTCTGCCGGGTGTGACCGTCTTCCGGCTTGCTTTCTTCAGCTTGCGGTTCGCCAAAGAAACCTGCCTGGCTGCGTGCAGGCGGCAGCAGCACGTCGAGGATGCGGTCCTCGGCGGCATCCTCGGCACGGACGCGATTGCGCTTGATGGCGGCATCGCGGGTTTCCTTGATCGCCACTTCCACCAGATCGCGGATGATGGTGTCGACGTCGCGGCCGACATAACCGACCTCGGTGAACTTGGTGGCTTCTACCTTGATGAAGGGCGCGCCGGACAGGCGGGCCAGGCGGCGGGCGATTTCGGTCTTGCCCACGCCGGTGGGGCCGATCATCAGGATGTTCTTGGGGGTGATTTCACTGCGCAGCGGCTCGGCCACTTGCTGACGGCGCCAGCGGTTGCGCAGGGCAATGGCGACGGCGCGCTTGGCGGCGTCCTGGCCGATGATGTGTTTGTTGAGTTCGTGAACGATTTCTTGCGGGGTCATCTGGGTCATGACAGTACTCCCGGCCGGCGCGTTTGCAACGCAGCGGCCCGTGAATCGATGGGGACGAAAGGCTGGGTTTATTCGGCAGCCGGCTGGGGTTCGGCCCCCAGCGTTTCGATGAGGTGGTTCTGGTTGGTATAGATGCAGATGTCGCCAGCGATTTCCAGCGACTTCTTGACCACCACCGCCGGGTCCAGCTCGGTGTTCTCAAACAGCGCGCGCGCGGCAGACTGGGCGAATGCACCACCGGAGCCGATGGCAGCAATGCCCTGCTCCGGCTCCAGCACGTCGCCATTGCCGGTGATGATCAGCGTGGATTCCTGGTCGGCAACGATGAGCATGGCTTCCAGCCGACGCAGCATGCGGTCGGTGCGCCAGTCCTTGGCCAGTTCGACAGCGGAGCGCACCAGATGGCCCTGGTGCTTTTCCAGCTTGGCTTCAAAGCGTTCGAACAGGGTGAAGGCATCGGCCGTGCCGCCGGCAAATCCGGCCAGCACCTTGCCGTGATAGAGACGACGTATCTTGCGGGCCGTGGACTTGATCACGATATTGCCCAGGGTTACCTGGCCGTCGCCGCCCAGCGCCACGCGCTCGCCGCGACGGACGGAAACGATGGTGGTTCCGTCAAACTGCTGCATGTTTGTTTCCAATACATTAGGTGGTCTGCGCCATGCAGACGTGCATTTTCCAATATGCAGCCAATCACCGGGATTGCAAGCCGACCCTGACAGCGCCAGGGGTGCTGGCATTACAGCTCTTCACTCAGCTTAACAATTGATAATGATAATAGTTTGCATTATCATTATCACCATGAACCTGAGACTCCACTCCTCCGACACTACGCCGGCCACCGGCGCGGTGCTGGGCAGCTGTGGCCTGCATGCGCTGGCCTTGCTGTTACTGACCGGCATACTGGCCAGCCAGACGGCGGTACAGCTGCCCCGGCTCGAGAGCCTGCCGGCCATGACGCTGGCGGCTCCCAGTACGGTTAGCAAGCCGGCTCCGGCACCAGCCGTCCAGCAGGACAAACAGCACAGTGCGGCCAAAGCCCCCCCGGCTCGCCCGGTGACCTCGGCCAAGCCGAAACCGGCAGCACCGCCGCAAGCGCCCGCCCACACCGCCGCAGCTTCAGCCAAGCCGGCCAGCGCCAGCAGCGAACACCCGGACAGCGCACCAACCAGCCCCGACACGCCGGTAAGCGCGGCGACGACACCAGCCCCCACGCCCGTGGTACACGAGCCACTGTACCGTGGTGGTTATCTGAATAATCCGAAGCCGCTATATCCGCCGCTGTCGGTCGAGATGGAAGAAAGTGGCACCGTGCGCCTGCGCGTGCAGGTGAGCGCCCAGGGACTGCCCGTTGCGGTGGAGCTGGAGCAAAGCAGCGGCTTTCCCCGGCTGGACCGGGCGGCGCTGACCGCAGTGCGCGGCTGGAAATTCATCCCAGCCAAGCGTGGTGACGAGGCCATTCCTTATACCTTTATTGTCCCTGTTCAATTTTCCCTGAAGAACCTGCGTAAACCATGAAGCTACTGACCGTCTTCCAGCAAGGGGATGTTGTGTTGATCACAACATTCATGATTCTCATCCTGATGTCGATTGCCACCTGGTCGCTGATCCTGCAGCGCGGGGTGCAAACCCTGCGTCTGCGTCAGGCTAATCGCCAGGCCGAAACAGCCCTGTGGGATGCCCCGGACTGGCACAGTGCCGAGCAAGCCCTGCGCGAGTCCAACGCGCCGATGGCACAGATCACCCGCCAGGGTCTGGCAGCCTTGCGTCACCATCAGCAGCATGCCGAGCGCTCCTTGGGCAAGGCCTGCGATCTGAACGAATTCGTCACCCGCGCCATCCGCAAGGCATTAGCACAGGAAAATGCCCGGCAAGAAGCCGGCATGACCCTGCTGGCTTCGATAGGCTCCACCGCACCGTTCATCGGGCTGTTTGGTACTGTCTGGGGGATTTACCACGCGCTGGTGAATATCGGCAGCGCCGGCCAGGTGAGCATTGCCACCGTGGCCGGGCCGATTGGCGAGGCACTGATCGCCACTGCAGCGGGTCTGGCCGCCGCCATTCCCGCAGTGCTGGCCTATAACGCCTTCACCCGGACCCAGCGCGTGATGTCGCAGCAGCTGGATCATTTTGCCCATGATCTGCATGCCCAACTGCTGACCCAGCCGGAGTCCGACCATGGCCTTCGGTAGTTTCGACAAAGGCCCCGGCGCGCCGATGGCCGAAATCAACACCACACCACTGGTGGATGTGATGCTGGTGCTGCTGGTGGTGTTCATCATCACCGCACCGCTGCTGACCAATAACGTGAAGCTGGATCTGCCACAAGCGGCGGCGGCACAGCATCAGGACAAGCCGGAGCAAATCCGCCTGTCCATCGCTGCCGATGGCGGCGTGTTCTGGAACGATCAGCCGGTCAGCCGCGAGGCACTGGCCGCACGCTTTAGCGCAGCCGTGCAGGCCAACCCCAAGGTTGAACTGAACCTGCGTGCCGACAAGAGCGTGCGTTACGAGCTGGTGGCCACCACGCTGGCCGCTGCTCAGCAAAGCGGCGTCAGCCGCATTGGCTTCGTCACCGAAGCGCCTTAGCGCAACCGCGCTCTTTTTGCTGGCCGGTACGTCACGGGGGTGACACACCGGCCGGTCCCACCCCATGCCTTGCCCCTTGCAACGCTCCGCCCACACGGAGTGCGGGGACGGCTGCGCCGTTCTCCCGGCACCAGGGCAGGCATAACACCGTGCATGACACACAATAAGAGAGGAATCCATGAAACAGAGCTTGCAGCAATCCGCCCACCTGCAGCAGCGCAAACTGCCGGCACGCATGGCAGTCGGCATGCTGGCCGTGGCGCTGAGCCCCAGCCTGGCGCTGGCGGCTGAAACCGGCCAGACACTGGAAACCGTCACCGTAGAAGGTGAAGCCCCGGTACGCGACACCTACAAGACGGTGACCAGCAATATCGGCAAAACCAAGCAGCAGCTACGCGATATCCCGCAGTCCATTACCGTGGTCAACCAGCAGTTGATGCAGGACCAGGGCGCCGCCACGCTGAAAGATGCCCTGCGCAATGTGCCCGGCATTACCTTTGCCGCAGGCGAAGGTGGCCGCACCGGCGACCAGGTGGTGATTCGCGGCTTTTCCGCTGCCACCGATACTTATCGCGACGGCATGCGCGACATCGGTCAGTACAACCGCGATGCCTTCAACGATGACAAGGTGGAAGTACTGAAGGGCGCCAGCTCGATGTTGTTTGGCCGCGGCTCTACCGGCGGCGTGGTCAATCAGGTCAGCAAATCCCCCTATCTTGGCAGCAAGCTGGACGGTGACCTGACCATTGGCACCAATGACTTCCAGCGCGTGACCGCCGACATCAACCAGATGACCGGTGACCACTCTGCCGTGCGGCTGAACCTGATGGACACCCATGACGGCAGTGATCGTGGTGCGGCCAGGAACGAACGCTGGGGCATTGCGCCATCGGTCGCCTTCGGCCTGGGCGAGCCCACCACGGTGGTGCTGTCTTATATGCATCAGGAAGAAAACAATGTGCCGGACTACGGCGTACCGTATAACCCGGCGACCCGTCAGCCACTGGGCGTGGACCGCAGCAAGTTTTACGGTTTTGACAGCGACTACGAAAAAACCAGCGCTGACATCGTCACGGCCAGAATCACCCACGATTTTGGCGATGGCATGGAGCTGTCCAACCAGCTGCGCTACAACCGCTTCTGGCGTGATGTCAGCCCCACTGCCCCGCGCCTGGCCAGCAGCAATACCAGTGACAATGCCATCATGAACCGCAGCAAGCCGCTGCGCGACGGGGTGGACCAGTCGTGGAATAACCAGACCGACCTGACCAGCCGCTTTGCCACCGGTGACATCCGCCACACCCTGCTGACCGGCATGGAGCTGAGCTACGAGCTGTCCGACACCAGCCGCTATGCCTTGCGCAACAACCCGCCGTCCACCACCGTGGGCAACCCCGACTCGGCCGCCGCCGTGAATCTGGCACGCTATCGCACCAGCAATACCCAGTTTCAGGCCAGTAATATTGGCCTCTACGCCATGGACACCATTGAGCTGACCCGGCAGTGGAAAGCCGTGCTGGGCACGCGCTTCGACCGTTTCGATGGTGATTACAATGTGCGTGGCTACAATGCCAATGGCAGTCTGAACAGCAGCAACAGCTACGATCTGTCCCGTACCGACAATGTGTGGAGCTGGCGCGGTGGCCTGATCTGGCAGCCTGATCTGGCCCAGTCCTACTACTTCAGCTATGGCACCTCGTTCAACCCGTCTGGCGAAACCTATGCGCTGGACAAGGCCACCGCCAAGGTCGACCCGGAGAAAAACCGCAATATCGAACTGGGGGCCAAGTGGGATCTGCTGGATGGCGATGCCAGCCTGCGTGCGGCGCTGTTCCGCATCGAGAAAACCAACGAGCGCAACACCGACCCGCTGGATACCAGCGTGGTAGTACTGTCTGGCAAGCGTCACACCAATGGCGTGGAAGTGGAAGGTAGCGGCCGGCTGACCGAGCGCTGGGAAGTCTTTGCCGGCGTCACCCTGATGGACTCCAAGATCGACAAGGCTGCACCGCCATCGCAGGGCCAGACCGGTACCGAGGGCAAGATGCCGCGCTACACCCCGCGCGCGACCGCCAATATCTGGACCACCTACAAGTTTACCGACCAGATCACCGGCGGTATTGGTGCCACTTATGTCGGCAAACGCTATGCCACCGAAACCAATGTCAACTACCTGCCGGACTACACCGTGGGCAATGCCATGCTCAGCTATGAGACCAAGCATTACCGCCTGCAGCTGAACCTGAACAACCTCAGCAACAAGACCTATTACGACGGCGCCTATGGCGGCCATGCCACCCTGGGCACGCCGCGTGAGGCACAGCTGACCATCGGCTTGAAATACTAAACCACCCAGGCTGCCCTGCTGCACTGTTGTAACCGGGCAGCCACCCTCAGCCGGCCACCACCATGGCCGGCTGAGTCATCCAGACAAATCTATATAAAAGGAATAAACGCCATGCTGCTGCATATCCCCGAGGTGCTGACACCAGAAGAACTGGCACATGGCCGCATGCTGCTGGCCCAGGCCGACTGGGCTGATGGCCGCATCACCGCCGGCAGCCAGTCGGCCCAGGTCAAACGCAATCTGCAATTGCCGCAGCATCTGGACATCGCCCGCGAACTGCAAGCCATGGTGGAAGCAGCACTCAAGCGCAATACGCTGTTCTTCTCTGCCGCGCTGCCCAAAACCGTTTTCCCGCCATTGTTCAACTGCTACCAGGGCGGCATGGACTTTGGCAATCACGTGGACAATGCCGTGCGCAGCCACCCCTTTGACCACAGCTGGGTACGCACCGATGTGTCCTGCACCCTGTTCTTCAGCCAGCCAGACGAATACGACGGTGGCGAGCTGGTGGTGGAAGATACTTACGGCCTGCACAGTGTAAAACTGCCCGCCGGCGACATGGTGCTTTACCCCTCCACCAGCCTGCACCGGGTAGAACCGGTGACGCGCGGCGCGCGCATTGCCTCGTTTTTCTGGACGCAAAGCATGATCCGGGACGATGCCAAACGTGGCCTGCTGTTCGACATGGACATGGCCATTTCCCGCTTGCGCCAGCAACACGGCGACACCGCCGAACTGGTGACGCTGACGGCGAACTATCACAACCTGCTGCGCATGTGGGCTGATCTATAGTTTTGCGGTGATATTTCTTGTTTCAATCTTAAAAAAACTGATTACTGTCATGAAATTTTCCGTCACAAGTAAGTAAAGTTCCCTACAGAGCTACTTAATCGACATATGCTTGTACGCATAAGCCCAGCGGAAACCCTCCATGACGCAGCTGATCAGAACCGAAACCAGCAAGGAAGTACAGCTCGCAGCCGATGAACTGATTGTCACCAAGACCGACAGCACCGGCCACATCACCTACGCCAATCGCGTTTTCATGCAATTGGCTGAATACCCGGAAAGCGAATTACTGGGTAAACCACACAATCTCATCCGCCACCCGGACATGCCGCGCGGCGTATACCGGCTGATGTGGAAAACACTGCAGGCCGGGCGTGAGTTTTTCGGCGTGGTCAAAAACTACACCGCCAGCGGCAATTACTACTGGGTACTGGCCAACGTCACCCCGGACTACGACAGCAAAAACCAGCTGGAGGGTTACTTTTCAGTACGCCGCCCACCGGGCCGTCGTGCGGTGGAAACCGTCATCCCCATCTATGCCAGGATGTGCCAGCTGGAAAGCAGCCACAACAAGGCCAGCGCACCGGATGCCTCCATGGAGTGGCTGCTGGCGGAGCTGGAAAAGCAGGGCCACAGTTATGAAAGCTTTGTGCTGTCGCTGCTCGACACCCACCTCACCACCGGGAAAACCGCATAATGGCCCGCCGCTCGTCCTCCCCTTTTCTGCGCACTCGCCTCGGCTTCTGGTTGATCGGCTTCAACATCCTGACCATCTGCACCGTACTGGCTTCGCTGCTGCTGCCAGATAGCTGGCGAATGGCCGTGGAAGCATTCCTGGTGCTGACTTCCCTGTTGCTGTCCGCCATGATCTGGCGGGGCAGCGGCCGCATCTTCACCGTGCTCAACACCCTGCACGAGCAGCTAGGCTACGCCTGCGACGGCGAGCTGCACCACCGCGCCTCGCGCACCCGTGACATGGGCGAAGTGGGCCTGGTGGCCTGGGAGCTGAATGACTTTCTCGATCTGGTGGAAACCTACTTCAAGGAAATCAACACCAGCTTTCGCCGGGTCAGTGACAATGACTACAGCCGCCGCCCGCTCAGCCAAGGCTTGCCCGGCATGTTTGCCGAATCGCTGCGCAATGTGGACAGTGCCATTCAGGCCATGGCCGACAATGACGGCTATATCCGCAAGAATCGCCTGTCATCCCAGCTGGCCGCACTGAATAACCCACATCTGCGCCAGAACCTGGCCAGCAACCAGAGCGACCTGAGCCAGATCAGCACCGCCATGGACCAGGTATCCAGCATTACCCGTGACACGGCCAGCGCCTCACGCGAGAGCCTGGACAGCGCGGTACTGCTATCAGGTCATATGGACACGATTGCCGGCAGCGTGGTGAGCATGAACGAAGCCAGCAGTGCACTGGCGCAAGAATGGACCGGCATCGAATCATCGCTGGCGGCGATTTCCGCCATTGCCGACCAGACCAATCTGCTGGCACTGAATGCCGC
>NZ_RFAR01000094.1 GCF_003693445.1 Aquitalea palustris | reverse complement strand
CCTTCTTGGCAGCGTGCTTTTTAGCGTGGTGCTTTTTCACAGCCTTTTTAGCCGGGGCGGAAGCGTCAGCAGCTTGTGCTTTCTGAGCAGAAGCTTCTACTTTCTTTTCGCCCTTCTTGGCGTGATGAATCTTGGCAGCTTTGGCTTTCGGTGCGGAAGCAGCCGGAGCAGAAGCGTTGGTGGCGGCGAAACCAGCAGCGGAGCTCAGACCGAAGGCGGCAGACAAAACGAGCAGGGTCAGTTTTTTCATGTTGCGTTCTCCAATATCAGGTGGGGAGTGTTCTTTCCGAGACACCGCAGCGGTGTTTCCATGAGTCGTATCCTAGCCCTGCCCGTCAAGCCCGTCTGTGAGTGCTATGTAAGCCCGTGTAACGCTAAGTACAAAACTAGCGATGGGTGACGGTAACTACCTGATAAACCCCACCAAACAAGGTTTCCTTGTGCCAGCAGAACTGCTCGGCATGGCTGGCATACGCTGATATTTCATTACGCCACAGTGCTTCGGCAAAGGGTTCCAGCATGCGGTTGACCCACTTGAGCAACCAGCCGATAGGCTGCCAGGCCGCCGGTTTGTGATAATCGACAAACACCGCCTTGCCGCCCTCCGGGACCTGGGACAGCATGTTGTCGACAATGCGCTGCTTGAGTTCGTCCGGTACTTCATGCAGCAGGAAGAAGCTGCACACCAGATCTGGCTGTTGCTCCAGCCGGTAGTTTGCCGCATCGGCGCGCACCACGCGGGCCTGGGGATAGTCGTCCAGCTTGCGCGCACCATGCTCGACCTGGACCGGGGTGATGTCGGTCAGCACAAACTCGCCCTGACTGCCCACCCTGGCGGCGGCTTTTTGTACCAGATCGCCATACACATGCGCCACCTGCCACACCCGCATGCCGGGCTGGATCTGCTGCAGATAGCGGCGCATCAGCCGCTGGTCATTCAGAAACAGCAGCGTGCTGACCACCAGATTGCGGTCCAGCAGCGCGGCGCGGCGCGGGTTGACATAGGCCCAGTCGTAAACTTCGGTCATGTAGTCCGGTACCCCTTCGTAATAGGGGTTGCACGGCAGCGGTGGGTGGTTGCGGCTCATGGTGGCACCTTGGCATTAGCTATTCATCAACAAATTTTAGCAAATTCTAATATTAAAATTATTGAGCTAGGCCAAGCTTTACCCTGATCCGGCAACATGCTGTTTACCAATGCAAAACGGCCCATGCGGGCCGTTGCTACGCGCAGGTGGCAGGCTAGTCTGCCAGGGTGAGCACCACGGGCGTGTGATCGGACGGTCGCTCCCACTTGCGCGGGGTCTTGTCGATGACACATGCGCTGGCGCGCGCCTGCAGCGCCGGCGTAATCAGGATGTGGTCGATACGCACGCCCTTGTTGCGACGGAACATCATGGCGCGGTAATCCCACCAGCTGTACTGCTTGTCCTCCTGGTTGAACAGGCGAAAGCTGTCGGCCAGCCCCAGCCCAATCAGCCCACGAAAGGCCTCGCGCTCGGGCGTGCTGCACAGTACCTGCTCGTGCCAGCTTTCCGGATCGTACACATCACGGTCTTCCGGCGCGATATTGTAGTCTCCCAACAGGGCCAGCTGTGGATGGCTGCTGAGTTCGTCGGCCACATAGGCATGCAGTTTGCCCAGCCATTCCAGCTTGTAGGGGTATTTGGGTGAATCGACCGCCTCGCCATTGACGAAGTAGCCACAGATCACGCGCATGCCGTTGACCGTGGCGGCAATCACCCGCCGCTGCGGATCATCGTAGCCGGGAATGCCCAGCACCACATCCTCCAGCGGCAAGGGCTGACGTACCAGAATGGCCACGCCGTTATAGGTTTTCTGGCCAAACCAGGCGGCGCGGTAACCGGCAGCCTCGATATCGGCCAGCGGGAATACATCCTGATCCATCTTCAATTCCTGCAGACAAAGCACATCCACCGGACTATCCGCCAGCCACTGCAGTACTTGTGGCAGACGGACCTTGAGTGAATTGACATTCCAGGTGGCTAATTGCATATCTTCAGTTCTCGTTTACGGATGAAAGCAGCTGCCAGCAGGCAGCCACTACACATTACATATAAGGTATCAGCCCGGCTGGCGGCAGGAAGCAAACATGTCCAGCTGCTTGTTGTAGACGCTGGTATGCACACCCAGCAAGCCCAGCAGCGAGTGGAACAGATTGTCATGCGAATAAGGCTCAGCCTTGCGGCCTTCCAGGCAGCGCTGGTTCAGCCCGACTTCCTGCTGGAAGCTGTCGGAGAACCACATCATCGCTCCGATGTGCTTTTGCGCTTCCGGGGCAAACAGGTAGGGCGTGCCATGCAGGTACATGCCGTTTTCGCCCAGCGATTCGCCATGGTCGGACATATACAGCATGCCGGTGTTATAGCGCTGCTGATTGGCACGCAGGAAGTCGATGATGCCGGACAACACGGTATCGGTATACAGGATGGTGTTATCGAAACCGTTGACGATCTGCTCGCGCGGGCAGCGTGACAGCTCGCTGGTCTGGCATACCGGCTTGAACTGCTCCAGCGCCGGCGGATAACGCTTGTAATAGGCCGGGCCGTGACTGCCCATCTGGTGCAGTACCAGCACCACGTCGCGGTCGGACTGATCAATCAGCTGCTGGGCATTCTTCAGCAGGATTTCATCCCAGCATTCGCCCGTGGTACACAGCTTGTCATCCTGGCTGTTGCTGACGTCTTCCAGCGTCACGCGGTTGCATACATCCTTGCAGCCCGACTGGTTATCGCGCCAGATCACGTTGTAACCGGCACGCTTGAGTATATCCAGCACGTTTTGCTGCCGTGCGGCCTTGTCGCCACTGTAATTGTCGCGGCCGATATTGGAGAACATGCAGGGCACCGAGACCGCGGTTTCCGTGCCGCAGGAGTGCACATCGGGCAGATTGATCAAACCGCTCTGGGCTGACAACTTGGGATTGGTATTACGCGGGTAGCCATTGAGCGAAAAATGATCGGCACGGGCGGTTTCGCCCACCACCAGCACGAATACCGTCTTGCGCTTGTGCTGCTGCCAGCTGGGGTCGCGTTTGGCATCTTCGCCCAGCGGGCTGATCACCACCGGGCCACTATTGTAATGGTCCTGCACATAGCCATTGGTGGCCTGGATATAGTTGAAAGGTGTCAGGTAATGACGCAACTGGCGGTTGTTGCGGAACAGCGAGGCGAAATCCTGATAAGCAGCAAAGGCGATACCCAGCAGCACTGCGGCAGAAATCAGGATGGTCAGCAGACGTGCACCACTCTCGCGCAGCGGCGAACGCCATTGTATCTGGCGCCGGCACAGCCACCAGGCGGGCAGTATGCCCAGCACGATGACAAACAGCGCCATCTTGCCGGTCAGCAGGTCGCGCACTTCCTTGTTATCAGTCTGGACTGCGTTTTGCACCATGTGTACATCAATCATCACCCCATACTGGTTCATGAAGTAGGTGATGAAAGAGGTAATCAGCAGCAACAGCGCCATCACCGGCTTGCCGATATACGGCCAGTTGAACAGCGACAGCACCAGATTGTAAAACGCCGTCACCAGCAGGAAGGATTCCAGCAGCAGCTTGATGCCGTGGCCATCCAGCGGCCCGACAATACGCAACATTTCCTGCCAGAATGGCAGGTTGTAAAACAATACCAGCACGAGCGACACCAGCAGGGTGAGTCGCTCGGGCCGAATGGAGCGGTTGGAAACCATCTTGCCCTCGTCAACAAGGGGCCGCCGCACATTTGCGCGCTACAGCTAGCCCGACAATGGAACAGAGCCGCCATGGCGGCGGTCTGCCTTGATTATTAGCTCGCCATGACCGACTCGATAAGCGGGCCGGCACGGCAGAAAATCGACGCCATCTTACCCGATTAGTCCCGTGGCAATATGGCATTTCTGTAGCGATTGTTTTAACGGTTATGCACCGCCGGACAGGTCGCGGAAAGGGTGAGCGCAGGCAGCCGGACGGCCGGCATGACGAAGGCGCGCTTGAACAAATAAACAACAGTAAATTTGATCAAATTTGCCGAGCCGCGCGATTGCTGGCTAGAATGGACTCATGTTCATCACCGGTAGAACCAAATTGTCCAGACAAACCAAACCCCTGCAGTCCCAGCAATATCCCCTCTGCCCCACCAAAAACCCCAACCGTTCCACGCTGCGTCCCTTTAGCGACGCCTTTACCCTGCGCACGCCCGGCTTTGCCCAGCATCAGCGTCCGCATCGTCCCGACAAGGCAGACAACGAACCTTCCAGCTGATTTTAGTGAAATGGCGATTCAGCCCTGCGCCCGGTCATGTACCAAGATGGCAATAGGCAGTTTCTCCGAGGCGTCATCTCACTGAAAGCACGATCCAACACCGCCTAACGGCGGTGTTTTCATGTCTGCGATGGATCTGCAGGCAAAAAAATACCCCCAAGGGGGATTGGGGGTAGGGAAAAGACACAATATCGATGTCCGTTGAGGGGCAGAGATAAGCGTCTGGCTCGCTTGCTGCTCTTGGAGATAACCCGTTGAGCAAAGATTAGAGCCAGGGCCAATCAGGGGAGTTCCCTCCCCCGTGTAAATATTTGTCGTGGTTCAAGCTGCCTGTTCCACCATGCCAGAATGGCGCAGCAGCGCGTCGATCTGCGGGTCGCGACCACGGAAGGCGCGGAAGGATTCCAGTGCCGAGCGGCTGCCGCCAACGGCCAGCACCTCATCCCAGAAACGCTTGCCGGTGACCGCATTGGCACCGCCTGCCTCTTCGAAAGCGGCATAGGCATCTGCCGACAGCACCTCCGCCCACTTGTAGCTGTAGTAGCCCGCCGAATAACCGCCGGCAAAGATATGGCTGAAGCTATTGGGGAAACGGTTGTAAGCCGGCGGGAAGTTCACCGCCACTTCCTGGCGCACCTCATCCAGCAAGGCCATCCAGTCGCCGCTGCTGGCGTCGAAGTCGGTATACAGCAGCATGTCGAACAAGGAAAACTCCAGCTGACGCACCGTCATCATGCCGCTCTGGAAGTTCTTGGCCGCCAGCATCTTGTCGAACAGTGCGCGCGGCAGGGTTTCGCCAGTTTCGGCATGGGCAGTCATGCCTTGCAGCACATCCCATTCCCAGCAGAAGTTTTCCATGAACTGGCTGGGCAGCTCCACGGCATCCCATTCCACGCCATTGATGCCGGATACACCCAGTTCCTCGACCTGGGTCAGCATATGGTGCAGACCGTGGCCGAATTCGTGGAACAGGGTGATGACTTCGTCGTGGGTGAACAGCGCCGGCTTGTCGCCGACCGGGCGGGTGAAGTTGCAGGTAAGGTAGGCCACCGGGGTTTGCAGTGTATCGCCCTTCTTGCGGCGGCCACGGGCATCGTCCATCCAGGCTCCGGGGCGCTTGCCCTCGCGCGAGTACAGATCAAAGTAGAAGCTGCCCACCAGCTGGCCATCCTTGAGGATGTCGTAGAAACGGACATCGGAATGCCATACCGGCGCGCTGCTATCGCGTACTTCCACGCCATACAGGGTGTTGACCACGCCGAACAGGCCGGGCAGCACCTTGCTTTCCGGGAAGTACTGCTTCACTTCCTGTTCGGAGAAGGCATAGCGCGCCACACGCAGCTTTTCTGCGGCGTAGGCGATGTCCCAGGCTTGCAGGTCGGAGAGACCCAGCTCCTTGCTGGCAAAGGCTTCCAGCTCGGCACGGTCTTTTGCCGCAAACGGTTTGGCACGGGCGGCCAGATCGCGCAGGAAGGCAATCACCTGTGCCGGGCTTTCCGCCATCTTGGTAAACAAGGACAGCTCGGCATAATTGGCAAAGCCCAGCAGTTGGGCTTCTTCGCGCGTCAGCTGCAGCTTTTCGCGGATGATTTCGGTGTTGTCGTGCTCGGGCAGGCCAAACTCCGAGGCACGCTTGACGTAAGCGTCGTACAGCTTCTGGCGCAGTGCGCGGTTATGGGCGTACTGCATCACCGGGAAGTAGAAGGGGAACTGCAGGGTGATCTTGTAGCCGGCTTTGTCATCGGCCTGGGCGGCGGCGGCAAACAGGGCCAGGGCATCTTCCGGCACGCCATCCAGTTCGCTGGCATCGTCCAGGTACAGGCTGAAAGCGTCGGTAGCGTCCATCACGTTCTGTTCGAAACGGGCAGACAGCTCGGCCAGCTTGCTCTGGATGGCGGCATAACGCTGGCGCTGCGCCTCGGGCAATTCGGCACCGGACAGGCGGAAATCGCGCAGATCGTTCTGGATGATTTTCTGGCGGGCGGCATTGTAGCCGGCATAGGCCGGGCTGGCCTCGATGGCCTTGAACTGGCCGAGCAGGTCCAGATTCTGTCCCAGTTCGGTCCAGAAAGCGGAAATCGGCGCAATATTCGCGTTATAGGCATCGCGCAGTTCCGGAGTATTCACCACCGCATTCAGATGCCCTACCACCCCCCAGGCACGCGACAGGCGCTCGGTGGCATCGGTGAGTGGATCAACAAAATCCTCCCAGCTCGGGCTGTCCGCATGAGCGGTCAGCTGGGCCACGGTATGGCGCGCCTCGGTCAGCAATTGTTCGATGGCCGGGCTGACATGTTCGGGACGGATCTCGGCAAAGCGTGGCAGTCCGGTAAAGTCGAGGAGCGGGTTCTGGCTCATTGTTCACTTCCTGTGGGCAATTGGCAGTGGCTGGCACAGCACTGCGCCGGTATCGAAATCAGGCTGCACACCAGCGAACCGGCAGCAACCATTGCTATATGATAGGGAATCCTGAACCTGTTAGATGAGGACGTTCTGATGAATCGCAATATCCGCCCCTATGATGGCAGCGCACCGCAGATTGCCGACTCCTGCTATATCGACCCGGCCGCCGTGGTGATTGGCGACGTGACGCTGGCAGAGGATGCCTCGGTGTGGCCGTTTGCCGTCATCCGTGGCGACGTCAACGCCATTCATATTGGCGAGGGCAGCAATATCCAGGACTTTGCCATGCTGCATGTCACCCACAAGCGCGACAGCGACCCGGTGGGCGCACCGCTGCATATCGGCAAGCATGTCACCATCGGCCATCACGTCACCCTGCATGGTTGCACCATCGGTAACGAGGTGCTGGTGGGCATAGGCAGCATCATTCTGGACCGCGCCATCATCGAAGACCGCGTACTGATTGGCGCCGGCAGCCTGGTACCGCCGGGCAAGCGGCTGGAATCCGGCTACCTCTACCTGGGCAACCCGGTAAAGCAGGCGCGCAAGTTGACCGAGCAGGAGCTGGACTATTTCAAGTATTCCGCCGAGCACTATATCCGCGTGGCCAACAAGCATAAGCCGAATCTGGAATAAATTTTTACCGGAGGACCACCATGCCGCCACGCTTGCGTAATGCCAAAGAGAATGATGCCGCGGCCATTGCCGCGCTGATGTTGCCGGAGAGCAGCAGCCAGGGCGGTACGCTGCATGGTGATTTTCCGGTGGAAAAGATCAGCCACTGGCTGGCACAAGCTGCCGCAGACAATATGCCGGTACTGGTGGCGGAAGACGATGCCGGCCTGCTGGGTGTGCTGTTTACCAGTAGTAGCCAGCGACAGGAACAGCCACTGGCGGCCACCATGGCCCGGCTGCATCAAGGCAGGGCCCCCTTCTATTTTTATGGCCCGGTATGTCTTGCACCACGTGCTCGCGGCCAGGGCTTGCTGGCCAGCATGGCGCAGCAGCTGCATCAGCAACTGCCGGGCTACAAGGCCCTGCTGTTCATCAATGCCGAAAATCAGGCTTCGCTACGTGCCCATGCCAAACTGGGCATGCAGGTTGAGGGGCATTTTGAGACGGATGGCCAGCATTGCCTGCTGCTATGCGAGCCCTGACCCCGTTTTGCATTATTTTAAATCCACTATTTAAATAAATTATTAAAAACACCGACCATTCCTATTCAATTAAGTCATTTGGCATTAAGTCAGGTAACAGGAATGTCATATCGCAGGTCTACACTGCGCAGCATCATCCGTCCTGAAGCAGCATGACATGTCCCTGATCAAGCGTTTATGGCTGACCATTCTGTTTACCGTGGCCAGCCTGCTTATCGTGCTGGCCGTCACCAGCCAGCAGTTGTTCTCGCTTACCCAGCATGTGGACGACTACAGCCAGCATCAGCAGCTGTCGGCCAATCTCTACCAGTTCAAGGCCGGTGTACTGAGCCTGGCACGCGCCGACCCCCTGCAGCCGGACACCGCCCAGCACCTGCAGCAGATCAAGCAGCAAGTCGCACGACTGAGCGTGAATATCGCCGCCAACCTGCCCGACGCGCAGGCCAAGACCTTCAAGGAGCAGACCGGCCAGCTGTGGCAGGAATACACCCGCAATCTGGAAAGCGCGCTCACCATTGCCCAGAGCGCGCCGCAGGATGCGCTGTCGATTCCGGAGCAAGCCTATCAGCAAAGCCTGGTGCCGCTGGTGGCGCTGCTCGACAAACAACTGGCATTGGCCAGCCGCGACCAGAGCAGTGAAGAGGCCGCCATGCACGGCATGCTGGGCCGGCTGGCCGTGTTCATCCTGGGGCCGCTGGCGCTGGCCAGCCTGGCCGTGGTGCTGATCCAGCTGGCACTGGCGCGCCGCCTTAAGCTGCAGATGGCTGCCATGGGCCGGGCGGTCGATGCGCTGAGCGAAGGCAATCTGGCCTCGCGCCTGCCAGAAAACGGCAAGGACGAGCTGGCGCAGATGTCGGCGCGCATCAACCGTTTTCTCGAGCGCCTGAGCGAGCTGCTGACCAATGTGCACCAACACGCCAGCCGCAACCAGCGCGACAGCCAGCACCTGCAATTGCTCACCAGCCAGGCAGCGGATGCCAGCCGTCTGCAAACCGGCAAGGCCAATCTGAGCAATGAGGCCGCCGCACAGATTGCCAGCCAGGCCGACAGCGTGGCGCAATTCATCGAGCAGGCAGAGGCCGGCTCGCGCCAGGCCTTGCAGCGCACCGAACAGGCACGTCAGCTGGGCAATGCCAATGCCAGCGCCATGCAGCATCTGGCCGCCCGCATCGGTATTGCCATGCAGGAAATGCAGCAGCTGAACCAGTCGATTGGCGACATCGCCCAGATCAGCACACTGATCCGCGATGTGGCCGACCAGACCAATCTGCTGGCACTGAATGCCGCCAT
>NZ_RFAR01000093.1 GCF_003693445.1 Aquitalea palustris | reverse complement strand
CCGATGGTGCCGACGTTTACGTGCGGTTTGGTCCGCTCAAACTTTTCTTTTGCCATTTTGCAAAAATCCTTAATTAAAGAACATTAGATCAGAGCTGACCGGAAACCGGTTCCGGTCAGCTTCAGCGCGCATTACTTCTTGGCAGCCATTACAGCTTCAGCAACATGCTTCGGTGCTTCAGAGTAGTGCTTGAACTCCATGGAGTAAGTAGCACGACCCTGGGTAGCGGAACGCAGGTCGGTGGAGTAACCGAACATCTCGGCCAGCGGTACTTCAGCCTTGATCTTCTTGCCACCCAGACCATCATCGTCCATGCCTTGCACGATGCCGCGACGACGGTTCAGGTCACCCATCACGTCGCCCATGTACTCTTCCGGCGTTTCAACTTCAACAGCCATCATCGGCTCGAGGATGCACGGGCCGGCACGGCGCATGGCTTCCTTGAAGGCGATGGAACCGGCCAGTTCGAAGGCGATCTGCGAGGAGTCAACGTCGTGGTAGGAACCGAAGGTCAGACGTACGGTCACGTCAACCACCGGGAAGCCAGCCAGAATACCGTTGTTCAGCGAGTTGCGGATACCCTTGTCAACCGACGGGATGAATTCACGCGGAATCACACCACCCTTGATCTCGTCGATGAACTTGTAGCCATTACCTTCGCCGGACGGCTCCAGGGTAATCGTACAATCACCGTACTGACCCTTACCACCGGACTGCTTGGCGTGCTTACCTTGCACGTCGGTCACAGTCTTGGTAATGGTTTCGCGGTAAGCAACCTGCGGAGCACCCACGTTGGCTTCAACGCCGAACTCACGCTTCATACGGTCAACCAAAATTTCCAGGTGCAGTTCACCCATACCGGAAATAATGGTTTGGCCGGATTCTTCGTCAGTACGCACGCGGAAAGACGGGTCTTCCTTGGCCAGGCGGTTCAGGGCTACGCCCATCTTTTCCTGGTCAGCCTTGGTCTTCGGCTCAACGGCAACGTGAATCACCGGATCCGGGAATTCCATGCGTTCCAGAATCAGCGGAGCGTCGATGGCACACAGGGTTTCACCGGTGGTCACTTCCTTCAGGCCGATAGCAGCAGCGATGTCACCAGCGCGTACTTCTTCGATTTCCTTACGGTCGTTGGCGTGCATCTGTACGATACGGCCGATACGTTCCTTCTTGCCCTTGACGGAGTTCAGTACGGTATCACCGGACTTCACCACACCAGAGTAAACGCGGAAGAAGGTCAGCTGACCTACGTACGGGTCATTCATCAGCTTGAAGGCCAGAGCGGAGAAGCTCTCGTCGTCGGAAGCCTGACGGGTAACCGGGGAGCCGTCTTCCAGTTCACCCGGAACCGGCGGAACATCCAGCGGGCTCGGCAGCAGTTCAATCACGGCATCCAGCATGCGCTGAACACCCTTGTTCTTGAACGCAGAACCGCACAGCATCGGCTGAATTTCGCAACGCAGGGTACGCTGACGCAGACCGTCAACGATTTCTTCCTCGGTCAGCGTTTCGCCGCCCAAGTACTTGTCCATCATTTCGTCGCTAACTTCAGCAGCGGCTTCAACCATCTTTTCGCGCCATTCTTCGGCTACGGAAACCAGGTCGGCCGGGATGTCGCCATACTCGAACTTCATGCCTTGCGAGGCTTCGTCCCAGATAATGGCTTTCATCTTCAGCAGGTCAACCACGCCGGTGAAACCGTCTTCAGCACCGATCGGCACAACGATAGGTACCGGGTTGCCACGCAGGCGAGTCTTCACCTGTTCAACCGCACGGAAGAAGTTGGCACCTTGACGGTCCATCTTGTTCACGAAAGCGATACGCGGAACCTTGTACTTGTTGGCCTGACGCCATACGGTTTCCGACTGGGGCTGAACACCGCCCACTGCGCAGTAAACCATCACGGCACCGTCCAGTACACGCATGGAACGCTCTACCTCAATGGTAAAGTCCACGTGACCCGGGGTGTCGATGATATTGAAGTGGTGAGCCGGGTACTGCAGGCCCATACCCTTCCAGTAGGTGGTAGTGGCAGCAGAGGTAATGGTAATACCACGTTCCTGCTCCTGCTCCATCCAGTCCATGGTGGCGGCGCCATCGTGAACTTCACCGATCTTGTGGTTAACACCGGTGTAAAACAGAATACGCTCGGTAGTGGTTGTCTTGCCGGCGTCAATGTGAGCGGAGATACCGATGTTACGGTAGCGCTCAATGGGGGTCTTTCTAGCCACGATCTACACCTTATTGTGTGGTTGAGCTTAGAAACGGAAGTGCGAGAAGGCCTTGTTGGCTTCTGCCATACGATGCACTTCGTCACGCTTCTTCATGGCACCGCCACGGCCTTCGGCCGCATCGATCAACTCACCAGCCAGGCGCAGGTCCATGGACTTTTCGCCACGCTTACGCGCAGCGTCACGCAGCCAGCGCATGGCCAGGGCCATACGACGGGACGGACGAACTTCAACAGGAACTTGATAGTTAGCACCACCTACACGGCGGCTTTTTACTTCTACGACCGGCTTGGCATTGGTCAGTGCGCTATTGAACACTTCCAGTGCGTTTTTGCCGGTCTTCTTTTCGATCTGGGCCAGTGCGCCGTAGATGATGCGTTCTGCAACAGCTTTTTTGCCGTCGATCATCACTACGTTCATGAACTTGGACAGATCTTGGGAACCGAACTTCGGATCCGGCAGAATCTCGCGCTTGGGGACTTCTCTGCGTCTTGGCATGTTACTTCCTTCAATATTCAGTTGAGCTTGGGCTCATGACCACCCATTAAAAGCAGTCACTTACTCGACGACCTCAGGCCGCCGCTAGTACATCCCAATTACTTAGGACGCTTTGCACCGTACTTGGAGCGGGACTGCTTACGGTCTTTAACACCGGCGGTATCCAGCGAACCGCGCACAGTGTGGTAACGCACACCCGGCAAGTCTTTTACACGACCGCCACGGATCAGCACTACGGAGTGTTCCTGCAGGTTGTGGCCTTCACCACCGATGTAGGAGATCACTTCGAAGCCGTTGGTCAGACGAACCTTGCACACTTTACGCAGAGCGGAGTTCGGCTTTTTCGGGGTGGTGGTGTAAACACGGGTGCACACGCCACGCTTCTGCGGGCAGGCTTCCAGCGCAGGCACCTTGCTGTTCACGGTCAGGACCGTACGGCCCTTGCGAACGAGTTGGTTAATGGTTGGCATTACTATCAGTTCCTAGTTGATTCATTCTGCAGACAACACGTCTCCAGAAGGACGGAGGATTATATTTTAGTCAATCACTTACCGTCAAATGAAAAACGCTACGCCCGCAACGTTAACCGTTGATGGCGCAGCGTTTTTTCAACACTCAGCTGGTTTTAGCAAAATCAGCTGTTGTTTTCCACTTCGTCTACTGGCTGTTCTTCCAGCAGTTGCGAATGCGTGGTGTCCAGACCCAGGCCTTGACGACGACGGGTACGGTGGTAAGCCAGACCGGTACCAGCCGGAATCAGACGGCCCACGATCACGTTTTCCTTCAGACCGCGCAGATCATCTTTCTTGCCCATGATGGCTGCTTCGGTCAGTACGCGGGTGGTTTCCTGGAAGGAAGCCGCCGAGATGAAGGAATCGGTGGACAAGGATGCCTTGGTAATACCCAGCAGTACGTTTTCGTACTGAGCCGGTTCCTTGCCTTCGGCCAGCATCTTGTCGTTCATTTCCAGTACATCGGCGCGTTCTACCTGCTCGCCCTGGATGAACTCGGTGTCGCCGCTGTCGGAGATGATGACACGACGCAGCATCTGGCGAATGATCACCTCGATGTGCTTGTCGTTAATCTTCACGCCCTGCAGACGGTACACTTCCTGCACTTCCTGCACGATGTAGCGGGCCAGCGCCTCGATACCCTGCAGACGCAGGATGTCATGCGGATCAACCGGACCGTCGACAATGGATTCACCACGGTTCACTACCTGACCATCGTGCACCAGTACGTGCTTGTCTTTCGGGATCAGGTTCTCGTAACCGCTACCCTCAAGATCGGTGATGATCAGACGCTGCTTGCCCTTGGTGTCCTTACCGAAGGATACGGTACCGGTCACCTCGGCCAGCATGCCGGCATCCTTCGGCGAACGGGCTTCGAACAGCTCGGCCACACGCGGCAGACCACCGGTAATATCGCGGGTCTTGGAGGATTCCTGCGGGATACGAGCCAGCACTTCACCCTTGCCCACATCCTGACCGTCACGCACGGTAATGATGGCGCCAACCTGGAAGGTAATGGATACCGAGGCATCGGAACCCGCCAGCTTCACTTCCAGGCCGTTTTCGTCCAGCAGCTTCACCAGCGGACGCAGCATCTTCGACTGCGAACCGGCACGACGCTTCGGATCGATCACCACCAGGGTGGACAGACCGGTCACTTCGTCGGTCTGCTTGGCAACGGTGTTGCCCTCTTCCACGTTTTCGAACTTCACGCGGCCAGCGTATTCGGTAATGATCGGACGGGTATGCGGGTCCCAGGTTGCCAGGACTGCACCAGCCTTGATCACCAGACCGTCGGTCACCATCAGCGTGGCACCGTACGGTACTTTATGACGTTCGCGCTCGCGGCCCATATCGTCATGGATCACCACCTCGCCGGAACGAGTGATCACGATCAGCTCACCCTTGGAGTTGGCGACATAACGCATCTGGCTGGAGAAGCGTACGGTACCGTTCGACTTGCCTTCTACCTGGCTGGCAGCGGCATTTCGCGATGCGGCACCACCAATGTGGAAGGTACGCATGGTCAGCTGGGTACCCGGCTCACCAATCGACTGGGCTGCAATCACACCAACAGCTTCACCGGCATTGACACGCTTGCCGCGTGCCAAGTCGCGACCGTAGCACTTGGCGCACAGACCATAGCGGGTATCGCAGGTAATGGCAGTGCGAACCTTGACTTCGTCGATACCCAGGCTGTCGATCACATCAACCATGTGCTCGTCCAGCAGGGTGCCGGCTTCCAGTACGGTTTCGCCAGTGGACGGATCCACCACGTCTACAGCGGTCACGCGACCCAGAATACGGTCACGCAGAGCTTCGATCACGTCGCCGCCTTGCAGAACCGCCTTCATCACGAAGCCGTTGTTGGTGCCGCAATCGTCCTCAATCACCACCAGATCCTGCGTCACGTCCACCAGACGACGTGTCAGGTAACCGGAGTTGGCCGTCTTCAAGGCCGTATCCGCCAGACCCTTACGGGCACCGTGGGTGGAGATGAAGTACTGCAGAACCGTCAGACCTTCACGGAAGTTGGCGGTAATCGGCGTTTCGATAATGGAACCGTCCGGCTTCGCCATCAAACCCCGCATACCAGCCAGCTGCTTGATCTGTGCTGCGGAACCCCGCGCACCAGAGTCGGCCATCATGTAAATGGAGTTGAAGGATTCCTGATCCACTTCCTTACCGTCGCGATCCAGCACCTTCTGCTTGGACAGCTCGTCCATCATGGCCTTGGCGATCTTGTCGCCGGTACGGCCCCAGATATCCACAACCTTGTTGTAGCGTTCGCCCTGGGTAACCAGACCTTGACGGTACTGCTCTTCGATCTCTTTGACTTCTTTCTGGGCTTCGCCCAGCAGCTCGACCTTCTTGCCCGGGATTTGCATGTCGTCCACGCAAATCGAGATACCGCCACGGGTGGAGTAGGCAAAACCGGTGTACATCAACTGGTCGGCAAAGATCACGGTATCGCGAATGCCGCAACGGCGGAACGATACGTTGATCAGCTTGGAGATTTCCTTCTTCTTCAGCGCCTTGTTGATGTGCTCGAACGGCAGGCCCTTCGGCAGGATGTCCGACAGGATGGCGCGGCCGACGGTAGTGTCGTAGCGCTTGATCACCGGCTGGAATTCGCCCTGCTCGTCCTTCTCCCATTCTTTCAGGCGGACGGTAATGCGGGTAGCCAGCTCGACCTGACGGGTTTCGTAGGCACGATGCACTTCCTTGGTGTCAGCAAACACCATGCCTTCGCCCTTGCCGTTTACCTTGTCGCGGGTCATGTAGTACAGACCCAGCACGATATCCTGCGACGGTACGATGATCGGGTCGCCGTTGGCCGGGGACAGCACGTTGTTGGTAGCCAGCATCAGGGTGCGGGCTTCCATCTGCGCTTCCAGCGACAGCGGCACGTGAACGGCCATCTGGTCACCGTCAAAGTCGGCGTTAAATGCCGCGCAGACCAGCGGATGCAGCTGGATGGCCTTGCCTTCGATCAGTACCGGCTCGAATGCCTGGATACCCAGACGGTGCAGAGTCGGCGCACGGTTCAAGAGAACCGGATGCTCGCGAATCACGTCTTCCAGGATGTCCCATACTTCCGGCACTTCCTGCTCGACCAGCTTCTTGGCAGCCTTGATGGTGGAAGCCAGGCCCATGACTTCCAGCTTGTGGAAGATGAAGGGCTTGAACAGTTCCAGCGCCATCTTTTTCGGCAGACCGCACTGATGCAGACGCAGGGTCGGGCCTACGGTAATCACGGAACGACCGGAGTAGTCCACGCGCTTACCCAGCAAGTTCTGACGGAAACGACCGCCCTTGCCCTTGATCATGTCGGCCAGCGACTTCAGCGGACGCTTGTTGGCGCCAGTCATGGCCTTGCCGCGACGACCGTTGTCCAGCAGCGAGTCAACCGATTCCTGCAGCATGCGCTTTTCGTTGCGCACGATGATATCCGGTGCACGCAGTTCCAGCAGGCGCTTCAGGCGGTTGTTACGGTTGATGACGCGGCGATACAGGTCGTTCAGGTCGGAGGTGGCGAAACGGCCACCGTCCAGCGGCACCAGCGGACGCAGTTCCGGCGGCAGCACCGGCAGCACTTCCAGAATCATCCATTCCGGCTTCATGCCGGAACGCTGGAAGGCTTCCAGCACCTTCAGGCGCTTGGCGATCTTCTTGATCTTGGTATCGGAATTGGTGGCTTCCAGCTCGCGACGCAGGGTCTCGATCTCGGTATCCAGATTCAGACGCTTGAGCAATTCGCGTACGGCTTCGGCACCCATCATGGCGACGAACTCTTCGCCGTACTGGTCTTCCTTGTCCAGGAAGTCTTCTTCGGTCAGCAGCTGACGATATTGCAGCGGGGTCATGCCCGGGTCGGTCACGACAAATGCTTCGAAGTACAGTACGCGTTCGATGTCGCGCAGGGTCATGTCCAGCACCATGCCCAAACGGGACGGCAGGCTCTTCAGGAACCAGATGTGAGCGGTCGGGCTGGCCAGTTCGATGTGACCCATGCGTTCGCGGCGAACCTTGGACAAGGTCACTTCCACGCCGCATTTTTCGCAGATCACGCCACGGTGCTTCAGACGCTTGTACTTGCCGCACAGGCATTCGTAGTCTTTTACCGGTCCGAAAATGCGGGCGCAGAACAGGCCGTCGCGTTCCGGTTTGAAGGTACGATAGTTGATGGTTTCCGGCTTTTTAACTTCACCATAAGACCAGGAACGGATCTTGTCGGGTGAGGCGATGCCGATTTTAATCGCATCAAACTCTTCTTCTTGCGTTACTTGCTTAAAGAGGTCGAGCAGAGCTTTCATTGCGTCTCCAGTCAGGGGACAGGAGGCGCGGCATGATGCCGCGCCTTCTCACCCAATCAATAACGTTCCAGGTCGATATCCAGGCCGAGCGAGCGGATTTCCTTCACCAACACGTTGAAGGATTCCGGCATGCCCGCGTCAATCTTGTGTTCGCCCTTGACGATGTTTTCGTAAACTTTGGTACGGCCGGTTACGTCGTCGGACTTCACCGTCAGCATTTCCTGCAGAGTGTAGGCGGCGCCATACGCTTCCAGCGCCCACACTTCCATCTCACCGAAACGCTGGCCACCGAACTGCGCCTTACCACCCAGCGGCTGCTGGGTAACCAGGGAGTACGGGCCGGTGGAACGGGCGTGCATCTTGTCATCAACCAGGTGATGCAGCTTCAGGTAGTGCATCACACCCACGGTAACCTTGCGGTCGAAGGCTTCGCCGGAGCGGCCATCGTACAGGGTCATCTGGGTCTTGGACTCGTTAAAGCCCATCTGCTCGGTCAGCTCGTCGCCGCTCGGGTAGGCCAGATCCAGCATGTGCTTGATCTCGGTTTCCTTGGCGCCATCGAATACCGGCGTGGCAAACGGCATGCCCTTGCGCAGGTTGTCGGCCAGATCGAGGATCTCGGCATCGGACAGGCCGGCCAGATCTTCGGTCTTGCCAGTATCGTTGTACAGCTGCTCCAGATAGCCGCGGATGTCTGCAACGTCCTTCTGTTGCTTGATCATGCGATCAATGCGCTCGCCAATACCCTTGGCAGCCCAGCCCAGATGCACTTCCAGAATCTGACCGATGTTCATACGCGACGGTACGCCCAGCGGGTTCAGCACAATGTCGACCGGACGGCCATCGCCCATGTAAGGCATGTCTTCGATCGGCAGGATGCGGGAAACCACACCCTTGTTACCGTGACGACCGGCCATCTTGTCACCGGCCTGCAGGCGACGCTTAACAGCCAGGTAAACCTTGACCATTTTCTGCACGCCCGGCGGCAGCTCATCGCCCTGGGTCAGTTTACGCTTCTTGTCTTCGAACTTGAGGTCGAATTCTTCGCGCTTCTGTACCAGGCTTTCCTTGATCAGCTCCAGCTGCTTGGCGATGTCTTCATCGGCCATGCGGATGTCGAACCAGTCGTGCTTGACCGGCAGGCTGTCCAGGTATTCGTTGTCGATGGCAGTACCCTTGGCCAGACGCTTCGGACCACCATTGGCAACCTTGCCCAGGATCAGACGTTCGATACGGCTGAAGGCATCGTTTTCGAAAATACGCAGCTGGTCGTTCAGGTCGAGGCGGTAGCGCTTCAGTTCGGCATCAATGATGGACTGGGCGCGTTTGTCACGCTCGATACCTTCGCGGGTGAATACCTGTACGTCGATCACGGTACCGACGGTGCCGGTCGGAACACGCAGCGAGGTATCCTTCACGTCGGAGGCTTTTTCACCAAAGATGGCGCGCAGCAGCTTTTCTTCCGGCGTCAGCTGGGTTTCACCCTTCGGTGTTACCTTGCCCACCAGGACGTCACCGGCTTCCACTTCGGCACCGATGTAAACGATACCGGCTTCATCCAGACGGCCTGCCATGCGCTCGGACAGGTTCGGAATATCACGGGTGATTTCTTCCGGTCCCAGCTTGGTGTCACGGGAGACAACCGACAGTTCTTCGATATGGATCGAGGTGTAGCGGTCTTCTGCCACCAGCTTCTCGGAGATCAGGATCGAGTCTTCGTAGTTGTAACCATTCCACGGCATGAAGGCGATGGTCATGTTCTGACCCAGAGCCAGTTCGCCCAGGTCAGTGGAAGCGCCATCGGCTACCACGTCGCCGCTGGCGATCTTGTCACCCACCTTCACCACCGGACGCTGGTTGATGTTGGTGTTCTGGTTGGAACGGGTGAACTTGGTGAGGTTGTAGATATCCACACCCACTTCACCAGCCACGGCTTCTTCATCGTTGACACGCACCACGACACGGCTGGCGTCAACGTAGTCCACCACGCCGCCACGACGGGCAACGACGGTGGTACCGGAGTCAACGGCTACCGAACGTTCGATACCGGTGCCGACAAACGGCTTTTCCGGACGCAGGCACGGTACGGCCTGACGCTGCATGTTGGCACCCATCAAGGCACGGTTGGCGTCATCATGTTCCAGGAAGGGAATCAGCGAAGCGGCAACCGACACCACCTGACCAGTGGCCACGTCCATGTACTGCACGCGGTCCGGCGTAGCCAGAATGGTTTCGCCTTTTTCGCGGCAGGTCACCAGTTCGTCGATCAGGGTACCGTCTTCGCCCAGCTCGGCGTTGGCCTGAGCAATGACGTAACGGCCTTCTTCAATCGCCGACAGGTAGTCGATCTCGTTGGTAACCTTGCTGTCCACCACCTTGCGGTACGGTGTTTCCAGGAAACCAAACTCGTTGGTACGTGCAAACACGGACAGCGAGTTGATCAGGCCGATGTTCGGACCTTCCGGGGTTTCGATCGGGCATACACGGCCATAGTGGGTCGGGTGTACGTCACGCACTTCGAAGCCGGCGCGCTCGCGGGTCAGACCACCCGGGCCAAGAGCCGATACACGGCGCTTGTGGGTGATTTCCGACAGCGGGTTGGTCTGGTCCATGAACTGCGACAGCTGCGAGGAACCAAAGAATTCCTTGATGGCAGCCGACACCGGCTTGGCATTGATCAGGTCGTGCGGCATCAGGTTATCGGACTCAGCCTGATTCAGGCGCTCCTTCACTGCACGCTCAACACGTACCAGACCGGCACGGAACTGGTTTTCCGCCAGTTCGCCAACCGAACGTACGCGACGGTTACCCAGATGGTCGATGTCATCGACTTCGCCACGGCCGTTACGCAGTTCGCACAGGATGGCAATGACGGAAACGATGTCTTCAGTCGACAGCGTGCCTTCCATCACGTCACGACGATGGGCGAATTTTTCACCGATCAGCGACTTGAACCACTCCGGGGTCTTTTCATCGAACTTGTACTGATAAGTACGCGAGCTGAACTTCATGCGGCCTACGCGCGACAGATCGTAGGTTTCTTCGCTGAAGAACAGACGCTGGAACAGGGCTTCCACCGCATCTTCGGTCGGCGGTTCGCCAGGACGCATCATGCGATAGATGGCCACACGCGCCTGCAGGCGGTCCAGGCTGTCGTCGGTACGCAGGGTCTGCGAGATATAACCGCCCTGATCCAGATCGTTGGTGAACAGCACTTCCACCTGTTCGATCTCGGCCAGTGCCAGCTTGGCCAGCAGCTCTTCGGTGATTTCTTCGTTGGCGCGTGCCAGCACTTCACCAGTATCCACATTGGTGACATTGTGCGACAGCACCTTGCCCAGCAGCACGTCAGCCGGCACTTCAATACGATCCAGCTGTGCAGTCTGGATGTCGCGAATGTGCTTGGCGGTAATGCGCTTGTCCTTGGCCACGATCAGCTTGCCATCGGCAGCCACGATATCGAACTTGGCCACTTCGCCCTTCAGACGCTCCGGCACCACGCGCATGAACACGCCGGTCTTGGTCAGATAGAAGGTGTCGAAGCTGTAGAACTCGGACAGGATTTGTTCGTTGCTGTAACCCAGTGCCTTCAGCAGGATGGTCACCGGCATCTTGCGGCGACGGTCGATACGGAAGTACAGCAGGTCTTTCGGGTCAAACTCGAAGTCCAGCCAGGAACCGCGGTAAGGAATCACGCGGGCGGAGAACAGCAGCTTGCCAGAGGAGTGGGTCTTGCCGCGGTCGTGCTCGAAGAACACGCCCGGGGAACGGTGCAGCTGGGAAACGATAACGCGTTCGGTACCGTTGATGATGAAAGAACCATTGGTGGTCATGAGCGGAATTTCGCCCATGTACACTTCATTCTCGCGCACTTCTTTTACCACCGGCTTGGACGACTCTTTGTCCAGGATGGTCAGACGAATACGGGCACGCAGCGGAGCGGCATAGGTAATGCCACGCAGCTGACATTCCTGCACGTCAAACGGCGGCTCGCCAAGGATGTAGTGAGCAAAATCAAGACGCGCATAGCCATTATGGCTGTTGATCGGGAAGATCGACTTGAACGCGGCTTGCAGACCAGCATCCTTGCGCTGATCTAGCGGTACACCCAGTTGCAGGAAATCGGCATAAGAATCAATCTGGGTCGCCAACAGGAATGGGACATCGAGAACACTGGCGCGTTTCGCAAAGCTCTTACGAATACGCTTCTTCTCAGTAAACGAATAACTCATAGAGTCTCCATCGAGGTGGTAGTGGCGCAAGAAACCAAAAGTCAGCAGCCACGCCGGGTAATTGCTGGCTTTTACTATCTTTGTTTCGGCCAATTACAAGCGCAATAAGGCTGGCGGATTTCTCCGCCAGCCTCACCTTCTTTTTTCAAAGAAGATTATTTGATTTCAGCCTTGGCACCGGCTTCGGTCAGTTGCTTCAGAACTTCTTCAGCTTCAGCCTTGGAAACGGCTTCTTTCACGGTCTTCGGAGCGCCGTCAACCATGTCCTTGGCTTCTTTCAGGCCCAGACCGGTGATAGCACGAACAACCTTGATCACGTTTACCTTGTTGTCGCCAGCGGCATTCAGAACAACGTCAAACTCGGTCTTTTCTTCAACAGCAGCGGCACCAGCAGCCGGGCCAGCAACGGCAACGGCAGCAGCGGAAACGCCGAACTTCTCTTCGAACGCCTTAACCAGGTCGTTCAGTTCCATTACGGTCAGACCAGCAACGGCTTCGAGGATGTCTTCTTTGGTGATTGCCATGTAAAAATCTCCTGAATTCTATAAGAATCAAATAAGTTAAGCGGCTTCGGCTTGCTTCTCTGCCAGTGCTGCCAGTGCGCGGGCGAAGCCTGCGACCGGAGCCTGCATAACGTAGAGAAGCTTGGACAGCAGTTCTTCGCGGCTCGGGATGGAAGCCAGCTCAGCAACCTGAGCAGCATTCAGCACGTCGCCATTGTAAGAACCTGCCTTGACGATGATCTTGTCGTCAGCCTTGGCAAATTGATGCAGCACCTTGGCAGCAGCAACCGGATCGGCAGAGATACCGTAAACGAGCGGGCCAACCATTTGTTCGGCCAGCGCTTCGAATTGGGTACCAGCTACCGCACGGCGTACCAGCGTGTTCTTCAGAACGCGCAGGTAAACGCCTTGCTCACGCGCCTGAGCGCGCAGCTTGGTCATGCTGCTTACCTCGATGCCCCGATATTCGGCGATGACGAGGGTCTGAGCAGCGGCCAGCTCGGCAGCTACAGCAGCGACGACTGCCTTTTTATCTTCGATATTGAGACTCAAGGTCTACCTCCTAGACTGAAATGAAGCAGAAAAATTTCTGCTCCGCTTTGCAGCGGCGACCTGTATCAGGAGACAACATAGAGAAGGGAAACTGGTGCTCATGGGCGGAATTGAACCGCCGACCTCTCCCTTACCAAGGGAGTGCTCTACCCCTG
>NZ_RFAR01000092.1 GCF_003693445.1 Aquitalea palustris | reverse complement strand
AGCCGCTGGCCAAGGCCGGCCTGCGTTATATCGACTGAGGACGACAGCATGAGCAAACCCGTGAGTGGCGACTTCAGCAAAACCGCAGGCTGGCTGGACTGGTTTGACGGCCCGGCCAAACCGGCCTTCACCCTGCCGGCCGGCGCGGTGGATGCCCACTGCCATGTATTCGGCCCCGGTGCGGAATTTCCTTACGCGCCAGAGCGCAAATACACCCCGTGTGACGCCAGCAAGGCTGATCTGTTTGCCCTGCGCGACCATCTGGGATTTGCCCGCAATGTGATTGTGCAGGCCACCTGCCACGGTGCCGACAACCGCGCCATGGTGGATGCCTGCCGCGCCAGCAATGGCAAGGCGCGTGGCGTGGCTACTGTCAAACGCTCGGTTACCGACGAGGAGCTGCAAACCCTGCACGAAGCCGGTGTGCGCGGTGTGCGCTTCAACTTCGTCAAGCGGCTGGTGGATTTCACCCCCAAGGACGAGCTGATGGAGATTGCCAGCCGCATCGCAAAACTGGGCTGGCATATCGTGGTGTATTTCGAAGCGCAGGACCTGCCCGAGCTGTGGGACTTCTTCACCAACCTGCCCACCACCGTGGTGGTGGACCACATGGGCCGCCCGGATGTCAGCCTGCCGGTGGACGGGCCGCAGTTTGAATTGTTCGTGAAACTGATGCGCGAACATGACAATATCTGGTCCAAGGTCAGCTGCCCGGAGCGCCTGAGCGTAAGCGGCCCCAAGGCGCTGGCTGGTGAACGCCACGCCTATCACGACGTGATTCCGTTTGCCCGCAAACTGGTGGAAACCTTCCCCGAGCGCGTGCTGTGGGGCACCGACTGGCCGCATCCCAATCTGAAAGATCACATGCCCGACGACGGCCTGCTGGTGGATTTTATTCCCCATATCGCGCCGACCGCCGAACTGCAGCAACAGCTGCTGGTGAACAATCCCATGCGCCTGTACTGGCCGGAAGAATGCTGAGGAGCCTGCATGGCACTGGACAAACCGTATAAAGACGTGCCCGGCACCATCATTTTTGATGCCGAGCAAAGCCGCCTGGGCTACTGGCTGAACCAGTTTTGCACCAGCCTGATGAAGGCGGAAAACCGCGCCCGCTTTCTGGCCGACGAACGTGCCTATCTCGACGAATGGCCGATGACGGAAGAGCAGAAACTGGCGGTGCTGGCGCGCGACCTCAACTGGTGCATGGCGCTTGGCGGCAATATCTATTTCCTGGCGCGCATCGGTGCCACCGACGGCAAGAGCTTCCAGCAGATGGCCGGCTCCATGACCGGCATGAGCGAAGAGGAATACCGCAACATGATGGTGGCCGGTGGCCGCTCGGTGGAAGGTAATCGCCGCATCGGTGAAGACGGTGACGCCCAGCCGCACCGCCAGCCGCAAGGCGCGGGCAGCAAGAAAGAAGGCAACTGATATGGCACGTATTACCGCATCCGTTTATACCTCGCACGTGCCGGCCATCGGCGTGGCCCTGGATCTGCACAAGACGCAGGAAGACTACTGGCAGCCGCTGTTTGCCGGTTACGACTTCTCCAAGCAATGGATGAAGGACAACAAGCCGGACGTCATCTTCCTGGTGTACAACGACCACGCCACCGCCTTCAGCCTGGACATGATTCCCACCTTTGCCATTGGCACGGCTGCCGAGTACAAACCAGCTGATGAAGGCTGGGGCGCGCGTCCGGTGCCGGTGGTGAAAGGGCATCCCGAGCTGGCCAGCCATATTGCCCAAAGCGTGATCCAGCAGGACTTCGACCTCACCATCGTCAACAAGATGGACGTGGACCACGGCCTGACCGTGCCGCTGTCCTTGATGTGCGGCGAGCTGGACCCGGTGAAGGACGCCTGGCCCTGCCCGGTGATTCCGTTTGCCGTCAACGTGGTGCAATACCCGGTGCCGTCCGGCCAGCGCTGTTTTGCACTGGGCCAGGCCATCCGCAAGGCGGTGGAAAGCTTTGACGAAGACCTGAACGTGCATATCTGGGGCACCGGTGGCATGAGCCACCAGCTGCAAGGCGCGCGCGCCGGGCTGATCAACCGCGAGTGGGACAACAACTGGCTGGACCTGATGATCAACGACCCGGTGGCCTGCGCCAAAGTGCCGCATATCGACTACGTGCGCGAAGCCGGCAGCGAAGGTATCGAACTGGTGATGTGGCTGATTGCCCGTGGTGCCATGGCTGATGTGAACGATGGCCAGCGCAGCGGCCCGCTGCCGCAGGTGGCACATCGCTTCTACCATGTCCCGGCCTCCAATACCGCCGTGGGTCACGCCATTCTGGAAAACAATTAAACGGGAATCCCTGTCATGACAATCAAAGTAGCCCTGGCCGGTGCCGGCGCCTTCGGCATCAAGCATCTGGACGGCATCAAGAATATTGCCGATGTGGAAGTGGTATCGCTGATTGGCCGCGATCTGGCCAAAACCCGCGAAGTGGCGGACAAATACGGCGTGACCCATGTCACCGATGACCTGAACGAAACCCTGGCCATCAAGGAAGTGGACGCTGTCATCCTGTGTACGCCCACCCAGATGCATGCCGGACAGACTGCCGCCTGCCTTGAGGCCGGCAAGCACGTGCAGGTGGAAATTCCGCTGGCCGACACCCTGGCCGGTGCCGAAGCCGCCGCCGCGCTGCAACAGCAAACCGGCCTGGTGGCCATGTGCGGCCATACCCGCCGCTTCAACCCCAGCCACCAGTGGGTGCACAACAAGATCACTGCTGGCGAATTCAACATCCAGCAAATGGATGTGCAAACCTATTTCTTCCGCCGCACCAATATGAACGCGCTGGGCCAGCCGCGCAGCTGGACCGACCACCTGCTGTGGCACCACGCCGCCCACACCGTGGACCTGTTTGCCTACCAGGCCGGCAGCCCCATCGTGAAGGCCAATGCCATCCAGGGCCCGGTTCACCCGCAACTGGGCATTGCCATGGACATGTCCATCCAGCTGAAGGCCGCCAACGGCGCCATCTGCACGCTCAGCCTGTCCTTCAACAATGACGGCCCGCTGGGTACTTTCTTCCGTTATATCGGCGACACCGGCACTTACATTGCCCGTTACGACGATCTGGTGAACGGCAAAGAAGAGAAGATCGACGTGTCCCATGTTGCGGTGTCGATGAACGGCATCGAGCTGCAGGATCGCGAATTCTTTGCCGCCATCCGCGAAGGCCGCGAGCCCAACTCCAGCCTGCGTCAGGTGCTGCCGTGCTATCAGGTGTTGCATGCGCTGGAGCAGCAGCTGGTTTAGATCCGCTAATAAAAACCTGGTGCTGCGTTGCGCCTCCTTGCCGTACTTTGTGTACTGTCTGCGTCGGCGCGCCTTGCCCCAGGATGCTTCGCTTTTTTCTTAGCAGCTCTTAATTTGATAAGTTTCTTTTGAAATACCTTTTGTAAGCGACCCTCCTGAACAAGGCAGTCCGGTTTGATGCAAACCGGCTGACCTTGTCTTTTTCATGCCGGGGGCCGCAGAAACAGTGCAAGGACAGTTCCATGAAACAGCGACAACTTGGCCCGTTTACCGTTTCTGCCATTGGCCTTGGCTGCATGAATCTCAGTCACGCTTATGGCGTGCCACCGTCTGCCGAGCAGGGCAGCCAGGTATTGCTGACGGCGCTGGATGCCGGCGTCACCCTGTTTGATACCGCCGCGCTGTACGGCTTTGGTGCCAATGAGGAACTGGTGGGCAAGGTGCTCAAGCCGCATCGCCAGCAGATTGTGCTCACCAGCAAATGCGGCATGACCGGGGTGGAGGGCAAACGGGTGATCGATGGCCGGCCGGACACCCTGCGCCAGACCTGCGAGGACAGCCTGCGCCGCCTGCAAACCGATGTCATCGACCTGTATTACCTGCACCGTTGGGACCGGCAAGTGCCGATTGAAGATTCGGTCGGCGCGCTGGCCGAACTGGTGGCTGCCGGGAAGATCCGCAGCATCGGCCTGTCCGAGGTTTCCGCCGCCACACTGGCACGCGCCGAGGCGGTGCACCCGATTGCCGCCGTGCAAAGCGAATACTCGCTGTGGACGCGCAATCCGGAAATCGCCCTGCTGGATGCCTGCCGCGCCCGCAATGTGGCACTGGTGGCTTTCAGCCCGCTGGGTCGTGGCTTCCTGGCCGGTGGCGTGCGCGACCCGGCCGGCTTTGCCGCCAACGACATCCGCCGCGCCATGCCGCGTTTCCAGGCCGAACACTTTGCCCGCAACCTGCGCCTCTTGGATGCACTGCAAGGCCTAGCCACCGAAACCGGCTTCACCCTGGCCCAGCTGGCCATGGGCTGGCTGCTGGCGCAAAGCGAGCAGGTGATTCCGATTCCGGGCACCAGCAATGTCAGCCATTTGCAGGAAAACCTGTCGGCCGACTCGGTGACGCTGGACATGGAAGTGCTGACCCGGCTGGATGCCATCGTTAATGAAAACACGGTAAGTGGCGCACGCTACAACGCCGCCACCCAGCAGGAAATCGACACCGAGGAATTTGGCGTTTCTGTCCAGCCAGCCTGATGGCAGGGCAGGAGACCACCGCACTATTGCTTCCATCTGGGGTGTGAACCCATGCCGGCGGGGTTTTCCTGCTGGCTTTTTTTTGCCTGTAACGCCGTGGCCAGCGGTATCTCGCCTTCTTCAGCTGCCAGGTCAAGGGCAAAAAAATCCCGGCACGGGGCCGGGTGTTCAGCGAAGGAGGAGAAATGCTGACAACAGTGTGTGGTTTTGAGGCCTGCCGCCCCTGCTGACAGCGTGTGCCAGCTAGCGGGACGGCTTGCGGTCGGGCCTCAGGCAACCGGTTCCAGCAACATTACACCGGCAGCCGTGTTGGAAATCGGCAGATGGTAGGTGTTTTGCAGCGCACGCACATCGCCCTTGATGGTGGCGCGGGCGGCGAGCCACATCAGCAGTTCGATGCCTTGCGAGCCGGTATGCTCCACCAGCTGTTCCACGCTGTACTGGGTGGCCCACCTGGGGTTGTCCACCAGGCTTTGCATGAATTGCAGGTCGAAGGGCTTGTTGATGAAGCCGGCGCGTTCACCATCCAGCTGGTGCGACAGGCCGCCGGTGCCAATCACCACCACGCGGGCGTCCGAATCCCATGCGTTGATGGCTTCGCCGATGGCCTCGCCCAGTTTGTAGCAGCGGCTGGCCGACGGGATGGGGAACTGCACGGTGTTGATGCACACCGGCACCACCTTGATCGGGCAGGGGCCGTCGTCTGGCCACAGCAGTTTCAGGGGCAGGGTGAAGGCATGGTCCACCAGCATTTCCTGGCAGGTGGTGAGGTCGAATTCCTTGTTCACCAGCTGCTTGATCAGGTGCCAGGACAGCTCGGTATCACCGCTAAACGGCGGCAGGGTGGGAATGCCCCAGCCTTCGTCGGCATTGTGGTATTCCGGCGCGGCACCCACCGAGAAGGTGGGCATCTTGTCGAGGAAGAAATTCAGGCCATGGTCGTTGTATACCACCACGGCGACATCGGGTTTCACTTCGTCCAGCCAGCGGTGGATGGGCGGGAAGGCGTCGAAGAAGGGCTTCCAGTACGGTTCCTTCTGCAGATTGCCGGCAATGGCGCGGCCAATGGCCGGAACGTGGGAGGTAACGATGCTGCCTACGATTTTTGCCATGATTATTGTCCCGCGTTCAGGAGTTTCTGTTTGAATTCGTCTTTGCTCATGCCGGTTTGCTGGGCACCGATGTCCTGCACGTCCAGGTCGAAGATGCCGGCAAACTTCGCCAGGTAGTACACATTGCCGCCTGCGGCCAGCAGTTGCAGCACATTGCGGCTTTGCACCGCGGCCAGTTGCGGCGCAGTCAGGCCAAAGCGGGCGCAGTAGGCTGCTTCGTCGGCCTTGAAGGCATCGCGGTTGGTCTTGTCGTTGAAGGAAAAACACATCTTGTTGAGGGCATAACCCTTCTGCGCCTGAATGTCGTCAAACAGGGTGGTGCCCGGAATGGACACGCGTTGTTGCTCCGCCATCACTTTCTCCCTTGTTGGTATCGTGGTGTCAGTGAGTGTCCATTTTTATAATGTGGAAATAAATGCGGAAAACCGGATGGCATGCATGAAAAATTTCGATCATTTGCAGCTGGATGGACGGCTGCTGCAATTGCTGCTGACCGTGCTGGAAGAGCGCTCGGTCACCCGTGCGGCCGTGCGGCTGGACATGACCCAGTCGGCAGTCAGCCATGCGCTGGACAAGCTGCGGCTGATTGTGGACGACCCGCTGTTTGTGAAGTCTGGCCGGGGTATCTCGCCCACGGTGCGGGCCGAAGCACTGGCCCAGCACGCGCGCAGCCTGCTGGAAGACATGCGCCGCTTTGTCAGTGCCGCCAGCTTCGATGCCGCCCGTTTGCAGCGCACCATCAGCATTGCCGCCAACGATTTGCAGCGCGACCTGCTGCTGCCGCGCCTGCTGGCAGTGTTGCAGGCCGAGGCAGCGGGCGTGTCGCTGCGGGTGCTGCCTTCCGGCATTCCCACCGTGGAGATGCTGCGCAGTGATGAGTGCGATCTGGTGATCACCCCGCGCCCGCCGGATGGCAGCGACATCGTGCAAAAGCGGCTGTTTGCCGATCAGTACCGGGTGTTTTACGACGCACGCTGCCGTGCGGCACCGGCCAGTCTGGAGGACTATCTGGCAGCCGAGCATGTCACGGTGGGCTACACCCCGCCGCGCATGCTGGATATTGATGATTTCCTGGCCGGGCTGGGGGTAAGAAGGCGGATCAGCGCCTGGCTGCCGGGCTTTGCCGGTATTGCGCCCTTTGTGCAGGGCAGTAGCCGGCTGGCCACCTTGCCCGGCTTGCTGGCCAGCAATCTGCTGGCGGGGCTGGCCAGTTGCCCGCCGCCGCTCTCTTGCCCGGACATGCCGATGTTTCTGGTATGGCACCAGCGCCATCGCCACGACCCGCTGCATATCTGGCTGCGCCAACGACTGGAGCAGGTGACACAGCAGGCCCTGGCGGCGCAGCTGCCGGGCTGATACTTCTTTCTGGAAAAACTTAGAGCGGCTAACAAAACCTCGTAGAGAACCCGGGCCAAGGCGCGCCGACGCAGACAGTACAAATAGTACGGCAAGGAGGCGCAACGCAGGAGCGGGGGTTTTG
>NZ_RFAR01000091.1 GCF_003693445.1 Aquitalea palustris | reverse complement strand
TGGTGGCCGACGAGGTACGCAAGCTGGCCGAGCGCACCACCAAGGCCACCCAGGAAATCGGCGGCATGATTCGCGACATCCAGCAGGAGGTCAACACCAGCATCCACTCGATGGACAGCGGCCGCCTGCAGGTAAAATCCACCGAACAGGACTTCAGCAATGCCGAAAACGCCATCGTGGCCATTGTCGATGAGATCCACCAGATGCGGAATTTCGTGGTCGAAATCGCCAATGCCGCAGAAGAACAGGCAGCCACCGCGCAGGACATCAGCGACAAGCTGAGTGAAATCGCCGGCCACTGAAGCCCTACCGGCAGGCTGCGCGCCTTGCCAGCCTGCCGGTCAGCGTTTAGTGTGGAGTGCCGTCCATACTGTTTAGCCTTTGATCATGAGCCTGCAATCCGTTCGCGATTTCTTCGCCGCCCGTCAACTGGATATCCCCATCATCGAACTGGAAGTCAGCACCGCCACCGTGGCGCTGGCGGCCGCCGCCCATGGCGTAGAGCCGGGGCGCATCGCCAAGACCCTGTCCTTCCGCCTGGCCAGCGGCGAGGTGATCATTCTGGTCACCCGTGGCGATGCCCGTATCGACAACCGCAAGTTCAAGGACGCATTGGGCAAGGGCAAGATGCTGGCCCAGGAAGAAGTGGTCGAGCTGACCGGTCATCCGGTGGGCGGGGTCTGCCCCTTTGGTTTGGCACAGCCCTTGCCGGTATACCTGGATCGTTCCTTGCAGGATTTCGATGAAGTGCTGCCCGCCGCCGGTGCCATTCACAGCGCGGTGCGCATCAGCCCGGCACGGATGGCCGAGATCACCGCCGGCAGCTGGGTGGACGTGTGCCAGCCTGTCGCCGAGCTGGCTGGCTAATCAGCAGGCGGTGGAATAAGACAGCATGGCGCTACGGTCAATGCCGACATGCAACAGGCTGCCCACATCCAGCCCGGCCGCATACTGCTGCACTTCACGCGCAGACAGGGTCAGCGTCAGTTCGCCATCCGCACTGGCCACCGTCACCCTCACCCCGTCCGCCAGCTGGATGATGCGCCGCACCGCCGCTGCCGGTTGCTCCGGCCCCAGCCGCAAGGCCTGCTCTGGCACCACCCCCTCGGCCAGCACGTTTTCGTAACCGATAAAACGTGCCAGCCAGGGCGTGGCCGGCGCGGCCAGCAATTGCGCCGGGGTAGCGCACTGGACAATGCGCCCCTCGCGCAGCACCGCCACCCGGTCGGCCAGGGCGAAGGCTTCTTCGCGGTCATGAGTCACCAACACCGCCGGAATAGCTGCCTGCTGTAATTGCTGGCGGAATTCCTGCTGCAACTGCCGCCGCAAATCCGCGTCCAGACTGGAAAACGGTTCATCCAGCAGCAACAGCCGTGGCCGGGTGACCAAGGCCCGCGCCAGCGCCACCCGCTGCTGTTCACCACCAGACAGCGTCCATACCTTGCGCGCCTCCATGCCGGCCAGCCCCAGCTGCTGCAAACAGGCCAATGCCTGTTGCCGCGCTGCCGCCCGCGCCACCCCGTGCTCGATCAGCCCGAAGCAGACATTGCCCAGCACATCCAGATGCGGAAACAGGGCAAAGTCCTGAAACATCAGCGCAAAACGCCGCGCCTCTGCCGCCACACCAGCCAGGTCGGCCCCGGCAAACGACAGGCGGCCGCTATCGGGCTGCTCCAGCCCGGCAATCATCTTAAGCAGGCTGCTTTTGCCACAGCCGGACGGCCCCAGCAAGGCCAGCACTTCGCCGGCCTCCAGTGTCAGGCTGAGCTGGTCGGCCACCAGCTTCGGGCCAAAACGCTTGCATACCTCTTCCAGTCGCAGCATGTCAGGACTCCTTGCGCAACTGCCGTTCGGCGGCAGACGGCCATTCGATGATCAGAAAAGCCAGCAGCGCCAGCAACATCAACAGACAAGCCAGCAGCATGGCGCTGGCAGCATTGTCGGCTCCCGGCCGGCCCAGGCGCTGGTAGATCAGCGTGGTCAGGGTCAGCCATTCCGGCCGCGACAAAAACAGCGTCACGGCAAATTCGCCCAGCGCGGTCGCCGCAGCAAAAGCCAGACCACGGCGGAAAGCCGGTCGCAGCAAAGGCCATTCGACACGGGCAAACACCCGCAAGGGGCTGGCCCCCAGACTGCGCGCGGCCTGCGGCCAGTGACGTGGCAGGCTGTCCAGCGCACCCGCCAGGCTGCGCGCCACAAAGGGATAGGCCAGCAAGGCATAGCTGGCCAGCAACAGGGGCAGACTGGCGCTCCACTGCGGGTAGAGCAGCAACAGGCCAAAGGCCACGCACACGGGGGACACCACAAAGGGGAGAAAGGCCAGCGCCCGCAGCCACAGGCTGCCACGTGCCGCCAGCGCATGCAGCCAGCCCAGCAGCGCCGCCAGCAGCACGGCCATGGCACTGAAACGCGCCGAGTTGCCCAGTGCCAATAACACTTCCTCGTCGTGCAGCAGGCTGAAACCGGAAGCAGCCACTGCCTGCACGGCACGCCACAGCACTGCCAGCAGAGGCAGGCCGGCAAACAGCAGCAGCAAGGCCAATGCTGCCACCAGCTGCAGCCACTCCATGCCCTGCGGGCGGCGCGGCAGCACCGGGTCCACCTTTAGCGGTGCGGCCAGGCGGCGCTCCAGCCAGGCATACAGCGTAGCAATTACTCCGGTCACCAGCAGCATCAACAGTGCCAGCGCGCCAGCATCGGCCAGATTCAGTTCGTAGGACACCAGCTGGTAGATTTCCACTTCCACCGTGGCATAGCGCTGCCCGCCCAGCAGCAGCGCCAGCCCGAAGCCAGAGAAGCAATACAGGAATACCAGGCACAAGGCGGACAACAGCCAGGGCCGCACCGCCGGCCATTCCACCCGCCAGAACACCCGCCATGGCGTCGCGCCCAGCGTGCGGGCGGCAGCCAGCCGGCTGGCCGGTATCTGCGCCAACCCCTCACAGGCAGCACGAATCACCAGCGGCAGATTGAAAAACAGATTGCCATACAGCAATAGCCAGGGGGTGTCCTGCAGATTCACCCCCAGCAATCCCTGCGGCCCGAACAGCGCCAGCACACCCATGGCCGCCACCAGCGTGGGCATGACAAAAGGCAGCATCAGCAGGCGCAGGCTGAGGCTGCGACCGGGAAAGCGATAACGCGCCAGACACCAGGCAACCGGCAAGCCGATCAGCAAGGCGGCCACACAGCTGACCGCGGCCTGCAGCAGGGACCACAGCACCCGCCATTGCAGGTAGCGGTCGGCAAACAGGCCGGTAGACACCGCGCCCTGCCCTTCCTGCAACAAACGCAACAAGGGCAGGATGGACATCAGCAACAAGAAGGCCAGCGGCAACAAGGCCAGCCCTGCTCGACGGCCACGCTCAGACATGGTGCTGCCGGGTAAACGGCCAGTCGGCGACCAGCACATCTTCCGGACCGTCTTCCGGGTCGTCCACCCGTTCCAGCCACTGGAAACCCAGGCTGGCGGCCAAGGCCTGCGAGGGCAGATTATCCGGGCTGATGGACAGCACAAAGCGCTTTACCCCAGCGGTTTCCACCGCCCAGCCGGCACAGGCCAGCAAGGCCTCGCTGGCATAACCCTGGCGCCGGAAAGCCGGCAGCACGGTATAGCCCAGCTCGACATCACCACGCCCTTGCAGATAGGCATGGCCGGGGCAGGTATGGAAATTGATATGACCCACCAGCTGGCCATCCTCCCGCCGCAGCATGGCGCGCATCGACCATGGCGCATACTCCGGCTCGTTTTCCATCTGCTCCAGCCGCAGCGACATCACCGCTGCTTCCTCCAGCCAACTGATGGGCAAGGGTGCGCCCAGCCAGCGCGCCGCCTCGGCCAGCCGCGCCTCCATGCTGGCGCGCAACATGGCAGGCGTGAGGTGGCGCAGGATCAGCCGTGGGCTGACGATATCCGGAACGGTACTAGCTGCGGGCATGGGCGACTGCATTACTGGCCGGATTTCAGCACGATGCGCGTCCACTTGCCGACCCAGCCGGCGCTGTTGGCGGCAATCTGCTGCTGGTTAGGCGTGGTGTGGGCCGCCGGCTTTTCGGCATGCTGGAATACCGGGTCCAGCGCGATGCCCGGCTGCACCGGATACATCCACATCGAGGTAGGAATATCCTTCTGCACCGCGTCCGAACGCAGGAAGGCAATGAACTTGCGCGCCAGCGCGGCTTGCTGGCCGCCCTTGACCAGCGCGGCGCCTTCTACCTGCTGGAACACCGCACCGGGCAGCAACAGGTTGGCAGTGGGCGAAGTGCTGAGTTTTTCCTTGCTATAGAACACTTCCGCCGCCGGGCTGGTGGCATAACTCACCACGATGGGGCGCGCACCGCCATTGCGCGAAAAATCGGTGTAATAGGCTTCGGTCCAGCCCTTGCTCACCTTCACGCCGTTGTCGCGCAACTTGGCCCAGAAGGCCATGGCGCGGGTCTCGCCCATGGCCGAGATGGTGGACAGCAAAAAAGCCAGACCGGGGCTGGAAGTGGCCGGGTTCTCCACCACCAGCAGGTCCTTGTAGGCCGGACGGGTCAGGTCGTCCAGTTTTTTGGGCAGCGGCAGCTGCTTCTTGGCAAACCAGGCCTTGTCGTAGTTCAGCGTGACATAGCCGTAGTCGATGCTGGTGGCGCCCGGCAGCTGCGGCTGACCGGATTTGCGCTCTGCCGCCTCAGGCAGCAGCACACCGGCAGCTGTGGCCTTGCCCATCATGGTGTTGTCGATGCCGTACACCACATCGGCAATGGGATTGGCGCGGGTCAGGATCAGCTTGTTGACCATCTCGCCGGCATCACCGGCCTTGATGATGCTGAGCTTGACGCCATTTTGCTGCTCAAACTCTGCCAGCAAGGGCTTGGATACGGCAAACGAGCTATGGGTGAGCACGCGCAGTTCGGCGGCATGGCTCAGGCCGGCCAGCAACAGCGCGCTGATGAGACTAGTGGTTTTGAACAACTGCATGACATTCTCCGTGCGACAAGGCGCAATCGCCGGAGCAAGCGAAACAACAGATGGTGGAGCCTTCTGCATCACGCTCCCTCCGCTGGCATTATCCAGTTCAGGTTCTAGGGTGTTTCTCAGCCCGCAACGGGCACCCCTGGTGATTGGCGGCATCATGCTGATACCTGCCGACATGCTTGCTTACAAGGCGTTACCGTTTCTTCACGAAAATTAACAGCCTGCAGCGCGCAGAAAACGAATTGTACACACTTTCCATCCATGATGAATTCACAACAACAGCAAGCTTGTTCAAACCGAAGTCAACGCAGATAACCCAGGGAGTAAAACCATGAAACTGTCCGCTCGCATCATGCTGATCAGCCTGTCCGCCCTCACCTTCGCCGCCCTGTCCAGCAGCGCCTCGGCCGAGACCGAATGGCAGAAGCAGCACCCGCGCCGTGCTGAAGTCAACCATCGCCTCGACCACCAGGACAAGCGCATCAACAAGGAACGCAAGGAAGGCGAAATCAACAAGCAGCAAGCTCATGAACTGCACCAGCAAGACCGTGCCATCCGCCAGCAGGAACGTGCCGATGCCCGTCAAAACCACGGTCACATCACCAAGCAGGAACAAAAAACGCTGAATCAGGAAGAAAACACGGTAAGCAAGGAAATCGGCAAGTAAACTTCAGCCATATTCCAGCCGATTACCGGCCAGACCCTAGCCGGCCAGCGTGGCCAGCCAAGATCTGGCCGGTCTGTCTTATACCGAAGAGCGAGCCTTTCCGATGAGATCGCATGCGCAAACCGCCATCCGCCTGATCCTGCTCTGCCTGCTGCCGCTGACTGCCTGGGCCGGCATCGGCGAAGAAGGCGCCCGCCACCTGCTGTCACGCACCGGCTTTGGTGCCAATCCGGCACAAATCGCCCTGTATGCACCGCTGGGCCGCGAACAGGCAGTGGACCGGCTGCTGGATCATGCCGTGTACAACGCCCTCAGCGCGCCGCCCACCTGGGTCAATGAACCATTCGACCGCCCCGGCAAACCCAATCTGACAGAAGACGAAAAGAAAGCCCTGCAAAAAGAGCGCAACGAACATGCGCAAGAGTTGCGTGGCTGGTGGCTGGAAGAAATGCGCATCACCCCCAGCCCGCTAACGGAAAAGATGACCCTGTTCTGGCATAACCACTTTGTTTCCGGACTGGACAAGGTGGGCGTGCCGCAACTGATGTATCAGCAGAATGTACTGCTGCGCCATCAGGCGCTGGGCAACTTCGGCCAGCTGCTGCACGCCATCGCCCGCGATCCGGCGATGATGCGCTATCTGGACACGGTGAATAACCGCAAGGGCCAGCCAAACGAGAACTTTGCCCGCGAAGTGATGGAGCTGTTCACCCTGGGCGAGGGCCACTACAGCGAACAGGACATCCGCGAAGCCGCCCGTGCCTTTACCGGCTGGTCGCTGGACAAGGACTTCCACTTTGTCTACCGCCCCAATCAGCATGACAACGGTGACAAGACCATCTTTGGCCAGCAAGGCAATTTCGATGGCGACGACGTGCTGGACATGCTGCTGCGCAAGCCACAGACCGCCCGCTTCGTCACCATCAAGCTGTGGAGGTACCTGGTATCCCCTACCCCGAACGAAGCCGACATCCAGCGCCTGTCCACGCTGTTCTACCGCGATAATTACGAAATCCGCCCGCTGCTGCGCGCCATGCTGCTGACACCCGCCTTCTGGCAAAGCCAGGGCCAGTTGATCAAGTCGCCACTGGAGCTGACCGTGGGCACGCTGGTGACCTTCGACCTGACGCCGCCGGACTGGCGTGCGCTGGCCGGGCTCAACCGCCAGCTGGGCCAGGACGTATTCAACCCGCCCAATGTCAAAGGCTGGCCCGGTGGTGAAGTGTGGATCAACAGCGCCACCCTGCTGACGCGCAAGCAATTCCTCGACCGCCTCAGCCATGATGCCGCCCCCATTCGCAACAACTTCATCAAAGCCGACGGCCAGATGGATGAGGCAGGCGGCCGCCAGGCACGCATCCAGCGGCTGATCCAGGCCGGCTTGCGCCCGATCAAGCTGCAACCGGATGAATGGACCGCCATCTACCATGTCCGCAACGCAGCCGACAGCGCGCGCCTGCTGCTGGCGGTACCGCCGGCGCAGCCGCTGCCGGAAGGCATGAGCGGCGCGCAAGCCATCGCGCCCCTGCTGCTGGACCCGGCCTACCAGGTTCATTGAAACCATCACCAAGGACTTTGCCATGTTTCAACGCCGTGAATTTCTCAAGGCCATGGGTGCCGGCCTGCTGGTTTCGGTACTGCCTAATCTCAGCTATGCCCTGGCTCCGGCCGGTTACCAGCGCCTGCTGGTACTGATCGAGCTAAAAGGCGGCAATGACGGCCTCAACACCGTCATTCCCTACACCAGTGACGACTACACCCGCCTGCGCCCGGCCATCGGCATTCCCCGGCCACAGGTATTGCAGCTGAATGAACAGGTCGGCCTGCACCCGGCCATGAGCAGCCTGATGCCGCTGTGGCAAAACCACCAGCTGGCGGTACTGCAGGGCGTGGGCTACCCCGAGCCCAATCTGTCGCACTTCCGTTCCATCGAAATCTGGGAAACCGCCTCGGCCAGCAATCAGTATCTGGGCGAAGGCTGGCTTAGCAGGCTGTTTCGCAGCCAGCCGGTACCTGCGGGCTTTGCTGCCGACGGCGTGGTGCTGTCCAGCCAGAACCTGGGGCCGCTGGATGGCGGCGCGCGCGCCGTGGTGCTGAGCAATCCACAGGACTTCGCCCGCCAGGCCAAGCTGGCAGCCGACCAGCAAGCCGGCGCACACAGCGGCGCACTGTCGCACATCCTCAAAGTGGAAGGCGATATCCGTACCGCGGCCAATGCGCTGCAACAGCCAGTACCAAAGCCAACGGTCAATCCGGCCGATGCGCCCACTGCGCCGCCCAAGGCGGCAGGCGGCTTTGCCCAGGCCATCAACACCCTGGCGGACATTCTGCAGAACGGCACCCGCATCGCGGTGGCGCGCATCACCCTCACCGGCTTTGACACCCACGGCAACCAGCAGCCCACCCAGGCGCGCTTGCTGGGCGAACTGGCCGACGGCCTGGCCCTGCTGCAAAACCGCTTGCAGGCACAAGGCCGCTGGGACGACACCCTGGTATTGAGCTATGCCGAATTTGGCCGGCGGCCACGCGAAAATGGCAATCGCGGCACCGACCATGGCACGGCCAACAGTCACTTCATGCTGGGCGGCCGGGTCAAGGGCGGCCTGTATGGCCAGACGCCGGTGCTGGCTGGGGTGACAGATGGCAACCTACCCCACGCCATCGACTTTCGCCAGCTCTACGCCACGGTGGTACAGGACTGGTGGGGCAAGGACGCCCGCTCCCTGTTTGGCGGACATTTCGAGCGGCTGCCGCTGCTGCGGGCCTGAGCCAGCTCGACCCGGACACCAATCAAGCCCACCCGTCGCCAGGCAGGGGGATGCCAGGATGTATCGGTATACGCGGTGGAAATCACCAGAGTTTGCATCCGCTCACGCGGATGATGATTTAAGTGCCGCTTCCGCGCGGCGAACGGGAAAGGGATCTTTGTTTGGCCAAAGATCCCCACTACTAGAAGAACTGGCCGCATCGAATGGCCTGCGGCTACCCTCCGGGGCCTGACCGGTGCGAGGCGCACCTGAACTCGTGATTTGCTAAGGTCAAATCGCTCAGACAGGACAGGCGCTTAACACCTCGCCCGGGCCACCCGTCGGCATGCTTGACGGGGCTAGCTGCTTGCGTTGATGCGTTAGCCTCTCGGATCACACTGGCTTGCATTGATCATCGGGCAATCTTGCCGAAATCCTGTCTGCATTTCCTCATTAAAACCTCTGTCGAGGGTAACGGGTCCCGTCAGCGCGAGCCGACGCAGACGTGCCGCTCAGGG
>NZ_RFAR01000090.1 GCF_003693445.1 Aquitalea palustris | reverse complement strand
GAGACCCGCGAAGTTAAACGTAGTGGGGCTGGATGAAAATCGGCTTGCCATTACCAAGCAAAAACAGGCTTTGCATCCGCAATGCGCACCACGCATTGCCCAGACAAACTTTTGGCAGGCCCCGCCTGCACGCAGCAGAAAGCACAAAACAATGACCGGCAAACTCTATCTTGTCTCCGTCGGCCCCGGCAGCCGCGAACTGATCCCGCCCATGGTGGAACAGGCACTGGCCGCCAGCGACGTCATCGTCGCCTACGACCTCTACCTTACATGGATCCAGCCGTGGATTGCCGGCAAGGACATCCGCACCCTGCCGCTCACCCAGGAACGCGACCGCGCCCAGCTGGCACTGGCCGAAGCCCGCGCCGGCAAGACGGTGGCGCTGATTTCCAGCGGCGACATCGGCATTTACGCCATGGCCACGCTGGCCTACGAAGACATGCGTGAGGACGATAGCTTCGACGTGCAGCTGATTCCCGGCATCACCTCGGCCAATGCCTGCGCCTCGCTGCTGGGCGCGCCGCTGTCGCACGACTTTGCCACCCTCAGCCTGTCCGACCTGCTGTGTCCCTGGGAGTGGATTGAAAGCCGCGCCCGCCATATTGCCGAGGCTGATCTGGCCGTGGTGTTTTACAACGTGCAAAGCAAACAGCGGCAGGAAGGCGTGTACCGCATTCTGGATATCATGCTGGAACACAAGCGGCCGGAAACCCTGTGCGGCATCGTGCACAATGCCTACCGCGAAGGCCAGACCGTGGAAATCGTCACCCTGGCCGAGCTGCGCACCCGCCAGTTCAACATGCTCACCTCGCTGGTAATCGGCAACCGCTTCACCCGCCGCAAGCGCAACTGGATGTTCACCCCGCGCGGCTATTTCAACTGGCAGAACACCGCCGACACCATTACCGCCGACAGCCTGCCCGGCGCTGCGGCCTGGGTGTTTGCCGGCACCAGCGACGGCAATGCGCTGGCCCGCCAGCTGGCAGCAGGCGGCCAGCCGGTGATTGTCAGCACCGCAAGTGACTATGGTGCCGAAATCGTCGCCGCCGACAGCCCCGGCCTCACCAGCATCAGCGGGCGGCTGGGGGTGGAGCGTCGCCGCGAGCTGCTGCAACAAAGCCAGGCGCGCTGCATCGTGGATGCCACTCACCCCTATGCCACCGAAATGTCGCAACAGCTGATGGCGCTGGCACGCGAGCTGGCCCTACCCTATCTGCGCTACGAGCGCCCCAGCGCTGTCGACCAGCACCCGGCCATCCACTGCAGCAGCATGGCCGCAGCAGCCAAGCTGGCGATGCAGCATGGCCAGCGCATTTTCCTGGCCACCGGCAGCAAGGAGCTGGCCAGCTTTGTGCAGGCCGAGGGCGCGGCTGACAAGCAATGGTTCGTGCGGCTGGCACCAGACCCGCAACACCTGCAACGCGCCATCGACCTGGGCATTCCGCGCGCGCGACTGTGCGCGATGCAAGGCCCGTTCTCGCAGGCTGCCAATGAAACCCTGTGGCGCGACTGGCAGATCGACTGCGTCATCAGCAAGCAGTCGGGTGACGCCGGTGGCTATGGTGCAAAAGCGGCAGCGGCAGCTGCTCTGGGCATTCCCTTTATCGTGGTAGACCGTCCACAGCTGGACTACCCGGCCAGCTTTGCCGACTTTGCCAGCCTGCAGGCCGCACTGGAGCAACTGGCATGAGCAGCCCGCGCATTCCGGTCACCGTGCTCACCGGTTTTCTGGGCGCGGGCAAAACCACCCTGCTGTCCAATCTGATCCGCGACAGCAAACAACGGCGGCTGGCCATTCTGGTCAACGAGTTTGGCGAGGTGTCCATCGACGGCACCATCCTGCGTACGGACGACAAGGCCGGGGTGGAGATTCATGACCTGGCCAATGGCCTGGTGGCTTACGACGACGACGAGCACTTCCTGCCCACCATGCTGGCCTTGTGGCAGCGCCGCCAGCAGATCGACCATGTGCTGATCGAAACCTCGGGACTGGCCCTGCCCAGCGCGGTGATGGAGCAGCTGCAAGGCCCGGAGCTGGCCGAACGCTTTGTGCTGGACGCCACGCTGGCGGTAGTGGACACCCCGCTGCTGCTGGCTGGCGACTTTGACAGCGGCCACGGCCAGCAGGATGACGCGGTGGCCAGCCTGTTCCGCCAGCAGCTGGAAAACGCCGACATCGTGGTGCTGAACAAGATCGACACCCTTACCGATACCGCCATGCTGCAAGCAGAAAGCACAGTGCGCCAGTTGGCCCCGTCCATCCGCTTCATCGAGCTGGCCTATCAGGCAAAACTGGACACCCGGCTGACGCTGGGCCTGCATCTGCACGAAGTCAGCGGCAGCGGCCACCGCCATTACGGCCCGGTCTCCAGCTTGCCACTGAATCTGCGCCCGCTGGCCAATCAGGCGCTGCTGGACGGCCACAGCCACGGCGGTCTGGCCGCGCACAGCCATGGCCTGGCCACTCACAAGCATTTTCATGAGCAGGACCCGGGCTGGCAGTCTTTCCTGATCCGCAGCAAGGACGCACAGGACGCAGCCCGCCTGCTGGCCGCAGTGGAAACCATTGCCCGCGAAGAAGCACTGCTGCGCATCAAGGGCCATGCTGCCAATGCCGACGGCCAGGGCCGGCTGACACTGCAAGCGGTACGCCAGCGCGTACAGCTGCAACAGGAGCCGGACAGCGCCGCACCACGGCAGGCGCAGCTGGTATTCATCGGCTATCACCCCAGCCGGCCGCGCATTGTGGAGCGGCTACGGGCACTCACTGGCACCCACTGGCAGTAAGCGCCAGCCTGATCAGACAAGGACAAGACCATGAAAACCGACGCCGCCGCCCACCAGCGCATGGTGGAAAAGCGCAAAGCCGGCTTTGAAAAGAAAAAGGCCGCCGCCACCAAGGAAAAAGGCTTGCTCATCGTCCACACCGGCAGCGGCAAGGGCAAGAGCAGCGCCGCCTTCGGCATGGGCCTGCGCATTGTCGGCCACGGCATGCAGCTGGGTGTGGTGCAGTTCATCAAGGGCGCACTGCACACTGCCGAGCGCGACCTGTTCAGCCGCTTCGACAACTGCCGCTTCCTCACCATGGGCGAGGGCTATACCTGGAACACCCAGAACCGCGAGGCCGACATCGCCACCGCACGTCAGGGCTGGGAGGCCGCGCTGGAAATGCTGAACAGCGGCGACTACGACATGCTGATCCTGGACGAGCTGAACATCGTGCTGAAGTACGACTACCTGCCGTTGGACGAGGTGCTGGCGGCGCTGGCCGCCCGCCCGGCCAATCTGCATGTGGTGATTACCGGCCGCCATGCGCCGCAGGCGCTGATTGACGCCGCCGATCTGGTGACCGAAATGAAACTGGTGAAGCACCCTTTCCGCGAACAGGGCATCAAGGCGCAAGCCGGTGTGGAGTTCTGACATGGTCAGCCGCCACTGCCCGGCGCTGTTCATCAGCGCCCCGGCTTCGCATCAGGGCAAGACCACTCTCACGGCCGGGCTGGCACGTTACCACCGCCAGCAGGGCCGAACCGTGCGCGTGTTCAAGACCGGGCCGGATTTCCTCGACCCCTATGTGCTGGAACAGGCCAGCGGCCACACCGTGTACGCGCTGGATTTGTGGATGAATGGCGAGGATGACTGCCGCCAGCGCCTGTACCAGGCCGCAGCCGAGGCCGACCTTATCCTGATCGAAGGCAGCATGGGCCTGTTTGACGGCACGCCCAGCAGTGCCGATCTGGCCCAGCTGTTCGGCGTGCCGGTGGCCGCCATCATCGACGCCAGCGGCATGGCGCAAACCTTTGCCGCCGTGGCGCATGGCCTGGCCAGCTTCCGCCCCGGCCTGCCGTTTTATGGTGTGCTGGCCAATCAGGTGGCATCAGCCCGTCATGCAGAAATGCTCAGCGCCGCCCTGCCCGCCAGCCTCCACTATCTGGGGGCGGTCATGCGCCAGCAGGACATGGGCCTGCCGGAGCGCCATCTGGGCCTGGTGCAGGCACAGGAAGTGGACGATCTGGACGCGCGGCTGCAGCGCGCTGCCGCCCAACTGGCCAATACCGCGCTGGCGCAATTGCCGCCGCCGGTCGCCTTTCAGCCGGCCACGGCACCTGTCCTGCCTCGCTTGCTGGACGGCGTGCGCATCGCTATCGCCCGCGATACCGCCTTCAGCTTTATCTACCCGGCCAATGTGCAGACGCTACAGGCATTGGGCGCCGAGCTGCATGACTTCTCGCCGCTGGCTGACGATGCCCTGCCGGACTGCGATGCCGTCTGGCTGCCCGGTGGTTATCCGGAGTTGCATCTGGCCGCACTGGCCAGCGCACAGCATAGCCGCGCCACCCTGCATGCCCACGTGGCAGCAGGCAAACCGCTGTATGCCGAATGTGGCGGCATGCTGTATTTGCTGGACAACCTGGCTGACAAACAAGGCCAGCGCGAGAACATGCTGGGCCTGCTGCCCGGCCATGCCCGGCTGAATAGCCGGCTAAGCGCGCTGGGCCTGCAACAGCTGGAGCTGGATGGCGCAACCGTGCGTGGCCATACCTTTCATTATTCCAGCCTGGACACGCCCATCACCCCGCTCACCCATGCCAGCCGCGCCACAGGTAGCGGGCCGGGCGAGGCGGTATACCGCCACGGCAGCCTGCTGGCCAGCTATCTTCACCTGTATTTCCCATCCAACCCTGCGGCCTGCGCCAGACTGTTCCTGCCATGAATGCTTACCCCCAAACCGACATCGACGCCGTCTACCGCGCCATCCGCGAACGGCGCGACATGCGCCACTTCAAGCCCGACCCGGTCGACCCGGCGCTGCTGCAACGCCTGCTGCAGGCCGCGCACCTGGCTCCCAGCGTGGGTTTCATGCAGCCCTGGCGCTTCATCCGCATTACGGACACCGCCCTGCGCCAGCAACTGCATGCCGAGGTAGAGGTAGAACGGGTAGCCACCGCCAAGGCACTGGGCCAGCGTGAAGAAGAATTCATGAAGCTGAAGGTTGAGGGCATTCTCGACTGCGGCGAGGTGCTGGTGGCGGCGCTGATGGACGGGCGCGAACGCCATGTATTCGGCCGCCGCACCCTGCCGGAAATGGATATCTGCTCCATCGCCTGCGCCATCCAGAACATGTGGCTGGCCGCCCGTGCCGAAGGCATTGGCCTGGGCTGGGTATCGCTGTTCGACCCGCAGCGGCTGGGTGCGCTGCTGGGCCTGCCGGCCGAGGCCAAGGCGGTGGCCATCCTGTGCATCGGCCATGTCGAGGCCTTTTACGACAAACCCATGCTGGAACAGGAAAACTGGGCGCAGCGGCAAAACCTGGCCGAGCTGGTATTTGAAAACGGCTGGGGTGCAGGCCAAGCTGCTGGCTGACATCGTCAGCGCGTGCCAGTACTGCGCTGACTGCTGGAGGGGCTCAGAAACTGCTGGTGGAAATAGTCGCGAAACAAGGCAATGGACGGGCTGATTTCCGCTTGGGCTTTCCACGCCAGTCCCAGTGTCATCGGCGGCACCTGATCAGGCAGATTCACCGTTTCGATCCGCCGGCCTTCCAGCGACCACGGCCGGTACACCATGTCCGACAGAATGCTCACCCCGCTGCCATTGGCCACCATGCTGCGCACCGCCTCCACCGAACTGGTGCGTACCCATACAGCCGGCTGCAGTGATGTCGGCTCCCAGTAGCGCAGTGCGGTTTGCTCGGCCTCATCCACGGTCAGCATGATATAGGGCTCACCGGCAATGTCCTGCAAGGTGGGTGCCGGGTTTGACAGCAGCGGATGCTGCGCCGGCAACCACAGGCGCCTGGGAGAGCTGATAATGGACTCCAGTTGCAAAGCCGGGTTGTCTACATTGGAGCTCAGCAGCACGGCAACATCGAAGTCATGCTGCAACAACCCGGTTTCGATCTCGGCACGTGGTAATTCGTACAGCCGTATCTCGAGTTGCGGGTACAGCGCTGCCAGACGGCGCAAATGTGCCGGCAAAAAATACCCCATCACCGTGTAGGTAGCCGCCACCGACAGGCTGCCACGGAAATCGCTTTCCCAGTTGCTCAGCAGCATGGCCTCTTCCACATTGGCCAGAATCCCGTAGGCATGCCTGAGAAAACGCCGACCGGAGTCTGTCAAGACCATGCCGTGCGGATGACGCACAAACAAGCGCATCACCAGTACTTCTTCCAGTTCACGGATTGCCGCCGTCACTGCCGACTGGGTGATATTCAGTTGAATCGCAGCCTGGGATACCTGCCCTGCCTCAGCCGTGGCCACAAAGTACTTCAATTGCCGGAATGAAAAGGCCATTTCGTCGCCTGGTATCAATAAATTTCATATCACCATATCAAAATTTAAAACTTTTTCCTTTTGCTGTCGGTAGCTAGGGTGTGCTTCATCTTTACCCCGCTAGTGGAGACCCGATGCAAAAGCACGAGATTGATTTGAACTCGGACATGGGCGAAAGCTTTGGCCCATGGCAGATTGGCGATGGCGCAGACCAGCACATCATGCCGCTGATTTCATCAGCCAATATCGCTACCGGCTTTCATGCCGGTGACCCGGCCACCATGGCCAGCAGCGTCGGCCTGGCCAAAGCATCTGGCGTGGCGGTTGGCGCCCACCCCGGCTATCGCGATCTGGTAGGTTTTGGCCGACGTACCATCCAGGCCAGTGTGCAGGAGCTGGTACAGGACACGGTTTACCAGATTGGCGCCCTGCAGGCCTTCTTGCAACTGGAAGGCATGAGCATGCAGCACGTGAAACCGCATGGTGCCCTGTACATGGCGATGGCCAGCGACGAGGCCCTGTCACTCGCCTTCTTGCAGGCGGTGCAGCGGCTGTCGCCACAACTGGCGGTGTATTGCATGGCCGGCTCAGCCACCCACCTTGCCGCGAATCAGCTGGGAGTGAGGGCAATACGTGAATTCTTTGCCGACCGTGATTACGCTGCCAGCGGCAGCATTGTCTTTACCCGCAAGATGGGCCGGCTCTCCCCGGAAGCCGTGGCCGACAAGGTGTTGCTAGCCTGTCGTGACGGCTTGGTCGACACCGTGGATGGCCAGCGCATCCCCATCGAATTCGATTCCGTCTGCATTCACAGCGATACCCCCGGCGCCCTGGAACTGACCCGAGCCACCCGCAGCCGGCTGCAGGAAGCCGGCATCACCATTCGCGCGCCGCATCGCCATCACGCAGCCTGAACAATAGAAAAACAAGCTACACAAGGAGAACAACACATGAGCGAACACCTGATCCATGCCACGCTACCCGGTACTTTCTATCGCCGTCCCTCTCCCGATGCCGCCCCCTACGTGGCAGAAGGCAGCCAGGTAGAGGCCGCTACCGTCATCGGCTGCATCGAGGTAATGAAACAGTTCAACGAGATAACGGCCGAACACAGTGGACGCTTGCTAAGTTTCCTGCTGGAAGACGGTGATGCCGTAGAAGCGGGCCAGGTTGTGGCCAAGGTGGTGTCATGACCCAGCCGATTGTCTTGAAGAATATCCGCCGCCTGCTGGTGGCCAATCGGGGAGAAATTGCGGTACGCATCATCCGGGCTGCCCGCGAAATGGGGGTACAGACAGTGCTGGCCCACAGCCGTGCCGACCGCCACAGCCTGGCTTGCCAGCTGGCAGACCTGGCGGTGGAGATAGGCCCCGCACCAGCCAGCAAAAGCTATCTGGATATCAATGCCGTGATGCATGCAGCCCGTACGCATGCCGTGGACGCAGTCCACCCCGGCTATGGCTTTCTGGCCGAAAATGCCGAATTTGCCCGTGCGGTAGAAGCCGCCGGCATGATTTTTGTCGGCCCCACCGCGCAGACCATCGCACAGATGGGTGACAAGGCACGGGCACGCGCTACCGCCCAGGCGGCCGGAGTGGCGACCGTACCGGGCAGCAAGGGCGCGCTCGATCATGTGGCAGCGGCAATCGATGCAGCCAAAGACATCGGCTACCCGCTGATGATCAAGGCGGTGGCTGGCGGCGGTGGACGAGGCATCCGCGTGGTCGATTCTGCCAGCGCCCTGCCAGCGGCCTTTGCCGCCGCCCAGCGCGAGGCGCAAAGTGCTTTTGGCGATGGCCAGTTATACCTGGAACGATTCATGCCACAGGCCCGCCATCTGGAAGTACAGATTCTGGGCGATGGCCAGCGGGTGATTCATTGCTACGAACGCGAATGTTCGCTGCAACGCCGCCGCCAGAAAATCATGGAAGAAGCGCCCTCTCCCGCACTGAATGACCGCCAGCGCAGCAGCTTGTGTCAGGCTGCGGTACAGCTGGCACAGTCGGTGGCCTACCGTGGTGCAGGCACGCTGGAATTCCTGTTTGACCAGGGCGAATTCTATTTCATCGAAATGAATACCCGCATCCAGGTGGAACACCCGATCAGCGAAATGATCACCGGCATCGACCTGCTGCGCGAAATGCTGCTGATTGCCGATGGCCAGCCCTTGCGCTGGCAGCAGCAAGACATCCAGCTGCGTGGCGCGGCCATCGAGTGCCGTATCAATGCCGAAGACCCACGGCAAGACTTCCGCCCCTCCCCTGGCACCATCCTAAACCTGCAATTACCCGGCGGGCCGGGCGTGCGTTTTGACAGCATGCTGTTCCAGGGCTATGTCATCCCGCCCTACTATGACTCCATGCTGGCCAAGCTGATTGTGTGGGACGAAAGCCGCGAGCGCGCCCTGTCCCGCATGCGCCGCGCGCTGGGCGAATTGCACATCGGCGGCATTGCCCATACCCAAAGCCTGCACCAGGCCTTGCTGGCCGATGCCGACGTGTGTGCCGGCCGCTACCACACCCGCTTTCTGGAACAGTGGCTGACACACTGGCAAGACGGTGAAGCCGCAGCCAGTCCGGCTGCCAGCCACGAGGGGGGACTGGCATGAGCATTCGTTACACCTTTGGCGGCGACGAATTCCTGTTTGCCGAAGTCAGCGAGTCGATGTCGCTGCCCGCCTGCTTTACCAGCATGGCCATCACCGGCCAGCTACGCCAGCTGCAAATACCCGGAATCATGGAAATCTGCCCGGCCAATGCATCATTCCAGCTACGCTTTGATCCGGACATCCTGCCGGCGGAGCAATTGCTGCAACAGCTGCAGCAGCTGGAACAGTCGCTGGCAGACAGCCCGCAGATACTGGACACCCGGCTGGTGGAAATACCAGTGTGGTACAACGACCCCTGGACCCGGGAAGTGGGGGCGCGCTTTCGTCAGCGCCACCAGGACCCGCAGGCTACCGATCTGGAATACGCGGCGCGGGTCAACGGCTTTGCTTCGGTCGAAGCTTTTATCGCGGCTCATTGCGGCGCGCCGTGGTTTGTGTCCATGGTGGGCTTTGTCGCCGGCCTGCCCTTTCTATACCAGATGGTGGAACGCCAGCAGCAGCTGCAAGTGCCCAAGTATCTGAGCCCACGCACCGCTACCCCGCGCCAGACCATCGGCCATGGCGGCTGTTTTGCCTGTATTTACTCGGTGGAAGGAGCCGGCGGCTACCAGATGTTTGGCATTACACCGGCACCGATTTACGACCCGGCACAAAGCCAGCCCTATCTGGCAGACAGCATGGTGCTGTTCCGTCCCGGCGATATTGTCCGCTTCAAACCCATCCAGCAGCAGCAATATGAGGAAGCCATCCAGGCGGTGGCTGACGGCAGCTTTCAGCTGGATATCTTTCCGGTCCGTTTCTCCTTGCCGGAATTCCTGGCCAACCCGCAGGCCTACCAGCAATCGCTACCAGGAACCCACCATGCACATTAAAGTCATCAAGCCCGGCCTGGCTACTTCGGTACAGGATGCTGGCCGCAACGGCTACTACCACCTGGGTATTCCCCCGTCCGGCGCGCTGGACCAATACTCCTTCCGCGCCGCCAACCTGCTGCTGGGCAATGCGGAAACGGCAGCCGTACTGGAATGCACCTTGCTGGGCCCGCAGCTGCAGTTCAATGTGGCCTGCCAGATCGCCATCTGCGGTGCCACCATGCAACCGCGCATCAATGGTCAGCCACAGCCGGCGCATCAGGTCTTGTCGATTGCCACGGGTGATACGCTGGATTTCCTTCCGGCCGCAGCCGGCATGCGTGCCTATCTGGCGGTTTCTGGTGGCATTGATCTAGCCGAAGTGCTGGGCAGCCGCTCAACCTATGCGCTGGGCAGTCTGGGTGGTTATCAGGGGCGGCGTTTGCAGGCCGGGGACATGCTGACGCTGGGGGCCGCACCATCAACGGCGGCTCCGGTGGGCAGAAGCCTGCCGACAGCACTGCAGCGCAGTCTGCCGAGCAAGACAACCGTGCGGGTACTGCCGGGTCTGTATGCGCATCGCCTGCGCCCCGAATCCGCGACACGGTTTTATCAGGAACAATGGAGCGTTTCTTCGGAATCAGACCGCACTGGTTACCGGCTGAAAGGAGGCACGCCCTTGCAGTTTCAGCCACGGGAAGCGCCATTTGGTGCCGGCGCTGACCCATCAAATATCGTGGATGCCGGCTACCCCATTGGCTCGATCCAGGTGCCGGCTGGCAAGGAGCCCATCATTCTGCTGCGCGATGCAGTTTCTGGTGGTGGCTACGCCATGATAGCGACCGTCATCAGCGCTGATCTGGACGTGGTTGCGCAATTGCAGCCCAATCAGGGGATCACTTTTGCCGCAGTCGACATGCAGCAAGCCCTGCAAGCACGCCAGCACTATCAGGCCGACTTGCAACAGCTGCGGCAGGCACTGGGCTGAGCGCATGCTTGGTGGCTGGGCGTGGTCAAGCGTGGCTGATAATGGCATTGCGCCCGGCCTGCTTGGCCGCATACAGGGCCTGGTCGGCATGGCGGTACAGATCGCTGAAAGTATCGCCCTGCACATGCACGGCCAGGCCCATGCTGACGCTGTAGCGCAGGCTGCCGCTATCGGTGGCAATATGCTGCGCGGCCACCGCCTGGCGCAGGCGCTCGGCCACGCGCATGGCCTCGGCTGGTGGCGTGGCCGGTAGCGCAATGCCGAACTCTTCGCCACCCATGCGGCCGATGTAGTCCGCAGCACGCACATGCTGGCGAATCAGCTCGGTAAAAGCCACCAGCACCCGATCACCGGTCTGGTGACCATGGTTGTCGTTGATGCGCTTGAAGAAGTCCAGATCCGCCAGCACAAAGCAAAAGGCATCGCCGGTGATGGTGGCCCGCTGCAGGTCGGCCACGATGCGCGACTCGAAACTTTGCCGGGTCAAGGTGCCAGTCATGCCATCGCGCTCGGCACGCCAGGTGGCATCGCTCAACAACTGCTGCTGCACCATGGCCGCCGCCAGCATGGACAAACCAGGCACCAGTGCGGCGGTCAGACTCATGGAAATCACATTGGCCGGGGTACTGGCAAACAAGTCGGACAGATTGCCAAAACCAGCGCCGTAATAGATGGCACGCGATGCATGCAACAAGGCCGTGGCAATGCTGCAGGCTGCGCCCAGCCAGTAGACGGCCGCGCCCTGGCCGGGCGGGCGGTGGCGGCACAGCAGGTGGGCAGTGGCAACAAACACCACGCTGATGCCGCCCGAGGCGATGATGACGCGCAGCCGGATCAGATCCGCCACCAGGGTGAACCATAGCAGGCCAGCAAGGGCGCAGAATATCAGTGCCAACCAGCAACGGCTGCGGGTGGGGCGGCCCAGAAAACGGGCGCAACCGATATAGAACAGGCTGGCGGCAAGCAGGCCCAGGCCATTACTGAGCACCACGCTGTATACCAGTGGCAGCACGCTGCGCAAACCCAGTGCCGGCAGGTAGGCCACCATGGCGATATTGGCGGCAATCCAGCTGCGGGTGCCCGCTACCCCGGCCTTGCGCAGGGCCAGCAGCTGCGCCAGGATGCAGGCGCACAAAATATCGGTCACCAGAAAAACCGGCAACAACACGGGGATGCTGGCAGGGGCGGACATGGGGGTTCCGGACGGAAAACATCGATGGCCGATGCTATATGCACTACCGGGCAGACACAACAAAAACAGCACTCATCCGGCATGAATTACCAACGATTGCACTGTCCCACCCTGCTTCGTGCACAGCAGCAGCCTGGTGTCGCCAGACAAGCTGGCCGAGCACACCGGCCCAGCCATGCCGACAGGGCAAATCACCCTGCCAGGTGGCACAAGGCCGCAGCGGGAGCCTTGTTTGCGCTTATCAGTGGCCGGTTTGCGTCTTGCCCTCTTCCCAGCCCCCGCCCAGTGCCAGGAACAGATTGACCTGATCCTGTGCCAGCTGGCTTTCCGCGCTGGCCACGGCCATTTCATTGCCGACCAGGGTGCGGTCGGCATCCAGGCTGGACAAATAAGGTGAACGACCCGCCTGATACAAGCGGCGGTTCTGCGCGGCAGCCTGTTTGGCGCTGTCGCGCGCCGTGCGCAGCAATGCCAGCCGCTGCAAATCCTTGCCATACAGGCTGAGGCTGGTTTCCACCTCGCGCAGGGCATTGAGCACCACCCCGTCGAAGTGGGCCAGCGCGGCCGCATTATCCGCCCTGGCCGCCGTCACCCTGGCGCGTGCACCACTGTCGGGAATGGTCCAGCTGATCAGCGGGCCATAGCCGAAACGCTGGGTGGAGCGCTGACCAAGGTCTTCCAGCATGCCGGTAAAGCCAGCCGATGCACCCAGCGTGATGCTGGGGTAAAGCTCGGCCGTGGCCACCCCTATCATGGCGCTGGATTGTGCCAGCTTGCGCTCGGCCTGCTTCACATCTGGCCGCCGCGCCAGCAAGGCCCGGCCATCGCCCACCGGAATGGCTTGCGCCAGCTGCGGCTCTTGCGCGCAGGACAGTGCTGCTGCTGGCAGCGTCTCGGCCGGGGTTTGTCCCAGCAGCATGGCCAGGCGGTAACGGGCGGCATCACGCTGGGCCTGATAAGCCGGCAAACCGGCCGCCACGCTGTCGGCCTGAGCCTGGGCACGCAGCACATCGGTGGCGCTAAGCCGGCCGGCACTGGCCAGGCGGCGCGTCAGCTGCAGCTGTTTCTGCTGCAGGACAGACTGTTGTTGCAATACCTGGTAGCCGAGATTGGCCGAGCAGATCTGCAGATAGCTGCGCACGGTTTCGGCGGTGACGGTGATGCGCGCCAGATCGCGGGCGGCGACGCTGGCTTCGCTATTGGCTTCGGCAGCCTCGTCGCCGCGTCTGAGCTTGCCGAACAGGTCCAGCTGATAGGCCACACTGATGCCCTCGTCACCCAGATTGCTCACGGGCAGCGGCACATCCAGCAGCATGCTCTGGCCAGATACCCGGGCACGCTCGGCCGAGGCCGACAGTTCAGCATGCGGTCCGGCTTCGGCACTGACCTGACTGGCCACCGCCAAGGCCTTTTGCAGATTGGCCGTGGCAGCGCGCAAATCGGTATTGGCCTGTTGCGCCTGCTCCACCAGCTGGTTCAGCACCGGGTCGTGGTAGAGCTGCCACCAGCGTGGGGCAACCGGCTGGCTGGAGCTTAGCCGGCTATCGGCATTGGCAAAGCGGCCCTGTGCTGCCTGACGTTGCATGACGGAATTGGCCGGCAGCTGGTAATCCGGACCGACGGTGGTGCAGCCGGCAAGCGCGGTCAGCGTCAGCAGCAGTCCGGCAGGATAAAGACGGCTCACTGCTGCTCTCCCTTGCCGGCCACCACGGCCACGGTGGCGGTGCGCCCGGCAATCATGCGGAAGTCGGCCGGGACTTCATCCAGGGTGATGCGCACCGGAATGCGCTGGGCCAGCCGCACCCAGTTGAAAGTGGGATTCACATTGGGCAGCAGGGTGGCGCCATTGCTGCGGTCGCGGTCCTCGATACCGGCAGCAATGCTCTGCACATGGCCGCGCAGCTTGTGCGACTCGCCCATGATCTGGATTTCCACCGGCTGGTTGACCCGTACCCGGTTCATCTTGGTTTCTTCGAAATAGCCATCCACATGGAAGGAATGGGCATCCACCATCGACAACACCGGCTTGCCGGTGCTGACGTAATCGCCCACCCGTGGGGTGCGGTCGTTGAGGTAACCATCCACCGGGCTGCTCACCACGGTGCGCTGCAGATTGAGCCGGGCCACTTCCACCGCCGTTGCGGCAGCGGCAACGCTGGCCTCGTCTTGTTGCACACGGGCTTCGCTCTGCTCGATGTTTTCCCTGGCTACCAGATCACTCAGGCCACGGTTGCGCGCGGCCTCGCGTTTTGCCTGCAGCAGCCCGGCGCTCTGCTGTGCCAGTACGGCCTCGGCCTGCTTGAGTGCCAGCGCGTAGCGGGCGCGGTCGATGACAAACAACACCTGGCCGCGCTTCACCAGCTGGTTGTCGCTGACTTTCACCTCGGTGATCAGCCCGGACACGTCCGGGGCGATCTGCACCACGTCGGCGCGGATATGGCCGTCCCGCGTCCACGGCGCATTGGTGTAGTAATCCCACAGGTAGCGCCCCACCAGCACCGCTGCCACCACCACGATCAGGGTCAGCACCACCGGCCCTGCTTTTCCTATCAGCTTTTTCATCATTACCATCCGCGAGTCAGCACGACGAAACCGCCGAGCACAATCACATACAAGGCAAAGTTCATCAGGGAACGGTGCCATACCAGTTTGTAGAAGCCCAGCTGACCCAGCAGGATGCGCAGGCCGGCAGTAACGCCAAAGGCCAGCACCATCAGGATCAGCAGGCTGGGGAAATACACCCCGTAGATTTCGATTTCACCAATCACGGTGTCGAACCTCCTGCAGGCAAGGGTGAGCTGGCTGCCATGGCATAGTTGCCGGCAGCCGGAAACAGGGTAATGCGCAATTCAACCAGCGCGTTCAGCACGGTGAGCAGGTGATGATCACTACGGCGGCCGCTTGCCAGCAGCTGATTGAGCGCTGCATCGATACGCTGCAGCAGGCGCACATCAGCCTGCGGCTGCTGGCGTTGCTCCAGCGCCTGGCGGTAATGCCGCTCCACCGCGTCCAGCACCTGCTGCACTGCCACACCGGCGGGGCCGGCCTGGGCATTTTCTTCCCGCTGCAGATGCAGCACGCTGAACCCGGCACGCAACTCGTTGAACACCTGCGGCAACTGGTCGTGACCACTGGCCGCCAGCCGCGGAATCAGCAGGCCCAGCCGGTCCAGCATGCGTGCGGTGAGCTGGGCATAGTCATCCAGGCGACGACCCGCCGACGTTTCCGCCAGATCATGCCAGCTGGCCCGGCGCAGCCGGCGGATGGCCAGCTCGATACCAAAGGGACGTACCAGCAGGCTGAACAGCAGCGCAAACGACACGCCCACCACGGTAGCCACATTGCCATTGAAGAAGGCGGTGAAGTCGGTATCGTAAGCGCCTTGCAGGCTGAGGAAGGTGGCAGTGTTCACTGTCAGCATCATGGCAATCATGGTGAATTGCGGCCGGGTAAACAGCGTCCCTACCAGCAAGAACGGGACAGCCAGCATGGCTACCAGCATTTCAAAGGTATAGGCCGCCGGAATCACCATGAACAAGAGCACGGTAGTCAGCGCAATGCTCACCAGCGCCCAGATCAGGAAGGTGCGCATCATCGGGGCCGGCTCGTCCAGCGCTGCAAAGAAGCAGGAGGCAATGGCTACCATGATCACCGCCCCGGAACCATCGGTCCAACCCAGCTGTATCCACAGCAGGCAGGCCAGGAAAATTGCCGCCGAGGCCTGCAGCGAGGAAAACGCCATCATGCCGTAATCGTAATGCCGCGCCGTGCCACCCACCGGCCAGTGCCGATAGGCCGGTTTCCACTCGAAAGTAGGATGCTCTTCGGCGATCAGTTGCTGCAATAAGCGGCAGTCCAGCCACAGATTGATCAGCGATTGCAAGCGTGCCAGCCCGTGGGCAATCAGCAGCGCCTGCCAGCTGTCGCCGCTGGCGATCTGCTGCTTCAGCGCCGCCAGCCGTCGCTGCAACACCGGCACTTCGCGACGGAGGTGGCCCAGATCCGGGCTGGCCATCCAGTGCGCCACCGCGTGCATCAGCTCGCTCAAGCCGGCCGGCATGCCGTCCTGCTGCTGCAGCAAGGCCTGCTTGGTTTCGGTCAGCGAGGACAAAATCGGCAGCAGCATGCTCATGCGGCCACGCAGCTCGCGGGCGTTTTTCACCATGGCAAAACTGGTGGTGTCGTAAGACAGGTGCGAGATGAACTGATCGAGCGCCAGGATATCCGCCGCCAGCTTGTGGCGGCTGGCATGCGATGGCTGGCTGGCGGCATCGCCTTGCTGCAGCAGCTCGCAAGCCCAGTCGCGGGCATCGCCCAGCCAGCTGGCGATGCGGGCAGAGAAAATGGGCGCCACCTTGCCTGGCCACACCAGCGCCGACACCACACTGGCACACAGGATGCCGACCAGGATTTCCTCGCTGCGCGCCAGCGCCAGGTCAAAAATGCCTTCCGGACTATTCAGTGCCGGCAAGGCAATCATCGGCAGCGTATAGGCCGACAGCATGAACAGATAGCTGCGCGGGGTGCGGTCCAGCAGCGAAATGCTCAGCAGCGTACCGGTCCACAACGCCACCACCAGGCTGAGCAGGGTGGGCGCATTGACAAACAGCGGCAGCAGGATGACCGCGGCCGAGGCGCCCAGCAAGGTACCGCCAATACGGTATACCGCCTTGGAACGGGTGGCCCCGGTCAGCGGATGCGATACCACATATACCGTGGCCATCGCCCAGTAAGGACGCGGCAAAGCCAGCGCCATGGCCAGATACAGCGCCAGCATGGCCGCAGCGAAGGCCTTGGCCGAAAACAGCCAGTCACGCCAGCTCGGCAGCGTCATGCGCGCGCCTGGCCAGCCATGGCTGCCAGTTCGGCCACCAGTTCCGGCCGCTGATAGGCGGACTCAACCGCCGCAAACACGCGCAAGGTGGCTTCCAGATCCGCCGGCGCCACATCCTTGAATACCAGCGCACGCAAATCCACCAGCTCGGCTTCAATCCGGGCAGTAAGCGCCCTGCCCGGCTCGGTGAACCACAGGGTATTGGAGCGGCGGTCTTCCTTGCCCTTTTCACGCCGCACCAGGCCGTCTGCCGCCAACTGGTCGATCACCCGCACCAGCGATGGCCCTTCGATACCGATTTCTTCGGCCAGGGCGATCTGGTTGATACCTTCGCCCAGGCGGCCGATGAAAATCAGCGCGGTGGCACAAGGCGCGGTCAGGCCATGACCAAACACCACATCCTGTGAAATATGCCGCCATTTGCGCCCGGCATGCATGATGGCACTGGTGATGCCAAGCCGCAGTAAATCTACACTGGTCATAATGATTCGCATGTAAATGATTTGATTGCTAATCAATTATAAGAAAAAGCAGGCCTGCCAGGCAACTACTTTATTACCCTGCCGACACCGGGGACGGTGCCGCATGGCAAGTGTGCTCCCGCCACCACCCACCGACCAGAGATCAGCACCTGGCCTGGCGCTGGCGGCAAACGCCTGCTGGCATCTGGCTTAGTCAACGATAGTAGACGGGCACAAAATGAAAAAGGCCCCGATTACTCAGGGCCTGTTTGGTCGTAAACACTTTCAATCACCGTGGCGATAATAGCCATCACGCCAGTCGTGGCCATGCCAGCCGCGATCATGCCAATCGCGGTATTGCTCGTGTCTGTCCTCATGCCAGTGTGGATAGTGCGGCGGCTCGACATAGCGTACCGGGGCAGCATAAGCCACCGGCTGGTAAACCGGCACCGGGGCTGGTGCCGGACGGTAAGCGCGGTAGTCGTCACGCTGGTAGGCCAGCGCGGTGCCCACGCTGCCACCCACGGCACCACCGATGATGGCGCCATTGCGACCACCGATGGATTGGCCGACAGCGGCACCCACCGCGCCACCAAGCGCACCACCCAGGATGGCAGAAGCATCGGCATAAGCCATGCCGGTGAAGGAAAGCGCCAGCAGCGCGGGGATCAGGATGCGGGTTTTCATGGACTGGACCTCCAATGCGTTGATACCAGTCCAGATTAATCAATGGCAGGTAACCGCTTGTAAAACAGTGTGAAGAACTATTGCCCGCCACAGCTTGCTACACATCTGCACACAGATGGCCGCTCAGCCTGCGGACCAACAAGCCAAGCAAACTGCATGCATGCAGCATCAGAGCCGCTATAATGCCGCTTTCTCACGCTGTCACCCCCATTCATGCGCAACAGTTTCCCGCGTAAGCTCATCTTCCTCAGCAGCCTGGTGTTTGCCGCCCTGCTGTTTGGCACCAGCGGCTACATGCTGGTGGAGGGCTGGAGCTTTTCCGACAGCCTGTTCATGACGGTGATCACCCTGGCCACCATCGGCTATGGCGAAACCCACAACCTCTCCCTGGCTGGCCGCTACTTCACCATTGCGCTGATCGTGTTTGGCACCGGCGTGGTCGGTTATGGCATTTCCTCCCTCACCCTGATGCTGTTCCAGGGCGACCTGCCGCTTTATCTGAGACGAAAGAAAATGGAAAAACTGATTGCGCATATGCGCCAGCACACCATCATTTGCGGGCTGAGCCATACCGGGCGCTATGCGCTGGAAGAATTGCTGGGCACCCACCATCAGGTAGTGGTCATCGAAAAGGACGAAGCCAATATCGCCCTGCTGCAAGAGCGCGATGTGCCCTTCATTGTCGGCGATGCATCTGAAGACGAAAACCTGACTGCCGCCGGCATTACCCATGCCCGCGCATTGATTTCCTGTCTGAGTGCGGATGCCGACAACGCCTTTGTGGTGGTAACGGCCAAGAGCCTGAACCCGACGGTACTGGCCGTGGCCAAGGCGGAAAACGAAAGCTCGCGCAAGAAGCTGCTGGCAGTGGGCGCGGACAATGTGGTGATTCCGTCCCACCTGGGTGGCATGAATATGGCCAATATCGTGGCCCATCCGGAAACCCTGCACTTTTTCGAGCATCTGCACCAGCGCTATCCCAACCAGTTCCATGCCCAGGTGCATGTGTTGGACGAACGCTGGGAAGCCCAGCCACTGGGCAGTTTTCTCAACAATGGCTTCGATGGCAAGGCCATGGTGATTGCACTGGAACGCAGCACGGGTGAGGTAGAGTTTTCACCCGGCCCGGAAGTCATCATGCATAGCGGCGAATCGCTGCTGCTGATCCGCAGCCAGCAAACCGGCAGCTGAACAGCACACAGAACAAGGGCCGATGCTTGCGCATCGGCCCTTGCTACTTAGAACCGCTGACAAAACCTCGTACAGAACCCGGACCAAGGCGCGCCGCCGCAGACAGTACATGGCGTACGGC
>NZ_RFAR01000089.1 GCF_003693445.1 Aquitalea palustris | reverse complement strand
CTGTCCGACACGGCATGTTCAGGTGGCTCGTCCTGCCACTCGGCTTGCAGCAGTGGCGCGGCAGCCTGCACCGCAGCCTCTTCCGGCAATTCGACTTCGGTTTCGTTCAGGCGGTCAACATCGCCCAGGCTTGGCCAGTCTTCTTCCTGACTGTCTGCCGCCACGACTCCCGGCAGGCTGGCCATCGCGGCTCGCAATTCGTCCTCACCCAGCGAGGCGAAGGTTTGCTGGGCTGCCGCCGGTGCCGCATGAAAGCGCTGCAGGCTTTCTTCCTGAGCCAGCGTCAGTTCGGCCGCATGCAATACATCATCCAGGGAGCTGGGTGTTGCCGCGACCAGTGCTTGTGCGCGCGCCAGCAACTCGGCGGCAGAGGGGCGGGCCTCCTCCACCTTGCCCACGCCACCGCCCAGCACGCCATCTGGCAGGCTATCCAGCGAAATGGACAAACCACCCGGCAAGGCCGGTGGGGGTGCATCGGTCACACCTGCTGGCATTTCGCTGCCAACAGCTGCGGCTGGTTCGACCGGTGCTTGCCATACCTCGGCCAGACGCTCGGCCAGTTGCTGCGGAGCAGCCAGACCTGACAGCAGCGACTCGCTGGCCGCTGCGGCGGGCCATGACGATTCAGGCTGAGTGTCAGCTACCGACTCTGCCGGCGCATGACCATCCAGCATGAATTCGAAGCCATCCACCGCCATCACCGGCGCCTCCGGCTGCAGGACTGGCGGCGCTACCGCCGCTGGCTGTGCCAGCGGCAGCGCGTCTGGCAAGACCTGTTGCAGCGACAGCTCGTCAGCCAAGGGCTCATCCAGATCGAGCGAGGGCAAGGCGGCCAGATCCAGCGCAGTGGCGGCCGGCATGTCTGCCGGGCTGGTAACATCCAGATCCTCCAGCGTCAATTCCGGTATTTCCAGCTCCGCCATACCGTGATCTGGCGACACCAGACTTTGCTGCATCACGTCCAGTTCGCTGGAAAAATCAAAATCAGGCACATCCAGCACTTCCTCGGCCAGCACCGGCACGGCGGACTCGTCCACCACTTCATCCAGTACCGGCAGGTCCAGCTCGTCCCAGGAGGGCAGATCAGGCATTGGCGACTCGTTCATGGTCACTTGTGGCTCATGTCGTGATGGTGAATTTCATAGCCCAGCGTTCGATAGGCCTTGAAGCGGTAGCGCGCTGTGGCCAGTGCAGCCTCATCGCCTCCCACTATCTCCAGAATACGGGAAAAATGCTGCGGTGCGGACGGTAATTCCGCTCCCAGATTCAGCAGTACCGGATGCTGCAGTGTAGGCGGCAGTTCGGCCGTCAGCCAGATTGGCGTTTGTGCCGCTTCGGCCGCATCCAGCCGGCAATGGGCAATGAACTCGGTATCGCCCAGACACCACAGCCGGTTGCTGAAGGTGTCCAGCGCCCGCTCGTCTTCCAGCCACACCAGCAGGCGCTCTTGCTTGCGGAATACCGTTGCGGCCAGCTTGCAGGCGAACTCCTGCGGCTGGGCCACATTGGTATAAAAATCAATCCGCGTCATCTTCAACAATTTCTGGCGATTCACGGCGCGGGCGGCCTCGGCGCACTACATTGCCCAGGGCGATGTCGGCTCTATCCTGCAGGAACTGCACCAACAGCGGCACCGGACGACCGGTAGCGCCCTTGTCCTTGCCACTCTTCCAGGCAGTGCCGGCGATATCCAGATGTGCCCAGTCGTAGGCCTTGGCAAAGCGTGACAGGAAGCAGGCTGCGGTAATACTGCCACCCGGACGACCGCCGATATTGGCCATGTCGGCAAACGGGCTCTTGAGCAATTCCTGATACTCGTCCCACAGCGGCATGTGCCAGGCGCGGTCGGCCACTTCTTCGCCGGCGGCCAGCAGTTCACGCGCCAGGCTGTCCTGGTTGCTGTAGAGGCCGGTGGCGACGTGGCCCAGGGCGATGACGCAGGCACCGGTCAGGGTGGCCACATCGATCACGGTATCCGGATTAAACCGCTCGGCGAAGGTCAGCGCATCGCACAGGATCAGCCGGCCTTCGGCGTCGGTATTCAGTACTTCGATGGTCTGACCGGACAGGCTGGTGATGATGTCGCCTGGCTTGACGGCATTACCGGCCGGCATGTTCTCGCAGGCCGGCACGATGGCCACCAGATTGATCGGCAGCTTCATTTCCACTGCTGCGCGGAAAGCGCCCAGTACCGAAGCTGCGCCGCACATATCGTACTTCATCTCGTCCATGCCTTCGCCCGGCTTGAGCGAAATGCCGCCGGAATCAAAGGTGATGCCTTTGCCGACCAGCGTCAGCGGACGGTCGTTCTTGTCCTTGGCACCCTGGTATTGCAGCACGATCAGTTTGGGTTCCTGCACGCTGCCACGGGCTACCGACAGGAAAGACGCCAGGCCCAGCTCTTCCAGCTGTGTCTGGCCATAGATTTCCACGCCGCAGCCAAAGTCGGCGGCAATGCGTTCAGCTTCGGCCGCCAGATAAGTGGGGGTGCAGACATTGGGCGGCAGATTGCCCAGATCCTTGGCCAGTTTCATGCCGTTGCCAATGGCCAGGCCGCGCTGCAGACCCTTCTCGCCATCGGCCAGATCACTGCGACGCGGCACGGCCAAGGTGAGCTTGCGCGGCTCGCGCACGCTTTCGTCCTGCTTGCTCTTGAAGCGATCAAACCGGTAGAGCACGTCCAGCGTGACCACGGTGGCCTGCTCGATCATCCACTCGACATCGTGTTTCTTGACGGTGAGTTCGGTCAGATAGCTGACGGCCTCGGTAGCCGAGGTCTGGGTCAGGCTGCGGATGGAGCTGCGTACCGCTTCGCGGTATTCCTTGGCGCGGAAATCGCGCTCCTTGCCCAGACCCACCAGCATCACACGGTCGCACAGGGTATGCGGCACCGAATGCAGCAGCAATGTGCTGCCCAGCTTGCCTTCCATGTCGCCACGGCGGATCACATCGCTGATGAAGCCATTGGAGATGCGATCCAGCAAATCGGCTGCGAAGGTCAGCTTGCGCGATTCATAGACACCTACTATCACGCAGGCAACGCGCTGTTTTTCCGGGCTGCCGCTTTTTATGTTAAATTCCATCTTGTACTCCCGTGTAATGCGAGTGTCAGTTGTTCCACTTCTTGACAGGCTGTCTGCACCAGATTTTGTGCCGGAAAGCCCTGCCTGTAGCAGGCGAAGACAGAAGCTGCGTCCATCCCGAAATTTGCCGAAAACGGCGTTTCAGAGTTATCAAATCAAATTATCACTACGCTAGTCACAAAAAGTCAAAAAGGCACTGATAAATGGTTTTTCGTAAAAGCCTGACCCGAGAATTGACTTTTACCGCCCTGGGCGTATTTGTCGTCCTGCTGGCCATCATTCTCTCCACCCAGGCGATCAATTTGCTGGGCCGCGCCGCCGAAGGGCAAATCGCCAATGAAGCGGTGACTGCCCTGATCGGTTTCTGGGCGCTCGGCCTGTTTCCGCTGCTGATGATCCTTACCGTTTTCGTCACCGTGCTGGTGGTGCTGACCCGTATCTGGCGCGACCACGAAATGGCCGTCTGGCTGTCCTCCGGCCTGTCGCTGCGCGACTGGGTGTGGCCGGTGATGCGCTTCACCATTCCGCTGGCCCTGCTGGTGGGCATCGTATCGCTGTATATCGCACCCTGGGCGGAAGAACGCAGCCAGGTCTATGCCGAAATCCTCAAGCGCCGCGAAGAGATCAGTGCCATTGCGCCGGGCGTGTTCAAGGAAAGCGGCTCGGGCAGCAAGGTGTATTTCATTGAAAGCTATGGGGGCGAGCATGGCTCTGCCACCAATATCTTCATGCAGGACATGAGTGAGGGCAAGGTTTCCAGCATCTTTGCCAAGCGTGGTTACATTACCGTTAATGACGACAACGAACGGGTGCTGGTGCTGGAAGATGGCCGGCGCTATGTGGGCGAGCCGGGGCAGTCCAACTACGAAGTTGGCAGTTTCAAACGCTATAGCGTGGTTGTGGGCAATAACCAGAAGCTGGCCTCGCGCCCGAACAACCGCCAGGCGCAAAGCACGGGCACACTGCTTGGCAGCAGCGACCCCGGCTATCGCTCGGAGCTGGTATGGCGGCTGTCCATGCCGCTGAGCTGCCTGGTGCTGGCCTTCCTGGCCATACCCTTGTCCTACTACAATCCGCGTAGCGGCCATGCCCACAATCTGGTCGTCGCCCTGCTCGGCTTCTTCCTCTATCAGAACAGCCTGACCCTGGTGCGCAACTGGATTACCCAGGGCAAGGTAGGCATGGCCAGCATTCTGATAGTGCATGTCATTGTGCTGATCATTGCCGTTTTACTGCTGAAATACCGCGACCGCCCGGCCAACACCGTGCGCCAGACCCTGAAATACTTCCTGCACAAGCACTGAGCCCGATGAAACTGATTTATCGCTACATCATCAGCGCGCTGACCCAGTCCACGCTGTTTACCCTGGCAGCCCTGCTGGGCCTTTATGGCTTCTTCGACATCATCCATGAAGTGCCGGACCTGAACCAGGGCAGCTACCACATCGGCAAGATGCTGGCCTATATCGCCATGCAGGCTCCCGGCCATGCCTACGAGCTGATGCCACTGGCGGTGTTGATTGGCGGCATGGTGGCCATGACCCAGCTGGCCAGCTCCAGTGAATATACGGTCATCCGCACCTGCGGCATCACCCTGGGCCAGATTGCCCGCACCCTGCTGCTGTTTGGCCTGGGTTTTGCCATCCTGACCACGGCACTGGGCGAATTCATCAGCCCCTACTCGCTGCAACAGGCCGAACGCATGAAACTGTCGGCCATGCGCTCGATGGTGGCGCAGGAGTTCCGCTCCGGCATCTGGGTCAAGGACAACAATAATTTCATCAATGTGCACGAGATGCTGCCGGACACCACCCTGCTGGGCGTGCGCATCTATACCTATGATGACAATTACCAGCTGGTCACCACCCGCTATGCCGAGCGCGGCAGCTTCTTGCGTGGCACCCATATCTGGCAGCTGAGCAATGTGGTGGAAACCCATCTGTATGCCGATCACGTAGAAAGCCAATCGGTGCCGCTGGCGCAATGGACCTCCATCATCGAACCCGACATCCTGAATGTGCTGCTGGTTGTGCCGGAACAGATGTCGGCCATGAGCCTGATCAAGTACATCGAACACCTGAGCGCCAACAAGCAGCAAACCCAGCGCTACGACATCGCCCTGTGGGGCAAGCTGTTCTACCCGCTGGCCTGTGTATCCATGGCCTTGGTCGCTCTGGCGTTCACGCCGCAGCAACGCCGCCACGGCCAGCTTGGCCTCAAGCTGTTTGCCGGCATCTGCCTAGGGGTGGGTTTTCACTTCATCAACCGCCTGTTCGGTCACCTGGGTTTGCTCTACAACTGGAACCCGGTGATCTCGGCCACAGTGCCCACCTTGCTGTTTCTGTTCGCCGGCATCGCCCTCATCCTGAAACAGGAAAGACGCTGACATGGAACAATCCACCACCGACCTGACCCAGGACCTGCGCAAACAGCTGGCCAACACACGCCAGCAGCTGGTTGAACACTATCTGGGCGAACGCGATCCGCAGCGCTATCTGGCGCAGCACAGCCTGGCGGTGGACCATGTCCTGCAACAGCTGTGGCAGCAGGCCGAGCTGGATGCTGCAGCTTCGCTGATTGCTGTCGGCGGTTATGGCCGCGGCCAGCTGTTTCCCTGTTCCGACATCGACGTGCTGGTCTTGCTGCCCAGCCCCACCCCGGCCGAGCTGCCGGAACGCGTGGCGGCACTGATCAGCCGCATGTGGGATATCGGCCTGGAAGTCGGCCACAGCGTACGCACCATTGGAGAATGCCTGCAGGAAGCGGCAGCAGACATCACCATCGAAACCAATCTGCTGGAAAACCGCCTGATCGCTGGCGTGGCCGCGCCTTACCAGCAGCTGATTTCCCGCCTCGACTGCCAGCGCGACCCGCTGGCCTTCTTCGAGGGCAAGACACTGGAGCAGCAGCAGCGGCACAACCGCCACTTTGGTGTCACCAATAATCTGGAACCGAATATCAAGGAAAGCCCGGGCGGCTTGCGCGATCTGCACACCATCTTGTGGATCAGCAAGGCCATCGGGCTGGGTGAAAACTGGAGCGATCTGGTACAGCGCGGCATCCTGACCCAGGCTGAAGCCCGGCTGATTCACCACAGCGACCGCCAGCTGCAACGCTTGCGCATCGACTTGCACATCCTGGCGCGCCGCCGCGAAGACCGGCTGATCTTCGACCTGCAGCAAAGCATGGGCCTGGCCTGGGGCTTGCAGGACACACCAGCCAAGCGCGCCAGCGAGCAGGTAATGCAGCTTTATTTCCGCGCCGCCAAGACGGTGAGCCAGCTCAACGGCATCCTGCTGCCCAATCTGCGCGCCCGGCTGTATTCGCAAGTTCCGCGCATCACCCAGAACCTGAACGAGCGCTTCTATTCGGTGAACGGCATGCTGGGCATCCGCCGCCCCGATGTCTTCGAAAAAGAGCCTTCCGCCATTCTGGAAGCCTTCCTCATGCTGCAGCGCAATCCGGAACTCACCGGTTTTGCGCCGCGCATGTTGCGCGCCTTGTGGCATGGTCGTAGCCATATCAACGACCGTTTCCGCAAGAACCCGGAAAACCGTCGCCTGTTCATGCAGATGCTGCGCGAACCCGGCCTCACCCGCTGCCTGCGCCGCATGAATTTGTACGGCGTGCTGGGCCGTTATCTGCCGGGCTTTGGTCGCATTGTGGGCCAGATGCAGCACGACCTGTTCCATGTTTATACCGTGGACGAACACATCCTGATGGTGGTGCGCAATCTGCGCCGCTTCGCCATCAGCGCCTTCAACCACGAATACCCCTTCCTGTCACGCCTGATCAACGACTTCGAACGGCCGGAAGTGCTGTATGTAGCCGGCCTGTTCCACGATATTGCCAAGGGTCGTGGCGGTGACCACTCCACGCTGGGCATGGTCGATGCCCGCGAGTTTTGCGAACAGCACGAACTGTCGGCCGAAGATACCGAGCTGGTGGTGTGGCTGGTAGGGCAGCACCTGACCATGTCCAGCATCGCGCAGAAGCAGGACATCTACGACCCCGACATCATCCAGCGCTTTGCCGAACTGACCCAGACTCCGCGCCGGCTGGCGGCACTGTATCTGCTGTCGGTGGCCGATATCCGCGGCACCAGCCCCAAGGTATGGAACGCCTGGAAAGCCAAGCTGCTGGAAGACCTGTACAACGCCACCCTGCGCGTACTGCTGCGTGGCGGCGAAGTGGACCTGAATTCGGAACTGGAAGAACGCAAGACCCAGGCCCTCAGCCTGCTGCGCCTGTATGCCGTACCGGCCGGCGTGGAGCAAAAGCTGTGGTCGCAGCTGGACATGGTGTACTTCCTGCGCCACGAGGCACGCGAAATCGCCTGGCATGCGCGCATCCTCAATCGCTTCGTCAATATCGATACCCCCATGGTGCGCGCCCGACTGTCGGACGACCATGAGGGCATCCAGGTACTGGTCTACACCCCGGACAAGCCGGAGCTGTTCGCCCGTACCTGCGCCTTTTTCGGCCGTACCAACTACAGCATTGCCGATGCCAAGGTCTACACCACCCGCCACGGCTATGCACTGGATACCTTTCATGTCTTCATTCCCGAGCACCACGACGGGGATTATCGCGACATGATCAACTTCATCGAATTCGAACTGGCCGAATGCCTGCGCCTGGAAACACCGCCGCCGGCACCAGCCAATGGCCGTATCAGCCGCCATCTGAAGCACTTCCCCATTGCGCCGCAAGTGCTGATCCGCCCGGACGACAAGGACAATTACTATGTACTGTCCATCGTTGCCGGCGACCGCCCCGGCCTGCTGGCGCGCATTGCCAAGGTTCTGGCAGACTATCGCCTGAGCGTACAGTCCGCCAAGATCATGACTCTGGGCAGCCGTGCGGAAGACTCCTTCCTGATCAGCGGCCCCGGCCTCAAGGACGACAAGACGGTATTGGCTCTGGAAAGCGCGCTGATCAGCGCCCTGCGCATCTGAATAATGTCAGGCCGCCCGCGGCGGCCTGACACAGGCTTTGACCACAGGCGGCTGGCACCGTATGCTGCAGCATCAACTTACGCAAACGTAATGCCATGCTCTACTTCGAAGACCTGACCCCTGGCCGCCTTTTTCACACGGCCAGCCACACCCTCACCCAGGACGAAATCATCCAGTTCGCCCGCCAGTTCGACCCACAGCCCTTTCATACCGACCCGGAAGCTGCCAAGACCAGCGTGTTCGATGGGCTGGCCGCATCCGGCTGGCACACCAGCAGCCTGACCATGCGCCTGATTACCGCCAGCGAGCTGAAAGAAGTCGCCAACGGGCTCATCGGCATGGGTATCAAGGACATGCGCTGGCCGCAACCCACCCGTCCTGGCGATACCCTGCGTGCGGAAATCGAAGTGCTGACAGGCAAACGCTCAAGCAGCCAGCCGGGTTTTGGTGTGGTGCAACTGCGCTGGACCACCCGCAACCAGCGCGACGAAATCGCCATGCAACTGGAAACCGCAATCTGGGTTGCCTGCCGCCCGGCAGCCTGAGCCACCCCAGGCACTCACCATGAAAAAACCTGCCGTCCGCGAGGATGGGCAGGTTTTTCTGCAAAGCCGTCTTCAACCAGCGCTCAGCGCTGCTGCCATTTGCTGAAGGTGTCGGTCAGCTGCGCCAGATCGACCGAGGTCTCGGCCAGATGGCTGGCACTGTCACCAATCGACTGCGTGGTGTGCAAATCCTGTTCGGACAGCGCATTCAATTGCTCCAGCGCCGCCGCCATCACGTTGATGGAATCGGACTTGCTGCTCATCTCCCGTGCCAGTTGCTGCGCTTGCTGGCTGGACTGTTCCGCCGCTTCGATCAGGCCCTGCAGATTGCCGGATGACAGACGGATCTGGCCATTGACCTCATCCACCTCCTCCACCGTGGCATCCATGCTGCTGACCGCCGAATGGGTGATCTTGCCGATTTCCTCGACAATGCCGCCAATGGAGTCGGTGGTCTTGGTGGTGCGCTCGGCCAGCTTTCTGACCTCATCCGCCACCACGGCAAAGCCGCGACCCATTTCACCGGCACGGGCGGCCTCGATGGCAGCGTTCAATGCCAGCAGATTGGTCTGATCGGCAATCTCGCGGATCAGGGTGGTCATGCTGCGGATGCGGATCATGGCTTCATCCAGTTCCACCATGGCACCACGTGACTGCGATACCACGCTGACCGCGCGCTGCGCCGCCGTGGTGGCCGCATCCATGGTCTGCCGCCCTTCACGTGCCACCTGCTGGGTATGTTGCGAATCCTGCTGATTGTGCTCGGCCAGCCGCACCACATCCTGCACCGCCAGGCTGAGTGATTCCATATTGTGGCTGATCTGGTTCAGGCCCTGGCGCTGCTCCACCGAACGCACCTGTAGCGCAAGCATGTCATCCTGCAGTCCATGCGCCTGCTGCTTGGTGTAATGGCTGGCACGCATCACATCGGCGATGGTAGCGCGATAATGAATGCGCAATGCTTCGAGCGAAGCCAGCACCTTGCCCAGCAAGCCGCCTTCATGCGCCTGGATGGCATGGTCCAGTCGCCCCTCCTGCAAATCCTGGAAACGGCCATCCAGCACAGCCAGCGCAGAACGGATGCGCAACCAGCCCCAGGCAGCACTACCCAGCGCCAGCAGGCTGCCAGCTACCCCGACGGTTTCACGTACCAGCTGCATGGAGTCGGGCAGGAAAAAGGAAACCACGGCGACTGCCGAGCCGAACAAGGCCAGCACGGGCGCGATTTTCAGTACATCGCGCTGTCTGGCATAGCGCTGCAAGGTGGAAGGCAGGGTGGCCTGCTTGTCCATGACCTGCCGGTACAGCGCGGCGGCCGCATCCACATCCTGTCGTGACGGTCGCGAGCGCACCGACATGTAACCCACGATGCGGCCATGTTCGGTAATCGGCGTCACATAGGCTTCCACCCAATAGAAGTCGCCGTTCTTGGCGCGGTTTTTCACGATGCCGCGCCAGGGTTTGCCTGTCTTGACCGTATCCCACAAATCAGCGAAGGCTTGGGGCGGCATGTCCGGATGCCGCACCATATTGTGATTCTTGCCCAGCAACTCGGCCTCACTGAAGCCGCTGATTTCAATGAAGGCACGGTTGGCATAAGTGATGCTGCCTTTCACATCGGTCTTGGTCACGATGGGATTGACAGGATCAACGCTTAGCTCAATGGTGGTGACAGGCAGATTGATCTTCATTTGATGTGTTTTCTTGCGTTAATTTTAATTATTTAAAACAAATGATTTAATCTCACCATTCTAACAACAAGCACTAGGCTTAGCATATGAAACCTGCCACCAATTACCAGTGATTCAAGCAAATAAAAACCCGCGCAAGGCGGGTCGGAATGAACAGCCGGCATCAGGCGCCAGCGCACAGACTAGCGAGCCGGGCAGCAGGTCGTGTCAGCGATAAACCTGGATCATGGCTGCGCTTTTCAAGGCGGCCAGATCACGGCCACCGGCATAGCTCACCGATGACTGCAAATCTTCCTTCAGTTCGCGCAGCAGCTTGCCAATGCTGCCCTTGTACTCCACCAGGATTTTCTTGCCCTCGACATTGACATAAGCCCCCTTGTTGAACTGCGAGGCGCTACCAAAGTATTCCTTGTAATGCTTGCCGTTGATCTCGACGATTTCACCGGCCGACTCGTCATAACCGGCAAACAGCGAGCCCGCCATGATCATGCTGGCACCGCAGGCCAGGGCCTTGGCCATGTCGCCATGCTCGACAATGCCACCATCGGCAATCACCGGCACCTGTACTGCAGCGGCACAATCCTTGACTGTACTCACCATCGGACGGTGGAAGCCGGTTTTGTTCTTGGTAATGCAAACACGACCACCGGCAATCCCGGCCTTGATGGCATCGCAGCCCCAGCTCTCCAGATCACGCGCGGCTTCGGCCGTGGCGATATTGCCGCCGATCAGGAAGCTGCCGGGGAATTGCTGCTTGATATGCTTGATCATGCGTTCGGCCTTGACGCACCAGGCATTGGCCACGTCCAGGGTGATGTATTCCGGGGTCAGGCCAGCGGCTTTCAGCTCAGCCAGTTGCTGCATGGTATCGTCGTTGACGCCGACACTGATGGAGGCAAACAGCCCTTTTTCCTGCATGGCTGCGGTAAAGCGGCAGGCGTCCACATTGAAGCGGTGCATGGTGTAGAACCAGCCCAGGCGGGCAAACGCTTCGCAGGTTTCCTCATCGACCACCGATTTCATATTGGAAGGGTAGATCGGCATGTCAAAACGGCGCGGCCCGAATTGCACCGAGGTATCACACTCCTTGCGGCTGTCGACCACGGTTTTCTTGGGGACGAGGTAGACGTCGCCATAGTTCAGTTCGGTAGTAATCATGCAAGTATTCCCTTCAGGCTGTAGTCGATAAAAATGCAGGGGCCCCAATAAAAAACGGGAGCCTCATGGGCTCCCGTTTACGGATTCTCCTGCGCCGCCTCAGCTGGGCTCGCACGCAAAGTCGAAGCAAATCTACGCCAGCAATTTCTTCACGTCAAGCAATAATTTCTTCACATGAAGCAATTATTTATCAAACCAGCAACCATCCTGCGGCTCACCCAGCCACTGCAAAATGGGCTTCCAGGCATCGCGATCCTTCTGGGTACGCGAGGGTGGCAGGTCAAACAGCGTCATGCCGGTGGCGGCCGCCTGCACGTACAACTGGGTATCACGCAACCAGCTGAGCACCGGTACATCGTGCTCGGCCAGGAAACGCTCCAGTTCCTTGGCCGAGCGGGTGCGCGGATCAACCCGCATGCCGACCACCGCCATGAATACCTTGCTCTTGCGCACCGCTTTTTCCGCCAGCAGCTGTTCAAAAAACTCGCCACTGGCCCACATATCGAAAGGGGAAGGCTGAATCGGAATGATGATGCGCTCGACCCGTGCAATCAGCGAAGCCATTTTTTTGCCATGCAAGCCGGCACCGCTGTCCAGCACAATCACTTCCGTGCCCTTGGGCGGCTTGGCCGGCGTACCGGCGGATACCTCCCAGCCCTGAATGGCCGGCAACGCCGGCGAACGTTCCTGCAGCCAGCGCAATGAGGATTGCTGCCGATCCACGTCGCCCAGCATGACATTACGACCGGAACAGGCAAAGTAACCTGCCAGATTAGTGGCTAAAGTCGACTTGCCACTACCACCCTTGGGATTCGCTACCAGCACAGACTGCACAATGGACCTCGCTCACTTGGTGATCGAGCCACTATACCAGAGTCATCATGCTTGCAGGCAGGGGCTTGCCACATTAGGCTGACGCGCTGGAGGAAAGCAAACCAATGAATGCAAACATGCAAGCCATCCTGTTCGACATGGATGGTCTGATGATCGACACCGAGAGCGTCAGCGGCCACGCCTGGTTGCGCGCGGCGGCCGAAGTGGGCGTAGCCATCCCCGAGCAGGTGATTCTGGGCATGGTCGGCTTGTCGGTTAACAAGTGCCTCGACCATGTCGCCGCACATTTCCAGGACCGCAGCCTCGCTGAGAAACTGAGCCAGCGCTGCCGGCACCATTACCATGAGCTGATGAGCACGGGTGAACTCAGGCTCAAACCCGGCATCATCGAAGTGCTGGACTGGGTGCAAAGCCAGGCCATTCCACATGCGGTGGCCACCTCCACCCAGCGCCTGATGTGTGACATCAAGCTGCAACGTACCGGGCTGGGGCCTTATTTCCAGCACACCGTTGCCGGCGACGAAGTAGCCAATACCAAACCGGCCCCGGATGTCTATCTGGCGGCAGCAGCCCTGCTGGACATCGCACCGGCAGCCTGCGTGGTACTGGAGGATTCGCTGATCGGCATGCGGGCGGCGCTGGCGGCCGGCATGCGGGTGATCCTGGTGCCGGACATGCTGCAGCCGGCCGCACATGAAACAAGCGGCGCACTGGCCGTCTGCGAAGACCTGCACCAGGCTCTCGCGCTGCTGCAGACCCTGTAACCACCCGCCCCAACAAAAAGGGCCGCTGCATGCAGCGGCCCTTTTTTCAAACACACTGGCGATCAAGCCTCGGCGCAAATGCGGGCAATCAGCTCTTCCCGCACCTGTTCATACTGCTCGATGCCAATCTGGCAGGTACCGGCCGCCTCGTGACCACCGCCACCGTATTGCAACATCAGCGCGCCGACATTGGTGCGGCAGCCACGATCGATGATCGACTTGCCAGTAGCGAACACGATGTTCTGCTTGTTCAGACCCCACATCATGTGGATGGAGATATTGCACTGCGGATACATGGCGTAGACCAGAAAGCGATTGGCCGGGTAGATGGTTTCTTCCGGCAGCAGATCAAGCAGCAACAGATTGCCATGCACCTGGGCACAACGCTGGATCTGCTCACGTGCCTGCTCTTCGTATTGCCGATAGAGATCAACTCGCTCCTTGACATCCGGCAAGGCCAGGATTTCTTCGATGCTGTGATCGCGGCAATAGCCGATCAGGTCCATCATCAGCTGATAGTTGCTGACAGTGAAATTGCGGAAACGGCCCAGCCCGGTGCGGGCATCCATCAGGTAATTGAGCAATACCCAGCCAGTGGGATTGAGGATTTCATCACGGGAAAACTGGGCCGAATCAGCCTTGTCCACCGCGTCCATCATTTCGTCGCTGATACGGGTAAAAACCTGCTTGCCACCGAAATGGTCATACACCACGCGTGCAGCGGATGGGGCTGCCGGATCGATAATGTGGTTGTCGTGCTGACCATTGCGCAGCGTTTCCGACAGATGGTGATCGAAGGCCAGGTAGGCGCCCGGCACATACGGCAGATTGGTGGTGATATCGCGTTCGGTGATTTCCACCTTGCCATCCTGCATATCCTTGGGGTGAACAAACTTGATTTCATTCACCATGCCCAGCTCGTTCAGCAGCACGGCACAGACCAGGCCGTCAAAATCACTGCGCGTTACCAGGCGGTATTGCTGTTGCGACATTATTTTCTCCCCGAGATCAATACATAGCAGCCATCGCGACCTGTCACCCGGTGGTGGCAGGCAGCATCAGCTTTCATCCGTCATGAAATATACCTCACCCGCCAGCAGGTCGTGCAAGCGAGTTTGCAGCGCCCGGCTTTGCGCCTGCGGCATCGACAAGGTCAACACCACCTGCTCGCCATATTCGGCCGCGATCACACTGATTGCCAGTTCGGCACAGCAATGGCGCAAGCGTGACTCACTGGCAAAGCCCACCCGCGCCAGACAGCTTTGCATCAGCACCACCGGCTGCAGCTGCGCAGTTTGCAATGCCGCATTGACCGCCTGAGTATAGGCGCGCACCAGGCCGCCCGCCCCCAGCTTGATACCGCCGAAATAGCGCACCACCACGGCCAGTACATTGTGCAATTGCTTGTGCATCAGCACGTTGTACATGGGACGGGCCGCCGTACCGGAGGGCTCGCCGTCATCATCCAGCATGGAATCACCACTCACCAGCAGCACGGCACAATAATGGCGGGCATCGGGCCACTGCTGACGCAGGGCAACCAGGTGCGCCATGGCCTCGGCTCGGTCCTGTACCGGATACAGAGCGGCAATAAAGCGGCTTTTCTTGATTTCGATTTCCGCCACGACAGGCGCTGCCAGCTGAAACATTGTTACGCTTTCCATGGTCAAAGCAGATGGATTGGCCTGCATGGTAACGCCATTCCACACTAGCTGCCTGCGCAAACAAGCCGACCCTGCCCCACCACCACGCCACACAAGGAGCCATACCATGCAAGCCCTGCTGATTGTCCTGGTCCTGTTAGTGGAAGCACTGTGGCTGGCACTGGACAAGTGCTGGCTTGATATGGAACAAGAAGCCGTGCTGGCCAGCTACCTGCCCGACCGTGATCACTGCTGAAAGCAGTTGTCAGTCGCCGCATTCGGCATGAGAATGCCAAATCCATCGTCATGAAAGACGCTTAGCCTTGACCCATACCATCTGGCTGGTCGCCGCCCTGCTGGCACTGATAGCAGAATTCATGTCCGGCACCTTCTACCTGCTGGTGCTGGCTGTTGCCTTGGCCGTAGCCGGCGTCGGCAGCCTGGCTGGCGCCAGCGAGGCGATCTGCTGGTTGCTGGCCAGCCTCAGCGGCAGCATAGGGGTGTTCGGAGTGGCACGCTGGCGTGCCCGCCAGCGTCGCAGCAATCACACCACCAGGCCGGCGGATGATCCTGACATTGGCCAAACAGTACGCATCAGCGCACTGCTGGATGACGGGCTTGCCCGCGTCCATTATCGCGGCACGGAATGGCAGGCCCGCCTGAGCGGTGATGGTCCATGGCAGGCCGGCATGCAGGCCTACATCCATAGCCGCGACGGCAATGTGCTGATTCTCTCTCTCAAGCAAACGGAAACCCGATAATCATGGAATTCGTCATCATTCTGTTCCTGGCCGTGGTGGTATTCATCATCAAGTCAGTCAAGGTCGTCCCGCAGCAGCATGCCTATATCGTTGAACGCCTGGGCCGTTACCATGCCACGCTGACACCCGGCCTCAACATCCTGATTCCCTTCATCGACCGCCTGGCCTACAAGCACAGCCTGAAGGAAGTGCCGCTGGAAGTACCCAGCCAGATCTGCATTACCCGTGACAATACCCAGCTGAAGGTAGACGGCATCCTGTACTTCCAGGTCACCGATCCGCAACGCGCCTCTTACGGCACCAGCGACTACCTGCTGGCCATCACCCAGCTGTCGCAGACCACGCTGCGCTCGGTCATCGGCAAGATGGAACTGGACAAAACCTTCGAGGAGCGCGACGAGATCAATCAGATCGTGGTGGCCTCACTGGACGAAGCCGCCATCAACTGGGGGGTGAAGGTATTGCGCTATGAAATCAAGGACCTGGTGCCGCCGCAGGACATCCTGCACTCCATGCAGGCGCAGATTACTGCCGAGCGCGAAAAGCGCGCCCGCATCGCCCAGTCCGAAGGGGTGAAAATGGAGCAGATCAACCTGGCCAACGGTGCACGCGAAGCTGCCATCCAGAAATCGCAAGGCGAGATGCAGGCGACCATCAACAATTCCGAAGGCAACAAGCAGGCCGCCATCAACAAGGCCCAGGGCGAGGCCGAGGCACTGCGCCTGGTGGCGGACGCCACCGCCGATGCCGTGCGCCGCGTGGCCGAATCAATCAAGGTGGATGGCGGCATCGAAGCAGTCAACCTGAAGGTAGCGGAGCAATATGTCGCCGCCTTTGCCCAGCTGGCCAAGCAGAACAACACCGTCATCCTGCCGGCCAATGTGGCTGATGTCAGTTCGCTGGTGGCCACCGCCTTAAGCGTGGTCAAGCAAAGCAATCGTTAACATTTCCAACATGACGGCAGCCTTGCCCTATCTTGTATAACGGGCAGGCTGCCCCCATAATCAGCCGCATGAAATTTTTATCCGACTTTCTTCCGGTAGCCCTGTTTTTCGGTAGTTACCTGATCACTCACGACATGTTCCTCGCCACCAAGGTGCTGGTTGCCGCCACCGCCTTGCTGTTTGCCTGGACATGGTTCAAACACCGCAAGGTGGACGCCATGCAATGGATCAACCTGATCCTCAGCGTCTCCCTGGGTGCGGCCACCGTGATTTCGCACAACGATCTGTTCATCATCTGGAAATTCACCGTCTTGTACTGGCTGATGGCGCTGGCCTTGCTGGTCAGCGACCTGCTGGGCAAGAACGGCCTGAAACTGCTGATGGGCGAGCAAATCCAGCTGCCACAAGCCATCTGGCGCAAGCTGGCCTACGCCTGGGCGGCCTTCTTCAGCGCCATGGGCGCACTGAACCTGTATGTTGCCTTCAACTTCAGCCGTGAAATCTGGCTGAGCTTCAAGCTGTTCGGCAGTCTGGGCCTGATGGTGGTCTTCATCATCGCGCAAAGCCTGTTCCTGTCCAAATACATCGAGGATAAAAAATAATGCTGTACATCATCAGCGGCCAGGACCATCCCGGCAGCCTGGACAAGCGGCTGGCCTCCCGTCCTGAACACCTGGCCCGTCTTTCCGCCCTGCAGGAACAAGGCCGCCTGGTACTGGCCGGCCCCTGCCCGGCCATCGACAGCATTGACCCGGGCAGCGCCGGCTTCACTGGCAGCCTGATCGTGGCCGAATTCGCCAGCCTGGAAGAAGCACGCAACTGGGCCGATGCTGACCCCTACGTTGCCGCCGGCGTGTACGCGGCCGTGGAAGTAAAGCCCTTCCGCAAGGTATTCCCTGCATGAGTGACACCGTCACCCTGCTGCAAACGGCCCTGCAGGCGCTGCAACCCGAACATCTGGAAATCGAGGATGACAGTGCAGCACATGCCGGCCATGCTGGTGCTCGCTCTGGCGGTGGCCACTACAATCTGCTGATCGTCTCCAGCCGCTTTGCCGGGCTTGGTAGCGTAGCCCGCCACCGGCTGGTTTACACCACGCTGGGCGATCTGATGAAAACCAAGGTGCATGCGCTGGCCATTCGCGCACTGACACCCGACGAACTTTGACTTCGAGAAAGCGTTATCCATGAAAAACTCCCGTATCGCCGCCCTGCTGCTGGCAGCCAGCATCAGCGTTCCGGCCATGGCCGAATCCATTGCCATGGTCAATGGCAAGGCCATCGACAAGACCGATCTGGACAACGCCGTTGCCCTGGTCGTGCAGAACAGCAATGGCAATGTGCAAGACTCCCCGGCCCTGCGCCAGCAGGTAAAAGACACCCTGATCAATCGTGAAGTAATCCTGCAGGAAGCCCAGAGCCGCAAGCTGGACCAGCAGCCGGCCTTCACCAAACGCATGGACGAAGTACGTCAGGACATGCTGCGTGAAGCGCTGTTTGCCGACCTGCTCAAGCAGGTGAAGATCAGCGATGCCCAGTTGCAGGAACGCTACGCCCAGACCCAGAGCAAGTTCGCCGGCACCAAGGACGTACATGCACACCAGATTACCGTCGGCAGCGAAGCCGAAGCACAGAAAATCATCGACAGCCTGAAAAAAGGCGGCAAGTTCGAAGAACTGGCCAAGAGCCGCTCGCTCGACCCGGCTGCCAAGCAAAATGGCGGCGACATGGGCTGGGGCAATCTGGCGCGCATGGAGCCGCAATTGGCCGAAGTGCTGAAGGGGCTGAACAAGGGCCAGGTCAGCAGCAAGCCGATGCAGACCCGCGTGGGCTGGATCGTGTTCAAGGTTGACGATGTGCGCGATGCCAAGCTGCCACCGCTGGAAGAAGTAAAACCGCAAATCGAGCGTCAGCTGCAAGAAGAAGCCATTGCCAAGGCCGTGGACGATCTGCGCGGCAAGGCGAAAATCCAGTAACACCACACCACTGCAAGTAACAACAGGAATACATCATGCGCAAGACTTTGCTGGCAAGCGCCCTGCTGGCCGCCCTGAGCACCACCGTCGTACTGGCTGCCGGCCCGTCCGTGAATGGCAATGAAATCTCCCAGGCCCGCATTGATGCCGTCGTGCAAATGATGGCTGCCCAAGGCCAGGCTGCTGACGACAAGACCAAGGACATGGTCAAGGATCAGCTGATCACCGCCGAAGTACTGCGCCAGGAAGCCATCAAGAAGGGCATCGACAAAACTGCCGACTTCAAGGCCGAACTGCAGAACATGGAAGCCATGGCCCTGGCCAACCGTGTGATCAAGGATTTCCAGAAAGCCAACCCGGTGACTGACGACCAGCTGAAGGCTGAGTACGACAAGCTGGTGGCTTCGGTACCGGAAACCAAGCAATACCATGCTCGCCACATCCTGGTTGCCAGCGAAGCGGAAGCCAAGGCGGTGATCGAAGCCCTGCGCAAGGGCAAGGCCTTCGACCTGCTGGCCAAGGAAAAATCCAAGGATCCGGGCAGCAAGGGTAGCGGCGGCGATCTGGGCTGGCAGGAAGCCGGCACTTTCGTACCGGAATTCTCCGATGCCATGGCCAAGCTGAGCAAGGGCCAGGTAACCGCCAAACCGGTGAAAACCCAGTTCGGCTGGCACATCATCAAGCTGGATGACGTGCGTACCGAACGCAATGTGCCGTCGCTGGACGATGCCCGCCCGCAACTGACCCAGCGCATCATGGGCGCACGTATCGAAAAATACGTGGGCGACCTGAAGGCCCAGGCCAAGATCCAGCAGTAAACCGTCATCGGCCCGGCCTGCCGGGCGATGCGCAAAAAAAGGGATGCTCGCGCATCCCTTTTTTCCCGTTTACAGCAGGCTGCCTCAGTCTTCGTCGGCCCAACCCGGTGCGCGCTTGCCCAGAAAAGCCGCCACACCTTCCAGCTGCTCCTCTCCCCCCACCAGTTCCAGCAAGGCCGCCCGCCCTTGCTGCAGATGCTGCTCCAGCGACAGCTTCGCGCCATCCTCGATCAGCTGCCGGGCACGCGCCACGGCCAGCGGCGCCTGGTTGGCCACTTTGCCTGCCAGACTGACTGCGATGATCTTGGCAAAGCCCGGATCGACAATCTCTTCGACCAGGCCAATATCATAGGCTTTTTGCGCGTCGACAATCTCGCCACCCAGAATCATCCGTTTGGCCCAGGACACGCCCACCTTGTCAGCCAGCCTCTTGCAGCCGCCACCCGCCGGCAACAGGCCAACCCTGGCTTCCGGCAGCCCCAGTCTGGCACCACGCTCCACCACCATGTAGTCGCACATCAGGGCGCACTCCAGACCACCGCCCAGGGCGTAGCCATTGATGGCAGCCACCGTCACGCCAGAATAGTTGCGCACGGCGGCAAATGCGGCGGCCAAAGCGTCCAGCAGCGCCGCGGCCTCCTGCTTGCTGCCCGCAGCAAACAGATTCAGATCGACACCGGCACAAAAAAAGGCATCTCCTGCCCCGGTAATCACGACCGAGCGCACGCTCTTGTCCGACTGCAGGGCAGACATCATCCCGGCCAACTCTTGCAGGCTGGCAATGCTCCACAAGTTGGCAGGAGGGTGATTGATGGTGATAATTGCAGACTGGCCCAGATGTTCAAGCGTCAAATACTTGGCCATGTAGTTTCCTCAGTTTCTCTATAGGTCGTTACACATTGCGGCTCCTGCCCGCGTGGCCTTGTTAATCAGACCATCCCCGATACCGACAGGAAAGAATGAGCATTCTCAGGGCTTGCACCGCCTTTTTCCAGCGCGGATTGCCAATATGCTCAACTTTTTTTCTAGATGGCTGCGCAGTTAAATGCCAAACAGAATTTGAGTTTTTTTTACCATTACCATGTCACAATTTGCCTATTATTCAGGCAATCCTGCCTGTTGGCCGCTCTGTTAGAATAGAGGTTTAAGCAACAGGCTGTCGCATGTTAGAAACAAATTTCTGGATCATTTTCCTGACTGGCCTGCTCGGCGGCGGACATTGCATGGGCATGTGTGGCGGCATCATCACCGCACTCACACTCAACCTGTCTGCCGGGCAACGCCGCTGGCTGATCCTGCTTTCCTACAATGCCGGCCGCATTGGCAGCTATGTGCTGGTGGGTGCATTGCTGGGCGGCCTGGCTGGCGCCGGTCTCAGCTTGCTGACGGCGCGGCCGGCACAGCTTGTGCTGCTGGTACTGGCCAACCTGATGCTGATTGCCATGGGGCTGTACCTGGCCGGCCTGTCTTCCGCCATCACCATCCTGGAAAAACTGGGCCGTCCGGTGTGGGCCCGCCTGCAACCCTTGCTGGCACGCCTGCTCCCCATCCGCAGTCCACGCACCGCACTACTGGCGGGCATGTTGTGGGGCTGGCTGCCATGCGGTCTGGTATACAGTGCATCGCTGTCCGCACTGGCCAGTGGCAAAGCCACTCAGGGCGGTTTGCTGATGCTGGCCTTCGGCCTGGGCACCCTGCCCAATCTGCTGCTGATGGGTGTATTTGCTGACACCTTGCGCCAGTGGCTGCAACAAAAACCGGTGCGCCTGCTGGCCGGCTTGCTGGTGGCCGGCATGGGCCTGACGCGATTGCTACTACTGACTGCCGGTCATTAAAAAAGCCGTCGCGATGGTGCGACGGCTTTTGACTTGAGAAACAGGCTGCTACTGATTCAGCGAATGGACTTCAGGATGGTTTCCACATTGTAGTGGAACAGCTTGAGGTAATCGCCAGCCGGACCACTGGGCTTGGACAGCGCATCGGCATACAGTTCACCGCCGATCTTCACCTTGGCTTCGCGGGTCAGCTGCTCCAGCAGGCGCTTGTCGGTCATGTTCTCCATGAAGACGGCACTGACTTTTTCCTGCCGTACCTGGCGCACCAGTTGCGCCACCCCTTTGGCCGAGGCCTCGGCTTCGGTACTTACCCCCTGGATGGCCAGCAGCTTGATGCCGTAGCGCTCACCAAAATAGCCGAAGGCATCATGCGAGGTCAGCATCTTGCGCTTGGCAGCCGGAATGGCGGCAAACTGCTTGGCGGCCCAGTCGTCTTCCTGCTTCACCCGGGCAGCGAAATCTGCGGCACGGCGGTTGTATTCATCCTTGCCTTGCGGGTCGGCCTTGATCAGGCCGGCAGTGATATTGCGGATATATACCTGTACCCGCTGCGGATCATGCCAGGCATGTGGGTCTACCACGTCATGGCCATGCTCTTCGCCTTCTTCGGCCGGTGCCATGCGCGTCTTGATACCCTTGCCCGCCTCAACCAGCACACCCTTGAAGCTGGAAGCCTTGGTCAGACGGCCCATCCAGCCTTCCAGCCCCAGACCGTTGGTGACAAACAGCCGGGAGGCCGACAGCTTCTTTACATCAGCAGGCGATGGCTGAAACACATGGGCATCCTGATCCGGACCTACCAGCGACACCACATCCACACGGTCGCCGCCGATTTCGCGGGCCATGTCGCCCACAATGCTGAAGCTGGCCACCACCGGCAGCTTCGCCGCCAGGGCAAAGGCAGGCAGACTCAGCAACAACAAGCCAAACAGGCTTTTTTTCATGCCATCTCCTCAGGATTCAAAATGCCGCGCACGGATATAACGCGGCAAGGCACCGCCCGCCGGAGCGAACAGCAGGGAAAACAGATAAAACAGGCCAGCCACCAGAATGATGGCGGGGCCGGACGGCAGCTCGAAGTGGTAGGACAGCAGCAAGCCGGCCATGCCGCTGACAAAGGCCACGCTCACAGCCATCACCAGCATGCCCTCCACCGATTCCGACCACAGCCGTGCCGTGATGGCCGGCAGCATCATCAGGCCAACCGCCATCAGCGTGCCCAGCGCCTGGAAACCGGAAACCAGGTTCAGCACCACCAGCATCAGGAAAGCCATATGCCACAAGCCGCCGCGCGCGCCCACCGAGCGCAGGAATACCGGATCCAGGCTTTCCAGCAACATGGGCCGATAGATGAAGGCCAGGCAAATCAGCGTCACCGAGGCCACCCCGCTCACCAGATAGAGCGCTGCATCATCCACCGCCAGCACCGAGCCAAACAGAATGTGCATCAGGTCTACATTGCTGCCGCTCTTGGACACCAGCAGCACGCCAATAGCCAGCGATAACAGATAGAAAGCGGCAAAACTGGCGTCTTCCTTGATGCTGGAAAAACGGGTAGCCAGGCCGGCCAGTACCGCCACCAGCACCCCGGCAACAAAGCCACCCAGGCTCATGGCTGGCAGACTGAGACCAGCCAGCATGAAACCGACTGCCGCACCGGGCAGCACGGCATGGCTCATGGCATCACCCATCAGGCTCATGCGGCGCATCACCAGAAACAGGCCGATGGGGCCACTACCCAGCGACAGCGCCAGACAACCAGCCAGCGCGCGACGCATGAAGGCAAAATCCACAAAGGGAGCAATCAACAAGTCATACAGGTGTTGCATCAGACATTGACCCCGTCTACCCGACAGACCGCAGCACGGTCCTGCCAGTGGGCTGCGGTATCCACCGCACGTTTCAGATTGGCATCGGTCAGCACCTGCTCGGTGCGCCCCCAGGCCACCACCTCGCGTGCCAGCAGCAAGGTATGCGGGAAATAGGCGCGCACCTGCTCGTAGTCATGCAATACCGCAATAATGGTGCGACCTTCTTCTTTCCAGCGCCGCACCAGCTCCAGCAAATCGAAGGTGGTCTTGGCATCCATGGCAGTGAAGGGCTCGTCCAGCAAGATCAGCCGGGCATCCTGCAGCAGGATGCGCGCGAACAGCACGCGCTGGAATTGCCCGCTGGACAGCGCAGAGATGGCACGTGGCGCGAAATCGGCCAGGCCCACCTGCTCCAGCGCATCCATGGCTTGCCCCAGGCCCGCCCGCCCTACCTTGCCAAATGGCCCGGTGCGATGCCATAACCCGCTAGCCACCAGGTCCAGCACGCTGACCGGCAGTGAGCGGTCGATCTCCGACTGCTGCGGCAGATAGGCAATGTCCTGGCGGGCAAAGCCTTCCAGCCGGGCCTGACCGGAGTCAGGCGTGAGCGCACCGATCATGGCCTTGAGCAAGGTGCTCTTGCCGGCGCCGTTCGGGCCGAAAATGGCCGTGGCATCGCCAGCGACAAAGCTGCCGCTGACATGGTGGACCGCCGGATGGCGCTGATAGGACACGGTAAGATTGTCGAGAATAACCGTCATGCCACCTCCTGCAAAGCCCACAACACAACGCCCCACAAGCAGGCCAGCACCAGCAGGGCCAGCGCCAGGCGCTGCCAGGCCGACATGGCCAGCAGGCTGACCGGCGGACGCAGATTGGCCGCAGTCAGATGCTGATGCGCGGCTGCGCCGTGATGATGTGCGTGATCGTGCTGCGCATCATCGTTTGAATGTTGATGTTTCATCTGTTCGCTTACTCAAAGCAGGCCTGCAAGGCCGCCTCTACTTTTGCGTTATTCAGTGCCGGAGCAATCAGCTCGAAGCGACTGTCACGTCGCCACGATACCTGGCTGGCACTCCACTGTCCTTCCACCCAGTTCAGCCACACCCAGCTGTCCAGCACCTTGAACACGCCCTTGGCCCTGACCAGTCCCGGCAGCAGCTGGGGCAAAGTATCAAAGAAATCGGTGAGTTTTTCGCCGCTGAAAGCCTGCTCTGGCGGAAAGGTCCAGCCGGCTGAGTCCCAGCCGCTGCCGCTATCGCCGGTAATCGCTGGTCGATAGCGCGGTTTGAGGGTGACAGCGGCATCCAGCCAGTTCACATCCAGCAGGCCATCGCGCACCTCGGCCACTACCGACTTGGGCGGAAACAGCTTGCCGGCCTGGGCGCGGAAGGCTTCCAGCGTCTCTACATCAGCCATGTCGATCTTGTTGGCCACCAGCACGTCGGCAATGGCTACCTGGTCACGGTACAGTGGCTGGCGCAGGTAGTCGGGGCTGACAAACTGGCGCGGATCAACCAGCGTCAGCACCGCGCCCACTTCCAGCGCATCGCCCAGCGGCTTGGCGCGCAGCTCGTCGATGACCCCAGCCGCATGCGCCAGCCCGCTGGCCTCGATCAGCAAACGGTCAGGCCGCTCGCGTCGCAACAGGGTGGCGACGGTGGCCGTCATCTGCGGGCCGGCCACACAGCACAGACAGCCGCCGGCAATTTCTGCCACCGGCAGCTCGTCATTCATCAAAGCGGCACCGTCGATACCGACTTCGCCAAATTCATTGACAATTACCGCCCATTTTTCCGTGGCCGGGCGGGTAGCAATCAGATGGCGCAGCGCCGTGGTCTTGCCCACACCCAGAAAGCCGGTAAACAGATTGACGATGGTTTTTTTCATACTCGACATGCCTTGCAAAGTCCGGTCAGCATCAGGTTCTGGTGGCTCAGGGTAAAGTCGGCAGCCTGTGCGACATCGCGCAAGCCGTTCAGCGCCGCCATCACATCGACCTCCTGCACCTTGCCGCAGGTTTCGCATACCAGAATCATGCTTTCGTGCTGACACTCGAAATGGTCACAAACGATAAAGCCGTTCAGCGCATCCACCCGATGCAGCAAGCCCTGCTCTACCAGAAAATCCAGTGCGCGATAGACGGTGGGCGGCGCTGCCGCACCGCGCTCTTTTTGCAGGTCAGCCAATACCTGATAAGCCTTCACCACGCCCTCGTGGCGCAGCACCAGCTCCAGCACCTGCTTGCGCAGCGCAGTCAGCTTGCAGCCACGCCGCTCGCAGTGCAGCTCGGCTGCCTGCAGATATTGATTGCTGTTCATAGCCCTACTCCCGTCACGATGGAACGCATGTTACTGTATAACATCAAGCCAACACAACCACAGACACCCAGCGGGTATTGCCAGCAGCGGAGCCATGCTAGCCTGTTGCTCTGCCTGCACTGCAGGCAGAGCACCCTCAACAAGGAGCCCACATGAAAAAAATCCTCATGCTCAGCCTTTGCGCCGTACTGGCCGGCCCGACCTTCGCCGCGGATGATCCGGTTGTCGCACGACAGACCATCTTCAAGCAGTTCAAGAAAGATGCCGCGGCCATGGGCAAGATGGTGAAGGCTGACACCTTCAACAAGGATGAATTCAGCAAGCTGGCTAGCCATCTGGACGAACTCGCCCAGCAGCCATGGCAGCATTTCCCGGCGGGCAGCGCCAGCGGACAGTCCAAGCAAAAAACTGACGCCAAAGCGGAAATCTGGAGCAAGAGCGCCGACTGGACCAAGGCTATCGACAATCTCAAGGCCGAAACCGCCAAACTGAAGCAAGTAGCCGCCAACGGCGATGTGGCCAGCATCAAGATCCAGTTTGGTGCAGTGCAAAAAACCTGCAAGAGCTGCCACGACTCCTTTCGCAAAGACTGATAAACTCAGCGCTTAATCAGAAAAAGTTCAGCGAAGTTGCTGAACTTTTTTTATGAATCCTCCTCACAACGCAGTTCCAACCTCCGTAGCGCCAACATGAAACAGACTGTTACCGCCCTGCTGCTTGCCGCACTGGCCATTCCGGCTGCCATGGCCGACTCGCCCGCCGAAATTCGCACTCAAAGCTTCAAGAAGGTGCTGCGCGCCTTCGAACCCATGGGCATGGTGGTGCGCGATCGCGACCCCTATAACAAGGCCAAATTCATCGTCATGGCTGATGCACTGAAGCAGATTGCCGGCGAGCCGTTCAATCACTTTCCGGCAGGCAGCATCGATGCCAAGAGCCGTGCCAAGCCGGAAATCTGGAGCCAGCCTGCCAAATTCCAGGCAGCCCGCGACACCTTTCTCAAAGCCGTCAACGATCTGGACAGCACCGCCCACAACGGCGACCTCGCCAGCATCAAGAAGAGCTACGGCGTAGTGGCACAAAGCTGCAAGGCCTGTCACGACAGCTTCCGTGGGCCGGAAAAATAACAAGCAGCCGCCAGCAAAGCAAAAAGCCCTGCGCTGCAGGGCTTTTTTATGGCTGACACGCTGCCATTTACAAGCGGGTCAGCAGGAAAACCCCGCCACAGGCCAGCAGCAAAACCGCCATGGCCGCCAAGCCGGATCGGAAGCGCAGCGGTGACACATCGCCAGCCACCTGCTGATAACCGGTCAGCATAGGCTTGAGCAGATTCTGCTTTTTTAACACCCGGTAAGCCACGATGGCCGCCACATGCATGGCGACCAGCAGCAGGATGAAGTTGAACAGCAATTTGTGAAAACTGGTAATCGATTCGGACAGGCCACTGGCAATCAGCTTGGCCAGCGGGCCATCGAAGGTGTAGCTGTCCACATCACTGGCGAACAAACCACTCGTCACTTGCAACAACAGCACCAGCAGCAAGGCCACCACCATCAGGCCGCCCAAGGGGTTATGCCCCAGCTGCGCCCCCTTATCCTCGCCTTTCAGGTAGCGGCGAATGGCGGCCGGCCCTTTGACAAACTGGCCGAAGCGGGCAGTTTCGCTGCCCACCACACCCCATATCAGGCGAAACAGCAGCAACGCCGCCACGGCCTCGCCGCACAGCACGTGATAACGCAGCCAGTCACCGCCCTGCTCACCGCTAAACCACATGCCGGCAAACAATGCCACCAGCGTCCAATGAAAAAACCGCGTTGGAGCATCCCACACCTTGATCATCTGCACCATCGTCACCCTCGCTCGGCAATTGCTCAAACTCAAAAGTGTAACCAGCCAGCATGATGCTGCCTACAGCTGAGGCCTTAATGTCTGTTAACACAGGCGCAGGGACAGCGCTCAAACAAGGCCATTTGCCGGTTTCGGATCCAAAAATCCGCACTTTTCGGGTAGTATTAGCCCTTTCGCCGCCCGCCCCAGCGCAGCCAGCCCTGCCCGGAGCGGATGCCGGCTACCGCACTGACAGCCCACTGCGGCTGTGTTTTCACGCATTGAGTTGGAGAATGTAATGACCCAAGCTTCACTGATGGAAGATCTGGAGGCCCGCGGCCTGATCGCGCAAACCACAGACGCCGCTGCCCTGTCCGAACTACTGGCCAAGGAACAGCTTACCCTGTATTGCGGATTCGACCCCACGGCTGACAGCCTGCATATCGGCAGCCTGGTTCCCATCCTGATGCTCAAGCGCTTCCAGCAAGCCGGCCACCGCCCCATCGCCCTGGTGGGCGGCGCCACCGGCATGATTGGCGACCCCAGCTTCAAGGCCACCGAGCGCAAGCTGAACACACCGGACATCATCGAAGGCTGGGTGGAGAAAATCCGCGCACAGGTATCTCCCTTCCTGTCGTTTGAAGGCGATAACGCCGCGGTAATGGCAAACAACTACGACTGGTTTGGCGGCATGGGCGCACTGGAATTCCTGCGCGACATCGGCAAGCACTTCTCGGTCAATGCCATGATCAAGAAAGAAGCGGTGCAACAACGTATCAGCCGCGACGATCAAGGCATTTCCTACACCGAGTTCTCCTACAGCCTGCTGCAGGGTTACGACTTCTCCGAACTGAACCGCCGCCTGGGCTGCAAGCTGCAAATTGGCGGCTCCGACCAATGGGGCAATATCACTGCCGGCACCGACCTCACCCGTCGCCTCAACCAGCAGCAGGTTTACGGCCTGACCATGCCGCTGGTCACCAAATCCGATGGCACCAAATTCGGCAAGACCGAATCCGGCACCATCTGGCTGGATGCGCGCAAAACCTCGCCCTACGCCTTCTACCAGTTCTGGCTGGGCACGGCCGATGCCGACGTGTACAAATTCCTGCGCTACTTCAGCTTCCTGTCGGTAGCCGAGATTGCCGCCATCGAAGAGGCTGACAAGGTGCGCGAAGGCAAGCCGGAAGGCCAGCGTATCCTGGCCGAACAAGTCACCGAGCTGGTACACGGCAAAGCCGCCCTGGCTGCTGCCCAGCGCATCACCCAGAGCCTGTTCAGCAACGACCTGTCCAGCCTGACCGAAGACGACTTCGCCCAGCTGGCGCAGGACGGCCTGCCGCACTTTGTGCTGAACAGTGCCGACGACAGCCTGATCGACGCCGTGGCCAATGGCGGCCTGGCCAAATCGAAAAGCGAAGCCCGTACCTTTATCCAGAGCGGCGCGGTCAGCATCAATGGCAACAAAGCCGACAGCATCGAGCATCGCTTTACTGCCGACGACCGTCTGTTTGGCCGCTTCAGCCTGCTCAAGCGCGGCAAGAAGAACTACGCCCTGATCGAGTGGCAGGCCTGATTCCGGCCTGATGCCCGACTCGTCGGGCAATGCCACGGCGGCCCGCTTCTGCACTCGCAGACGGGCCGTTTTTTCATGCCATCACCGCAAGGCTCGACGCTGCGACGGCCATACCACTAGAATTTCGCCATCCTCCATTGTCCGCAAAGGCTAGCACCATGGAACGAATCGGTTTTATCGGCCTGGGCCTGATGGGCCTGCCCCTGTGCCGCCGGCTACAGGCTGCCGGCTTCCCGCTCACTGCCTGGAACCGCTCGGCTGACAAGCTGGAGCAGGCTCGCACCGAGGGCATGCAAACTACCAGTTCGCTGGTGGAACTGGCAGCCAGCAGCGACATCCTGATGCTGTGCATTGCCGATGCGGCAGCAGTACAAAGCGTTGTCACACAGTTACAACCCGCCTTGCGTGCCGGGCAGCTCATCATCGACCTGTCGAGCATCGACCCCGACACCACCCGCCGCTGCGCAGAGCAAGTCAAGCAACAGGGTGCCAGCTGGGTGGATGCGCCGGTATCCGGCGGCGTCAATGGCGCGACGCAAGGCACGCTGGTGGTGATGGCGGGCGGCAGCGAACAGGACATCCGCCGGGCCAGCCAGGCAATGCAGCCGCTGGCGCAGCGTATTACCCGCATGGGCGAGGTCGGCAGTGGCCAGGTGACCAAGATCTGCAACCAGCTGATCGTGGCGGCCAATGCCATGCTGATCGCCGAAGCGGTGGCGCTGGCCGAAAACAATGGCGTGGATGCCAGCCTGCTGGCGCCGGCACTCGCTGGTGGCTTTGCCGACTCGCTGCCACTGCAAATCCTGGCCCCGCGCATGGCGGCACGGCAGGCCGAGCCGGTGCAATGGAAGGTCGCCACCCTGCTGAAAGACCTGGACAACGCCGGCCAGCTGTCCAAACAAAGCCAGTCCGCCACCCCGCTGGCGGCACTGGCCAGCCAGCTGATGCGCCTGCATGCGGCACAAGGCCATAGCAACGCTGACCTGAGCAGCGTCATTCATCTCTATCAGGAGCAGGAGCAAGCCCCATGCTGAAATTATCGGCCAATCTGAGCATGCTGTTTGCCCACCTGCCCTGGCCGCAGCGCTTTGCCGCAGCCCGTGCGGCAGGTTTTCAGGCAGTGGAAATCCAGTTTCCTTATGAACACAGCGTGCAGCAACTACAGCAATGGCTGGGTGAGAATCAGCTCAAGCTGGTGCTGATCAATGCGCCGGCCGGCGACCTGATGCAAGGCGGCAGCGGCCTGGCCGGCACGCCGGGCCGGGAAGCAGAATTCGCCGCCGGCCTGCAGCAGTGCCTGCACTACGCTACCGCTCTGAATGTGGAGGCCGTCAACATCCTGCCGGGGCGGCTGGCTGCTGGCTGCCACCGTGAACAGGCCATCGCGGTATTACATGGCAATCTGCGACTGGCGGCCGACACGCTGGCCCCGCACCATATCCGCTGCACCGTGGAAGCCATCAACCGCCACGACATGCCGGACTTTCTCATCAGCACGCCCGCCGAGCTGCAACAACTGCCAGCACATGCCAATCTTTACTGGCAGATCGATCTCTATCACATGGCCCGCATGGACGAAGCACTGGAGCCATTGCTGCAGCAACACTGGCCGCGTATCGGCCACCTGCAGTTTGCCGATGTGCCGGGACGCGGTGCGCCGGGCAGTGGCGCACTGGATTTCGCCGCCCTGTTCGCACAGCTTGCCAGCCTGCCCTATCCCTACTGGAGTGGCGCGGAATATCGCGATACCGATGGTGCAGTGCAATGGCTGCAGCCATTACTGGCAAAGCAAGCCATGAATGGCCAGCAGGGCTGAATATTGCAGAAATATGCAATTTTTCTCTTTTTGCGACATCACCTGGCGGTGAATCAATCACTTAGCCAGACACTTTGCAAAAACAGCTTGCAAACGCTTTAATTTTACCGTAAAGTGCCAACCCTTCTGATTTCCATTTCCACCGGCAGTATTTGCAGCTGTTTCGCAGCATTGCCGGTGTGATGCTTCATCGTCCCTGACCGATATTCCAGGCTTCGTCCACGTAGTGTCTCTTTTGACTGGACTGCTGTTCGCCGCTTGCACAGGTTGGTGCCGATGACCGACAGCCTCTGAAACGAGGCTGCTAACCGCCACATCTCCTGGCCAAGCGACACCGGCTCTACTCCGGTTTGAAAGGATATTATGCATTTCTCCGATCTGGGCATTGCCCCTACCATTCTGCGCGCACTCGAAACTGCTGGTTACACCTCGCCCACCGGCGTACAAGCCGAAGCCATCCCCGCTGCCATCGCTGGCCGCGACCTGCTGGTTTCCGCCCAAACCGGTAGCGGCAAGACCGCAGCCTTCCTGCTGCCGGCACTGACCAAGCTGTCCGAGCGCTCCACTGGCAAGGGTCAAGGTCCGCGCGTTCTGGTACTGTGCCCGACTCGCGAACTGGCCCAACAGGTTGAGAAAAACGCCCTGGAATACGGCAAGGACCTGCGCTGGATGAAAACCGCCTGCCTGGTTGGCGGCGCTTCCTTCGGCTACCAGACCCGCGCCCTGTCCCGCCCGATCGACCTGATCGTGGCTACCCCGGGCCGTCTGATGGACCACATGCGCTCCGGCCGTATCGACTTCTCCCGCCTGGAAATGCTGGTACTGGACGAAGCCGACCGCATGCTGGACATGGGCTTCAT